>CAVUVM010000001.1:0-575482 GCA_963744935.1 uncultured Acidimicrobiaceae bacterium
AGGATGTTGTTGGCCGAGAGCATCAGCACCCGCGCCTCGGCCTGTGCTTCGGCCGACAGCGGCAGGTGGACGGCCATCTGGTCGCCGTCGAAGTCGGCGTTGAAGGCCGTGCACACCAGCGGGTGCACCTGAATGGCCTTGCCCTCGACGAGGACCGGCTCGAAGGCCTGGATCCCGAGCCGGTGCAGCGTCGGCGCGCGGTTCAGCAGCACCGGGTGCTCGCGGATGACGCCCTCGAGCACGTCCCACACCTGGGGGCGGCGCCGCTCGACCATGCGCTTGGCCGACTTGATGTTCTGGGCCAGCTCGGCGTCCACGAGCCGCTTCATCACGAAGGGCTTGAACAGTTCCAACGCCATGAGCTTGGGCAGGCCGCACTGGTGCAGCTTGAGGTTGGGGCCGATCACGATGACCGAGCGGCCCGAGTAGTCGACCCGCTTGCCCAAGAGGTTCTGGCGGAAGCGGCCCTGCTTGCCCTTGAGCATGTCCGAGAGCGACTTCAGCGGCCGGTTCCCCGGACCCGTCACCGGGCGCCCGCGCCGGCCGTTGTCGAACAACGCGTCGACGGCCTCTTGGAGCATGCGCTTCTCGTTGTTGATGATGATCTCGGGCGCGCCGAGGTCCAACAGCCGCTTCAGGCGGTTGTTGCGGTTGATCACGCGCCGGTACAAGTCGTTCAGGTCCGAGGTCGCGAAGCGGCCACCGTCGAGCTGCACCATCGGGCGCAGGTCCGGCGGGATCACCGGGACGGCCTCGAGGATCATGGCGCGCGGGTCGTTGATGCGCCGGCCGTGGTCGTCACGCCGGTTGAAGGCGGTGACGATCTTCAGCCGCTTGATCGTCTTCTGGCGCCGCTGCGCGGACAGCGGCCGGCGCCCGTCCTTGGCGTCGATCATGTCGCGCAGCTTGATCTCTTCGGCGTCGAGGTCGATGCGGTCGATCAGCTTGAGGATGTACTCCGCCCCCATGCCGCCCTCGAAGTACTCGTCGTAGCGGAGCCGCAGCTCGCGCCAGAGCATCTCGTCCTCAATGATCTTGCGGCCGTGCAGCGAGCGGAATTCGTCGAGTGACCGCTGGGCGATCTCGATGTCCTCCTGGGAGCGCTCGCGGGCCGACTGGATCTCCTTCTCGACGGCACGCTGGCGCGCCTTGATCTCGGCGTCGCGGCGCGCCTTCCTTCTCGAGCTCCTTGAGCTCGTCCTCGAGCGCCTTGAAGCGGCGGTCGATGTCGAGGTCGCGCTTCTTCTCGATGTCCGCGATCTCCTCCGCCATCTCGTTCTCGAGCGACGGCAGGTCCTGGTGGCGCTTCTCCTCGTCGACCCATGTGACCAGGTTGGCCGCGAAGTAGATGACCTTCTCGAGCTGCTTGGCCTTGAGCTCCTCGCGGGGCTCGGTGCCCATCAGCAGGTAGGCCAGCCACGACCGCGTGCCGCGCAGGTACCAGATGTGGACGACCGGGGCCGCCAGCTCGATGTGCCCCATGCGGTCGCGCCGGACCTTGGACCGGGTGACTTCGACGCCGCAACGCTCGCAGATGATGCCCTTGAACCGGACGCGCTTGTACTTGCCGCAGTAGCACTCCCAGTCCTTGGTCGGGCCGAAGATCTTCTCGCAGAAGAGGCCGTCCTTCTCAGGGCGCAGCGTGCGGTAGTTGATGGTTTCCGGCTTCTTGACCTCGCCGTTGGACCAGCCTCGGATGGAATCGCCGGTGGCGAGTCCGATGCGGAGCTGATCGAAGGTGTTCACGTCGAGAGCCATTAGGAGAAGCTCCTCTCTGCGGCGCGCCGCTCGTCTTCTTCGTCCGAGCCGCGCTCGTTGCGGCTGATGTCGATGCCCAGCTCCTCGGCGGTGCGGAACACGTCCTCGTCCAGCTCGTGCATCTCGATCTCGCGACCGTCCTCGGCCAGGACCTCGACGTCCAGGCACAACGACTGCATCTCTTTGATCAAGACCTTGAAGCTCTCGGGGATACCGGGCTCAGGGATGTTCTCGCCCTTGACGATCGCCTCGTAGACCTTGACCCGGCCCAGGACGTCGTCGGACTTGATGGTCAACAGCTCCTGGAGCGCGTAGGCGGCGCCGAATGCCTCGAGCGCCCACACCTCCATCTCACCGAAGCGCTGGCCGCCGAACTGCGCCTTCCCACCCAGGGGCTGCTGGGTGATCATGGAGTACGGGCCGGTCGAGCGCGCGTGGATCTTGTCGTCCACCAGGTGGGCGAGCTTCAGGATGTAGACGAAGCCGACCGAGATCGGGTTGTCGTACGCCTCGCCGGTCCGGCCGTTGTACAAGGTGGCCTTGCCGTCGGTGTGGATCTGCACGTCGCCGTTGGCCGAGTCCGTGTTGAGCGTCCCGAAGACCGCCTTGATGGTCGGGTGCGCCCCGGCGTCCTCGGTCTCGTCCCAGTGGGCGCCGTCGAAGACCGGCGTGGAGACCCAGGCCGCCGGCTCGGTGCGCGGCCGCGTCTTGCGCGACGCGCCGTCGCCCTTGGCCGAGGTGCCGACGCCCTCGTTGACCTCGACGCCCTCCCAGCCGTGGCGGGCGGCGTAGCCGAGGTGCGACTCGAGCACCTGGCCCACGTTCATCCGGCTCGGCACGCCGAGCGGGTTCAAGATGATGTCGACCGGCGTGCCGTCGGAGAGATAGGGCATGTCCTCGACCGGGAGGATCTTGGAGATGACGCCCTTGTTGCCGTGGCGGCCGGCGAGCTTGTCGCCCTCGGAGATCTTGCGCTTCTGGGCCACGTAGACGCGCACCAGCTGGTTGACCCCGGGCGGCAGCTCGTGTGACTCCTCACGCGAGAACACCCGGACGTCAATGACCTTGCCGTACTCGCCGTGGGGCACCTTGAGCGACGTGTCACGCACCTCGCGCGCCTTCTCGCCGAAGATCGCTCGCAGGAGTCGCTCCTCGGGCGTCTGCTCGGTCTCGCCCTTGGGGGTGACCTTGCCCACCAACACGTCGCCCGGCTCCACCTCGGCGCCGACGCGGATGATGCCGCGGTCGTCGAGGTCGGCCAGGATCTCCTCTGAGAGGTTCGGGATGTCGCGCGTGATCTCCTCGGCGCCCAGCTTGGTGTCGCGGGCGTCGACCTCGTGCTCCTCGATGTGAATGGAGGTCAGCACGTCGTCGCGCACCAGGCGCTCCGAGAGGATGATGGCGTCCTCGTAGTTGTAGCCCTCCCAAGGCATGAACGCGACGAGCAGGTTCTTGCCCAGCGCCAGCTCGCCGTTGTGCGTCGACGGGCCGTCGGCCAACAGGTCGCCCGGCGACACCGACTGACCCTCGGCCACCAGCGTTCGGTGGTTGATGCACGTGTTCTGGTTGGAGCGCCGGAACTTGGAGAGCCGGTAGACCTTGCGGCCCAACGACGTCCCGAGGCGATCCTTCTGTCCCGGGGCGTACTCGACCGTGATGGTGTCGCCGCTGATCTCGGTGACCGTACCGTTGCCCTCGGCAAGCAGCACGTCGCCGGCGTCGCGCGCCGCGCGGGCCTCGACGCCCGTGCCGATGTAGGGCGCCTCGGGCACCACCAAGGGCACGGCTTGCTTCTGCATGTTGGCGCCCATGAGGGCCCGGTTGGCGTCGTCGTGCTCGACGAAGGGGATCAGCGCGGTCGAGACCGACACGATCTGCTTCGGCGAGACGTCCATGAGGTCCACCTCGGAGGGCGGCACGAAGTCGATCTCTGAGGTGGTGCCGTAGGAGCCACCGACGGCGCCCACGCGCACGCCCGTGCCCTGCGGCCCGCGCCGCACCAGGACGCGGTCCTCAATCAGGCGGCCGTCGGTGTCCACCGACGCGTTGGCCTGGGCGATGACGTGCTCTTCCTCCTCGTCGGCGGCGTAGTAGCTGACCGCGTCGGTGACCTTGCCGTCGACCACGGTGCGGTACGGCGTCTCGATGAAGCCGTACTCGTTGACCCGCGCGTAGGTGGCCAGGGCGCCGATCAGGCCGATGTTCGGGCCCTCGGGCGTCTCGATCGGGCACATGCGGCCGTAGTGCGAGGTGTGGACGTCTCGGACCTCGAAGCCGGCGCGCTCACGCGACAGGCCACCTGGGCCGAGCGCCGACAGGCGCCGCTTGTGGGCCAGACCCGACAGCGGGTTGTTCTGGTCCATGAACTGGCTTAGCTGGGAGGTCCCGAAGAACTCCTTCACCGCGGCCACGACCGGGCGGATGTTGATCAGCGTCTGCGGTGTGATGGCCTCGACGTCCTGGGTCGTCATGCGCTCGCGCACGACCCGCTCCATCCGGCTCAACCCCACCCGCACCTGGTTCTGGATCAGCTCGCCCACCGAGCGGATGCGCCGGTTGGCGAAGTGGTCCTGGTCGTCGATGCGGTAGGTCGACTCGCCGTCGGCCATGTGCAGGGCCAGGTGCAGCATGTAGGTGGCCGACGCCAGGATCTCCGAGGGGGAGAGCACCGACTGGTCCGGCGCCGGCTTCTCGATCTCGATCCCGAAGAGGTCGCTCAAACGGTCGATCTCGGGGCCGAGCTTGCGGTTGAGCTTGTAACGGCCGACCCGGGTCAAGTCGTAGCGCTTGGGGTTGAAGAAGGCGTTCTCGAAGTAGACCCGCGCCGCCTCGGCGGAGAGCGGCTCGCCCGGGCGGGCGCGCTTGTAGATCTCGAGCAGCGCCTCTTCGCGCGTCGGTGCGAGGTTGCGCTCCTTCTCCCACTGGCCCTCGAGGAAGTCGAAGTGGCGCACGAAGCGGTCGAGGAAGGCCTCGTCGCCGTACCCGAGGGCGCGCAGCAGCACGAACAGGGACAGCCGGCGCTTGCGGGCGACCCGGCATCCGGCGGTGACGTCCTTGCCCGGCTTCGCCTCGATGTCGAGCTCGATCCACTCACCCCGGTACGGGTGGATGGTCCCCGTGAAGACGGTCTTGACGTCGCGGCCGGGCTGGAAGATCACGCCGGGCGAGCGCACCAGCTGGGACACGACGACACGCTCGGTGCCGTTGACGATGAAGGTGCCGCGGTCGGTCATCATCGGGAAGTCCCCCATGAAGACCGTCTGCTCCTTGATCTCACCGGTGGTGGCGTTGAGGAAGCGGGCGCGCACGAAGACGGGCGCCGCGTAGGTCATGTCCTTCTCTTTGCACTCCTCCACCGAGAACTTGGGCGGCGGGCGCAGGTCGGCGTCGCTCGGGTCGAACTCGAGCTCGAGGCTCAGCTGGCCGGTGAAGTCTTCGATGGGGCTGATGTCGCTGAAGGCCTCGGCGAGGCCCTTATCGAGAAACCACTGAAACGAGTCGCGCTGGATCGAGATCAGATCAGGAAGCGGCAAAGCCTCATTGATGTTGGCGAACGAAACGCGCTCAGGGCTACGGGACCGTGAAGACAACGGTCAACTCCTCCCAGGTGAAATGCGGCGGGTGGGGGCGGGTACTGCTTGGATCAGAGACGGACGAGGACGGGACGACGGATCAGGGCTGCCAGGGCGCGCGCCGACACCGGGGAATTACCGATTCAGGCACACAGAGACGCACGGCAACCCGGCATCTTATCGCGGGGCGTGCCTGGATACAACCCCTTGGCCGAAAACGGCCAAACGGGCAGTGCCCGGGGTCGGTGACAGGCTACGAAAGCCCTCCCCCGCAGTCAAGGATCCTGGTCCTGGGGCCAGGTGGGCGCAGGGCCCACCTGGCCAGGCCGGGACTACTGGATCGCGACCGTGGCGCCGGCGCCCTCGAGGGCCGCCTTCGCCTTGTCGGCGTCCTCCTTGTTGACCTTCTCGAGGACCGGCTTGGGAGCGGCCTCGACCAGGTCCTTTGCCTCCTTGAGGCCCAGGCTGGTGAGGGCGCGCACCTCCTTGATCACCTGGATCTTCTTGTCGCCGGCGTCGGTGAGGACGACGTCGAACTCCGACTTCTCCTCCTCTGCGGCCGCGGCCTCGCCGCCGCCCGCCGGAGCCGCCGCGGCAGCCACGGCTACGGGGGCCGCCGCCGTCACGCCAAAACGCTCCTCGAAGTCCTTCAAAAGCTCGCTCAGTTGGATCACCGACAAATCGGCGATCCCGTCGAGGATCTCTTCCTTGGTCAGGGTTGCCATCCTGGCCTTCCTTTCTTCTTTCGGTCTTTCGCTCGGTCTTGTCTATTGATCTTCTAAGAGGTGGTCGTGCTCGTGCCGGCCGGGCCGTCCGCTGGGGCCTACTCCGAAGCCTCTTCGGTGCTGGCCGCCGCCTCGGCACCGCCATCGGCTTCCCCGGCGGCCTCCACCGGTTCCGCCGTCGCTGCCTCCTCGGCCGGCGCTGCCTCCTCGTGCCGGCGCAGCCTCGTCGGCCGGCGCCGCCTCCGCCACCGGCTCCTCCTCGCTCTCAGCCTCGGCCCTCGCCTCGCCCGTCGGGTCACGCTGGTCTCGGAGGGCCGCGATCCCGTAGGCGAGGTTCTGCGGCAGCGCCTTCAAGAGCCCCGCCATCTGCTGCATCGGGGCGGCCAGCGCGCCGGCCAGCCGGGCCAGCAGCACCTCACGCGGCGGCAGGTCGGCGAGCGCCGCCAGGTCGGCCGGCGAGAGGAGCGACCCGTCGGCCAGCCCGCCCTTGATCACCAACAGCGGGTTGGCCCGCGAGAAGTCCCGCAGCGCCTTGGCCACCGCGCTGACGTCGCCGTCGACGAAGGTGAGTGCGCTCGGGCCGTTCAGGTACTCCGACAGGGACTGGTACTCGCCGCCGTCGATGGCCCGGCGCACCAGCGTGTTCTTGAAGATCTTGTAGTTACCGCCGGCGGCCGCCAGCGCGTTTCGGAGTTCGGCCATCTCGGCGACGGTGAGCCCGCGGTACTCGCTCACGATGGAGGCCGACGCCGCGTCCATCCGCGTCTTCACCTCGTCGATCACCTCGACCTTGCGTGCCCTTGCTGCATTCTGCGATGCCATCGGTGTCCTCCACCGGGCTCGACGGCCCGGAAGCGGGCCGGAGACTCCGGTGCGACGGCACGGCACCGGCCGAGCCGGTGTGCACGGTGTCGCCTCGTCAGGCCGGCCCTGCGGGCCGCTTCGGCACCCGAGGGTGCACCGGAGGTCTCTGGCGTTCGGATTCAGTGCCCGTTCCGCGGGGCGGTGGGCTGTTCGGGAGACTGTAGTACGGCTCAGCGGGGCGGCGAGCCCGGCTGGCCCTGGCTAGGCCGAAGCGGGAAGCTCCTCGTCGTCACTGAAGCGCGCCTTGATCGGGTCGATGCGCACTCCGGGGCCCATCGTCGTCGAGATGGTGACCGACAGGACGTAGCGGCCCTTCGAAGCCGGGGGCTTCGCCCGCTGGAGCTCGTCCATGACAGCCCGGATGTTCGCCACCAGTTGCTCGCGGCTGAACGAGGCCTTCCCGACACGGATGTGGACGTTGCCCACCTTGTCGGTGCGGTATTCGACCCGGCCCCCCTTGAACTCGCCGACTGCCTTGCCGACATCGGTGGTGACCGTGCCGGTCTTGGGGTTGGGCATGAGGCCGCGCGGGCCGAGCACGCGGCCGAGCGTGCCGACCTGGCCCATCAGGTCCGGTGTGGCGATGGCGATGTCGAAGTCGAGGAAGCCCCCGTTGATCTTGGCCACCAGGTCGTCTGCCCCGACCTCGTCGGCGCCCGCAGCCCGGGCCTCCGCCGCGGCCTCGCCGGCGGCGAACACCACGACCCGCACCGTGCGTCCCGTGCCCGAGGGCAACGAGATCGTCCCCCGCACGATCTGGTCGGCCTTGCGCGGATCGACGCCGAGACGCACCGCCAGCTCGACCGTCTCGTCGAAATTGGCGCTGGCCACCGACTTGACCAGATCGACTGCCTCGGCGACGCCGTGCAGTGTCTCGCGGTCCACCTTGGTGAGGCTGTCCTTGTATTTCTTGCCGTGCTGAGTCATCTGTCCGTCTCTCCTCTGCGTGCCGCTAGCCGGCGACCGCGATCCCCATGGAGCGGGCCGTGCCCGCCACCTGCTTCTTGGCCGCCTCGAGGTCGTCGGTGTTGAGGTCCTTCAGCTTGGTCGTGGCGATCTCGGCCAGCTGGGCGTCTGTGATCGTGCCGACCTGCTCGCGCCCGGTCGTCGCCGCGCCCTTGTCCAGCCCGGCCGCCTGGCGGAGCAGGAAGGGAGTCGGCGAGGTCTTCAGCACGAAGCTGAACGTGCGGTCCTCGTAGATGGTGATGTCGACCGGCACCACCTGGCCCCGCATGCTCTCGGTCGCCTGGTTGTACTGCTTGCAGAACTCCATGGTCTGGACGCCGTGGGGGCCGAGCGCCGTACCGACCGGCGGCGCGGGCGTGGCAGATCCGGCCTCGAGCTGGATCTTCACCACGGTCAGCACCTTCTTCTTCGGTGGCATCGTCTGTCTCCTTCTTCGCTGTCTCTGTCCGGTCGCCTAGAGCTTGGCGACCTGGCTGAATTCGAGCTCGACCGGGGTCTCCCGGCCGAAGATGTTGACCAGCACCTTGAGCTTGAGCTGGTCCTCGTTGATCTCCGAGATCTGGCCCGAGAAGTCGGCGAACGGTCCTTCCTTGACCCGGACCGTCTCGTTGACCTCGTACTCGAGCCGGGCACGGGTGCGCTTGGGCGCTCCGCCGGGCCCGCCCTCCTGCTTCACCTGCAAGATGTTCTCGACCTCGCGCCGCGACAGCGGCGTCGGCTTGGTGCCGGGTCCCACGAACCCGGTGACGCCCGGGGTATTGCGGATGGCACCCCAGGTGTCGTCGTCGAGGTCGCAGCGGACGAGCAGGTAGCCGGGGAACACTTTCTTTTGGACCGTGACCTTCTTGCCACCCTTGAACTCGTCCACGTCCTCCATGGGGATGACGACCTCGTGGACGCGGTCCTCGATCCCGCGCGACGTGACCACGTTGCCCATGTTCGAGCGCACCTTGTTCTCGTAACCAGAGTACGTGTGCACCACGTACCAGCGGCCCGGGCGGTCGTAGGGGCTCTCGACGGGGACGATCTCCTCGTCTTCTTCCTCCTCGTCCCTGACCCAGCCACCCAGCTCGCCCTCGTCGCCGGCGTCGGCGTCGGTGGCGGTGGCGTCGACCACCAGGTCCGGCTCGGCCGCCGTCTGCACTGCGACCCCGTCGGCCACCTCCTCGACGACCTCTTCGGCCAGCTCCTCGACCACGGCCTCCTCGATCGCCTCGATCACTGCCTCCTCGACAATTTCTTCCACGATTTCTTCCACGAGCGCCTCGTCCAGCTTTTCGCCCGCCTCGTCGCCCACGACCTCTGCAATCTCCTCGTCGACCGCTTCGACGACCTCGTCGTCGGCGATCTCCTCGAGCTCGGCCTCGCCCTCAGCCGCGGCCTCGTCGAGCAAGTCGTCGGTCGACACCGTGTTCATTGCAGCCTCCTCGGGCGCAGCCTCTGTCTCCTCGCGCTCTGCCTCGAGGGCTTCGGCGACGTCTTCCTCGTCTCCGGTCGCGAGTGCTTCTTCTGCCTGTGAATGCGTCATGTCGCTCATACGGGGCCTACCTGGTGAAGAGGAGGGTGATCAGCTTCCCGAAGGCGAGGTTGAGCACGAAGATCAGGCTGATCATGATGACGAGGGTCGTCACCACGACTGACGTGTAGTTGATGAGCTCGCTCCGTGACGGCCAGGCCACCTGGCGCATCTCGTCGCGCACCTCGCGCACGAACTGGACAGGCGTGGAGCGCCGGCGGGTGGGCGCCCCGCCCTTCTGCTGGCGCTGCGTCTTGGTCGCGGTCCCCGCGGGGCGCGCCGCGTTGACGGGGTCCCGTCGGCCTCCATCTGGCCTTGGCGCTGCATCATGCGCTTGGTTTCGCGGTTCACGGCTCTCGCTTTACGTGTTTCGTTCTCGGGTAGCTACGTCCGGGGCAGGGCAGGAGGGACTCGAACCCCCAACCGCCGGTTTTGGAGACCGGTGCTCTTCCAGTTGAGCTACTGCCCTCGGTGGGGTGCCTTCGGTTGCCCTCAGCAGGTGGTTCTTTCCCCTGACCTGGGGATCGACCTGTCAGAGTAGCACCAGCAGGTCGAAGACGGCTCGGCGGCTCAGCGGGTCTCCTTGTGGAGGGTGTGCTGGCGGTCCCATCGGCAGTACTTCTTCATCTCGATCCGCTCGCGGTCGTTGAGCTTGTTCTTGGTCGTGATGTAGTTGCGCCGCTTGCAGACCTCGCAGGCCAGCGTCACTTGGACCCTCTTCTCGTTCTTCGCCATGGCAATCCTTCCTGGTCGCTCCCGGGACACCCCGGGCCTGGTAGCGGCGGCGGGACTCGAACCCGCGACAACACGATTATGAGCCGTGTGCTCTGACCAACTGAGCTACGCCGCCATGGGCGAGCCCCCTGTCGGAATCGAACCGACGACACCAGCCTTACCATGGCTGTGCTCTGCCGACTGAGCTAAGGGGGCGCCGCGGCTACCTTCCGCGAGCGGTCAATGATAGCCAGAGCCCGGTATGGGGTGCCCCCGCTTCCCCGGTTTTGCCTGGTCGATTATACCATCGGCGGATGCGGATCCGATTGGCCGAAGTGGCCGACGCCGAGGCGATCCGGACCATCTACAACGTCGAGGTCCTCGGGAGCACCAACACCTTCGACATGGTCCCGCGCAGCCGGGTCGAGCAGGAGGCCTGGATCCTCGAGCACAGTGGGGTGCATCCGGCGCTGGTGGCGGTCGAGGACCCCGGGGCCGGGGTGGCCGGTCCGGTGGGGGCCAACGGGGAGATCGTGCTGGGCTTCGGCTCGCTCTCGGCCTTCCGGGAGCGCTCGGGCTACTCGGCCACCGCCGAGAACTCCGTCTATGTCGACCGGGCCCGGCGCGGCACCGGAGTGGGCAAAGCCCTCCTCGCCGAACTGCTGGTCCTCGCCTCTGCCCATGGCTTCCACTCGCTGATCGCCCGCATCGCCGGCCACAACGAGACGTCCATCGGGCTGCACCGGGCTGCCGGCTTCGAGCTGGTGGGCGTCGAGCGCGAGGTCGGGCGCAAGCACCGCCAGTGGCTGGACGTGGTCGAGCTGCAACGCCTGCTCTGAGGGCCCGACGACACCGGATCAGCCTGGAAGCAGCTGCGGATCAGGACTCGAGGGCCGCGCCCTGGTGGACGAGGGGGCCCGCCAGCCGGGTGCGGTCGATCCGCCACGAGGTCGTCCAGCCGCCCAGGGGAACGATGGCCACGGCCCACAAGACGAGCACGGCCAGGACCATGGCGGTCGGGTCGGTGTGCACCAGCTCGTTCAGGAGCTCGGTGCCGCCCGTCAGACCGATGAAGGGGGCCACCGTGGACAGGCCGAGCACGGCGTAGAGCATGCGGCCCGTGGCAATCGGCGCGACCAGGATGATCCCCCAGGTGAGGTACCAGGGTTGGACGACCGGCCCGAGAAGCACGAAGGCCATCATCGTGATGCCCAGCGCCCCGAGCATCCCGAGGCGCTCGCGGTGGCGGAGGCAGTAGATGGCGATCGCCGCGGCCGAGATCAGCCCGATGGCCCGGGTGAGTGTCAGCACGCCGCCGAGGCCGATCCCGATGCCGACGACGTGCGCCGTCCCGCTGATGAGCAGTCCCACCGCCGTCGCCGGTGCCATCCACGAGCGCACGGTGCCCGGCGTGCCGAGGTTGGCGATCCAACCCCAGCCGAGTCCCGACACGAGTGAGAGGAACCCCATGACCGCGACCGTGACCAGCCCGGCGCGCACGAGCGCCCGAGCGCGCCGGCGCCAGTCGGCGAACGGTCCTGCCCAGTCCCAGGCCACGTAGACGATACCGATGGCTGCCGGCACCTTGATGGAGGCCGCCAACGCGCACAGTGCCACGCCCCACACCGGATGCTGGGCGCGCGCCGCCGTCACGCCCGCCAGGAGGAGGCCGACCATGATGGCGTCGTTGTGCGCGCCGCCGACGAGCGCGAGCAACGTCAGCGGGTTCAGCACGGCCAGCACGAAGGCGGGACCGGGGTCGCGCCCGAACGAGCGCGCCAGCTTGGGGATGCAGTACGCGATGAGCGCGACGCCGGCGATCGACTGCAGGCGCAGCAACAGCACGGTGACCAACGCGTGGTGGAGGCTGAGCGAGGCGGACCAGCCGGCCAGCATCAAGAAGAGCGGTCCGTAGGGCGCCGGCGTGTTGAGCCACAGGTTGTCGACTCCCGAGACATACGGGCTCGAGCCCAATGTGCCCGGCCCGTACTGGTACGGGTTGATGTGGTGGCTCATCATCTCGCCTTGGGCCGCGTACGAGAACACGTCGCGACTGAAGAGCGGCGCAACCACGAGCAGCGGCACGATCCAGAGGGCGAGCATGTAGGACAGCTGTCGGATCGGGACGCCGGGCCGGAGCCGCAACGTCTGGTAGAGCCCGAACCACACGCGGACGAAGAGGATCATGCCGCCGTAGACCGCGACGACTCCGGGGAGCATCAGGGTGGTCGACGGCCAGTCGGATACGCCGAAGAACCACGTGCCACCGATATCGAGCTTGAACGGTGAGCTCGGCAACGAGGCGCCGACGCAGATGGAGAGGACGGCGATGAAGCCCAAGATGGCGGGGCGGCGCAGGAACGACCAGTCCTCGGGATCGCCGGCCTGCACCTCGACGCGCTCGGTCAATGCGACGCGAGGAGAGAGTCGGAACCACACTGCCTCGGCCTGCATGGAGAGGCGGCGAAGGCGCGGGCCTACCCGGTCCAGGACAACTTGTGAGGGAGGCGTCTCGGTGTCGTCAAACACGGGGCTGTCAGTCTCGCTTGTCGTATCCGGGCGCTCCAACCCGGGGTGAGCAGGGGGGCCTACGCAGGGGGAACCACGTTCCTGCAATGGATCTGAAACAGCATTGTAACGCCGGGTCCCGGCTCGGCAAGGAGCGCCTTGGGGCGGCCTGGTCAACCGCCGTGGTGGGCCGGGAAGGATTTGAACCTCCGTAGGTGTTAACCGGCAGGTTTACAGCCTGCTTCCTTTGGCCACTCGGACACCGACCCGCAGCGGGCGAGATTAGCCCGACCAGCCACCCCGGACCGCCAGAGGGCGCCGGTACGCTGATTCGATGCCCACCTTTGACATCGTCTCCGAAGTCGACATGCAAGAAGTGCGCAACGCGGTCGACCAGGCCAACCGGGAGGCGGCCACCCGCTTCGACTTCAAGAACACCGATTCGGCCATCGAGCTCAGTGACAACGAGTTGGTGTTGCGCTCCTCGACCGAGGACCGCCTGCGGGCCCTGCATCAAGTGCTCGACGAGAAGCTCGTCAAGCGACAGGTCTCGTTGAAGGCGTTCGAGGACGCCAAAGTGGAGGAAGCGCAGAAGGGGACGGCGCGACAGAAGGTGGCGATCCGAGCCGGCATCTCCTCGGACCATGCCAAGCGGCTCAACAAGTTCATCAAAGACCTCAGCATCAAAGGCGTATCGTCGCAGACCCAGGGCGACCAGCTGCGCGTGTCGGGTAAGAAGCGCGACGACCTCCAAGAGGTCATCGCGAAGTGCAAGGCCGAGGACTTCGGGATCCCGCTGCAGTTCACCAACTTCCGCGACTGACGCTCGACACACGCCGGAGGCGCCGCGCTGTGAGCCAACGGCCCTCGTGTCGTGTATTCAGGAGACGGCCGAGCTGTCGACGTCTGCGCTCTGGTTGTCGTCGTGGGCGTGCTCGCCGTCGGCGGAGGTCCCAGACGCCACCTTCTCGGCGTGGTGCTCCTCGTACTCGATGGGCTCGATGTGGAAGAGCTTGTTGTAGATCACGAACTTCACGAACCACAAGATGGCGAAGGACAGCAGGTTGGCCGCGTTGACCAAGAGTGAAGTGGCGGCATGACTCAGGCCGTGGTGGCGGGCGAAGGCACCGGCAAGGTAGACGGCGACGCTCGAGAAGCCCAACCCGATGAAGCCGAGCACCCAGAAGGGCACGATCTCGCGCCAGAAGTGGGAGGGGCCACTTTTGCCCCAGACCCAGCGCCGGTTCAGGGTGTACGAGGGCACGGTGGCCAGCACGTTGGCCAAGATGTTGGCTGGCACCTCGGACATCACGTGGAACACGCCGAAGGTCAACAAGAGGGTGACCTGCGACACGATGGTTGCGATCACCGAGACGCTGGCGAACTTGATGAGCTTGACGCTCGAAGGGTGGGCGATCATGCGCCGGACGCGCACCACCAGCGGTTCGCCCGAGGACCAGATGTGTTTGAGCGGAGGATGCCCCCCCTCGTCGCTCACGAGGCGCTCGCGATCACCGATCGAGCCTCGTGAGCGGAAGAAGCACACAGCAACCCTAGCGGAGGCACCATTCGGCCTCCCGTCAACGTGCTAGGAGCGCGCTGTGACCAACCGATTGGCCCGGGCCACCTCGCCGAACCAGTGGGCGCTCGGCTTCGGGCGGCGCTCGAAGGTGCCAGGGGCGACCGCCACCAGCCCGAACTTGGGCCCGTAGCCCAGGTGCCACTCGAAGTTGTCGAGCAGGCTCCAGACGAAGTATCCGCGCAGGTCGATCCCCTCTCGGATGCAGCGATGGGCGCTGCGCAGCGCGTCGGCAACGAAGGCGATGCGCTCGGTGTCGTCCTCAGTGGCGATCCCGTTCTCGGTCACCACCACGGGGCGGCCGCTCACGGCGGCGGCGCGGCGCACCGTGTGCTCCACCGCCTGGGGCCAGCGCTCGTCCCCCATCTGTGTGAGCGGCACGTCGGGGTCGTTGGGCGCCAAGCCGTCTGGCCCGAAATGCATGCGGGTGTAGCACTGCACGCCAACGAAGTCATCGCCCTCGGTCGCCCGCAAGAAGACGTTCTCGAGCATCTCCTCGGCGCCGTCGCGCAGCGCTTCGCCGCCCTCGTCGGCCGTGATCTCGGCCATGGACAGCGTGAGCCCGACCGGGAACTCCCCCGGCCCCGAGCGCAGGGCGTCGACCGCCAGGCGGTGGGCGCGCACCATCGCCTCGTTCACCGCGGCGTAGCGAGCGAAGTCCTCCTTCACGCCCGGCGGGTACTCCCCTTGGAAGTACCCCATCACGGCAACCACGTTGGGCTCGTTGATGGTGCAGGCCCAGCCGACCAGGTCGCCCAGGTACTCGCTCACCCGGCTCACGTAGCGGGCGAAGCGCTCGGGAGCGTCGGGCGACTCCCAGCCGCCCCGCGCCGCGAGCCAGCGGGGCGAGGTGAAGTGGTGCAAGGTGACGACCGGGACGATGCCGGCACCGTGACAGGCCGCGCACATCCGGCGGTAGTGCTCGAGTGACGCGAACGAGAACTCACCTTCGGCGGGCTCGATCCGGCTCCACTCGAGCGAGAAGCGGTAGGCGCCGAGGCCCATGTCCGCGACCAGTCCGACGTCCTCGCGCCAGCGGTGGAACGAGTCGCAGGCGTCACCGCTGGGGGCGATGGTCCCCGACGACGGGTTGTGCTCCCAATCCCACCAGTCGTTGTTCACGTTGCCGCCTTCGATCTGGTGGGCCGCGGTCGCCACACCCCAGGTGAACCCCTCGGGGAACACCAACTCCGGCAGCTCTTTGTCGGGCGTCGCGGCAGTCATTGACGCCGCAGGGTAGCGGGAGACATGTCGCCGTGCCCTGTCACGGCCCCGGCGGCGGCCTGCGAACATGGGCCGATGAGCGCATCCCTTGACTTCCTGGTCGATCTCCTCGACCTCGAGCCCATTGAGGTCAACATCTTCCGAGGCGCCCAACTCGACGAGGAACGCCAGCGCGTCTTCGGCGGTCAAGTCGCCGGCCAGGCGCTGATGGCGGCGGGAAGAACGGTGGACCACGGGCGCGTGCACTCTCTGCACTCGTACTTCTTGCGGCCCGGCGACCCCACTGTGCCCATCCTCTACGAGGTGGACCGCATCCGCGACGGCCGCTCCTTCACGACCCGGCACGTGGTGGCCATTCAGCACGGGCGTGCCATCTTCAACCTCGAGACCTCGTTCCACGACCCCGAACCGGGACTCGAGCACCAGTTCCCCATGCCCGAGGTCCCGCCACCCGAGGACCTGCCACCGCTCTTCGAGCGATTGCAGCCCTGGAAGGAGGAGCTGGTCGACTGGTTCGACCGGCCTCACCCCATCGACCAGCGCCACATCGGCGAGCTGCCGTGGCACCGTCAGGGTGCGGGGGAGGCGTACCAGCGGCTGTGGATCAGGGCCGACGGGACGCTGCCCGACGACCCGCTGCTGCACGCGTGCATCGCCGCCTACGCGTCCGACATGTCGATGCTCGACACCGTGCTCGGTCCCCACGACGTGCGCTGGGACGACAGCAGTTTCATGGGGGCGACCCTGGACCACTGCATGTGGTTCCACCGGCCGTTTCGCGCCGACGACTGGATGCTCTTCGACATGGACTCGCCCGCCGCGTCCGGCGCGCGCGGGCTGGCCCGCGGCTTCCTCTTCGACCGGCAGGGGCGCCTCTGTGTGTCGCTCGTCCAAGAGGGCCTGCTCCGGGTGCGCGAGCAGACGCCAAGGCCGCAGACGTCCTAACGCCTCGGTCTGCGCGCCTCGGGTCAGCGCGCCTCGGTCAGCGCGCCTCGGGTCAGCGCGCCTCGATCGGCGTGTAGTCGCGCTCGTCGGAGCCGATGTAGAGCTGACGCGGCCACGCGATCTTCGACTCCTGGTCCAGCATCTCCTGCCAATGGGAGAGCCAGCCCGACGTGCGTGGGATGGCGAAGAGGACGGGGAACATCTCGAGTGGGAACCCCATCGCCTGATAGATGAGGCCCGAGTAGAAGTCGACGTTGGGGTAGAGCTTGCGCGAGGTGAAGTACTCGTCATTGAGCGCGATCTCCTCGAGCTTCAGCGCGATGTCGAGCAGGGGGTTCTTGCCCGTCACCTCGAAGACCTCGTCCGCCGTCCGCTTGATGATCTTGGCCCGCGGGTCGTAGCTCTTGTACACCCGGTGCCCGAAGCCCTGGAGCCGCTGGCCGCCCGTCCCGGCCTTGACCGTGGCGATGAAGTCGGGCACGTTCTCGATGCTGCCGATGTCGGTCAGCATGCGGATGACCGCCTCGTTGGCGCCGCCGTGACGAGGCCCGTAGAGCGCGGCCGCGGCCGCAGCGGTGGACGAGTAGGGATCCGAGTGAGAGGAGCCGACGACGCGCATCGCGGTGGTCGAGCAGTTCTGCTCGTGGTCGGCATGGAGGATGAAGAGAACGTCGAGAGCCCGGGCCAGGACCGGGTCGGCCTCGAAGCGCGGCTCTGCAACCTTCCAGAGCATGGAGAGGAAGTTCGGGGCGAAGTCCAGGGTGTTGTCGGGGTAGACGAAGGGCATCCCGACGCTGAAGCGGTGGGCGGCAGCCGCCAGTGTCGGCATCTTGGCGATGAGCCGGATGATCTGCTTGTTGCGGGACTCGAGGTCGAAGATGTCCTTCGCGTCGAGGTAGAAGGTCGACAGGGCGGCGACAGCGGAGACGAGCATTCCCATGGGGTGGGCGTCGTAGTGGAAGCCCTCCAAGAAGCGCTTGCGGACGTTCTCGTGGATGAACGTGTGGTAGGTGACCTCGTGTTTCCAGGTGGCGAACTGCGTCTCGTTGGGCAACTCGCCGTTCAAAAGGAGGTAGGCCACTTCGAGGTAGGTGGAGTGCTCGGCGAGCTGCTCAATGGGATAGCCCCGGTAGCGCAAGATGCCCGCGTCGCCGTCGAGATAGGTGATTGCGCTCTCGCACGCCGCCGTGGACATGAACGCGGGATCGAAGAACCAGATCCCCGGGAGCAGCTTGGCCCACTCCTCGGCTGAGACCCCGCCGTTGACGATCGGGATCTCCATGGACTCGCCTGAGCGATTGTCCGTAATCGTGATGCTCTCGGGCACGAGAAGCGCCTCCAATTCCTGAATTTCGGTGCGACCCGATCCTATGACCACGACGCGAGCGCGGTCGACACGCGGCGGCCCGTCGCGGCCCGAGCGCGCCGTCGCTCAGGTGGCCGGTGCGACCTGGAGTGCCTGCTGGAAGATGGTGCCGTTCGTCTGCGTCTGCCCCGAGGGAAGCATGATCTGGACCGTCAACACGTAGGTGGTGCTCGGCTTGACGGTGAAGATGACGGGCCGCAACGTCACCGAAGCGTCGAGCGCGAGCGCAGTCTTCTCGACGTGGGTTGCCGTGGCACCGTTGGACTGGTCCGCCAGGGTGAAGCGGACCGACACGTGCGGCTCGTCCACCGAGCCCTGGTTCGCCAGGACATCCGTGACGCCCACGCTACGGGTGGGACTGAGGACCGAGACGTTGGCCGGCGCGCCTTGGGGCGTCGGTAGGGCCGGGGGGACCAGCGTGGTGGTGCGGATCACCACGTCATGCGTCGCGGCCAGCGTGGGCGACGTCGCCATCAGGTCGATCTGGGCAGCCACGGTGCCGAGTCGCCACACCTGGGGGTCGGTGACCCAGATCGATCGAGGCAGGCTGCCGTGACCCGTACCGGCGGCGAGGGAGCGGCGCACCGAGCCGTACAAACGGTCCGCTCTCGACAACAATGCGCCCGCCGCCGCGATGCGGTTCGTGGCCTGCGTCGCGGAGAGCAGCGTCGCGGCGTCGGTCGGTGCCGACGTGTCGGGCGGCGCGCCGGCGTTGGGGATCGGTGCCATGCCGAGGTAATCGTCGACCGTGGCGCGCAACTGGGCCATCGACTGGGAGCGCTCGGCGAAGACCGTGTCGAACTCGGTTCCGACCGCTCCGAGCGGGTTGTTCTCGGTCGCCAGCGCTGCCTGTGCCGACTGGTCCGACGTCTGCTCCACCGCGGTGTCCAGGCCGACCTGGAGGCCCTGGCGGGTCTGGGACGACATGTCGTTCAACAGCTTGGTCACCTGGGCGGCGGTGGCATTCGACTGGTCTGCGAGTACGGCGCCCTGCGCCGCCAAGGCGCGATTCGAGGTGGCGTCATAACCCCGTGACTGCCGCGACACCTGGGTGAGGCCTCCGATGAGGATCGCGAGCACGACCACGGCTGCAACGAGCAGAAGGACCGGATGGGTCGGTAATCGGCTGTGCGCGCGACGGCGGACCCTGCGTGGCGACATCGACCCGGCAACTTACAGCGACACGTGGTCGCCTAGATCGCGAGAAAGTCCGATTCCCCTGCGTCGTCGGCCGTGCTGAGCGTGCTGGCGCTCGAGCGCCACTGCACCGTCGGGGCGATGGCCCGGACGTCGACCCTGTCGGTGTGGCGCTCCACCAGCTCGAGGATCTCGGCGATCACCTCGTCGGTGAGGAGATGCGGCTGCAGGCCGAGGTCGAGCAACTTGGTGTTGGCCGCGTGGAAGTAGTGCTCTTCGTTCTCCACCCGCGGGTTGGCCAGACCCTCCGCGATGTCCACACGCTTCGTACAGACCTTCTGGACCATAGTGGCCATCTCCCGCACCGAGAAGGACTCGGTGAATTGGTTGAAGACCCGGAACTCGCCGCGCTCAGCCGGGGTCTCGATGGCGAGCGTCACACACGCCAGCGTGTCGCGGATGTTGAGCATGCCGCGGGTCTGCCCACCCGCTCCGTAGACGGTCAGCGGGTGACCGGTGACAGCCTGCACGCAGAAGCGGTTCAAGACCGTCCCGAACACACCGTCGTAGTCGAAGCGGGTGGCGAGCACCGGGTCGAGATCCGTCTCATCGGTCGACTGGCCGTAGACGATGCCCTGGTTGAGATCGGTCGCGCGGAGGCCCCAGATGCGGCAGCCGAACATGATGTTGTGGCTGTCGTGCACCTTGGACAGGTGGTAGAACGAGCCAGGCTGCTTCGGGTAGGGCATCACGTCGGTACGGCCCTTGTGGGTGATCTCGATGAAGCCCTCTTCGATATCGATGTTGGGGTAGCCGTACTCGCCCATCGTCCCCAGCTTGACGAGGTGGATGTCGGGATTGGTCTCCTGAATGGCGTACATCACGTTCAGGTTGCCCACGACGTTGTTGACCTGGGTGTAGACCGCATGCTCGCGGTCGATCATGGAGTAGGGCGCGGAGCGCTGCTCGCCGAAGTGGACGATCGCGTCAGGCTCTACCTCGGCGATGACCCCATACGTGAAAGCAGCATCGGTGAGGTTGCCGATGCGGACGTCGACTGCGTGCCCTGAGACCTGCTCCCAGCGCGCAACGCGTTCCAGCAACGGAGCGATGGGCACCAGGCTGTCGACCCCCATCTCGCGGTCGTACTCGCGGCGCACGAGGTTGTCGACAACCGTGACGTCGAAGCCGCGGGCCGACAGGTGCAGGGCAGTGGGCCAACCGAGGTAGCCGTCGCCTCCGAGAACCAGAATCTTCATCCTCATCCTTCGCCTGTTCGGACTCCAAGTGTCCCGTGTTCGGACACTTGGGGTGACGTTGACGGACGTTCCGCCCCCCTCCCCCCGAGCAAAGGCTTGAACTCCCAAGCAATGTGTAGGGCGGAGAGCATTGCACAACCTTCCAAGAAATGCCCAAGACCTGCTGTCATGAGTGGTCCGGAGGAAAACTCCCTGTCATCCCGGTGAAGCGAAGAGGTCCGCAGAGCCTTGAGTCCAATTGTCAGAGAATTGTTTCCTGTCCTGTCAACTCACATCATGGGACAGCACTCTGAATCCAAGCTGTGGAGTGCCTGACACTGGCGTGTGACCGGTCAATTTTCATCTTTCGTCTCCCAAGGGAGCCTGAAGGAGCCGAAAATCGGCGTTCGGAGGATGCTCCGGGTGCCCGGCTTCCTCCCGCTGCCTAGCCGGGTCCAGCCGGTCAGCCGGTCAGGCGGTCAGCCGGGCCCGCCCCAAAGGGCCTGGCGCAGGCCCGAGGCCCGGGCGATCGGCCGGGCGATGGCGGCCCGGATGGGCTCCTCGGTCCCGACCAGGATCAAGCGCTCCTGGGCCCGGCTCACCGCGGTGTACAGCAGTTCGCGGGTGAGGAGCCGCGAGTCTGCGCTCGGCAGCAAGAAGGCGACCGTATGGAACTGGGAACCCTGGCTCTTGTGCACCGTCATGGCGTAGACGGTGTCGACCGCCGCGAGCCGGGTCGGGCTCACCTCGGCAATGCCGCCCTCGCGCTCGAAGGCCGCGGCCAGCCGCCCGCCGCCCTTGTCGACAACAACCCCGGTGTCGCCGTTGAAGAGCTGTAATCCGTAGTCGTTCTCGGTCACGATGAGCGGGCGCCCGACGTACCAGTCGTCGCCCGTCGCGAACCCCTCCACCTCGTCCCGGAGCCACATCTCGACGTGGCGCATCCAGGCGCCGACGCCGTCGGGCCCCCGGCGGTGCGCGCACAGCAGGCGGAAACGCCCGAGCGCGTCGATGGCGTCCGCGGCACGGCCGTCCCTGGCGGCCTCGATCACGGCGCGCCCGCTCCCGACTGCGACGGCGTGCACCTCGCGCAGGGCGCCGTCGCGAGCGAGGACCGCGCCGGCCGCGCCCTGCTCGTCGGACACGTCGGCCGCGACCCACTCGACGTTGGTGCCGCCGCGCTCGAGCACGGCCAGGGCCGCGTCCGCGTCGCCCCGGTGGATGGCGTCCGCGAGTGCTGCGATCGCCCCTCCGTAGCGGTGGACCTTTTTGAGGACGACGATTCCGTCCCCGATGGGCGCGCGCGGTCCGGGAGCTGCAGGCACATCCTGCTCGGTCAGTTCGGCGAGCCGGGCCCGGGTGGCGTCGCCCATGCAGAGACCGAGTGATGCCGGTCCCACGATGTCGCCCAGGACGGCGCCGGCTTCCACCGACGCCAGCTGTTCGGGGTCGCCCACGAGGATGAGGCGAGCCTCGGGACGCACCGCTTCGACCAGGCGGGCCATGAGTGAGAGCGAGACCATGGAGGTCTCGTCGACCACCACCAGGTCGAAGGGAAGCCGGTTGTCACGGTTGTGGCGGAACCGGCTGCGGTTGCCGGGGTTGAACCCGAGCAGCCGGTGGATCGTGCTCGCCCGCAGGGCGCGTAGCCGCGCCCGGACCGCGTCGTGCACCGCCATGTCGTCGGCTCCGGCGCGCACGGCCGCCTCGAGGCGCGCCGCAGCCTTCCCCGTCGGCGCTGCCAACGCGATGCGCGGCGGGCGAACGGCGTCCGCCTCGGCCAGTTCGTCGAGCAACGCGAGGACCCGCGCCACCGTGCGCGTCTTGCCGGTGCCCGGGCCGCCGGCCACGACCGACACCCGGCAGACGACGGCGGCCGCGGCCGCCAGGCGCTGGAGGTCCGGGTCGTCGTCGCTTTGGTTGAAGAGGCGCCCCAGCCCGGCGGCGAGGGCGGCGGGGGCGACGTCGATCTGCTCCGACGCACGTGTCGCGAGATCACGTGCCACCTGGCGCTCGTCCCGCCAGAGCCGGTCGAGGTACAAGGTCGTGCCTGCCAGGTGGAGCGGGCAGTCGTCACCGACCAGCGCGCTCTGGGAGAGTCGCGCGATCCACGTCGTCGCGTCGGGCCACGGCAGCACCGCGAGGTCGGCGGGAGTGTCGACGTCGCTGCTCGCCGTCTCGCGAATGGTGGAGAGATCGACGCAGACGTGGCCGAGCCGCGGGGCACGGGCGGCGAGGGCGGCGCCGAGGCAGACCGCGTCATCCACGCTGTCGCCGAGCCGCGCCAGCCGGAGGGCGACGTGGACGTCGGAGGGCGAGAGGATCCCGGCGCGGTTGAACTCGAGCAACAGGCCTGACGCGCCGAGGGCGAGCGCGGCGTCGAAGGGGTCGACGCGTTCGAGGGTCGTCACGCGCCGCCACCGTCGAAGTAGTCGCTCAGCGCCTCGACCAGCACTGTCGGCGGACGCCAGGACCACACCCCACAAGGCTCGCCATCGGTGACCGTCGGCTCCGCCGCGCTCATGCCGCGGACGAAGAGATAGAGCACCCCGCCCAGGTGCTGGCTCGGCTGGTAGCCCGGCAGCCGCCAACGCAGGTAGCGGTGCAGCGCGACCGCGTAGAGGACGGCCTGCAGCGGGTAGTGCGACGCCTCCATCTCGGCGTGGAGGGCCTCGGGCCGGTAGTGCCACGCCGTGAGGGTCGCGTCGCGGCCGCCGAGACGGTTTGTCTTGTAGTCGGCCAAGACGAAGCGACCGTCGGCCAGGCGGATCACGAGGTCCAGGCTCCCGGTCAGGTAGCCGCGCAGAACCCCGTCGAGCGCCGGCTCACGCAATCGTGCGGCGTAGCGGGCCACCGGATCCTCCGCCGGCAGGTGCGTCTCGAGGAGATCGGCCAAATCCGCCACGCGCAGGGTGGCCGTCGGCTCGTCGCCCCCTGCGAGCGGGATCTCGAAGCCGAGCTCGTCCATCCGGTCCTTTCGCGCCACGTCGCGCAGCGCAATCCTGTCGACCAGGGGACCGAGTGGGGACCCGATGGCCGCGCAGAGGCCGTCGACCACCGCATCGGTGCTCCCCAAGTCGACGTTGTGCCATGTCATCTCGCGGGCGAGCGCCTGGCGGACCGTGGCAGGCAGGTCGGGCGCGTCGAAGTCCGTTCGCTCGAAGACGCTGTGCACGACCGTGCCGACCAGGGCGCCGCCCGGCATGGCCGAGAGTCCGAGGGCGACCGACTGCGCCGGGTCTGCGGCGGCGTCCCCCGCCCCCGGCCCGGGCCTGGTCTGCGGCGGGACGTCCACTTCGTCGGAGGTCAGCGCGATCCCGGGTTCGGGCTCGCTCCCGATTGCAGGCTGTTCGTGCGCGGCGCGCGTGATGCTCGAATAGGACGCGCGTCGCCATTCGGCGTCGAGAGGCCGGGCAAAGTGCGCCGCCTCGAGCACAGGAGCGGGTTCCGCCTGCGGGTGCCACTGTGCGGACGAAGGCCGACCGACCCGCTCCACCGCCACGCGCGGCCCGAGCGCGCGCCCGGCCGCTTCGACGGCCGCATCGCTGCGTGCTGCCGCACCGTAGGGCGGGACCACGCCGCTGGGGTCGCGGTCGAAGAGCAATCGTGCCAGGGGTGAGTGTTGGCTGTCGGAGGCGCCGGCCCACCAGAGCACCGCCTGGTGCCGGGCCCGCGTCGAGCGCGACGTACAGGAGGCGCAGGTCCTCGCCGCGTCCCTCCTCGATCTCCATCTTCTGGTGCCGCGCGAAGTCGTTCCCCTGATGCCCCACGTCGATGGTGCGCTTGTTGGCGTTGGTGCGGTCGTGGAACATCGGGACGTCGCGAGGCTTGGCGTAGCCGTCCCACGCATAGGGGCAATAGACGATCGGAAACTCGAGACCCTTGCTGCGATGGATGGTGATCACCTGGACGGCATCGGCATCGGACTCGAGGCGGCGGGCCCGTTCATCGCTCTCCCCATCACGCTCGACGTCGTGGATACGCCGGCCCAGCCAGGTGGCGAGAGCGGTCGGGCCCAACCCCTCCGACACGCCCGCCTCGTGGAGGAGCTGGGCCACGTGGCGCAGGTCCGTCATGAAGCGCTCGCCCGACGCACGGGTGAGGACGCGCCGGGGCACCTCCTGCGAGCTGCTCACCCTCTCGAACAGCGCGGCGATCCCCTGGTCGCGCAGCAGTGCAGCCCAGCGGTGCAGGGACCAGTGCAGGCCCTCCCACGATTCCTCCGATGCCGTCGCCAGCTCGTTCGCCGTCCAGCCAACGAAGCAGGTCAACGCGACCAGCGCGGCCCGGTCGCGTGCCGTTGGCCGCTCCAAGGCCTCGAGGAGACGCAGCCATTCCTTGGCCGGCTCTGTCGCGAACACCGAGCCGGAGCCGCCGATCACCGCGGGGACGTTGACGGCATGGAGTGCGTCCCGGACGAGCGCAGCGTGCGAGTTGAGCCGCACGAGCACTGCGATGTGGCCCGGATGTACTTCGACTTGCCCGAGGTCGCGCCCGTCGCGCCCGCGCTCAATGAGCTTTGGCCGCGCGGAGAGGAACGCGACGACATCGGCGGCGAGGTCGCCGGCAATCGCGTTCCGAGCCTCGTCTTTCTTCAGCAATCCTTGCTTGGGCGTGACCGGGACGAGTCCGTCTGCCGCGTGCACGACCCGCAGCCGGAGCGGAGCCGGCTCGGGCGCATCGACGAGGCGCGACCGCTGGTTGGCGTCGGCGGCGCGGATGGGGCGATAGGTGATGTCGGCGTACCCGAGATGCGCGTCGCCAAAGAGCGCGTCGTAGGCCTCGAGCAGCGCCTGGTCGCTGCGCCAGTTGATGTCGAGCGTCCATTCCGACTGCACCGCCTGGTGGGCCAGCAGGTAGGCATGGACGTCCGCACCACGGAACGCGTAGATCGCCTGCTTGGGGTCGCCGATGAGGACCAAGGTCGTCGAAGACCCCTTGCCGAAGGCGCGCGCCATGATCTCCCACTGCACGGGGTCGGTGTCCTGGAACTCGTCCACCAGGACGACGTCGAAGCGCTCCCGCAGCCGCGCGCAGGCGGCCGGACCGCGCTCGGGGTCGGCCAGGGTGTGGCGGAGGCGGAACAACACGTCGTCGTAGGTCAGGACCTTGCGGGTGCGCTTGCGCGTCTTCATGTCCTCGCGCGCAGCCTCGGCGAAGCGCCGGCGGAGGGACGGCGTGTCCTGCTGTTGCGACAGGGACGGCACCAGCTCCGCGTCGGGGTGATCGAGCGCGTGCCGTGCGATCTCCATCGCCTCGGCGCGAGTGAACTTCAACGAGTTGGTCCGGGTGGCGAACTTGCGCAAGAAGAGGTCGTCGACGACCTCTTCCATGAGATCGTTCACGTCCTCGACGAGTGTCACCTCCCGGTCCACGTCCCCGGCGGTACCGAGTCCGTAGAGGACCTGGAGGCAGAATCCGTGGGTCGTCTCGATGGTCGCGGCGTCGAAGTTGGCGATGGCCTTGCCCAACCGGTCGCGCCGGATCGCCACTTCCTCTGCCGGCGCGTTCGCCAAGAGCTGCACCAACTCGTCGTCTTCGTGCCCGCGCGTGCCCCCGAGCACGTCCACCAGGCCGTCGAAGGTGCGCACCAGCCGCTCACGCACGCGCTCGCGCAGTTCACCCGTCGCCATGCGCGTGAAGGTGATGACGAGCAGCCGGTCGATCGGCAAGATGCCCTCGGCCACATAGCGCGTGGTCAGTGCTGCGATGGTGAAGGTCTTGCCGGTCCCCGCGCTCGCCTGCAGCAGCGTCATGCCGGTCGGAAGGTCCCCGCACACCTCGAACGAGGGCGGGCCGGGCGCGCTCGGCCCCGTCACCTGTCCACCATCTGTTCGTGCGCCAGCAGGCCATCCCAGAGGCGGCGCGCGTATGCGCCGAACCGCGAGTCCTCCGAGGGCTCCCAGCCTCGCTCGTCGGAGTCGGGCTGGCCCGAACGCGCCACCATGGCGTCGAAGGCCAGCGGGGCGCCAAGGACGAGGACGTGCTCGGGATCCTTGTCCTCGTTGTCCCACTCATACGACGAGGTCCAGGCCCTCCCGGCGCTGGCCGCAGGATCCCTGCCGGCCGTCACGGCCTCGGCCCAGGCGGCCGACGTCTTGATGTACAGCGGCAGCGGCGCTCGCATGCCTCGTCCGAAGAGATCCACCAGCGCAGCCAGGTGACGCTCGGCGGTCGCCCGCCGAACGTCCTCATCGGGCCCGAGCGGGCCGACACGCGCCACCGAGATCGCGAAGCGCGGCGTACGTCCTCGGCCGATGGTGCAGGTCTCGAAGGGGCGATCCGGGAAGGCCGCCGTCAACACGAGCACGCGCAGCCACGCCAGCAGGCGAGCCGCCGGACCGAGCCTCGAGTACGTCACCGAGTGCACGACGTCGCCTCGCACCCCGGCGACGGTGCCGGCGAACGCCAGCCGGTCGGGCAGGTCGAGCTGGAACTCGAGCGAGACCGGATCGGCCGCGCTCTGCCCGGCAACCACCAGCTCGTCCAGCGCGTCGGTGAGGTCGTCGAGGACGACATCGGCCAGCTTCCCCGGCGGCAGGGCGCCCCGTGCCAGCTCCGCCTCGAAGCACGATGCCTGGCTGGCTCCGGCGAGCTGGGCCTGCAGCACTCGGTCCGCGACCTGCCAACGCTCCAGCCCGTCGAGTTCGACGGGGATGGCGTCGTCGAAGTCCCGGGTCTTGTCGCGTAGCGAGATACCGAGTCGCTCGCGCAAGAACGCGCGTGCAGGGTGGCGCAGGAACCGCTCGACCTGATCGAGACCGATGGTCTCCACGCGGTAGGGCTCGAGGGGGTGCGCCAGGAAGGCCGACGCTCCGTGGCGCGGGGTCAACGCCGCCTGGGCGCCGGCCAGGTGCAGCGCGTCGAAGCTCCACGGCTCGTCGGCCACGAGAGCGCCCGCTTCGAAATTCCGATGGTCGAAGGGTTGGAGTGGATGCGCCACCACGACGGCGTCCCGGGCGCGCCCTTCGCCCGTACGCACCGTGTGATCGATGACGTCGAGGAGCTCGCCCACCGGCACCGCGGGCGGCCGGGACAGGTTGGAGCGCTCGTCGCGGCCCGAGTAGGTGATCAAGAGGTGGTCGCGCGCCGCCAGCAGGCCGTCGAGGAGCAGCTGGCGATCCTCGCTGCGCGCGTCGCGGTCGCCCACGCGCGGGGCGCGAGCGGTCAGGTCGTCGCCGTCGCGCTCGATGTGACGCGGGAAGCGGCCGTCATCCAACCCGAGCAGGCAGACCACACGGTGGGGAATCGACCGCATCGGCACGAGGGTGCACACGGTGAGGTGACCGGTGCAGAAGTTCGCCCGCGTCGGACGTCCGCGCAGGCGGTCGGCGATCATCGAACGCACGTCGTCGCAGCTGAGCTCGACCGGGCTGACCGTTCCGCCCACGCTGGCCTCGCCGACCAGCTCCTCCAAGAGCACGGCCAGCTGGGAGCGCTGCCAGGCGTCGCTGGTCGTCGTGGCGGTCAACTCGTCGGTGAGGCGCGCCAGGGTGTCGGCCCAGGCGTCGATGGTGCGGGTCCCGGCCAGGTCGTCCAACGCACTGCGGAGGCGGTCCACGAACTCGGCCACGCGCCCGGCCAGCTCGATGTCGCCGCTGTCGACGTCATCGAGGGGGAGGACCCCGCCGAAGAGCCGATGGTCCTCCTCGGCCATGGCCACGCCCAGAAGGATCCGGTCGAGTCCCGCCTGCCAGGTGTTCGATCCGATGTCGGACAGCCCGAAGGAGCCCCGGTGCGCGGCGTCGAAGCCCCACCGCACGAACGCGCCGTTGACCCACTCCTCCAGACGGAACAGGTCGTCGTCGTCGAAACCGAACCGGCGCCGGACCGGCTCTCGTCCCGCCAGGTCGAGCACCTCGCTCGCCGTCATCCGGGACGTCGTGAGCTCGAGCACCTCCGCCAGGACGCCCATGACCGGATTGGTCTGCCGCAGCGACCGGTCGGCCAGGCGGATCTCGAGCGCGCGCGAAGGGTCAGTGGGCTCGCCGTCGTTGCGGTCGTGGCTCCCGAACGTCGCCTGGATCAGCGGCGCGAAGTTCTCTATGTCGGGGCACATCACGATGATGTCGCGCGGCTCGAGAGTCGGGTCCGCGACGAGCAGGTGCAAGATGGCGTCGCGCAACACTTCGACCTGGCGGCCTCGGCCGTGGCACGAGTGCACGCGGATGCTGTCGTCGTCGGCCTCGAGCAGCGGGCAGGCGTCGTCGGATCCCCCGCTCCCGGCGCCGACGGGCGCGCGATCGAAACGAACGTCGTCTTGGATCCGATGCAGCAGTGTCGAGGCCGCCGGGGCGGCCGGTGTCTCGTCGCTGTCGCCGTGGGGCAGAGCGGCGCCCAGCACCAGCTGCATCTCCCGAGCGTCGCGCCCCCACGACGAGAGCAGGGGGTTGCGCGCCGCCCCTGCCGTCGGGTCGGCCGCCCGGGTCAAAAAGCGCGACCCCGGGCCGGCGCTCGCGGCGAGGCGGTCCCAGAGCACCGGCGAGGGGTGCAACAAGAAGAGGTGCACCTCGCGCCCCGAGGCCACGGCCTCGAGGACGTCGAGGTAGCTGGCGGCGAGACGCGTGAGCCCGAACAGGGAGAGACGCGCGGGCAGGTCGAGGAGCGCGGGTTCGTCCCGCAGACGCTGGCACGACTCGACCAGCCGCTCGGCGGGGCTCGGCGACCCGATCCGGTTGCGCAGCAGGAGCCAGAGCCGGGCCTGCCAGGCGGCCTCCGCCTCGTGGCCTGCCCCCGCGACCCAGCGCTGGAGCATGTCGGGGCGGTGGACGGCGTAGCGGTCGAAGAGGTCCGCCACGTGCCGGATGCTCGAGAAGCGCTTCGACCCCTCCACCGTTTCTGAGTTGCGGATGTGTTGGGCCAAAGGAGACAGCCAGGGCTCGTCGAAATGCTCGGCCACCACGTCCATCAGCGGCCAGACCGCACGTTCGGGCAACCAGGGATCCGCCCGGGGGTCCGTGTCCGAGGCCACCGCCAGGGCGCCCGAGATCAGCGCCCCGGGAAATGGGAAGCGGACGTTCGCGCACACCCCGTCGTGTGCGCCGGGACGCGCGCCGAGATGGCCCGACAGCCGTTGCGTGAGCCAGCGTTCGATCCCCTGCGTCGGCACCGAGACGACCTCGGGCGCCATCGGGTCGTCGAGGGGCACCGCCACCAGCTCAGCCAGCTTCGCGACGAGGGTGTCGGCGCGATCGGAGCGGTGGGCGTGCAGCACCCCGGCAGAGTACGCCGACGGTGTTCCGGTACCGCCGTGGTGCGCGTCAGGCCGGGTGGCCGGTGCTGGCGCCGCCGTCGGGCAGCATCATGATGGTCGGCTCGGACTCGTCTCCCCCGTCGATCTCGTCGATCTCGTCGAAGAGCTCGACCGCCTGCAGGTGGCGCGCCGCCGCCTCGATCGGCGGAAGCTCGGCGATCTGTGGTGACTCGGTCCCGACCACGCCGAGGCCGGGGAACTTCCGGGCCGTGACGAGGACCCGCGACTCGAGCGAGCCGATGGCCTTGTTGTAGGCGTCGACGCTCGAGGTGAGGCTGCGTTGCAGGGCCTGCATGTGGCCCGTCATGGAGCGCAACCGCTCGTAGAGCTCGGCACCGAGCTGTTGGACCTGCCGCGCGTTGTCGGCCAGGCGCTCCTGCTGCCATGACAGCGCGATCGTTCGCAGCGCGGCGACGAGCGTGTTGGGCGTTGCCAGCACGATGCGCTTGGAGAGCGCGTAGTCCAACAGGCCGGGGTCGGCCTCGCAGGCGGCTGCCAATAGCGACTCGCCCGGAATGAACGCGATCACGAACTCGGGTGAGCGCTCGACGTGGGTCCAGTACTCCTTCTTCGCCAACTGCTCGACGTGCGTGCGCAGCTGGCGGGCGTGCTTGTCGAGGGAGGTCTTGCGCGCCGCCTCGTCCTCGGCCTCAATGAGCTGGAGGAACGCCTCGAGGGGCACCTTGGCGTCGACGACGACCTGTCCCCCGCCCGGCAGGCGCACGACCATGTCGGGGCGCACCGTGCCATCCTCGGTCGGCGTGGTCGGCTGCTCCTCGAAGTCGCAGTGCTCGACCATGCCGGCCGCCTGGACCGTGTTGCGCAGCGTCATCTCCCCCCAGCGACCGCGCGTCTGGGGCGACCGCAGTGCGGTCACCAGATTCCGCGTCTCCTTTTGCAGCTGCTCGTGCCCCGCGTGCAGCGCGGCGACGCGCTCGTTGAGGCTGGCGTAGGCACCCTTGCGCTCGAGCTCCATCGTCTGGAGGCCGCGCTCGTAACGGGCCAGGGTCTCGCTGAGCGGGTTCAGCAGCTCCTCGATCGCCTGGTGTCGCCGGTTCAGGTCACCCTGGGCCACCGTCCGCGCCTCGTTGAGCCGGGTGTCCGCCAGTGTCAAGAAATGCTCGTTGTTCTTGGCGAGCGCTTCGGCCGACAGCTCGGCGAACGTGCCGACCAGTCGGGTGCGGTCCTCCTCGGCCCGCAGCGCGGCCTCGTGCTCGAACGTCTTGAGCTGGTCGAGCTCGCAGACGGCGACTGCGCGTGCGGTCTCCGCCGCCGCGGCCGCGTCGGTGGCGGCCTTGAGCTGCGCGGCTTGGTTTGCCATCGCAGTCCACGCGTCCGCCAACCGTGACTCCGCCAGCCGACGCGCGCCCTGCTCGCGCGCGCTTCGCCACAGATGCCACGCGACGCCGATTGCCACACCCGCAACGACCCCGATGACGACGCCGATCACCATCGGACCAAGGTAACGGTGGGCTGTGACAGGGTCGGGGATAGTGCGCGGCCTGCGGTCGCCTCGCCGTTGCAACGAACGGGGCAGTGAACTGGGGCGGCGCGATTGGGGGGTCGTCAGGCGCCAACAGAAACAGTAGCGTCCCCCCTATGGCGTTCAAGCTCGGTGGCACAACGAAGAGCACGTCCGTCCGGCGCGTCGAGGACGACGGCCTCCAGGAGCAGGTCCGGCCGCTCGCGATCGACCAGCCGCTCTGGCCCCGCACGATGCCGGAGCCCCACGAGATCGACCGTCTCTTCGCGCAGGTGTTCGGTCTCGTGGGCGAGGCCATCGCGGGCGCGACCCACGCGTTGTTAGCGGGAGACCGCGAGGTGGCGAAGGAGCTCGTCAAGCGCGACGAACTCGTCGACGGGCTCATCGGCCAGATCTTGACGACGGTGCAGCAGCAGCTCGTCTACGGCGAGACGACGGTGGACGAGCGGCGCGAGTACGTGGCGATCCTGCGCATGCTCCCCGATCTCGAGCGCAACGGCGACCTCGCCGAGCACATCGCACGCCGGGCTGCCCGCGGGCTGGGCGCCGAGATGTCGGCGCGCAGCCGTGGCCTGGTCGAGCGCATGGGTGAGGTGGCCACCACCATCTGGCGCGAGACGGCCGACGCCTTCGCCGAGCGCGCGGTCGATGCGGCGACGTCCATCGACGACCTCGACGACGAGCTTGACGATCTCCACGTCAGCCTCACCGCAGAGCTGGTGGCCGGCACCATGTCGCTGCCGGTGGCGATCGAGTTGGCGATGGTGGCGCGCTTCTACGAGCGCTTCGGCGACCACGCCGTCAACCTGGCTCGTCGTCTGGCGACGTTGGTGGTGGGCGGCCCCGAGCCCGTTTCGGCCGGCCCCGACTGAGCCTCGGCCGGTCCCGCCTCAGCTGCGCAGCGCGACGAGCTCCTCGGCGATCTGCACCACATTGAGGGCAGCGCCCTTGCGCAGGTTGTCGCCCGAGACGAAGAAGGCGAGCGCGTTGGGTGCACCCAGGGCCCGCCGGATGCGACCGACATAGGAGACGTCGCGGCCGGCGGCCAGCAGCGGCGTCGGGATCTCGGTCAGCTCGACACCCGGCGCCGTGCGCAACACCTCGGTCGCGCGCTCGGGGCTGAGGGGACGGTCGAACTCGCACATGAGCGACGAGGAGTGGCCCGTGAAGACCGGGACGCGGACACAGGTCGCGGTCAACGCGAGCTCGGGGATGCCGAGGATCTTGCGGGTCTCGTTGGTGTACTTCTGCTCCTCGTCGGTCTCGAGTGAACCGTCGTCGACGACCTTGAACTGCAACGGGATCACGTTGTGCGCGATGGGAACCGGGTACACCTCGCGTGGCGGGAAGTCGACGGCGCCCCCGTCAAAGGTGAGGTCGGCCACGCGGTCGACCGTCTTGGCCAGCTGCTCGGCCAGCTCGCGCACCGCGTCGATGCCGCTGCCGGAGACGGCCTGGTACGTCGAGACGACGACCCGGCTCAGGCCCGCCTCGTCGTGCAGCGGCTTGAGGACCGGGATCACCACCATGGTGGTGCAGTTCGGGTTGGCCACGATCCCCTTGGGGATGTTGCGCAGCGCCTCCGCGTTGGCCTCGGGGACGACGAGTGGGACGTCGGGGTCCATGCGCCAAGCGGACGAGTTGTCGATGACCGTCGCACCGGCCGCGGCGAGACGGGGCGCCAGCTGGCGCGAGACCGAGGCGGGGGCGGAGCACAGCGCGAGGTCGATGCCTGAGAGGTCCGCCGTCTCGGCGTCCTCGACCACGACCTCGCCGTCGGCCCAAGGCAGCGTCGTGCCGGCGGAGCGCCCCGAGGCGAGGTAGCGCATGGAGTCCACCGGGAACCGGCGCTCGGCCAGGATGGCGCGCAACACGACACCCACCTGCCCTGTCGCTCCGACGATGGCGATCCGCATCTCGCAATTCTACCGAGACCGGCGTCGGGCCTCAGACCTCCAGGGGGCGGCGGCCCTCGAGGGCGCGCCCGAGGGTGAGCTCGTCGGCGTATTCGAGGTCGCCGCCGACGGGCAGCCCGCTGGCCAGCCGCGAGACGGTGACCCCGAGGGGCCCCAGCTCCTTGGCCACCTGCATCGCGGTGGCCTCGCCCTCGATGGTCGGGTTGGTGCAGACGATCGCCTCGCGGATGGCGCCCTGCTTCACCCGGTCGAGCAATTCCCCGAGGCGCAGCTGCTCACGGCCGATGCCGTCGAGCGGGCTCAGCGCGCCGCCCAGCACGTGGTAGCGGCCCTTGAAGCCGGTGCGCTCCACGGCGACGATGTCCCGGGGATCCTCCACCACGCACACCACCTCGGGGTCACGCCTGTCGTCGCTGCAGACCGCGCACAACGCGCCGCCCTCGGCCACGTTGAAGCAGATCTCACACAGCGTCGTGCGCTCCTTGACCACCACGATGGCGTCGGCCAGCCGGAGGGCGTCCTCGCTCGGCACCTTCAAGATGTGGAAGGCGATGCGCTGGGCCGACTTGGGGCCGATGCCGGGAAGGCGGCCGAGCTCGTCGATGAGAGAGCGGAGGGGACCGGTGTACATCTAGCCGAGGACCTCGCTCGCACCCGGGAAGGCCTCCAAGAGCCGCGCTTCGGCCTCGGAGGCCTGATCGGCGCCGCCCGCGGCGGCCTCGAACTCGGCGGGGTCGACCTCGTCGAAGTCGTCGGGCGCAGGGCCCTCCGACGGCGGTGGCGCCTGTGCGGTGGTGCTGCGGCGCCCACCGCGTCCCGACGCGCCCACGGCCGCGACCGCGGCGGCCGGTTCTGGGGCGCGCCCGGGCGGCGCCGTGCTCTCGTCGATGACGAGCACGAGCGCGACCGGCGTGCCGAAGTGCTCGCTCAGCGCGGCCTCGACCAGCGGCAGCTGCTCGGCGCACTGGTCGCGGTGGGCCGCGTTGGGCAGCGCGAAGTGGGCAGCACCCTGCTCGTCGACCGCCACGAAGTGGCCGCTGGCGAAGCGGGCCTTCGCACGCGCCGGGAGCGACTGGAGGATGCCGTCGCCCCACGCCTCGGTCAGGCTGTCGCGGTCGACGGCCTTGGCGGCGCCTGCCGGGACCGGTGGCGCGGCGGGCGCGGCGGGCTCGGCGGCGACCGCGGGCTCGTCGGCGGTGGGACCGGCGCCGGCCGCCGCGTCGGACTGGGGCGGCACCGGGGCGGCGCCCTCGGCCGCAGCCGCCTTGGAGCGCTTGATGGCACCGAGTGACGGCCTGGTCGCGACCGGCCCGGCATCGGCGGGCGCCGGCTCGTGCTGTGCGGCGCGCCCGGCGGGCTCGGGAACCGGACGGGCTGCCGGCGGCGCGCCGGACGCGGGTGGGGCGGCGCCAGGTCGCGGGAAGGCGGCGGCGCCGGTCAGCGAGCGCTCCAACACGCTCACACGTTCGGAGAGCGCCTCCATCCCCGAGTCGAGATCGGGTCGCACCGCGCGCACGGCCGCGATCTCGAGCACCACCTGCGCGTCGGGTGCCTCGCGCATGTCGACCAGCGCGTGGCCGAGGATCTCCATGCTGCGCACGACCCGGGGTAGCCCCATCGCCTCGGCGAGCGCGCGGAAGCGCTCGCGCGACTCCGCCGACACCGCGCACAGCTCGGGGGCGAGTGCGGCGAGGAAGACCTGGCGCAGGTCGTCGATGAGCTCGGTCGCCAGCTGCTGGGGGCCCCAGCCGCCGGCCAGCAGCGCGCTCAGCGCGACGAGGCTGGTGCTGACGTCGCCGTCGGCCAGCGCATCGAGCAGCTGGGCCAGCTCGGGACGGGCTGCGTCGGCCGAGCCCGACGCCACCACCTGGTCGAGGGCGGACAGGGCGTCGCGGGCCGAGCCGCGACCGCGCCGCACCGCCACTTCCAGCGCCGCAACGTCGAGGTGGAGGCCGGCTTCGGCGTTGACCGTCTCGAGGAGGCCGTGCAGCGTCTCGGCACCGAGGAGGCGGAACTCGAGGTGTTGGGTGCGGCTACGGATGGTCGGCGGCACCTTCTGGGGGTCGGTGGTGGCCAGCACGAAGACGACGTGGCTCGGCGGCTCTTCGAGCGTCTTGAGCAGCGCGTTGGCCGCCGCCGTCGAGAGCATGTGGACCTCGTCGACGATGTAGACCTTCCAGCGCCCCGGCGTCCCGAGGCCGGCGTGGGCGACCAGGTCGCGCATGGCGTCGACGCCGTTGTTGGAGGCCGCGTCGAGCTCGTGGACGTTGAGCGAGTTGCCCTGGGTGATCTCGACGCACGAGGTACACACGCCGCAGGGCTCACCGTCGACTGGCGCCTCGCAGTTGAGCGCCTTGGCCAAGATGCGCGCCGACGACGTCTTGCCGGTGCCGCGGGGCCCGCTGAAGAGATAGGCGTGTGAGACGCGCCCGTCGCGCACCGCGCTGCGCAGCGCGCGCACCACATGGTCCTGGCCTCGTATCTCGTCGAATCGCCCGGGCCGGAAACGGCGATAGAGCGAAACAAAGGGGGCGTCGGCCATGTCGGTCGAGCCTACCCATGCGCGCCGACAGCACGACCCGGCTCGCCCGGTGCTCGGTGCGGCAGCCAGGTTGACTACGGCACCCGACCAGACCCGCTGAGAGCTGCTGCCTTCCGACCCTGACTCGATTCACGAGCGGCCGTTGCGTAGGACCCGGCCACCGCACCCAACACCGGGCGGCGAGGGAGCCCAGGCTAGTGGCTCAGACCACGAGGACAGGGCAGGGCGCGGCGTCCATGACCGTCTTGGGCACGTCGCCCAGCTGGCGGTGGCCGTGCGCGCTCGAGGACCCGACGACGACGAGGTCGGCGTGCGACTCGGTGGCGACCCGGACGATGGCCTCGCCCGGGCCGGCCAGCACCGGGTGTGTCTCCACCTGGACGTGGCTCTCGACGGCCCGGGTGCGCAGCTGGCTGAGCAGCCAGTCGGTGGCGCCGGCGCCCGCCTCGGTGTAGCGGAACTCGGAGGGGAGGTAGGGCGCCGGCTCCTCCTTGCGGGCGAGCGCCGTGACGATGTGCAGGGTGCCGCCGGAGGAGCGAACCACATCGAGGGCGCGCTCGAAGGCCCGGGCCGACCCTTCCGAGTCGGTGGCGCCGACGACGACCGTCCTAAACACGCGCGAAGCCCTCGACGTGTTCGGCGGCCGACCCGCTGTATGGCCGCGCGGGCGCGTCGGTATCGGGCACCGAGGCAATGTCGTGGGCGACCGGCGTCGTCGAGGGCGCGACGAGGACGGGCAGCGCGGTGGCACTGGCCAACTGGTCGCGCAGGCTGGGGATGAGGTGGCGCCTCGCCATGCGGCGTCGGTCCATGCCGAGCACGATGACGTCGGCGCCGCAACTCTCCGCCGCTGCGGTGATCTCAGAGGCCAGCCGGCGGGTGCGCGCACCGAGCGTCCACCCGTGCACCTCGACGCGACGCGCTCGCGTCGCGTCAGCGTCAGCGCCGGCGCCGGCCCGGCCGTGGTCGCCGGCCGTGCCGTCGTGCGCACGTGGGTGGCGGCGGTCATGGTGTTCGCAGACTTCCATCGCACACACGTCGGCGCCGAAGGTGACGGTCCAGTCGTGGCCGAGGGCGAAGGCGGCGCGGGCGGCGTCACCGTGGGCGCCGTCGGCGTGGCCGCCTGCGGCCGCAGACCCGTCGGTGACGACCAGCACGCGGTGCGACTTGTGCGGAGCGGCGACGTCGCCGGCCTCGCCCCTCGGTGTCCACGGCTGCTGCGAGATGTTCGTCGGGGCACTCATGGGACCTCCTTTCGCCAAGATTCCAGGTTACACAAAGATGAACTAAAGGCGACAATCGAGTGACACGAGGGTGACGGGGCCCGACTGGGGTGAGGTGGCGTCGGCCCTGTCGGAGGTTTCGGGTCGGTCGGCAGAACCGCACCTGCCAGGGCCGTTAGCCTGACCAGGCTGCATTTCGGGAGGAGTGCGAGAGCGGCCGAATCGGCACGACTGGAAATCGTGTGTTGGGCAACCAACCGTGGGTTCAAATCCCACCTCCTCCGCACAAGGAGAAGGCTCAACTTTTCCCTGGTCCGGGCCGATATTTGAACGTGAACCCAACGCCCGGCCCAGGGGCCGACGAGCCCGGCTCGGGGCTCCGCCTCGATGTCCGCGCCCCGGCTCCCCTGGCCCGGGTCGGGCCGCTGCGCACGTTCGTGCGCCGGCACGGTGCAATCCCCCTTCTCTGTGCGGTAGTGATCGCCGCGCTCGGTGACCGCGGGCGGGCCGTCGGCGCGCGTGTACGCCGTGGCGCGCAGCGCGGACACCATCACCCCCTCGGCCAACGCCGGCACACTCGATCTGGCCTCGCTCGAAGCCGCGGGCAAGGCGGTCCTGCTCGCTCCCGCAACTGCGCCGCCGGCCCCCGCGCCGCCGAGCCTGGCAACCGCGCCACCGCTCAAGCCGCACGAGGTGTTCGGCTTCGCGCCCTACTGGACGCTGGCTCAGGCCGGCGGGTTCAACCTGGCGGGGATCTCGACGCTCGCCTACTTCGCAGTCGGCGTGAACCCCGACGGGACGCTGGAGGAGTCGGGCCCGGGGTGGACCGGCTACGAGAGCCAGGCGCTGGCCAACCTGGTGACGCAGGCGCACGCGGCGGGCGACCGTGTGGTGCTGACCGTCAACAACTTCGACCAGGGCCAGCTCGATGCGCTCACGTCCTCGCCGACTGCGGCCGCCACGCTCGCCGGCGCGATCGTCGCCGCCGTCGAGGCCAAGAACCTCGATGGGGTGAACCTCGACCTCGAGGGCCAGGGCTCCGCCGACAACGCCGGGCTGACCCGTCTCGTCGACACGGTCTCGTGGGTGATGCACGCCGTGAACCCGCACTATCAGGTGACCATGGACACCTACTCGAGCTCGGCCTCGGGGACCAACGGCTGGTTCGACATCCCGGCGCTGGCGGGCGCGGTCGATGCGTTCTTCGTCATGGAGTACAACCCGAACCTGGGCGCGTCGCAGGGCCCGTCCTCGCCGCTGACGAGCGGGATGTTCTCCGACCAGACCGCGGTGAACGAGTACGACGCGGTGGTGCCGCCGTCCAAGGTGATCCTGGGCGTGCCGTTCTTCGGCATCGACTGGCCGACGACCGACGGCACGCTGAACGCGACCGCGACGGGGCCGGCCACCGACGTATCGCTGGGCGACATCGACGCCAGCGGCCATCCCCAGTACTGGGACCCGGTGACCGACTCGGGCTGGACCGCGTACCAGGTGGGCAACCAGTGGCACGAGACCTTCTTCGAGGACCCGACGTCGCTCTACGACACCGCGCAGCTGGCGCAGGCGAACGGCCTGGCCGGCGTCGGCATCTGGACCCTCGGCGGAGATGGCAACGCGCCCGTGGACCTGGCGGCGCTGCTCGGGTTCGCGCCGGCCGTCAAGGACGGTCCCGCCGGTCCCCCGTCGACGCCCGCCTCGCCTCCGGCGGCCACGTCGCCGAGCCCGCCCACGCCGTCCCCGACGAACTCGTCGGCTCCGACCGACCGGACCTCGACTTTGGTGCCGCCGTCGAGCACGACAACCACGACTACCACGACGACACCGACGTCGAGCACGACGACGACCACCGCGACGACGAGCACGACGACGACGCTCCCCTCGGCCTCCAGCGGGCAGTGGAAGGGGTCGACGGTCACCCTCACCGAGGTGACCGGCACGCCGCCGGCGGTGAGCGGGTCGAGCGCGGCGGGACAGCTGACCGGCTTCCAGACCCAGGACCCCGCCGTGAGGTGTTTGACGCACGAGCCGGACTTGAACGCGTGGACGGTGAGCGGGACCACCGACCAGTACCTCGTTGTGGCCGCCCTCCCGGCTGACTGTACGACCGCCGATTTCGTGTTCACCGCGACGTGAACTGACGACACCGTGAACTGACCAACCGAGAACTGATGACACCGTGAACTGACGACACCGTGAACTGACACACCAGGAGGGGGCTCCCATGACGACAGAAGTCGCAGACGACTCCGAGCTGGCCTGGGACGAGTTCGTCCCGGACAGCGACGACACCGAGGACGAGGACGAAGAAGACGTGGCGATACGCGCCCGCGCGCACGCTCGCGCGTCCGGCCTCGAGATCGACGACGAGGAGGAAGACCTCGAGCTCGCCAAGGAGGACCTCGAGCTGCGCTGGGACGCGTTCGAGGGGGAGGAGACCGAAGGCAGCGCCGAGGACCAGGCCGCCGCGGCAGACGCGGCACGCATCGCGGCCGCGCTCGAGCGCATGGAACGGCGCGTGATGGGGATCGAGGACGAGTGGGCCGACGAAGCGGATGTTGCCGCGCCCGTCGAGGAGGCTGCGGCTCACGACATCTCGAACGACGCGATCACCAACGACTCCATCGCCAGCGACGTTGAGCTAGCCGGCGACGGTGTCGCCCCGACCGAGGATCGGATACGGGTCGAAGCCGCCTTCGCCCGGATGGAGGAGGCCCTCTTCGGCAGCTCCAGCGAGGAGGACGAGGACGACGACGGGGGGATCTACGACACGTTCGACGGCGGCGAGGAGTCCGAGCAGTGGCTCGACGAGGACGACGCGCTTGTCGCCGCCGTCGACGAGGCGTGCGAAGTCGACGAGGCATACGAGGTGGACGAGGAGCTGCCCCTGGCGACCGGTGCCGAGAGCGATGAACCCGAAGCGTGGCTCGAAGACGAGGAGGCGGGGGAGTCCGTACCGGTTGCCACCACCTCGTGGGAAGACCGTTCTCCGGTGCACACCGAGTTCGCCAGCGACGTTGTCTGGCTCGATGCGGACCAAACGGACGAGGACGAGGCGGTGGTCGACGACAGTGAGGGCGCAGCCTGGGGTGAGTCGGAGCCGGAGCCGGAGTGGGAGCCCGTGGCGGTCGTCCCATCGGTACAGGTCTCGGGATTCGACGATGGCAACGAGGCGTCCGACGAGGACGACCAGAGCGGAGAACTCGTCGTCATACCCGCTGACCTGTCAGAGCTCGACGAGTTCGTCGCCGCCTATACCGAGCAGGACGACGAAGGCGCAGCCGCCACGCGGGCTCCGACCCGCGCCCGCGGGCGCACCGCCACCGCACAGGCCGGGACCGACGTCCGCCGGTTCGTCCTGCTGGCCTGCCTCTTCTTTGCCGTGGTCATCGGCGCGGTGGTCCTGCACTTCGGGCACATCCACTCGAGCGCAGCGCCACCCGCGACGACTCGGCCGGCGGCGGCGGCGGGGACGGGGACGGGGACGGGGGTATCGTCGTCAGCAAATGTTGCGCGCCTCGAGTCGGCGATCACCTATGTCCAATCGGCGTCGAGTGGGGCGCAAGCCGGGCTGACGACGCTCACGGTGTTCCCCACGCCGCTCCGGGTGGCCACCATCATCAACCCCTACGTGGACTCGCTGCAGCTCTACGAGACGCTGGATTCGTCGGTGACACTGCCCCAGGCGGCCCGCAGCGCCGCGGGCACGGCCGACGCGCAGGTGCACCAGGACATCGCCTTCCTCGGGACTATCAACGGGTTGCCCGCCATTCAACTGGGCTCCTTCATTGACGAGTTCTTCGCCCAGTCGACGCAGCTGCAGTCGACGATGGACGCCCTCCAGCACGCGCTGAACACGGCGACCCCCTGATTCAGGAGGCAGCCAGACGGGCGGAGTCCCGGCGTGAACTTCCGTTGCGAGCAGGGCAGCTCGCATACTGGAGCATCGCCACGCCCGACATACCCAGCCCGCTGACCGACGACGACGCCATGGCGCTCGCCCTCACCGAGGCGCGCGCCGCCGCGGCGGCGGGCGACGTGCCGGTCGGAGCGGTCACGCTTCATGGCGGCCAGGTGGTGGCCGCACGACACAACGAGCGCGAGCGCTCGGGGGATCCCACCGCGCACGCCGAGATGCTGGCGCTGCGCGACACGGCGGCTGCGCTCGGGGGGTGGCGGCTCTCGGAGGTGACGATGGTCGTCACCCTCGAGCCGTGCCCCATGTGTGCCGGTGCGTTGGTCGCAGCCCGGGTTGGACGCCTGGTCTACGGGGCCAGTGACCCCCGGGCGGGAGCCTGCGGCACGCTGTACAACCTCTGTGCCGACCCCCGCCTCAACCACGAACTCCCCGTCGAGGGTGGCCTTCGTGCGGCCGAGTGCGGGGACCTTCTCTCCTCGTTCTTCGCCGCGAGACGCGGCAGCGAGGGACGCTGAAGCGGAAACGCCGTCATGGCTCACGTGCCGGCAGCGCGGCGGGGAACCGGCCCCGACCGAGCCGGCCCCCGTCGCTTGCGCCATTAGCCGTTCGCGAGCCCATCGGCCGCGCGCAGGAGCCCCTCGCACACAGCCGTCTGACCCGCCAACGCCGGCGACGGGGGCGTCCGCGAAGGCGGCCTTGTTGAGCGAACTCTTGATCTGGCCCGCCACGGCATCACGGGCGTAGTCCAGCGCGGTCAGCGCCCGCTCGGTCTGTGTGTAGACGCGGTCTCTCGGACCGGAGCTTTCGATCCCCCTGGTCGACGCGATCAGCGTGTCTGTCCCGAACTGGCCGACACTGGAGTTGAGTTGCTTGTAACACGCTCCGAGGTCCTCGACTCCCGGCACCAACAGCGCACGGTTGGGGTCCAGCAGTTGGCCGCCGATCTGCACCGCCCGTGGCGGCTCGTCTCGAAGTCAAGCCGCCCGCCGCCGGCGCTCGCATCAGAGCAAAACGGACCTGTCGGCTGGCGTCCTGCCTTTCGGTACCTGGTCTGGGAAAGGCCACCGAGACATGTGTTCTCGAAGGACTGATCCGTGCTCAGGTGGGCGAATTCGCCCACCTACCGAGGTTCCGGACCAGGTCACAGCGACTAGGATCTGCTTCGGAGGAGTGCGAGAGCGGCCGAATCGGACGGTCTCGAAAACCGTTGTGCCTCATGGGTACCGTGGGTTCAAATCCCACCTCCTCCGCTCGGGGCCGGAAGGCCCGCCGCACTGGCGGATGCGGCAAGAACAGCGGCAGGTCGGAAGTCCTGCCGGTACAGCTGGTCGTCCCGCGGCGGCCGGAAAGGAGTGAACGATGGCACGCGCACGTTCGACATTTGGAAAATTGCAGCGCGACCAGGCCAAGAAGGAGCGGGCCAAGGCCAAGATGGACGACCGCCTCTCGCGTCGCGAGGACAAGGCTGCAGCGGGCGATCAGCCCGACAACGCTCCATCGGCCCAGGACGTCGACCAGACGCAGCTGCTCGAGCAGTTCGCGGCCTTGCATGAGGACCTGGCCGAAGGCCGCATCTCATTGGACGACTTCGAGGTACGCCAGGAGGAGCTCCGGGCCAAGCTCGTCGTCTGAGTCGTTCGGGCCGTCGGACGGGACGCCCCCTGACCTGGGCTTCGCCGCCTGATTAATTGGCGTTTTGCGCGGTCTTAATTTGGCGTTTTGCGCGTCTTAATTGGCGTTTTGCGCGTCGCGCCCTTCGAGCCAGCGCCGGAACCCCGCGGCGTTGGAATGGACCCCGTTCATGATGTCGAGCTTCTCCTTGTGGGCGGCGTCGATGTCGCCCAGGAGCGGGTCGAAGCGGGCAGCCAGCGCGTCGGCGATGTCCTCGCCGTGCCGGTAGGCGGTCTCCGCCGTCTCGGCCCACTGCCGCAGCGTCTCGTCCGCCTCGGCCAGCAACTCCTCGGGCTCGTCGAGCAGGCCGTAGTGAGCCAGTGCAATCCCTGAGGGACGGCGGGCCGCGAACTTGGCCAGCGAGGTCAGCGCCTGTTCGAGGTCGAAGTCGGGCGGCGGGGTCGAGGGCCTCAGGACGCCGCCGTCAGGCAGCTTGACCCCGACGGCGTCGCCGGCGAAGAGGACGCCGCTCAACGAGTCGTGCAAGCCGAGGTGGTGCTTGGCATGGCCAGGCGAGTCCACGGCGACGAGCACGCGGTCGGGTCCAACGGTGATTTCCTCGCCGTCGTCGAGCACGTGCAGGCGCTCGGCAGGTGTCGGGTCGATGCGGCCGTAGAGGGAATCGAGCAGCGGGCCGTAGACGCGCGCCGCCGAGCTGACCAGCTTGGTCGGATCGGCCAGATGCCGCGCGCCCTTTTGGTGCACATAGACCGTGGCCGCAGGAAAGGCGCTGGCCACGTTGCCGACGCCGCCCGCGTGATCGAGATGGATGTGGGTGACCGCCACCCCGGCCAGCTCGGCCGGGCCGACCCCGATGTGGTCCAGCGCAGCCAAGAGGATGGGGACCGAGCTCTGGCTGCCCGTCTCGATGAGCACCGGGGCCGGACCCTCGATGAGATAGCCCGCCGTGACCCGCTCCCAGCCCCCGAGCATGGTGTCGATCTCGAGCACGCCCGTCGCGATGGCACGCGGCGGCGGGACCGCGGGGATTGCGTCGCCGCTCTCGGCGTCGTGGACATGGAGGCCGGCATCGGCGTGGCGGTGCGTGTGCCGTCCGTGCGAGTGGGTCCCGCTCACCTCCGCGCCCTCACGCCTTGTTGACCTCGATGACGACCTTGACGTCGTCGGGCTGGCGGTCGAGCGCCTTCTGCCAGTCGTCGAGCGGGACCTTGCGCGTGATCAGCCTCGCCAGCCACGCGTTGTCGGCCTTGGCCAGCGCGTCAGCCGCCGCCTCGTAGTGACGCCGGTTGGCGTTCACAGATCCGACCACGGCGATGTTCTCGAGCACCATGTTGCGGTTGAGCAGTCCTTCGTCGACGTCGATCGCATGGCCGCCCGAGGACACGCCGGTGAGGCAGACCACCCCGCCGTTGCCAACGTTGGACATGGCGTCGAACACAACCGAGGAGACGCCGGTGCACTCGATGATGACGTCCGCGTCGGGACACGCGTCGGCCACGGAGCCCGTGTGGTAAGTCGCGCCGAGGGCGGCAACCAGGTCCGGCTTGAGGCCGGTGGTGACCTGGTCCATCACGTGCACCTCGAGACCCTGCTGGACACCGATGAGTGCGGCGAGGAGACCGATCGGCCCGGCCCCGGTCACGAGCACCTTCTTGGGGTCCCAGTGGGCGCGGGAGCCGACCCGGTCGACCTCCTCCCACGCCTTGGCCACCACGCTCGTCGGCTCCAACAAGACGCCCAGGACGCCGAGCCCCGAGTCCACCTTGACGGTGAAGTCAGGCGTGATGCGGTAGCGCTCTGAGCAATAGCCGTCGTGCTGCTTGATCCCGCGCTCGGTGTAGAGGCCGTTGCGGCAGAAATCCCATTCGCCCACGGCGCAGTTCGCACAGGGCACCGGGTCGGGCCGGCGCACGATGCCCACGACGAGGTCACCCTTGGCCAGCGCCCCGCCGGACGGCGCCTCGAGCACGCGCCCGAGCGACTCGTGTCCGAGGACCAGACGCTCCTCGCCGGGCGGGAGCCAGCCGTAGTGCCCGGTCAGGATCTCGATGTCGGTACCGCAGACGCCGATGGCCAACGTCTCGACCAGCACCGGGCCGTCGGAGTCGGGTGGCTCGGGCACGTCCGAGAGCGCAGCAGACCCCGCCTTCATGGGGACGACGGTGAGCGCCTTCATGGTTTCCTCCCAGTGTGGTCGTCGGGGCGGTGCGGACCTCGGTGTGGGCTGCCTCTCCTCAGGAGGCCAGGCTGCAGGCTACGCGGCCGGTCAGCTTTGGGCGCCGGCCCGCCGGCGGGCCGTCGTGACCCGGCCGATTCGCTTCATCCGCTGGATCACCGGCGTGATGTTGGCCGAGTGGTCGACCGTCAGCTCCTTGTGGTGCTCGAGGACAGGGGCGAGCGGGTCCTTGCCACTCAGGCGGAAGGCCGAATTGATGAGCGACACGTGGGAGAAGGCCTGGGGGAAGTTGCCAACCAAACGGCCGGCCAGGGGGTCGTACTCCTCGGAGAGCAGGCCGAGGTCGTTGCGCAGCGCCAAGAGCCGCTCGAACATCTCGACCGCCTCTTCGTCGCGCCCGATCATGTGGAGGCAATCCACGAGCCAGAACGAGCAGGCCAAGAACGCACCCTCCCGGCCGGTGAGCCCGTCCACCGCGCCGTCGTCGGACGTCTTGTACCGCAGCACGAAGCCGTGGTCGAGCAGCTCGCGCTGCACCGCCTCGACGGTGCTCACGATGCGGGGGTCGTCGGGAGGCAAGAAGCCGACGAGGGGGATCATGAGCGCGCTGGCATCGAGCTGGTCCGACCCGTAGTACTGGGTGAAGGCACCGATGTCGTCGTTGTAGCCCTTCTCGATGACTTCGGTGAAGATGTCGTTGCGCAGCGAACGCCACCTCTCCAGCGGCCCAGTGAGCTCGGGCCATTCCTCGAGCGTGCGCACCGCGCGGTCGACCGCCACCCAGGCCATCACCTTGGAATGCGTGAAGTGGCGCCGCGGCCCGCGCACCTCCCAGATGCCGTCGTCGGGCTCGAGCCAGCCCTTCTCGATGAAATCGATCAGCTGGATCTGCAGCGCCCAGGCGGCCTCGCCTTGCACTCCTTCGGCGTGGGCGGACGAGTGCAGCGCCGACATGACCTCGCCGTACACGTCGAGCTGGTATTGCTGCGACGCGGCGTTGCCGATGCGGACCGGGGCCGAGCTCTCGTAGCCGGGCAGCCACGACGCCTCCCACTCCTCGAGCCGGCGCTCGCCCGCCGCGCCGTACATGATCTGGAGCTCGGAGACGTCGCCGGCGACGGCGCGCAACAGCCAGTCGCGCCACCCCAGCGCCTCAGCGAAGTAGCCCCCGCGCATGAGCGCCTCGAGGGTCAGCGTGGCGTCGCGCAACCAGCAGAAGCGATAGTCCCAATTCCGGTTGCCACCGAGCGCCTCGGGCAGTGAGGTGGTGGCGGCGGCCACGATGCCGTTGGTGGGCTCGTAGGTCAGCGCCTTCAGCGTGATCAGCGAACGCACCACCGCGTCGCGATAGGGGCCGTCGTAGTAGCACTGCGCGGCCCACTCGGTCCAGAAGGCCTCGGTGAGATGCACTGCGTAGTAACTGTCGAGGGGCGGAGGTGGGTCCTCGTGCGACGGGTACCAGACGAGCGTGAAGGGATAGCGCTCCCGCTCCGTTACGGTGAACTCGGCCACCGTGCTCAGGTCCAGCCCCCGCGCGTCGACGCGGTGCCACAGCGCCACCGAGTCCGGCCCCGCGGTGTAGCGAGTGAGCCCGTCGTGCGACGTCACCCACGGGATTACCTGTCCGTAGTCAAAGCGCACAGTCAGGTCCATACGCATGTCGACGGACCCGCTCACGCCTTCGACGCTGCGCACGAGATGCGGATGGCTGTCGCGCACGGGCATGCAGTCGGTGACGCGCACGGTGCCGCTCACCGTGTCGAACTCGGTCTCGAGCACCAGCGCGTCCGGCCGGTACCAGCGACGCGTCGCCAGGATGGCGCTCGCGCCTCCGGCCGGTGCCAGCCGCCAGAAGCCGTGGCTCTCGTCACCGAGGAGGCGGGAGAAGCACGATGGCGAGTCGAAGTGCGGCAGGCACATCCAATCGACAGCACCATCTCGGCCCACAAGGGCGGCCGTGTGGAGGTCGCCGATCACTGCGTAGTCCTCGATGCGCTGGCTCATGGTGTCAATCTTGCCGCGTTAACCGGAGATGCACGGACCGGTGCTGACGGCCGAGCGGTGCCCCCGGGCCTGTTGGACTCGCGAGAGGACTCCGGGCGACGTGAGGGCGTAGCCCACGTCGGAGTAGACGGTCGAGCGGCTGAAGACCACACCGATGACCTGGCCGCTTGGGCCGAGGAGGGGACCGCCCGAGTTGCCGGGCAGGACGTCGGCGTCGAGCGCGTAGACGCCGCGGGTGACCGAACCGTTGTTGTAGATGTCCTTTCCGATTGCCGTGATCTCCTCGGTCACCCCGGCCGGGTCGATGGTGAGCGGTCCGTCCTCGGGGTAGCCGAGGAATGCAGCCTGGGTCCCGCGCGCGACCAGGTTCGGGCTGATGTTGAGCGCCGGTCCCATCGGCGCGTTGGTGCGCAAGATGGCGAGGTCGAAGGACGGGTCGAAGTAGACGGTCGTCGCGCTGTACGCGTTGTTCCCGACGAGCACTTGCGTACTGCCGTTGGACTCGCCGGCCACCACGTGCGCGTTGGTGGCCACGAGGCCCGGCCCGACGACGAAGGCTGAGCCCTCCTGCTCGTTGTCGCATGCGGTGCCCAACACCTTGACCGTCGAGAAGACGGCCGGGTCGGCCAGCGCGCGGGTTTGGGCGTTGGTCGGCGACGAGACGGGCGGCGTCGACGGAGGGGTCAACGTGGAGAACACCTGCGGGAAGCCCTGGTTGTTCAAGAACGTCTGCAGGTCGTTGAAGATCGAGGGCGCCTGGGGAAGGATCCGGTCGATCGAGTGCAAGATGTCGGAGCGTTCCACGGCCGCGCCGAGCGACGTAAAGCGGCTGTTGGGCGACGTAATCACCGCCGCCACGAGCCAGACCGAGAGCAGCACGGCGATCACCGCCACGCCGACCCCGAGGACGGCGTCGACCTGCCCCATGTGATGTCGCCGGACGCTGACCTTGCTCCAGCTGCCCAGGACCTGTCCCCCGTAGCCGAAGAGGCAGGCCGTCGCCATCACGAGGGACACCACGACGACCGATCGGGTCAGGTCGTCTTGTTGCCCCGTGCGCAGGAGCGGCAACCACACCAAGGCCCCGAGGAGGAAGCCGAGGAAGAACCCAACGAAGGTGAAGATCTGGACCAAGGCACCGACCCGTAGCCCATGGACGGCAAACAGGAGCATAAAGCCGATGATCAGGAGGTCCACCCAGTCCACTGCTGCGAGGGTACCCAACGGTGCACCCGAAAATGCGCCCCCCGCAGCTATTGTCGTCCCGCCGTGGTTCCACCTTCCGTGCCTCGACACAGGGGTGCCCTTGCCCGCGGTGGCGGCCTGTTCCTCCTCCTCGCCGCGGTGACGCTCGCCGCGGCGGGCTGTTCGCTGACGGGGCACCCGAGCACGACCCCGACGACCCGCGTCCTCGGTGAGCCAAAGGCGACGCCCCTGGCGATCGGCCAGCCCGCGCCCAACGGGACCGGTCAGCTCGGGGCCGTCTCGTGTGCCGACGCCACCCACTGCTGGGCGGTGGGTGTGGCAGGACCGAACCCGGCGCCCCCCGGCGGTGCGACGGTGATCGTCGCCACCGAGAACGGCGGCACGACCTGGAAGGCCCAGCACCTCGCCAGCGGCTCCACACCACAACTGAGCGGGATCTCCTGCCCGACCCGACTGGCCTGCATGGCCGTTGGCACGAACGGCGCATCGGTGCCAGGGAGCGCGGTCGTCGTGACAACGGAGGACGGCGGCGTGACGTGGTCTCCCGCCTCGGCGCCAGCCAGCGCGCTGACCGTGGCCGCCGTCACCTGCTCGAACACGTCGGACTGCACCGCGCTGGTCAGTCAGGGCACCGTCATGTGGTCCGCCAACAGCATCGACTTCGGCCAGACCTGGCAACAAGAGGGCAATCTCCCCTCGCTCTTCATCGCCAGCGACGATCTCGTCTGCAGTGCCGCCGGCACCTGCCTCGTGCCGGGCTACGTGCCGACCGCCAACAGCCACGGCGCGGGTGCGATCGCGCTGAGTACGAACGGAGGACAGACCTGGGCGCTGGCCACGCTCCCAGCGGGAATCGGCGTCCTTCAGAGCATCGCGTGTCCCACGCCGTCGAACTGTCTCGCCGCGGGGACCACGGCCACCACGGTCAGCGACGTCGTGCCGGCCAAGGGCGAGCTCTTGTACAGCAGCGACGGAGGGCAGACCTGGGCACTCGGACAAGGACCGAGCGCCGTGGACGACGTGTACGGCTTGGCCTGCCCCTCGGCCGACCAGTGCGCCATTGTCGGCACCAAGTGGATCGGCTTCCCCGCCATCGCACTGGGGGCCGTCGCGCAGAGCGTCAACGGCGGAACCACCTTCAAGAACTCGCCGCTGTCCTACGTGCCCATCACGCTGACGGCGGTGACCTGTCCCTCTGCCTTGGCGTGTGTCGCCGTCGGTGGGGACACCCTGGCTCGCATCACCCTCTTGCAACCGAAGCGGACCGTCCACACCACCCCGGCGGAGTTACCGAGCGACTCCCCAACACACTGACAACCGGCGCCCCCGGCGTGCCCGCGGGCGCAAAAAAGCCGGCGTGAGCAGGGCACCTTGGATCCCATCTTCGGAACAGCATCCCTAGGCAGCGGACCGACACCCCCGTAGACTTTGTGGTTGCGGACTGCAGTAATCACAGATGCGTGCGGGGGGTACGCGGATTCCCCGTCGCCAGATCGATGGAGGACCGCCATGCCGCAGACCTGCCCTCAGTGTCAGAGCGAAGCCTCTGACGATGCCAACAACTGCTCCAACTGCGGGGCGCCGCTCGGGACCGGCGCAGTGGCCCAAGCCGCTCCCGTGATGGGAGCCGCATCGGCTGCCACGACGGGGGGACCCGCCACTGCGGCACCCGGGTCCTCCGTCCCCGCCTACAAGTTCAACGCGGCGCGCTGGTCGTTGGCCGACCGGATCTCCGGTGTGGCCACCATCGTGCTCTTCATCTGCCTGTTCCTCCCCTGGTTCACCGTCTCGGTGGGATTCGGCGGCTACACCGCCAGCGGATCGGTGAACGGGCTCTGGCACAGCTGGATGTACCTGACGCTGATCATCTCGATCCTGCTCGTCGCCTACCTCGTGCTCCGCGGGGTGGGACAAGCTTCCGATCAGCCAGGACGTCCCCCATCTGACCGTCATGCTGGTCGGGACCATGGTGGACCTCGTGCTGACGCTGATCGCCTTCATCGACAAGCCGGGCGGTGGGGCGACCGGCTGGGGCTTCGGTGCGGTCGTCGGCCTCATCGCGGCGATCGTCGCCGCTGCGCCCTACGCCGTTCCCCAACTGCGCGCCAAGACGATGTAACGACCCCTCTCGGCGGGCGCTCGTGATCAGTGGCGCATCGCAGAGAGGAGCAGGCCGGGGATCTTGGCCGCAGACGGCTCAGCCTCGAAGGCGACAAAGCGCTGCATGACGTCGTAGGAATCCTTGGCCGTCGCGAACCAGGGTGGCTTGGGCCGTGCGCGGAACGGCCCGCGCACCACCGACTTCTGTGGGCGATCGAACATCAGCGCGTTGCCCACCACACCGGTCCCGGACTGGATGTCGGTGCGCGCATGCCCGGGGTAGGCGCCCCACGTCGTCGATCCCAAGGCGAAGGACACGCCGTGCCAGAGGTTCACCCCGATGGAGCCGTAGCGCAGGTCCGCAACGGCGCGCTCGAGCGCGTCGGCCACGTCGGTGTCCTTGGCCGACGCCGGGCTCACGATGATGGTGGCGCCCAGGGTGCCCCACAAGACGTCGTTGCAGAAGGCGGCGGCGGCATCGATGAAAGCCGCCGCCGAGGGGGCCGGCAGGGCAGTCTCGGCCAGCTCCCCGAAGAACGACTCCACGTTGAAGCAGATGTCGTCGGTGCGTCCCGGCGGGACGCCGGGGATGACGGTCCAGGGCAGCGCGTCGTCGGGCCCATGGCCGAACTCCTCCGCCTCGGGATGGGCGGCGACGAAGGCATCACGCCGGTCGGCGGCACCGGGGTAGTAGGCGCGTCGCGTCGTGATCTCGGCCAACGTCTGGGTCAGCGCGCCGAGGAAGGCGTCGCGCTCGGGGCCACGCCGCGTGTGTGACGACGACCCGGGCCGAGACGCAGTTGAAGCCCGCGTTGTTCACCAACATGGTCGCCACGTGCTCGGCCTGGTAGCGCAGCTCGGCGATCGACCACGTGCCCGGGACGACGATCACCGGTGACACGCTGCCGAGCTCGGCCGTGACGGGCTTGTCGAGCAGCGGTACGTCGGCGGCCTTGCGGCGCTCGCCGTCGGGACCGGCGCCGAACACGACGGCGTCGTATGTCTTGTCAGACCCGGTGATGTGCACCTCGTCGATGCGGGAGTGTCCGGTCAGGTACTGGCCCACCGCCGTCCCACCCTCCACGATGCGGAGAACACCGGAGTCGAGCAGCGCGCCAAGGGCCTTCGTCCAGTGCGGCACGAGGTAGTCGTTCACCGGGTTGGCCTTCAAGACGACCGTCTTGCCCTCGAGGAAGAGCTTGTTCAGCGCGTCGCGCGGACCGAGTGACGCCACGTTGCCGGCGGCCAGCACCAGCGCCGTGCCCGCGTGAGCGGCGGGATCGGCATATGCCGCCGCCTGGCCCTCGACGAGCGAAGCCTTGGTCACGCCGGGCTGCATCCAGATCTCGGCGGTCGTCTGGGGGAACGTGATGCGGTCGAACGCGCCATCCGGGAAGACCTGGACGCGCAACCGGCCGTCGGGCGCCTCGCGCACGGGGCCGGGCACGGCGGGCTTGCCCACCTTGGCGATGTCGCGCAACGAGTCGCGGAGCAACCGCGCCATGCGCACGAAGGTCCCGATGCCACTGAAGAGCTCCTCGCCGGCCTCCGTCGTACCCGGCGCCAGGCCCTTGGCCTCGCAGGCGGCGGTCAGCCACGCCTCCTCAGCAGCCATGGTGTCGTCGATCACCTGCTGGAGCAGCTCGGCGCGCGCCGCGGCGCCTGTCTTGGCCCAGGCTGGGGCGTGATCGGCCACGAGGGTAACGACCGCATCGAGCTCGACGCTGTCGAGTGGCGGGAACTGGCCGGGTGAACCGCCCGCTTCCGATGCCGGCGGTTCACTGGCCGGGGCCACCGCGCCCCGAGTGGTGATGCTCATGTCGCCCTCCCTCTGTGCCGCTCGTGCGCCCGGGCCGGGTCGGAAATTCAGCCCCGGGCCTGGACCAAGCGTACCGAGGCGACCGCTCGTTCCAGCCGGGCCGCGCTGGTCGCCCTGGAACCGTGCGCGGCGGGCGGTCACCCGGCACCCCCGTGTCGAGGCCATGCCGGTGACCGGGCCATGCGGTGTTAGGAGTGTGTGAGGACTTTGCCAACCTGGTTGACCCATTCGGGGGTCGCGCCGAATACTGCCGAGATGCCGTGGGGGCTCCCGCATCTGTTTCTCTGGCGGCGAGCTGGGCGGGCCCGGCGGGCTGGGCGGGCCCGGCGGGCTGGGCGGGCCCGGCGGGCTGGGCGCCGCATACGCACCGTCGTCGCAGTGGCGGGCAGCGTGCTTGTCTCCGCGTTCGCGCTCGGCGCCTGCGCCAGCAGCACGCCGGCCGTCGCTCCCCCCGTCGAGCGCGTGGCCGGCGGGGCCACCGGCCACTACGACGTGCCGGCGGGGATCCACAAGATCAAACACGTCATCGTCATCGAGCAGGAGAACCGGTCCTTCGACAGCTACTTCGGGACGTATCCGGGCGCGGACGGCATTCCGATGAACGACGGCACGCCGAGCGTCTGCGTCCCGGTCCCGGCTGGAGGCTGCCAGAAGCCCTACCACGACACGGCCGACGTCAACGGGGGCGGCCCACACGGCGCGCGCAACGCTCGCAACGACGTGGACGGCGGAAAGATGGATGGCTTCATCGCGTCAGCCTCCAAGGCCAAGAAGGGGTGCGGCGTCAACGTTGACAATCCCGCCTGCTCCAATGCGGCGACGCCCGACGTGATGGGGTACCACACCGCAGCGGAGATCCCGAATTACTGGACCTACGCCAAGGACTTCACGCTCGACGATCACATGTTCGAACCGGTCGCATCGTGGTCGCTGCCCGACCACCTGTACCTCGTCTCGGGCTGGTCGGCCAAGTGCTCGAGCCCCGATCCGTCGAGCTGTGTCAACGAGATCCAGGGCCCCTACACGCCGGCGCAGATGCAAAGGTACGTGGACCAGGCCATCAACAAGGGCACGGCTGACATCACCAACGCCTGGACCGACATCACCTGGCTGCTCTACAACAAGCACGTCTCGTGGGCCTACTACGTGCAGACCGGCGACCAGCCTGACTGCGAGAACGACTCGGCCGTGGCATGCCCGCCGGTGGCGCAGAGCTACCTCACTCCCGGCATCTGGAACCCGCTCCCGGTGTTCGAGGACGTGCAGAAGGACCACCAGCTGCGCAACATCCAGCCGCTCAACAACTACTTCGCCGAGGCCCAGAAGGGAACGTTGCCCGCGGTGATGTGGGTCACGCCGTCACAAGCCGACAGCGAGCACCCTCCGGCGAGCATCCACCAGGGCCAGGCGTACGTGACAGCGGTGATCAACGCGGCCATGAAGAGCCCCGACTGGGACTCGACCGCCATCTTCTTGCAGTGGGACGACTGGGGTGGCTTCTACGACAACGTCGTGCCGCCGCCCGTTGACCAGAACGGCTATGGCCTGCGGGTGCCTGCGATGGTCATCTCCCCCTACGCCAAGCATGGCTCTATCGACCACCAGGTGTTGAGCAGCGACGCCTACCTCAAGTTCATCGAGGACGACTTTCTCGGCGGCTCGCGACTCAACCCCAAGACCGACGGCCGTCCCGACCCGCGGCCCGACGTCCGCGAGGACGAGAAGATCCTGGGCAACATGGACCAGGACTTCGACTTCAAGCAGGCGCCGCGCCCACCGGTGCTGCTACCGACCAACCCACCTACCGACTCGCCGTCCGTCCCGTCCTACTTCAACGGGATGGGCCCGTGCGACGGCTGCACGGCGACGCCACCGAGCACCTCGGGCGACTGACCGTCCCGATCGCGACAAAGGGCTGGGCCATCCGACGTCCATCCCCCCGCCTGACCACTCAGTGATGGACGCGTCATCAGGCTAGGAGGTGCCCCTCATGAGCGGATAGCTTCGCCCCATGAAACCTCCTGGGCCGCTGCTGGCCGCGGGAAGGGACGCGGACATCTTCGAATACGGACCCGGACTGGTCCTCAGGCGCTCGAGGGAGGGACATTCCATGGCGCGGGAAGCCCGCACGATGGCATACCTCCATGAGCAGGGCTATCCGGTTCCCGCGATCGAAGAGCTGAGCGACGACGGCTTGGAGCTCGTGATGGAGCGGATCGAGGGAAGGTCGATGGTCGATGCGATCACCGCGGCCCCCTGGACCCTCCGTCGGCAAGCCAGGACGCTGGCCGATCTGCACCGCCAGCTCCACGACATTGCGGCGCCCGACTTCCTCCCTCACGCTCCGGTCGGTGCTGGAGACCGGATCGTGCACTTGGACCTGCACCCGCTCAACGTCATGGTCGGCTCGAAAAGAGCGGTCGTCATCGATTGGGCGAACGCTTCGGCGGGCGACCCGCTCGTCGATGTCGGGGTGGCCTGGGTGCTGATGGCGGCGGGTCAGATTCCGGCCAGCCGGCTGCAGGCCACCCTTCTCGGTTGGGGCAGGGCGTTACTGGTGAACGGGTTCGTCTCGCGCTTTGACCGCAAGGAAGTCACGACCCGGCTTCGTTCCGTCGTGGAATGGAAGATCAAAGACCCACACATGAGCGAAGGCGAGATCGCGGGCATGTGGAGGGTCGTCGAACAGGCCGAAGCGCGCCGCTGACCCGGACTGATCACCGGACACCGACCCCAACGCGTCGGTGTCCGGACTCGCGATCAGAACGTCACAGTCATTGAGTTGGCGTCGGACAGCTTGAGCGTGATCACGCCGGTGTAGCCGCTCGTCACGCACACGTAGTCAGCTGAAGACGCCGGAAGATTCTCGGTTCCCTTGCCGAGGCCTTCCGATCCCTTGAGCTTGACCGTCTCGGTCACGGACTCCTTGTTCTTGACCACGAACGAAGCCATCGCAGACGTACATGACGAGGTGCCGTCCCACACGGCGGTGGCTGTCAGTGCGGTCGGCTTGAAGTGTGCGGTGGTTCCCACGATCTTGGACGTCGGGAGCACGGTGGCGGGCGCGAACGCTTGCGTGCCTGCCGCAGCGACCGAGGCAGCGGGCGCCCCGCTGGCGCCCGCGCTCAGCGGCATGACAAAAAGCAGCGGCGTCGCCCCCAGTGCGATCGCCCCCGCCTTGATCAGCTTCTTCTTCATGAGCCACCTCTCCCTCAGAGATTGTCTGACATCGAATCGGACACCGGAGGCTAACAAGCAATCCCGGTTCCGGCTTGGTTTTTCGAAGGTCGTTCGACGTCGCAGGTCAAGCGACGCGGGGCATGACCTCGGCGGCCAACAGGTCGACATGCTCGAGGTCATTGAGGTCGAGCACCTGGAGGTACAGGGTCTCGGCGCCGATCTCGGCGTAAGACCGCAGCCGGGCGACCACCTCGTCGGGCGTGCCCGCCACTCCGTTCGTCCGCAGCTCGTCCGGCTGTCGGCCGATGTTGGCGGCGCGGCGCCCGACCTCGGCCTCATCCGCCCCGCAACACACCACCTGCGCAGCAGAGAGCCGCAAGGTCTTGGGGTCGCGGCCGCGCTGCTCACAGGCGGCACGGACCCGACCAAACTGGGCCTCGGTGTCAGCGACCGATGCGAACGGCAGGTTGAACTCGGCCGCGTAGGTGGCCGCAAGGCGCGGCGTGCGCTTGGTGCCGGCACCGCCCACGATCAGGGGCGGGTGCGGCTGCTGGACGGGCTTTGGCAGCGCCGGGCTGTCCTTCAGCGCGTAGTGCCGACCCTCGAAGGTGAAGGTCTCTCCGACCGGCGTCGTCCACAGCCCGGTGAGGATGGCGAACTGCTCTTCCAGGCGCTCGAAGCGTTCGCCGGTGGGTGGGAAGGGGAACCCGTAGGCGCTGTGTTCCGCGTCGTACCAACCCGCGCCAAGGCCGAGCTCGACGCGCCCGCCGCTCATGGCATCCACCTGCGCCACCTCCACGGCAAGGAGTCCGGGCGCCCGGAAGGTCGACGACGTGACCAGCGTGCCGAGCCGGATGCGCTCGGTCTCGCGGGCGATGCCGGCCAAGGTGACCCAGGCGTCGGTCGGCCCGGGCAGGCCGTCGCCACCAATGGTCAGGAAGTGGTCTGAGCGGAAGAAGGCGTCGAAACCCGTCGCCTCCGCCTTCTGCGCCACCGTGAGCAACTGGTCGTAGGTCGCGCCCTGCTGGGGCTCGACGAAGATGCGGAGCTTCATGGCCTCAACCTATCTGGGGTCATCGCGGGACGGGCCGTGGCGCGGGCGGGCTGGCGTGGGCGGAGCAGAGCGTGGGCGGAGCAGAGCGTGGGCGGGGCAGAGCGTGGGCGGGGCAGACTGCAACCATGGACATCGGCGTGGTTTTCCCCCAAACCGAAGTCGGCTACGACCGCGGCGCCGTGCGCGCCATCGGGCAGGCCGTAGACGAGCTCGGCTACACCCATCTGGCGGCGTACGACCACGTACTCGGCGGTGACACCGACGTGCACGGCGACCTCGGGGGGCCCTACACGATCCACCACCCCTTCCGGGAGCCACTCACGATGTTCGCCTACCTGGCCGGCTGTACGAACCTCGCCTTCGCCACCTCCATCCTGATTGGACCGCAACGCCAGACGGCGCTGTTGGCCAAGCAGGCCGCGGAAGTGGACATCCTCTGCGGAGGGCGGTTCCGCCTCGGCCTCGGCATCGGCTGGAACAAGCTCGAGTACGACGCGCTTGGCATGCCCTTCGAGCACCGCGCCGCAATCTTGGAAGAACAAGTGGCGGTGCTGCGGGCGCTGTGGACCCACGAGAGCGTGACGACCGACGGACGGTTCCACCACATCACCGCAGCGGGCCTGGCCCCGCTACCGGTGCAGCGACCGATCCCGATCTGGATCGGCGCCTTCGCGCCGGCGGCACTGCGCCGGGTCGGGCGCGTCGCCGACGGCTGGTTCCCCCACGTCCGACCGGGCGGCGGACTGGAGGAGGCGCTCGAGATCATCTATGAGGGCGCGGCGGAGGCGGGACGTGACTTATCGGGGTTCCAGTTCGAAGGCCGGCTGGACTACTCCGTCCGCGATCACGAGAAGCTGGCGGCCTACGCGCAGCGCTGGCGCGAGGCCGGCGCGAGCCACCTCTCATTGATCACGATGCACGCGGACCTGCAGACGACCGACGCTCATATCGCCGCGCTCGAGGAGATGGCGCCGGTCCTCATGTAGGAGCGAGTCGTGCCAACATGAGTTCATGCCGGACGAGCCGGTCCCGAACGGGCGTCCCGACATCCCGCTCGGCACGATCGCCCGGCAGTGGGGCCGCATCGGATGCACCGGTTTCGGCGGTCCACCGACCCACATCGCCATGTTGCGAGGGCTCGTGGTCGAGCGCGAGGGGTGGCTCGACGAGACGGAATTCGAGGACGCCATCGCGGCGACAAACCTGCTTCCGGGACCGGCATCGACCCAACTGGCGATCTTCTGCGCATGGCGGTTGCGCGGTGCGCCCGGTGCGTTGGTCGGTGGGGCATGCTTCATTTGTCCCGGACTGGCCGCCATCATCGTGCTCGCCGCGGTCTTCCTCGCCTCGAACCCACCCACCTGGATCAAGGGCGCAGCGCTTGGGGCCGGCGCAGCCGTGGCACCGGTGGCAATCAGCGCCGCGCTCGGACTGGTCCCGGCCAGCTGGCGACGGGCCGGCCCACTCCGCGCACCGCGAGCACGTTGGGTCGCCTACGCGCTGGTCGCAGCGACAGCCTCGGCGACCGTCGGGACGTTCTTGGTCGTCGTGCTGCTCGGCTGCGGACTGGTGGAGTCGGCCGTGTCAGGGACGCTTCGTCCGCCCTCGCGCCTACAGGGCGTTGCGGTCGTACCGCTCGCGGTCGTCGTCACCGGCGGTCTCGGCGCGCTGGCGTGGGTGGCACTCAAGGTTGGCGCCTTGTCGTTCGGCGGCGGCTTCGTCATCATCCCGCTCATGCAGGCCGACGCGGTCCACCACTACCACTGGATGACCAACAGCCAGTTCCTCAACGCGGTGGCTCTCGGACAGATCACGCCAGGCCCGGTGGTGCAAACGGTGTCGGTGGTCGGTTACGCCGCCGGGGGCGTAGGTGGCGCGCTGCTGGCGGCGCTCATCGCGTTCGCACCGTCGTTCGTGTTCATCCTGGCCGGCGCTCGCCATTTCGCCGCACTGCGGACCAACCGCTTGGCCCAATCCTTCCTCGGTGGTGCCGGCCCAGCGGCGATCGGGGCCATCGCCGGCGCCGCCATCCCGCTGGCACTCGCCATCGCGCATCTCTGGCAGGTGGCACTCCTCGCCGGCGCACTAGTCGCGCTCGTAGCCCTGCGGCGCAGCGTGGTGCTGACGTTGGTGACGGCCGGTGTCATTGGCGCCGTGGTCGCCGCGCTCGGACTACCAGTCGGCTAAGGGTCCCAATGGAGTCGATTCGGGGAGGGTCCACGCCGTGCAGACGACTTACATCGTCCCGGCGCAATGAGCGCGGATGACGAACGACTTGGAGGACCCGCCCGGGTTGACGACGCGCCGAGGCGTCGTGATGGTCACGGGGGCGCCGAAGCGGGAGAACGTCAGCGTCGCGGTCGTCTTCGCGGGGCCGAGGGGAAACACTGCGGTGGGCGCACTCGGCAACGTCCCGCTCGTGGACACGGTCCAGCGGGTTTGCACCAGGCGGCCGTGGCTGTCGACCCACACCGTCGTGGGACCCAGCGTCTCGGGGCCCGGGGCGTTCGCCGACTGGCCGCACAGCGGTGCGTTGGTGACGAGGTAGCGGGTCGTCGTCTCTCCGTCGAGCCGGGCCATTCCGAGTGCATGCACCGAGGCGACGGGCTGGAGCCCCGCGAGCCCGCTCAAGGCGACGGACACGTTGACGGCGTACTGCAGACCGAGCTGGGCGCGGGGATCCCGCGGGAGCGCCATGCGCATCCAGGCGCCGGTCAAGCCGTTCACCGATTGATAGGTGGCCTTGCCGACGCCGATCATGGAGATGGTATTGCGCGATGGCTGCGCGACGGTACGTGCGGGCAGGACCTCGTTCTGCGATGGCTGTTGCCCGGTATGGGGCTGGAACAAGCCGCCGCTCTGAACGAACTGGACCTGTTGATCGACCTCGCTGACCCGGACGGTCCCGGCCGTGAAGTTCACCGCACCGCTGCCCGTGATGGTGCCGCGCAGAGCCGGATTCGGGCTCGCCGTCACGTGCGAATAGGTGAAGTGTGCGCTGCCCGCACGCGCCGTGGTCGCGAGCAGGTTGGCCACCCACTGCGCGGCCGACGAGCGCGCCGTCGTGGTCAGCGGCGGCGTCGTGGTCACGCTCGGTGACGAGAGCTGACCGGCGAGGGCGGCGCTCAGGACCCCGATGAGGAGCAGAGCCAGCAAGACGAAGGGAACCATGCGGCGGGCGCTCTGATCCATCCCCGAATCGTGCCCGCGGGAGGACCGGGCCGCCTGCGAGCGGCTTGGTACGCCGGGACTAACAGGTGTGGGAGCGGGTGCCGACTCGTTTCAGACCCCCGATGACGGTCGTTTTGAAGAGCGTGGGCCGGCTCGTGATGGCCGGCGCAGTGATGTGAACCGGTGCGCCGAGGTCGGAAAGGTGCAACATGACGATTATGACCTCGGGACCGATCTGTATCGACTTCACCTGGATGGCGGGAGGAGTCAAGTGTCGTAAGGACGACGGGAGCTTCTGGAGAGCTTTCTCTTCCTGCTTCAGCAGTTTCTCTTGCAGCGATTGCGGGAACTTCAGGTCGAGGTGAATGGCGGCCCTTGCCTGTACCAGCCGGCCTTGGGAGTCGATCCAAGTGACGTCGGTCTCCAGTAGTTCCCGGCATTGAGAGCCGCCTGCGCCGCGGCGCAGGTCGGGACGCGTGTGGTGACGAGATAGCGGGTTGTGGCCACGCCGCCGACGATGGCCGGTCCGAGATCTTCGACGCCCGTCACTGGCTCCCCACCGCCGATCGGACCGAGGGTGAAGGGGCCGAGCGCGTCGTCGAGCCCCAGCGGATCGCCCGCACTGGTCCCTCTGGCGGTCTTCGTCCAGGACCCGAAGTCGTTCTCGAACGACGACTTCCCGATATCGATCGTCTCGTCTACGTCGCGCACCAAGGAGGTGTGCAGCGGTCCGCCGTCGGTACTCGAGGATTCGTAACTGCGCGACACCTCGGTGACCCTGATGCTCCCAGTGCGGAAGTCCACCACACCGCTCCCCGTCGTGGAGGACTGCTGGGCGGGAGTCGAGCTCGTGAGCGCGCTCACATACGTGATGCGCGCGGTCCCCGCGGCGTTCGTGGCCGCCAGCACGCCATCGACCCATTGTGTCGGCGTCTGACCCGGTGTCTGCACCTGACCGACCACGGCGCCGACGCAGACACCCACGAGGAGAGCAAGGAGCAGGGCCCAGGGGACGACCCGTGGCATCGCCGAAGTCTGCCCCGGACACGGGGGCGGCGCCCGGTCAGGCCGCGGTCAGCGTCGGCGCCAAGCCCTCGTGCCAGTCGGGGTAGCGCGGCACCCATGCGAGCTCCTTGCGGGCCCGCTGGTTGGAGACCGCGGGCTGGTCGCACATCAGGTAGGTCAGGAATTTGCCGGCGCCGATCCGGACCAACGCCTCGGGCAGGTGGCGCGGCGACTTCGCCCCGAGCAGCTTCGCGGCGAGGGGCAACCACTCCGCGGCCGGCGCCGGCACGTCGTCGACGACGTTGAAGGTCCCGGTCGGTCCTTCGAGCGCGGCGACCGTTGCCGCCGCGGCGTCGTCGACGTGCACGAGCCCGAAGATCCCCCCTCCGTCACCGGGGATGGGCAGCATGCGCCGCCGCAGCATGGTGGCGTACATGCCGTCGCGCGCGAAGTAGGTGCCGGGCCCGTAGAAAGACCCATAGCGCAGCACGACGCCGTCGACGTCGGGGTCACCGAGCGTGGCCGACTCGAGCGTCGCCACCGGACCGATCAACTTGCCGATCTGGCCGCCGGCGTCCGTCCACAGTGGGTCGGACTCGGTGCGCACGCCGGGACCGGGCCGGTAGGCGAACGAGATGCTCTGGGCCACGACGCGGCGCGCGCCGGCCGAGCGGGCCGCGGCCATCAGGGTGCCCGAGACCTCGGCGCGCATGCGGCAGGTGCGGTCGAAGCCGCGCTTGATCGCCAGCGGGTTGGTCGACTGTGGCAGGTTCGTCAACTGGTTGATGACGACCTCGGGTTGGGCCGCCTGCACGGCGCGGACCACGCGGTCGGGGTCGAAGGCGTCGCCGACCGCCGGGACGACGTTCGGCAGACCCAGGGCGGTGACCCGGCCTTCGCTGCGTGAAAAGACGGTGACCTCATGACCGGCCGCGACCAGCCGAGTGACGAGCGGACGCCCGATCGCCCCGGTCCCACCGGCCACGAAGATGCGCATGGACCGAGGCTAGGCACGGCGACCTGGGCCCGGCCTGTCCCGGAGCGGGTCAGCGGCTTTGGCAGGATGGAGGGGTGACCGAGCACGACGGGTACCCCGGCGCTCCGCCGGGGTGGTACCCGGACCCGGCGGGCGGCCCGGGCCAGCGCTGGTGGGACGGCTATACCTGGACCGAGGCCACGGTGCTCCCGCAACACCCGCCCCCTCCGCCGTGGGCCGGTGCCGTGCCGCCTCAGGGTCCCCCGACCCAAACGGCCCCGTGGGCGGTGGCCACACAGCGTCTCTCCACCTACAACGCGACCGCACTGGTCGAGGCCGAACTGCGCATGCGCAACGTGGCGCGTGTCGCAGTGGCGCTGCCGGCCGCGTGCAGCATCGTCAACCTCGTCATCTGGCGGATCACTGCGAGCCGGTATCTCGCCGTCGGGCGCCAGTTCCGGCTGGACTACCAGGACGCCCAGCACAACATCACGCCACCGCCGTACCACGGACCAAGCGCCGTGACCCCCGCTGGGCTGCTCGTCAGTCTCGTGTCCGTGGTCGCGATCATCTTCGCTTTGATCTGGCAGCACCGTGCCGCCTCGGCGGGGCGGGCGCTCGGTCTCCCGGCCGGCCAGTCGCCGGCGTGGGGAGTGGGCTCGTGGTTCGTGCCCGTCGTCAACTTCTGGATCCCCTATCAGGCGGTGCGTGACTGCCTCCCACCCGGCGATCCCCACCGGCAACGTGTATTGCAATGGTGGCTGGCGTGGCTCATGACGATCGGCGTGGGCATTGCGTTCGGGATCACCGCCCTGTTCTCGACCGGAGGCGCACTGGCGTTGGCCATCCCTGTCGCCGTAGCCGACCTCGCGATCATCGCGTGGGCGCCCGGCATCGTCGGCTCGATCGCGGCCGCGCACCATGACGCAATGGAGCGCGAGGCGCGTGTCACGGGGGTGTTGCACTAACCGCTACAGGCGTGGTCCAGTGCCTGGGTACCAGGGATTGTGCGTGTTGGATGCGAGTAATGCGCGACGAAAGTGTTTTCAGTTTCTTAGCAAACATTCACTGTGACGTTTCACTCGTGTTGCCGTGCGTTTACTTCCCCTCGCTACGTTCGAAGAAGTGGCTGACGGTAATTCCACCAGCACGCGTCACGATCCCGTTGTACCCGACGCACAGCCAGGTATCGACGAAGCCCTGAAATCACTCGACCCGGACGCGTCGCGCCCTGCGCACGTGATGCGCGCCATCAAGTTGAACCTCGGCTTCTCGGGGCGCATCGTCCTCAACGACGTCAACGTCGACCTCAAGCGGGGCTTCATCACCGCGCTCATCGGGCCGACGGGATCGGGGAAATCGACGTTCCTGCGCACCCTGAACCGGATGAACGACCGGGTCCCCGGCTTCGACCGGACCGGCGACGTCACCCTCGACGACGAGAGCCTCTGGGCCCAGCACGTCGATCTGCTCACCCTGCGGCGCCGGGTCGGCATGCTCTTCCAGCGCCCGAACCCGTTCCCGATGTCCATCAAGGACAACGTCGTCGCCGGGGTCAAGGCCCACCGCATCGCCAAGGGGAAGCAACTCGACGTCGTCTGCGAACGGCGGTTGACCGAGGTCGGCCTGTGGGACGCGGTCAAGGACCGCCTGAGCGACTCGCCCTTCCGTCTCTCCGGAGGCCAGCAACAGCTGCTCTGCCTGGCCCGCGCTCTGGCTGTCGGCCCGGAAGTCCTGCTCCTCGACGAGCCCACCTCGGCCCTCGACCCGGTGACGACGGAGTCAATCGAGGCATTGCTCAAGACGCTGACCCCGGCGCTGACGCTGATCGTCGTGACCCACAACCTCGGGCAGGCCATGCGGGTCTCACACGACACGATGTTCTTCTACCAAGGTCAGCTCATGGAGCACGGGGCGACCGACGATCTCTTCAATCACCCACAGCACTCCGACACGGAGCGTTATGTCACCGGGCGGATGGGGTAAACGCCCGGCACCGAGGGGCCACATGGCTCGGCGCGATCGGCGATTCGCGATCCGCGATCGGCGATTTGCGATCTGCGAAAGATCCCAAAGCAACACCCAAAGCAGAGCAACCACAGAAGGAGAAAACCTGTGAAGACATTGATGCGCGCGGCATGGCTCACACGGGGAGCGGTCGTCGCCACGGTGGCAGCCCTCGCCTTGAGCTCCGCCGTCCTCGGCTCAGCCGCGTCAGCCGCCAGCGTCAAGCTGCCCAGCAGCGGCGTCGAAACCCCGTCGAGCGGCACCGTCACCGAGACCGGGAGCACCCTCTTGTATCCGCTGTTCAACCTGTGGGCCGGCGGGTACAACACCAAGTACTCGAGCGTCACCATCCAGACGGCGGGTAGCGGGTCGGGTACGGGGATCTCCGAAGCGGAGAACGGTGCCATCGACATCGGTGCCTCCGATGCCTACCTGTCACCGAGTGTCGCTCAGTCCAACCCGGACTTGAAGAACATCCCGCTCGCGATTTCCGCGCAGATCGTCGCCTACAACGTGCCGGGCGTCACCGCGCACCTGAAGCTCACCGGCAAGGTGCTCTCGGCCATCTACCAAGGTCAGATCACGAAGTGGAACGCCACGCAGATCGCGAGCTTGAACCCGGGCGTCATGCTGCCCAGCACGCCGATCGTGACGCTGCACCGCTCCGACAGCAGCGGCGACACGTTCCTCTTCACCACGTACTTGTCGAAGACGGATTCGTCGGGGTGGGGCGCCAAGATCGGCTTCAACACCACCGTCCCGTGGCCGGCTGCGCCCGGTGCGCTCGGCGAGGACGGCAACTCGGGCATGGTCTCGGGCTGCAAGGCCACCGTGGGCTGCATCGCCTACGTCGGCATCAGCTATTTGACCCAGACGCTCCAGGCCGGCCTCGGCTACGCGCAGCTCCAGAACGCCAAGAAGCAGTACGAGCTGCCGACGGCACAGGCGATTGCGGCAGAGGCGGCTGCGTTCGTCAGCAAGACCCCGGCGAACGGCACCATCTCGCTGATCTACGGTCCGGCCAACGGCGGCTACCCGATCATCAACTACGAGTACGCCATCGTCTCGACCCACCAGCCGTCGTCCACGACGGCGAAGAACGTCCGCTCCGTCCTGGAGTGGGCGATCAACAAGAAGTACGGATCGAACACCTCGTACCTGTCCCAGGTCGACTTCCAGCCACTCCCCTCAAAGGTGCAGGCACAGTCGACCAAGCAAGTCCTGAGCATCTCCTAAGCAGAGGTGACAGCCGTCAGCGGCGTGGCGGGGAGCGTCCCCGCCACGCCGCACCCGGAATCACTCGGCAAGCCCTCGCTGCCCAAGCGGGTCATGAGCTTCGCCCGCCGCAACGAGGAGCACGCCTGGCGCGGCTCGGCGTGGATCGCGGTGATCCTGCCGCTGGCGGCCTTGGTCTTCGCCGTGACGATCCTCGCCCTCAAGGCGTGGCCGGCCGTCCGCCTCAACGGGTGGTACTTCTTGTACGGGCGCACCTGGACCTACGGCAGCGGCTACGCGAGCGTGGTCCATACCGACGGCATCGCCCACCTCCAGGGCGAGAAGTTCGGTGCCTGGGCCATCCTCTGGGGCACTCTCGTCTCGTCGCTCATCGCCATCGTCATCGCCGTGCCGTTGTCGCTGGGTGCGGCGTTCGCGCTGACCGAGCGCATGCCCAAATGGATCTCGCGGCCACTGGGCTTCACCGTCGAGATCCTGGCCGGCATCCCGAGCGTGGTCATCGGTTTGTGGGGGATCCTCACCTTCGGTCCCTGGCTGGCCAAGCACGTCTATCCGGTCATCGCCAACAACATGCCCGACGTGCCGGTGCTGCGGTACTTCCGGAACCCCGTCGGCACCGGTGAGGGCCTGCTCTCGGCCGGCATCGTGCTGGCCCTGATGATCGTGCCCATCATCGCCTCGACCACGCGGGACCTCTTCTTGCAGGTGCCGCCGTTGCCCAAGGAGGGCGCGTCCGCGCTCGGCATGACCGACTGGGAGGTGGCCAGCAAGGTGACGGTCCCGTGGGTGCGCTCGGGCATCATCGGTGCCACCGTCCTCGGTCTCGGCCGCGCGCTCGGCGAGACGATTGCCATCGCCATGATCGGCGGCGCGTCCCTGCAGATCCCCCACACCGTCTATCTGCCTTTCACGACGGTGGCGGCGACCATCCTCCAACAGCTCGACGGCGCGCTGACCGACGGCACCGGCTTCGCCGTGGCCACGCTGGCGGAGCTGGCGTTGGTGCTCGCGGTCATCTCCGTCGGCGTCAACCTGGTGGCGCGCCTCATCGTCAACCGCACGGGCCGCGTCCACGCGCCGACCGGTGGCGCCTGATGACGTCGCTGGCCGCGGCCCCCACGACGCGCCGGCGCCGCGTGCGCTCGGGCACCTGGCTCGCCCTCACCTACCTGGCGCTCTTGCTCATCATGGCGCCCGCGGCGTGGCTCCTCATCGGCGTCGTGGCGCGAGCCTTGCCGCATTGGCAGTGGGACGTCCTGTGGACCAAGCTGACACCGGCCGGCGGCGGCCTGCGGGACCAGATCCTGGGCACCTTGATCCTCATGCTGGGTACCTTCATCGTCGCCGGCAGCATCGGCGTGCTGGCCGGCATCCACCTGGCCGAGCTGGCGCGGCCCAACAAGCGCAGCGGCAAGCTGAGCGGCCCGCTGCGCACGGCTTCGGACATCCTCTCGGGCTTCCCCTCCATCGTGCTCGGCTACGTCGGGTACACCGCGTTCGTCATCGGCCTGCACTGGGGCTTCTCGCTCATCGCGGGCGTCATCATCCTCTCGATCATGGTGATCCCCTACATCGCCAAGACCACCGAGAACTCACTGCGTCAGGTGCCCACCGGCTACCGGGAGGGGGCCGAAGCCCTCGGCCTGTCGATGGGATACAGCCTGCGCAAGGTGATCCTCAAGAGTGCGTTGCCCGGCATCGTCACCGGTCTGCTTCTGGCGCTGGCCATCGCGGCCGGCGAGACCGCCCCGCTGATCTACACCCTCGGGTTTGCGCCATCGCTGCCGCACTCGCTGACGCACTCACAGTTCCCCTATCTGACCTACGTCGTCTTCCAGTACTACAACGCGCCGGAACCGAACTACCACGCGCTCTCCTACGACGCGGCACTCATCTTGGTGGTGATCGTGCTGCTCTTGCTGGTGGCGAGCCGGATCATCGTGGCGAGGACGCAGCGCCACGCGGAAGGTGCGGGAGTGCCCACCTCGCGCGTGTGGCGGCGCCTGTGGCGGGCCCGGGCGGACGAGCCGCTGCTCGGGGAGGCGACCGGCGCGCTGCCTCGCTAGGCCCCGTCCCCGTCCCCGTCCCCGTCGCCGTCCACGTCCACTCCACGTCCATGTCCAGGTTGGCCCGCCCTGCTCTAAGGTGGCGTCGCCGACGCAGCGGGTGCGTCCTGACCGCAGAGACCCTGACCGCGGAGATCCTGACCCGCGGAGATGCGGACACGCACACGCGCAGACACACCGAGGAGGAACGTTGAGCGCTGGACCTGAGTGGGGGCCGCTGGCCCGCCTGGCGGGCATCTGGGAGGGCGAGAGGGGCGAAGACGTCGCCTACGCCAACGAGACGGGCAAGATCGGGCTCACCCCCTACCGAGAGCACGTCGAGTTCAAGCCCTTCGGGCCGGTGGAGAACGGGTCCCAGGTGCTCTACGGGCTCGACTACCGCATGGCGGGGTGGCGTGGCGAGGAGGAGAACCCGTTCCACACCGAAGTCGGCTACTGGATGTGGGACGCCCGCGACAGCGAGGTGGTCCGCTGCTTCATCATCCCACGCGGCACGGCCGTCGTCGCCGGTGGCACGGTGGCTGCGGACGCCACCACCTTCACCCTCACGGCCCACGTCGGCAACCAGACCTACGGCATCCTGGCCAACAACTGGCTGGACAAGAACGCCCAGTCGGTCAGCTTCGAGGTGACGCTCGATACCAGCGTCGAGGGCGAGTTCACCTACACCGAAACCACCGTGATCAAGCACGCCAAGGTGGCCGAAGAGGTCATCCACACCGATCGCAACACGTTGCGGCGCATCGCCGACGCGTAGGGCGGCCCGGTAGGGTCACCCTCGGCGGCTCGGCTCCGGCGGGGCCCGACGAGACGCCAGGGAGGGTTGTCATGTTCGAGTGGTCCGAGGAACAACTGGCGATCCGCGACGCGGTCCGGCGCTTCGTCGAGGAAGAGGTCAAGCCCAACGTCGAAGAGCTCGAGCACGGGGACACGCCTCCGTACGAGGTGATCCGCAAGCTGTACAAGACCTTCGGGCTCGACGCCGCCGCCCGGGACTCCTTCAAGCGGGCGCTCGAGCGCAAGACGTCGGGGTCGGGGTCGGTGTCGGGGGCGGTTGCGGCCTCGGACGCGGCCGCAACGCGGGGCGGGGGCGGCTCCAACGCGGCCGTGACCCTGATCCCGATCATCGAGCTGTGCCACTACTGCCCCGGCATCGTGACCGCGCTCGGGGTGAGCACGGGATTGGCCGGCGGCACCATCATGAAGAGCGGCACGCCGGCGCAGATGGAGCGCTGGGGCCTCGACCTGATGACGTTCGACAAGATCGGCGCCTGGGCCATCACCGAGCCCAACTCGGGCTCCGACGCGCTGGGTGGCATGAAGTCGACCGCCGTGCGCGACGGCGACGAGTACGTGCTGAACGGCAACAAGACCTTCATCACCAACGGCCCCTACGCCGACACGATCGTCTTCTACGCCAAGCTCGAAGACGGCGGCGATACGCCGCTGCGCCAGCGTCCGGTGCTGACCTTCATCCTCGACTCGGGCATGCCCGGGCTCACCCAGTCCAAGCCCTTCCGCAAGATGGGCCTGCACTCGTCCCCCACCGGCGAGCTCTTCCTCTCCGACGTGCGCGTCGGCAAGGAGCGGCTGCTCGGCGAGACCGAGGGGAGCCCCGGCGGCAACGAGGGCCGCGAGAGCGCCAAGGGCAACTTCGTCACCGAGCGGGCGGGGGTAGCCGCCATGTCGCTCGGCCTCATCGAGGAGTGCCTCAAGCTGTCGGTGCAGTACGCCAAGGACCGCATGCTGTGGGAACGGCCGATCTCGGAGTTCGAGCTGATCCAGCTGAAGCTGGCCAAGATGGAGATCGCCCGGCTCAACGTCGAGAACCTGGTGTTCCGCCATATCGAGATGTCGGAGGCCGGGAAGAGCCTGACGCTGGCCGAGGCCTCGGCCATGAAGCTGTACTCCGCGCAGTCGGCCTCCGAGGTGGCCATGGAGGCGGTGCAGCTCTTCGGCGGCAACGGCTACATGTCCGAGTTCCGGGTGGAGCAGCTGGCCCGCGACGCGAAGGTGTTCCAGATCTATGCCGGGACTGACGAGATCCAGGTGACGCACATCGCCCGTGACCTCTTGAACCGGTGAGGACGGGTTCGTGAACGACGTGTTCGGGTCGTCGGCGGCCGACACGGTCTACGACGACATGGTCGACCAACGGCGCCTTCTGCACCGCCGGCCGGAGTTGGCCTTCGAGGAGCACGAGACGACGGCGCTGATCCGCGCGCACATGGCGTCGCTCGGCATCGAGGAGGTGCTCCGGACCACCGAGACCGGCGGGATCTTCACCATGGAGGGCGGGCGGCCCGGCGGCAGCGTCGTGCTGCGCGGCGACATCGACGCGCTGCCCGTCCACGAGGACGAGGCGCGGGCGGTCCACTCGGAGGTCGAGGGCCTGATGCACGCCTGTGGCCACGACGTCCACGTGGCCGCGCTGCTCGGGGCGGCCTCGGTCCTGGCATCTCGGCGTGAGGAGCTGCCCGGGCGCTACATCTTCTTGTTCCAGCCGGCCGAGGAAGCGTTGTGCGGCGCCACCGCGATGCTCGAACGCGGCGCGCTCGACGGTCATGGAGGGGGCGCGCCTCATCGGTTTCCACGTGTCGTCCCTTTTGCCGACCGGCTTCGTCGCCCTGAAGGACGGCATCGCCATGTCCGAGGCGAACTCGCTGCGCATCACGCTGAGTGGCCCGGGCGGGCACGGCGCCATGCCGTCGGACCAGGGCGACGTCATCCGGGCCACGGCCGAGCTGGTCAGCCGGCTCGGCGAGGTGGCTGCAGGTCTGTCCTACGAAGGGACCGACTGCGTCTGCAGTGCCGGCACGATCCACGCCGGGACGGCCATCAACGTGGTGCCCACCATGGCCCGCGTCACCGGCACGCTGCGCACCTTCACCGAAGCCCAACACCACGAGGCGCTCGACCGCCTCCAGGCCCTGTGCGACTCGGTGGGCGACGACCAGGGCGTCCATGTGGAGCTCGCGGTACCCGAGCACACCCGCCCCGTGGTCAACGATGCCGCGGCCGCCGCGGTGGTCGAGGCGGAAGCAGCCGTCGTGGTCGGCCCCGACCAGGTCTTCCGCATGCCGCCCGTCGGGCCCAGCGACGACGTGAGCGAGTTCTTGCACCACCTGCCCGGCTGCTACTTCTTCGTCGGCGGCGGGGCGGCCGACGGCTCGAGCGGGACACACCACAGCCCCACCTTCCTCGTCGAAGACGAGGCATTGCGCGTCGGCACCAACGTGCTCGTGCGCGGCGCCCTGGCGCTGGCCGCGCCGTGAGCGTTTCGGCGTGAGTGGTCGCGTCGCGGGCACAATGATCCGATGACGGCCTCCGACCTCTTCGACGTCGCCGGGAAGACGGCGCTGGTGACGGGAGGGAGCCGCGGCATCGGCAAGATGATCGCCGAGGGCTTCGTCGACGCCGGGGTCAGCGTCTACATCTCGTCACGCAAGGCGGACGTATGTCAGGAGGTGGCCACCGAACTCTCGGAGAAGGGGACGTGCGTCGCCGTCCCCGCCGACCTCTCCACCGAGGAGGAGTGCCGTCGCCTGGCCGGCGAGATCGCGGCGCGGGAGAGCTCGCTCGACATATTGGTCAACAACGCCGGCGCCACCTGGGGCGCGCCGCTGGCGGACTTCGACGAGGCCGCCTTCGAGCGTGTGCTCGCCTTGAACGTCAAGGGCGTCTTCCACCTGACCAAGTTCTTGGTGCCGCTGCTCGAAGCGGCCGGGACGGTGGACGAGCCCGCCCGCGTCATCAACATCGGCTCCATCGACGGCATTCACGTGCCGACGCTCGAGACGTACTCCTACTCGGCCTCCAAGGCGGCCGTACACCAGCTCACGCGCCACCTGGCCAAGCGCCTGGCGCCGCTGGTCACGGTCAACGCCATCGCACCCGGGCCTTTCGAGTCCAAGATGATGGCCGCCACCTTGGAGGCCTTCGGGGAGCAGATCGCATCCAGCGCGCCGTTGAAGCGCATCGGCCGGCCCGACGACATGGCGGGGGCTGCCATCTACCTGTCGTCGCGGGCGGGCGCCTATCTGACCGGGGTCATACTCCCGGTCGACGGGGGCATCGCCACAACTCGCTGAGTCACACCATCACGACGGACTCCACTCACAGGGGGTACACCACAGTGTTGTTGCTGCACGAGGTCCACCGCGTTGCCGGTACCAAGGAAGACGCCTTCGACGACGCCTACCGCGACGAGTACATACCTGCCTTGGCGACATCGGAGGGGAGCCGGCTGCTGTGGTACCTGCGACTGGCCCACGGCAGCGGGCAGGCCTACACCATCGTCACCATCACAGGCTGTCGCGACGCCACGGCATGGGCGCAGCTGGCCGAGCGCGTGCGCGGCGGCGATCTGGCCGCGTGGTCGGCCAAGGTCGACGGCATGCGCCACAAGTGCGAGGCCAAGGTCCTCCAGCCGGTGCCGTGGTCGCCGCTCCAGGACATCGACCTCTCGAGCGTCCCGGTCGACGGCGCGACGCATGCCAACTCGCTCTTCATGGAGGACACCGCCTGGCCCTTCGCCGGGGGACTCCAGGCGTATCTGGACAAAGCGGGCACGCTCTACGACCACACGCTGAGCAGCCAGAAGGAAGAGGGCACGGGCATGATCGAGCTCGAGGCCGCCTTCCAGCCGGTGTTCGGCACTCACATGACGACCGAGGTGATCCTCTGGCAGCGGGTGGTCAACACGAAGGCCGTGATGTGGATGCTCGGCCACGACCTCCCTCCGGAAGCCTCGGCCCCCGGCACGTGGCTGCACGACGCGCTCGAGGTGCGCGACCGCTGGGAGAGCCGGCTGCTGCGCAGCGCGGCGTGGTCGCCGCTCTACTGAGCTCTCGAGCAACCCGGCGCGACGATGCCTTCGACGAGCGAGCCTTTCGACGAGCAGCCTTTCGACCTGTCCCACACCTTCGTGCACCTCGGGCTCGGCTCGACGGCGACGGTCCTGCCCGACTTCACCTGGACGCCCGAGTGTCTCGAGTCCTATGCCGCGCGCTTCGCGTCCGACGGCAGAGAGGGCCGGCTGGTGTGCATCACACCGCAGTCCGCCACCTGGGACACCTGGGAACGCCACCCCGCCGGCGAGGAGGTCGTGGTGCTCCTCTCGGGCCGGGTCGACCTCGTCCAGGACTTCGACGGGGACGAGCGAGTCGTCGCGCTGCGACCCGGTCAGGCCGCGGTCAACCCGGCCGGGGTCTGGCACACTGCGCGGGTGCACGAGCCCGGCGCCGCGCTCTTCATCACCCCGGGAGCGGGGACCGAGCACAAGCCGGCCGCTGTCCGCTGAGCTCCACCACTTCGGATAGAGCCTTGCCCCTTTACGTCGTGGCGACAGGCGTGCCGACGACCTCGGCGTTGAGCCCGTGGGCAGAGGGCCACACGAAGACCCCGTTGACGGTCACGCCGACGGTGCTCGGTGTGCTCGGTGGCGGCCCTGACGCAGGTGCGTCGTCCTGCGTGCACGGGGAGTACTGCGTCGTACCGGTCCGCTTGCCGCCGCCCGGAGTGCCCTTCGCGACCGTGACCGTGTAGGTCGGGATCGTCTCGCACCACAGTCTCTGGTGCGCCTTCAGGGGCGCCGCCGTACCGGTGGACGTGTCGAGCACCACCGTCTTGCCGCTCACGGATTGGACGACGACGTGCGTCGCATCGACGAAACGCAATCCGTTGCCATACGCCAGGGCGCTCACGTCGGACACGGGATAGGACCACAGAGGCGACCCGGTCGCAGGGTCGAATCCCACCAGCTTCAATGTGAGCCCGCGCAGCGACGGCGGGCTCGTGGCGGTCTTCGAGTAGTGGACCGTGCCGGTGTATTGACAGCTCACCTGCGACGTCAAGAAGGCCAGCGAGCCCAGGCACTGGTAGGAGCCCCCGATGCTCCACTGCGTGGCTCCGGTCGCCACCGAGAAGCCAACGGTCTTGTAGTTGCCAAAATCAAAGCTGGTGCCACTGCTGAGGACCCCGACCGTGCCGACATTGAGGCCGCCCACGGCATCGATGTTCCACCCGTAGCTGGGGTCGTACCCCGGGCCGAAGATTGAGGCCACACTCTTCGTCCACGCGATGGCGCCCGTCGCAGACAGCTGCTCGAGCGTCGGCGTCGAGGCACTGCTCTGGTACAGGCTCGGTGCCAAGGCCCGATCGGGACCGCTGACGACGAGACGTGTCTGACCGGTCGACGCATCGATGATGGTGAGCTCGGACGACGCGTTGGCGCCGTACGTTGGGATGCAGAAGTCCTGATTGCTCACACACGCGGCTGGGTTGTCGGCAACGATGAATGGGCCCGGCTGCTCCCATTCGACCGCCCCCGTCGCGGCGTTTATCCCGGCGAGCATCACGGTCGGCTCCACCGTGCTCCCGGCGGGGACGAGGTCGGCCACGACGGCCCCGGCGGAAGCCGGTGTGAGCGCGACGCCATTCGTCACAGCCGAACCGGCGTAGGGATGTCGCCACAGCACGGTGTCGCTGACCGGATCGACGCCGTCGAGATACAGCGAATGGTTCGCGTCGACGCTCACCACGACCGCTGTCGATCCGACCGCGATGGGACCACCGACGACGTCGAGTGACCGGGCGGACAGAGCCTGCACCGCGCCATCCGCCGCGGTCGCTGTGAGCGCGGTCACCGCGGCGAGGGACGAGACCAGCCCGATCGACGCCGCCGCGGACACGAGAAGCCGGAGCCGCGTCCTCGGCACTGGCGAGGCGCGCCTTCCTGCGCGGCTACAGCGGTGCACAGTCACCCTTCGGCGCATTGACGCCGGTGCCAGAGGACGACGGGCACGAAGTGCACCGGCGGCCCGACGAATTGAGGGCAGGTTGTCGGGCTGCCCCGGCGTCCAGCCGGCAACCCGACCACAATTGCCACCCGAGGCCGGACCTGCTCCCTTTAACGTCTAGGGCATGACTACGGGCGAATCGCAACCGTGGCTGCGCCCGTCGCCGGAACTCTGGCGGATGCGACGGGCCGAGGTGCTCACCATCACCCTTGTCTTCGGGGCGTTCTTCGGCCTCACCTTCCTGGTTACACGCGGACCGTTGGCGGGCCTGATCAGCGTGCTCGTGTGGGTCGCGCTCGGTGGCCTGTTCGCCTGGTTCTTCCGCCGCCGGTTTCGGGCCTGGCGTTACCAGGAGCGTCACGAGGACCTGCTGGTGGCCCGCGGCGTCATGGTGCAGCGGCTCTCCGTCGTGCCATATGGGCGCATGCAGTTCGTCGAGGTGACCGCCGGGCCTATTGAGCGCCTGTTCCATCTCTCGACGGTCAAGTTGCACACCGCGGCCGCGGCGAGCGACGCCCGCATCCCCGGCCTCGAGACCGTCGAGGCGGCGCAGTTGCGTGATCGGCTCACCGAGCTGGGTGAGGCGATGGCGGCGGGGATGTGACACCGGAGACACCGGAGACACCGGAGCCACCCCAGGGCCCCGCAGCGGCCGAGGCTCCTGAGGCGCAGCCGGCCGAGAGCGAGTGGCAGCGCCTCCATCCGCTCACGCCGATCGCCCGCATCGGCCGGCTGGCCCCCGCGCTCGTCTTCTTGGTGCTCGTCTCCACCGTGCACTCGAGGGCCGAGAACAGCACGGCCGAGACCGACTACCTCGTCGTCATCACGCTCGGGTCGGCCGTCTACGGCTACGTCCACTGGATGGTGACGCGCTGGCGCTTCGAGGGCGACACGCTGCGCATTGAGACCGGGCTCATCCGCAAGGACTCGCGCCGCCTGCCGCTCGCCCGGATCCAGGCCGTCGACATCGTCCGCCCGCTGCTGGCCCGCCTCCTCGGCGTGTCCGAGCTGCGCGTGCGCCTGGCGGGGTCGGGGTCAACCGACGGGCGGCTGGCCTATCTCTCACAATCCCAGGCGGCCGAGCTCCGCCTCGTTCTCCTGGCCGGGCACCGAGAGGCCGACGCGGCTCTCTCCCCGAACACCGGCCTGCCGATGGCGGCGGTCACCCCGGGCCGGTTGATCAGCTCGGTGCTGCTCTCGCTCATCACCTTCGTGCTCGTCGGCACGGTGGCCGCGCTCGCCACGCTCGACCAGTTCGAGCCGAGCACGGCCCGCGTGGCGACGGGGTTCGTCGCCGTGTACCTGGTCAGCTTCGCCGGAGTGATGTGGCGGCGCCTCTCGGGCCAGTACGGCTTCATCGCGGTGGAGGGGCCCGAGGGTGTGCGCATCCGCCGGGGCTTGCTCCAGACCATCTCCGAGACGGTGCCGTATTCGCGCATACAGGCGGTGCGCCAGGTCCAGCCCATCTTGTGGCGGCCCTTTGGCTGGGTGCGCCTGGAGGTCGACGTGGCGGGCGCGACGGCGCGCAACCAACGGGGCGAGGGCACAAGCGTGGTGCGCAAGGCCGTGTTGCCGGTGGGCTCCCAACAGGATTCGTGGCACCTCTTGGCGCGGCTCCTCGGCGCGCCCGACCCGGCGCGCACACCGCCACCGACGCGCGCACGCTGGAAGGCGCCGCTCAGCTTCCACTTCCTCTCGGCCGGCTTCGACGACAGCCATGCCATGTGCGTCACCGGCCGGCTCAATCGCACGACCACGTGGGTCCCCTTCGAGAAGACCCAGAGCATCCGCCGGGTCCAGGGCCCGCTGCAGCGCCCACTCGGTCTCGCCACAGTGCACGTGGACGTGGCAGGGAGACGCACGCGGGCGGAGTTCCGCGACCGTGAGGAGGCCGACGCCGACCGACTGGTCGAGGAGCTGACTGCGCTCAGCCGGGCGGCTCGGCTGCGGCGCTCGGCCGGGGCTGCGGCAGCGGCAGCGGCCGACGGATTGGCAGCTGCGGCAGCGCCAGGTTCAGCCGGCGTGCCGCCCTCGGGTTGGTACCCCGACCCCTCGGGCCGGCACGAACAGCGCTACTGGCACGACGGCCGCTGGACCGAGCAGGTCGGCGACGGCGGCCGTCGCAGCGTCGAAGCGCTTACGCCGATGCCGTGAAGCGCATCGGGAAGTGGTCGATGGAGCGGATGCCCGGCGTGTAGACGAGCGTGTGCCCCGGCTCGATCTCGTACTCGGGGATCCGCTTGTGCCACTCCCGCAGCGCCACGCGCAACTCGAGGCGCGCCAGGTGCGAGCCCAGGCAGCGGTGGATGCCGCCGCCGAAGGCGATGTGCGGGTTGACGTCGCGGTCGAAGCGCACGACGTCGCCGTCGGGGAACTCGGCCTCGTCCGTGTTGGCCGACCCGATCATCACCATGACCGCGTCCCCCGCCTGCACGGGGCATCCGCCGAGCTCGGTGTCGGCCACCGCCACGCGTGCGATGCCCATGACCGGGGTCTCCCAGCGCAGCAGCTCCTCGATGGCGTTGGGGATCACCTCGGGGTCCTCCACCAGTTGGCTCCGATGGTCGGGGTGCTGGGCCAGGAAGGAGAACATGCAGTCGAGGGTCGCGGTGACGGTGTCGAGACCGGCGATGAGGAACAGGAAGCAGATGTCCAAGATGTCCTCGCGTGTCAGCCGGTCACCCTCCATCTCGGCGTCGAGGAACATCGAGAGCAGGTCGTCCTTGCGCTCGATCTCGCGCTTGTCGAGCACTTCGTTGAAGTAGTCGTAGACCGAGTCGGCGATCTGCTGCTGGTAGGCCTTCGCCTCGGTCGAGCCGTAGAGCTTCCCGACGACGTGGTCGGGCCGGATGATGCCATCCTTCATTTTGAGGAAGGTGTCGAGCTCCTCGAGCGGCAGGCCCAACAGGGTCAAGAAGACCTCGGAGGGGAACGGGATCGAGAACTGCTTGGCGAAGTCCACCTCTCCCTTGTCGATGAAGCCGTCGATCAGGTTGTTGACGAGGGTCGAGACCTCGGCGTCCATCGCCTGCATCTTGCGCGGCGCGAAGATCGGGTCGAGGAGCTTGCGGAACTTCTTATGATCCGGCGGGTCGATCTGCAGCGGGATCATCGGCCGCTTGTTGCACAAGTCGACCGCATCCATGTTGGAGGAGAAGATCTCGGGGTGCCGCAGCGCCTCCATGATGTCCTCCTTGCGCGAGAGTAAGACCCCCTTGCCGGAGGGCAGGTCGTTGATCGGCATGACCGGCATCTCGTCGCGCAGCGCCTTCCAGACCGGCTGCGGGTTGGCCGCCATGTCGGGGCCCATGCCGTCCATCACGCCCCCCGAGCCGTATCCCTCTTGGCTGCTCTCCCCCTCGGTGGTCTCCAAGGTCTCTGACATCTCGTTACTCCGATCTGATCTGAAGGATGTGGTTGACGGACTCGACGAGCGACGCATCGTCTGACTCGGGGATGATCCAGCTCGATGCGAAGAGGCGCACGATCACGTCGGCCAGCTGCTCGCGCCCGAGCGCCCCGCTGGCGACCGCGGGCACCGTGTCGAGCGCGTCGCCGAGGCGGTAGACGAGCTCGTCACGCAGCGACGGCAGGTGGTCGAGCAGGTAGCCGATGACGAAGCCGGACTCGGACTCGAAGAGCGGGCGGCACGGGTGGGTGCGGATGAAGTCGAACGAGTACGCCATGAAGGCGCCGATCCGTTCCTCGGGCTGCACCGCGGTCGCCAGGACCTCGTCGAGCCCGTGGCTGAAGCGCACCGCGTCGTAGTCCGCCGCGGCAGCGAGGACGGAGTCCTTGCTCGGGAAGTAGCGGTACAGGGTCCCTCGCGACACCCCGGCCTTCTCTGCGATCTCTTGCATCCCGAGCCGCTTGACGCCGCGCCGGCCGACGAGGCCGAGCGCGGCGGTGAGCAGGCGCTCCTCGGTGGCACTGAACGTTCGTACGGACACGCCCAGCGTGTCGAGCCCCCTGGCCTGGCCCTGATGGACCTCGTCAAGCGTGGCGGTCATTACCTACACATATTAGACACTTTGTGTCCGTTTTGTCCGACCACTGCGGGCGGCGACGCTCCGGGGGGAAGCGTTTTCGCTGCTGAGAGCATTGCTGGCGCAGAGCCCGGAGCGGGCCGGCGCTGGGCCGCCGCGGGGCCGGCGCGGGCCGATCCGGGTCAGGCCTGCGGGAGCCCGCCACTCTGGTCCGGCGTCGGCGGGGCCGGGCGCGGTGACCACCAGCGGCGAACCGTCGGCACCACGAACAGCGCGAGGAGAGCGACCAGGCCGATGAGCGTCGCCAACAGGCCGAGCGTGTCGGCCGAGGACCCGCCGTAGTTGAGGGTCACGTCGTGGCTCGTCGGCACCACCACCATGAGGTTGGGGGTGACCCGCCACGGACCGTCGGCGCCGCTCGCGTGCCAGTTGGGGAAGTAGGACACCTTCACCAGCACGGGCGTCCCCACCCGCGAGACGTGGAAGCTCACGGACGTGTTCGTGTCGGAGATGTCCGAGACCTTGGTCGTGCCCACGTGCTTGGCGGTCGCCACGATGTCGTTGAGGGGTGTGCGGGGCCACGACGAGGGCCCGTCTTGGGCCAGCTCCACGTTCCACCGGGTCGGGTCGTCGTACCAGGCGACCGACGGCGCGAGCCAGCTCGACGGCGCCGGCTTCACGCCCGAGAGCACGACGGGGTCGTTGGCCAACGGGGTGACCAGCGAGGAATCCTTCACCACGTAGATGTCCCACGTCGTGTGCGTGAGGATCCCGTCATAGTTGTAGGTCCACGGTCCCGTCCTGGCCACGAGCTTGAGCGCGGGATCGGCGTTTGCCTGCTGCTCCACCTCGGGTGACTCGGCCATGAAGTACTTCACACCGAGCAGCTGGAGGTGCTGCACCCCGAGGGTCACGTCCACGGAGCCGTAGGGCAGGCCGACCTCGGGGTCCGAGGGCGCCTCGGACAGCTCGGCCTGGTCGAGGAAGTGATACGGCGTCGTCGTCGACGACTCGAAGAGCAAGCCCTCCATGGAGTCGATGCAGCCGTTCGTCCAATAGGGAAGGAGCATGAGCGCCTCGGGCGTGCCGAAGCGGTTCTCGCTGGCGCTGTACTCCCACATCTCGCGGCCGCAGCCGTAGCGCTTCGAGACCGAGTCCATCGTCTCCATGATGGAGTGGTACTCGGGATAGGAGGACTGTCCCTCGTAGCCGATGTAGTTGTAGCTCGACCAGTTGGTCACCTCGTTGGGGCCCACCGTCACCGGCAGGGCCGAGGCCGAGACGAAGAAGGGGGGCGTCACGATGGCCATGACAACCAGGAGGCCCAGCACCGCGCCCCCGACCGCGGCGGGGGCCCATCGCCGCGGAGGAGCCGGGCGGCGCCGGCGCGGCGCCTCGGGCTCAGGCTCGGGGTGAACGGGCTGCTCGGTCTGCTCTGGCTGCTCGGGCTGCACCGGCCCGGTCGGTGGGCTGTATACGCCCGCAGACATCTGCGTCGTCGCGGCGGGAAAGTCCGGCGCCTCCCACGCAGGCGCGGAGGGTGGTGGCACCGCCACCGCCACCCAGACCGGTTCTCGAGCAGGCTGCTCCCGTCTGCGGTCGGCTCGGCGCCGCCAGATCTCGGCCACCGCGATGCAGATCGTCCCGAACGTCCATGCCGCCATGAGGTACACCGAGATGAACCAAAGCGGCAGAAGCCGGACGTTGTAGAGGCTGCCCTGTGGATCGACGGCGGTGGCGACCGCGGAGGCGATACCCAGGATCGTGAGCGCGATCCCGAACCGGCTCCGCAACCAGAAGGCCAGTAGGACGCCGATGCCGGCGGTCACGAGCGCCCAGGCGTCGGCTTCGCGGAAGTACTGGGCCCAGCCCTCGACGTTCGTGTAACCCATCGACGTGGTGTAGGCGTGCTCCAGGCCGAAGGGCACCAGCCAGAAGCCTGAGAGCAGGAGGCCGATCCCCACGGTCGACCCGGCCCACCACAGTGTCCGCGTCCACGGGACACGCGCACGGGGTGCGTTGTTGCGCCACAACAGCTCGCCCCCGTCTGCGATGCCCCACCGGACGGGCAGGAGCTCGATCACGGTCAGGATCAGCGCACCGCCGAGCGCGTACATGGCGGGGAGGATGTGGGCCAGCACGCACCCGGCCAGCACGAACGCCGCCCAGCCCCGGTATTTCCCCTCCCGTACCGCGCAGGCGAAAAGGCCGAGGAACAAGATGGCGAGGGACAGGCTGAAGGAGTACGCGTACTCCCCGGCCATGGTCGAGAAGAGGTTCCCCCCGTAGATCGTGAACGTGTAGTCGAACAAAAAGGGCAGGGTGGCCGCTGCCAAAAGGGTGGGAAGAGGAGGGCGCAGGCGGAAGAACCGACCGCAGGCCCAGGCGCAGACGGGCAGCAGCACCGAGCCGAGGATCGTGCCCAACTTGAACGCGACGTCGTAGGAGATGATCCAGCCGCCGACGGCGATGAAGAAGTCGGGCAGCGTGAAATAGAAGGTGTAGAGCGGGAAGCCGTCGTACCAACCGGGATCCCACCCGGTCAGATGGCCGTGCGAGATGAGCGACTCGAGGTACTTGGGCATCGCGATGTGCGCGCCCGTGTCGCCGCCCGTCGTCGTCGTGTTCGAGAAGAGCAGGCTCGGGTGGAGCTGCCACAGGGTGACGACGATGACGCTGGCGATCGTGATGACGGTGATCACACCGGGCACCCACCACCAGGTGGGGCGGCCGGTTCGGGCGAAAGCCGGCGCAGGGGGCCCAGTCGCCGGCGTCGGCACCGCCGCGGGCGCCGGCTCTGAGGGCGGCTCCTGGACGCTCACGGCTTCGATGTCGGGTGGGTCAATCACCGTCGATCGTGGGCCATAGGGCGCGGCCGGACCTCTTCCTCGCACCGCGCTCGTACGGCCACATCCGGTTTACGTTACTGGCCGCATCTTTGACGGAGGGCTCGGGCAACGCCCCCCTCTACTCGCCGTGAACCGCCCGTACACTGCCCTGACCTGGGGCACGACGGGGCACGACTGGGACCTCGGGGCCGCCGCCCCGGCGCGCGTCCCGAGCTAGCGCGCCGCGGCGACCGGCTCCCGCGCCCGGGTTGTCGTCGGGTACGACGACTCATCGGCATCGGGCTTCAATGCCCGCAACAACGGGGTGAACATTGGCGGCGGGTCCCCGGCTTCGGGAGCCAACACCGAGTCGATGCTGCGGGCGGCGTGTTGGAGCGCCCCGTAGAGGCGTTTGCGCCGCCGGTCACCGTTCTCCGTGTCGAAGTAGTAGGCCACCCCGAAGCCGAGGGCGGAAACCAAGATCCTCCCCGAGGTTTTCCTTGCCCGCCGCGCCCGCCTGTTCGCTGAACTGATCAGCTCCTGCCGGTTGATGTGCATTGCACAACCTCCCTCGCATGATGCGATACCCGGGGTTCTGCCCGGGAAAACCCCCGTGATCACGGCGGCAGATGGGATTGCACCCAATCGGGCGCCCCGGATCAGAGGGTCGTGCTGAGGTACCGCAGCCGGGAACCGCGCCGAGCCGACGACCAGGAGCCGGGGAACTCCTCCTCTTCTGTATATGCAGCCCTCCGAAACCCACCCCAATTAACGAAGGATCGACCCCCCATTTAACGAAGGATAAGCGAATATCCTTCCGTAAACCCCCCCAATTAACGAAGGTTACATATACAAGCCGCAAACCACAACCGGCCATCGGCTCAGCTCACCGAGCCCGACCTCGCCGCCCCACGCAGGCGCCAGGTCCCTCGATTAGGACATCTGCGCCAGGATCTTCGACTTCTGGTCGTTGAACTCGGCCTCGGTCAAGATCCCCTGGTCCTTCAGGGTGGCCAGCTCCTTCAATTTGCTGATCAGCTCGTCGGAGTCGCCGCCCGCGGGCGCCACAGCCGGCGCGGCGGCCGGAGCCTGTGCCGCCCCCTGCTGAGCCTGGGCATCCTGCTCGGCGTATTTGTTCTGCTGGTGCCGGTTCACCTGGCCCGCCACCACCGAGGCGGTGCCGGCGATGACTGCCGTGCGCCCCACTGTCCGCATGACCGGACGTCGCCTCATTGGCATCGTTGTGCTCCTTTCCCTCTCGTTCTCAACTCTCGGTTCTCAGCTCTTGAGCGCCGCCGCGAGATCCTCGAGCGCCGAGTCGACCAGCGCCGCTGGGATCCGCGCCGAGTCCACGACCACGCCACCCGACGCGCGCACTGCGTCAGCGAGCGGACGGGCCCAGACGTCCTCCCACACGATGACCAGCGCGGAATTGCCCTCGGGCAAGCTGTCCGCCACGTGGTCGAGGTCCTCCTTGTTGACCAGGCCGCCGACCTCGCCATCCATCTCGTCGAAGGCCGCGAGCTCGTCCATCTGGTCGAACTCGAGGCTGATCGTCTCGCCCTGTTCGTCCTTGGCCACGAAGACCAGGTCGAGGATGCGCACGAGCCCGCTCTCCACGAGCTTGGCGACTTCGGGCGCGATGTCCCCGTTGAACTGGTTGCCCGGGAAGGCGACCACCGTGTAGCTGACTGGTCCTAACGACATTGCGGCTCCTCTCCGTGTTCGTTGGGTCCGCGTGACTCGCCCGCGGCTAGCTCGCAGCCAGGATCTTCGACTTCTGGGCCTCGAACTCCGCATCGGTCAGCACACCCTGGCTCTTGAGGTCGGCCAACTTGGAGAGTTGGGAGGCGCTGTCGGCGCCGGGGGTGCCGGCGGCCTGACGCACGTACTGGTCGAAGGCCTTCTGCTGCTGTGCCGCATCCGACGCTGCCCGCTCGTGCATCTTGGAGCCCCGGGCGATGAGGTACACGAAGACACCGAGGTAGGGGACGATGATGACGAAGATCACCCACAGCGCCTTAGCCAAGCCTCCGATGTCATGGCTGCGGAAGATGTCCATGAACACCATGATCAACAGCCAGATCCAGATGATGAAGAGGAAGAAGTACAGCATCGTCAGGAAGGCATCGAGGACCGGGTAACTCGAGGCAAGCATGCAGGCTCCTTAGGTCGCGTTGTGGTGACTCCTCAACGGCGGTTTGCTCATTCTGCCCCGAAACGATGACGCGTGTCGCCGATTGGCCAGGACAATTCTTCGAGCCGTGGCTCAGATCCCCTCCTCGGCATGCAACCGGCCGCTTTTACAGGCAGCGGCGAAGGCCTCGTGGTCGCGCTCGTTCTGGTCGGCGTAGGCCTCTGCAAAGCGGAGGAGCGCCTTCTCGAACGACGGCTTCGCGCCCAGGTACGACGCGATGGCGATCCGGTCCCCCGACCGGGCGTGGGCCCGGGCGAGGCTGTGACCGCAGAGTTCGGCATAGGCCGCGACGCCCTCGGGGATGGCGCTCTCGGGGTCGACCGATCCCTTCCAGTCCTGGAGCTGGCGGACGTAGTAGTCGCGGGTCACCCCGTCGACGCCGTGAGCCCGCTGCCAGCCCAAGAAGATGTCGCTGCTCGCCTGCATCAGGCGCTGGCCGGCCACCACGCGTTCCCCGTGGTTGTCGTACTGGCTCTTCTTCACGAAGCGCTCGAGGACCGAGGCCTCGGCCTCTTTGGCCTGGAGGAAGAGGACGTCCTCCGCACGTGGTCCGTGCAACAGGATGATCCAGGCCCGGGTGCCGACGCTGCCCACGCCCACGACCTTGCGCGCCATCTGGCTCAGTGTGTACTGCTCGAGGAGTTGCCGGCGATCGGTCGGCAGGCTGTTGCGGTAGCGGCGGAGCAAGTCGCGGAATATGTCGATCATCGCGGCGGACTCGATCTCTGGAAACAGCTCCTCGATCGGCACGATGACGGGCGGGTCGCTGACGATCCGTCGCTGGCCGTCGACCACGTGTGTCAGCTTGTCGAGCGCGGTCATGGAGTCCTTGGTGTGCGCCTTGGCGACGATCTTGGACGCGGTGCTCGCCATCCTCACTTGGGCCTTGGTGCCCCGCGCGTCGGCCTGGGCCTTCAAGATGTCCACGATCGGCTCGACCTCGACCCGGCTGTACCAGACGTCGAGGTTGTTCATCATCGCCATCAGGCGCATCGACTCGCGGTAGTTCCTCCCGAGGCCCACGACGGCATCCGCCCGCACGTCCTTGGAGAAGCCGCGGTGGCGCGCTGCGACGACGATGCTGGCGGCCAGCCGCTTGACGTCCCACTCCCACGGCCCGGGCAGCGTCTCGTCGAAGTCGTTGCAGTCGAACACGAGCTGGCGTTCGGGCGACCCGAAGACGCCGAAGTTCGACAGGTGGGCGTCACCGCAGATCTGGGCACCCAACCCCGAGCGGGGCGTGGTGGCGAGGTCCGACGCCATCGCCAGCGCCGCGCCGCGGAAGTAGGTGAACGGCGAGACGAGCATGCGCCCGTAGCGGATCGGCACCAGCTCGGGGACCCTCGTCTTGGCCTGCTCCTCGAGCAACGCAATCGGGTCGGGCCGCTCCGGTCCGGGATCGAAGACCCCCTGGCTGTCCCGGGGCACCTTTTCCCGTGCCGCCCTCCCCTTGGCCTTGCTCTCCTCCTCGGTCAGGTGAGGAATCGCCTTGGCGATTGACGTATCCGCCAACGGGACCCGGTCCTCCACGGTCATCGTGGCCTCCTCCCCGGGGCGCGTCGCCGCGTCGTCGTGCCGTGTAGCAGGCTACGCCAGAGTGACAATGGCGTGATCGGGGACCAACGTGAGGGGTCGAAGGTGACGACGGACGAGGACGGGGACGAGCGGAGCGCATCCGGCGCCACCCCACCCTCCACGCGCCGTCCAGGCGTCGGGGCGTCCATCGTCCGCCTCGTCGACGCCATCCGCACCAGCGACGACGACGCCGTCGAGCAGGCGGTGCTCCAGCTGAGCCAGCGCCGCCGCTGGCTCGCCCCCCTGGCGCTGATCGTCGGCGCGTTCCTCATGCTCTTCCAGGGCCTCAAGCTGCTCATCACGAACTGGCGCCTCACGCTGGTGCAGATCATCCCCGCCATGTGGATCTGGCTCGCCTTGCTCGATATCAAGCTCCACGTGCTCCACGGCAAACAGTTCCATGTCGTCCGGGGGCCCGTCCTCATCCCGGCCGTCCTGGCCGTGACCTTGCTCACGGCGGCGAGCTTCTACCTCAACGGCGTCTTCGCTTTCGCCATCTCGGTTCCGGGCAAGCCCGAGATCCGTCCGGCGTTCGCCAAGGCCAACCAGCACCTGGGGGTGATCAGCGCCTGGGGAGTCTCCATCGGCCTGGCGCTGTCGTTCTCCGCACTCATCGCGACGCGCTGGGGTCACTGGCCGTTCGTCATCAGCCAGAGCATCGTGGTCGGCATCATGATGCTGTGCTATCTGGCGGTGCCGGCGCGCATCGTGGGCATCGAGAAGAAGCGCAACAGCCGCGACAAGTTGGCCGCGACCGCCATCGGCGGCGCGGTCGGTGCCATCGTGTGCTCGCCGCCCTATGCGCTGGGTCGCCTCGGCATCTTGATGCTCGGCTGGCGCTACCTCTTCTGGCCCGGGGTCATCCTCATCGTGATCGGCGCCACCTTGCAGACGGGCGTCACCAGTGCGGTCAAGGCGGTCAAGTTCTCCGCCAAGCTGGTCGGTTCCCCCGAGCGCGCAGTCAAAGAAGCCGAGGCCCATGCGCAGGCGCACGCGCAGGCACCGACGCAGGCTACGCCCTAACGTTCGCCCGATGCCGACGACACTCGAATGGTTCGGGACCGCGACGTTCCGCGTGCGCGACGCGGGGCTCGACCTCTTTTTCGATGCCTACATCGACCGGCTGCCCGGGCTCCCTCCCGTGGGCCTCACGACAGCCGCCGTCGACAAGGCCGATTTCGTCTTCATCAGCCACGCGCACTTCGACCATCTCTACGGCGCCGAACCGATCGCGCGCGGCACCGGCGCGACGGTGGTGTGCTCGCCCGAGTCCGCGCGCTGTCTGCGCGCCGACGGCGTGCCCGAGGAGCGCCTCCTCGTGGTGACCGGCGGCGAGACCGTGCACTGCGGGCCCTCGACCCGCGTCAAGGTGCTGCCGGCGCTGCATTCGTGCCTGTTCGCCCACAGCGAGTCCGACTCCTCGGTCGCCTGCCTGGGCGACCTCGACATCAGTGCACAACAGCGCGCCGCCAAGATCGCCGGCCTGTTCGGCGCCATGGAGTCGATCTCGTCCAACCCGGCGGGCCAGGCGCTGATCGCCATGAACGAGGTGTGCTCGCGCCTCGACGGCGGGCAGCTCGCCTATCTGCTGACGACCTCGAGCGGCACGGTGCTCGTGAGCGGGAGCGCGGGCTATTGGCGGGGCATCTTCAGCGGGTTGCGCCCCGACGTGGCGCTGCTCTCGCTCGGCGGCCGCCCCAACGTCGACGGCGAGCCGTTCCAGGGATCCTCGGTGCAGTTCATGCTCGAGCAGGTGCAGCTGCTCCGGCCCGGCACGGTCGCGTTCTGCCACCACGACCCGCTCTTCCCCGGGCTGCCCGGCGTCGACATCGCTCCGGCCGCGGCGGCCCTCGACGTCCCGGGCGCGCCGGCTGACTACTTCGAGCTCGAGCTCGGCACGCCGGTACCGCTCTTCCGCTGACCCACCCTCAGCGCAACCGCAACGTCCGCCGCCAGATCTGCGCCAGCACCGCGACCGGCTCGGCGATGTCGACGGCCGCCGACCGACCGTAGATGTCGAGCAGATACCGGTCGATGAGCACCGACAGCGCCCGGATGGTCTCGTCGGGGTGTTCGCATTCGGCCCGTCCCTGCGCGACGAGCACGCGCAGGTGCGCCACTCCGGGCTCAATGAGGCTGTCGAGGGTCGCCCGCCACGCCTGGTGCACGTCGAACCCCGCCCCGGCGGCGTCGGAGAACGCCTGCATGACGCGGCCATGGTCGCGGTAGATGGCGGCGATGCGCATGCCCGCCGCGACGAGCTGGGCGTCGGGGTCCTCGGCGGCCAGCCAGTATTGCGAGGCGAGGGAGAGCTCGTGGGCGATGCCACCCATGTGGCGCCGCACGACGCTCTCGAGGTCGGGGAAGTAGCGGTAGAAGGCGGTGCGGCCGAGGCCGGCCAGGTCCATCACGTCCTCGACAGTCAGGTCGCGGAACGGCCGGGTCTCGAGCAGGGACTCGGTGGCGTCGAGGATCGCCTGCTCGGTCGCCGCCCGGCGCTGTTGCGCGGCGGCCCGGGTTCGCGTGCGCGTCGGCGTCATAGCCTGCGGAGCGGCTCGATTCCGTAGCCTGCTGCCGCCCACCGTTGCGCGTGCGGCAGGTGGTCGTCCAACCAGAAGGCGTCGTCCTCGGTGACGACGAGGATCTCTTCGAACTTCACGCCGACGCCGTCGCGGCCGATGTGCGGCTCGACCGCCCACAGCCCCGGCGAGGCGGGGTAGTCACTGAAGGAGGTGTCGTTCCAGACCGGGTAGGAGGTCCCGCCCTCGACGGCGGCGACGCCGGCGGCAAGCAGCCCTTCGGCCGCGGCGGTCCCGAACCCCGGCAGCGGGGACGGACGCTCGGGGTCGGCCTCGAGGGGGAACACCAGGTGCCCGATCGCCCGGTCCGGGTAGTGCTGGTGGCAGTTCTCCCACCCCCGCTGGGCCAACTGGACGTCGAGCTCGCGGTACAGCGTGAGCAGCGACTCCCCGGCCCGGATGCCCTCCAAGAGAAACGAACGGATCCGCGGCATGACCCGGTCGATGTCGTGGAACAACGGATTGGCGCCCACGACACACGAGTAGCCGATGTCGGTCGAGATGCCGCCGACGACCGGGGCCAGGTCGATGATGACCGGCGCGCCGTCGGCGATGGCCCGGGTGGTGGGGAAGAACGGCGTCCCCGGGCGCACGCCCGCCGCGAGGTCCTTGGCGCCGAGGGCGGTCGTGATCCAGTCGGCCCCGAGGATGGTGCGGCGTCCGATCCAGGCGAACGGCTCGTGGAAGACCTGGGTGACGTCGTTGTTGGCCTGGGCGGCGGCGATGAGGAGGCAGACGTCGAGCTCGGTCATGCCCGGCTCGAGCTGGGACTCGACGTGCTGGGCGATGTCGTAGGCCAAGCGCTGGACCTGGCGGAAGCGATCGAGCTCCTCAGCAGAGTACGGAAAGGTGCTGCCGGACACGTCGGTTGCTTCCCCTGTCAGGTGCTCGATGCAATGGGCCACCCGTGCCATTGCCGGTGACACAGTGTCACTCAGGCTGTCACAGCGTCTGCGCGCCTTCCAGTCGTCGCGCCACCTCTTGCTCTACCTGGGGATCCACCCCGTCGTCCGCCCACCGCGTCCGCCCGGGGAGCTCAGGCCGCCGAGACGAGCGCGTCGGTCAGCCCGTTGATCCCCTCGAACGCCGCAGCTTGCTCCGCCGTCAGCCCGTAACGGGCCGCCAACGCGGCCGGCGCGGTGTAGCTCACCTGGGTCCCGCGCTCACCGTCGGCCCAGACGAGGACCTTGAGAGGGAGGTCCAAGGCGGACAGCGGGACGGCGTCCATGACGCCGGTGCCGGCCGCAGGGTTGCCGAAGACGACCAGGGTGGTCTCTCGCAAGTCGAGGCCGACGGCGCGGGCCTCGGCGCGCTGGTCGATGACCGAGAACACCCTGAGACCTTTGGATCCGAGCAACTCGAGGAACCGGTCGACGGTGTCGGCCACCGAGCGAGGGCTCGCCTTGGTGACGACGTCGTCAGCCGCGCCACCCATCGCTCGAGGGGTGCTTTATGAAGCGACAGCCCGCCGGACGGGCCGGGTGGCGTGGTTCTCGCGGAGCCGCTCGGCCGTGTCGCGATCGCGCAGCGGCATCCCGATACCGATCGGGACCGCGGAGGTGAGGTCGTTCCGACACTGTGGGCACTCGACCACCCACGTGCGATCCGGGCGTTGAGCAATCTTCGGGTGATGATTTTGCATCTCAAGACTCCCTGGCGGTTTCCCTGGGTGACGCGCAACCATAGTGAGCGAGGAGCAAAAACGAAAATGGAATTCGCATGATCTGCCGGCTAATCCGTGCTCAAACGATCGTTTGCCCCCCGAGCCATCCGGGGGAGGACCCGACCGGGCGTCCGCAGTGCCGACGCTGAACTCGCCCCAGGCGTATCTGGCCCGGATCGGCCTGGCGACAACCTCTGATCCGGGGCTCGCCGAGCTCCATCGCGCCCATGCCACCACCATCTCCTTCGAGAACTTCGACTCCTATTCCCGACGGCCCGTCTCACTCGACCTCGCCGACCTCGAAGCCAAGATCGTCGCCCGCCGCCGGGGCGGCTACTGCTTCGAGCACAACCTCCTGCTGGCCGGGGCGTTGGAGTCTCTCGGGGGCCGAGAGGTCGACCCGATCTTGGCCCGCGTGCGTCTCGGGCCGGAGGGCGCACCCCGCCCGCTCAACCATCTGCTCCTTCGGGTGCGCGACCGCGACGGTTCGCTCTGGCTGGCCGACGTCGGCTTGGGCGGGGGCGGGCTCCTCGACCCCGTCCCCTTCGAGGTCGGTCGCGAGTCCGAGCAATCCGGCTGGCGCTATCGGCTGCGCCAGGACGAAGCCGAACTCGTCCTCCAGGTGTTCTTGGACGGGGACTGGAGTGACATGTACGGCTTCGTCCCCGAGCCGGCGCAACGCGTCGACATCGAGGTCAACAACTGGTACACCGCGACGCACCCCGAGTCGTCCTTCGTGACGAACATCATGACGGGGCTGCGCAGCCCTGAGCGGTGCCTGACGCTGATCGTGAGCGAGGGTGCCGTGCTCATCGAGCGGCCCGTGGGCGGCGCGTCGGGCGTGAGCGAGGTCTCCCTCGACGAGCTGCCCGGTCTGCTCGCCACGCGTCTTGGCATTCCGAACGTGGAGTTGACCGACGACGGGACTCGGATCGCACTGCACGACGGCGACGAGCAGACGACGCGCTCTTGAGCGCGCCGATGCGCGCAGCCGCTCTCTCCCGTTACGTGGACAGCGGTGCGTCCGCCGGCCTCGCGATGACGTAGAAGAGCGCGCCGAAGAAGGGGATCAAGAGGATCAACACCGTCCAGCCGCCCTTCGCCCAGCCACTGTGATCACGGCGACGGAAATTGTCGACGAAACACCAGATGACGAAGAAGAGCAGAAGGAAGATCCCGGCGAACATCAGGAATGTCCACAACAGATTGAGCAGGGGCCACGTGTAAGCGAGCATCGTGCACCTCCGGGCTCCGACGTTACCGACCACTCCTGTTGCGCCGGTGGATCCCACGCTCGCAAGCGCCGCCTGGCAGTACGCTTACTCGCCGCTCACAAGTCCGTAGATGCTCACCGCCATCAGATACAGGCCGAGCCCCAGCGACAGGAACACGATGGCCTGGTCGCGGTGGGTGTTGATCCACTCCAAGAGTGAGGCAAGCAAAGCCTTGACCTTGACCGGCCGGAGCGCCGCGTACACCTCCATGATGATGTAGCTCGCCGAGCACAACAGGCAGAACGCGAAGACGGCGAAGTACTGGAGCGGCGAGGAGAGCTTGGCCTCGGTGATCGTCGTCACACCCGCCACGACCAGCACCCAGGGCTGGAGGAGGAAGGCCAGGCCGGCGGCGGCCAGCGGGTTGACCCGGTCGATGCCGCTCATCCACTTGGGCTGCTTCCTCTCCTGCGGAGCGGTCGAGGCCGGCCTGCCCCGGCGCCGGTAGCCGATGAAGACCAAGACGACGCCGATGGCGAGCTTGATCGTCAACGCCGCCGTCGACGGCGAGGTCTGGGGAAGCAGCGGCTTGCCCCCGGTGACCACGACGGTCAGCGCGACGATCGCAACGAGGGTGGTCATCCAACCGAGGACGTAGCCGAGACCCTTGAGCAGCCCGCCGTCTGCGGCCAGCAGGAGGATCATCGCAGTGAGGGGGATCGGCTCCAAGGTGATCACGAGGCCGATTAGGAACAGCTCAAGAAGCATTCGTCACCACCGCTACGCCGGGCACCGCAGAACGTAGCCTCGCCGAGGCCTGCAACCCCCGGATACCCAACGGCGATGCCGTCGCGCCGACAGTGCCGTGCGCCGGGGCCAGTCACGAAAAGGCCTGACGAGACGAGTAACGAAACCAGGAACGAAACCTGTAAAAGAAATAAGAGGACGAGTGGCCGCCGGGGGCTCGGGACCCCGTTCCATCGATAAAACGACACTTGCCTCGTGGCGTCGTGTCGGATCCGTCGAGGGCGAACTGCAGCGCCGGCGGCCGCTCGTCCTAGCCAGAATCATGCAGCGAATTGCGGTCGAGCACTAGGGCAAAAAGTCCTTAGAAGAGGAGGACCAATATCGTCATACACGGCCGTGTGGCGCGCCGCGGCTCGGTAGCCTGCGCTCCACGGCGGCGCAGTCATGGCGCTGGCCGACAGCACGGGGGGTGCATGTGCGTTCCTCAACCTGCCGGAGCAGTCCTCGGGGACGACGACGGTGGAGTCGAAGACCAACTTCCTCCGCGGCGTGCGCGAGGGCTACATCGAGGCGGTGTCCCACCCGTTGCACATCGGACGCACCGTGGTCGTGGTCGAGACCGACGTACGCGACCAGAACGAACGTCTGGTCGCCCGCGTTACCCAGACCGAGCTCGTCTTGACCTGACCCGTGCGCTCAGCGAATGCGCTCAGCGCCTGTGCTCAGCCGCGCCGCGGGGGGCCACCGCGGCCCAGCCGGGCCCGCACGTCCTTGCCGAGGTCCAACACGGTGACGGCCGAGAGCGGCAACAGCTCGGGCAGCGTCACCGTGAGCAACCCATCCTCGCTCGACCACTCGAGCTGGACGTCGGGCGATCCCACCAGTCGGACCCGCTGGATCCGCCAGGCGTCGATGGACCGCAGCGTCAGGCGCCGCCCCTGCGGCATCCCCATCACGAGCGCGTAGACGCCCCCGCCGCTCTGCGTGAAGCGAAGCGGCGTCCCCTCGACCGTCTGCGACTCCGTGATCACCCACGGCCTCGAGCCGTAGATGGCCTCGCCGTTGGCCGCCAGCCACGACCCCAACCGTCGTAACGGTGCCATCTGCGTGTCGGGAACGGTCCCGTCGGGACGCGGCCCGATCCCGATGAGCAGGTTCCCGTTTTTCGACACGATGTCGCAGAACATCTGAATGAGCTCGGTCTCACCGATGATGTCCTCGGCCTGTTCGTCGCGGTTCGCCCCGAAGGAGTGCCCGACGCCGCGCGCCATCTCCCACTTCTGCTGGGACACGGTCTGCAAGACGTCGTATTCGGGCGTCCGGAAGTCGTAATGCTTCGGCGTGGCAAAGGTCAGGTGCTTGCGTTTCTGGGGGATGATCGGCCACAGCCCTTGCACCAGTGCGCCCGCGACACGCACCACGCCGTCCATCGCCTTGTTGCGCGGGCCGGACTCTCGCCAGCGGTCGTTGACGACCCCCTCCTCGACCGCGTTGTAGTAGTACGCGAAGAGCTCGGCCAACCTCCCGTCGAGCGGCCAGCCGATGTCGTTCCAGAGCACCGACGGTTGGTAGCGGTCGATCAGCTCGCGCACGTGCGCGGTGACGTACTGCACATAGCCCTGGCCGTAGGGCACGGCGAGGACCGCGTCGGCGGCGGTGCGCAACACTGCGTTGTTGTAGGGCCAGTCGTAGCCGCCCGAGTAGTAGAGCCCCATGCGCATGCGACGGGCCCGGACTGCCTCGGCCAGGTCACCGACGAGGTCACGCGATGCGTGATAGCGGCCTTTGGTGGGGTGGGCGAGGCCCGAGGGCCACAGCGCGAAGCCGTCGTGGTGCTTGGTCGTGAGGACCACGTAGCGCGCGCCGGCAGACCGGCAGGCGTCGGCCATGGCGTCGAGGTTCGCTCCCGCCGACGCGTCGTTGAACGTCTTGACGAAGTTGTCATAGGGATAGTCGTCGCCGTAGACACGGGCGTGGTGCAGCTGGGTGGGACTGCCCTTGATCTGCAGCGAGTTCAGGTACCACTCGGCGTAGGGGTTCTCCCGCAGCATCCGCTTGGGTCCGTCCTTGACGAGCAGGTGCTGGATGTCGGGCACCCGCGGCGCCCAGCCCGGCACCGAGTAGAGGCCCCAGTGGAGGAAGACGCCCAACTTGGCGTCGTCGTACCAGTCGGGCACCGTGTGTGTGCCGACCGATTCCCACGTCCCCTCATACACGGCGGTTGGGTCCTCGCATGTCTCTGTCCCGGCCAGGCAACGTCCCGCCGGCAATGTAGCCAGCTCCTGAAACGCGCATCGCACCGCAGAGACGCCCTCGCCAAGGCCGGCGCCCCTGACATTCTCTCGGAGCACACCCCGTGCGCCTTGACACCGCTCGCCTCACTGCGACCGCCCCGCCACCGACCTGGTGGCGCCGCACGAGCACGGGCCCAGGGGCCTACGCACCGGGGCCAGGTGCTTCATGAACCCATGAGGCTGTGTCCTGCGCTCCTCGCGCTGAGCGACGGCGTCAGCCTGCGGCAAGGGCCGGCCCACTGACGCCGCCGGTCCCGTCACCCGGCGCGCCGTAACGCAAGCGGAAGGCGAAGTAGGCGAAGGGGCCCACGAGGATTGGCAGCCAGTACGAGATTATGCGATAGGCAAGCGTCGCCAGCACGGCGGCGCCACTGGGCACGCCGGCCAGGATCAACAGCGCGCTCAGCCCGGCCTCGACGATGCCCAACCCACCGGGCGTAATAGGGATGAGCGCGAGGAGGCCGGCCACCGCGTAGGCCAGCAGGACGAGAGACGGATTGGGTTTCACCCCGGTGGCCCGGATCGTCGCCAGCAGCGTCCCGTAGTCGAAGGCGAGCCGTCCACTGCTCAGCAGCAAGGCCGCTTTCCATTGCTTGCCCAGGACCTCGCGAATCCGGTTCCGCTCGTAGACGAGGCGATCCGACAGCCCGGTGATGGGTGCCCGCTTGCGCAGCAGCCGGTTGTGCGCCGACTGCACGATCCGCCCGGCCCAACGAAGCGGTCCGTCCAGCACCAGGACCGCGGCCCCGAAGCCGGCGAAGAGGATGAAGGCGACGATGCCGAGGAGGGCCGCATGTTGGAGGCCGCTGGCGATCGGAGTCCCGGCCAAAATGGCGGGCAGGACGAAGATGGGCAGGGCGAGCAGCCCGCCGATGCCGAGCAACGAGAACGCGGTCAGTCCGGCCACCGCCGTGCCCGAGTCGTTGCCCGACGCGGCGAGCATCCGGAACTGTGTCGCCGCACCGAACGCCGCGCCCCCGGGCACGATCAGGCTGATGGCGTTGCCCGCCAGCTGCGACGTTGCCACCGAGAACCAGGCCTTGGTCCGCAGGGCAATCCGCTGCAGGGCGATCGTGCAGGTGAAGTGCGCCACCTGGAGCACCACGGCGAACGCGAACCAGATGAAGTCGATATCGGTGAGCTTGGGGAATGAGGAGAAGACCTCGACCAGGCTGGGAAAGAGGAGGTAGATGGTGATGCCCGCCACCACCACCAAGACGCTCTTCTTGACGATGGAGCGCCATGGCAGCGGCGCCGCGACGTCCTGCTCGATGCGCGTCGCCATACGCTCCGACATGGCATCGCTCTCGCCGTCACGACTCTGGCGCTCGCCGCCGGCCGCGCGCTCGGGCGAGCCGGCGACCGGGCCCACCGAGCCGGCGACCGGGCCCGCCGCGCCGGTCCCCTGTTCAGCCCCTTCGGGCTCGTCCTGCGCCGTCACCGCGTCGCCATCAATGTCGCCATCAATGACAGACGCAGGCTCCGTCTAGCTGGCCAAGACCTTGGCTTTTTCGGCCTCGAACTCGGCGTCGGTCAGCACGCCCTGATTCTTGAGGTCGGCCAGTTTGGAGAGCTGGGAGGCGGTGTCGGCACCCGGCGTTCCCGCCGCCTGCCGGACGTACTCGTCGAAGGCCTTCTGTTGCAGCTGCGCCTGGTGGATGCGCCGCTCGTGCATCGACCCGCCGCGTGCGATCAGGTACACGAGCACCCCGAGGAAGGGGAAGATGACGATGAAGATCACCCATAGCGCCTTGGCCCAGCCTCCCATGTCGTGGCTGCCGAAGATGTCGAAGAACACCATGATCGCAAGCCAGATCCAGATGAAGAACAAGAAGAAGTACAGGATCGTCAAAAAGGCGTCGAGCACCGGGTAGCTAGTTCCAAGCATGAATCTGGCTCCTTGTCGTCATGGTCGGCGAGAACCCCCGACACGCAATTTCTACCCCGATTACCTGGTCGGATGCTGGAATAGCCCTACCCGGCAACCCAGGGGCGCACCTGAACCCGCGGATCACGAGCTCGGCCGGAACACACGACGTCGCCTCGATTCCCTCGAGCCGCCGGCCCGACGCCGGTGGGCTCGCTCAGTGCGGTGTGCTGGTTCAGTACTGCCAGGGGTAGGGCGACCAGTCGGCCGGCCGCTTCTCCAAGAAGGCGTCGCGCCCCTCGGCCGCCTCGGGCGACGCGTAGGCGAGGCGGGTCGCTTCCCCCGCGAAGAGCTGCTGGCCCACGAGCCCGTCATCGATCAGGTTGAAGGCGTACTTGAGCATCCGGATGGCCGTCGGGCTCTTCTGGTTGATCGTGGCACCCCACTCCAGGGCGAGGCGCTCGAGCTCGACGTGCGGCACGACCCGGTTGACCGCGCCCATGTGGTAGGCCTCGGCCGCCGTGTAGGCCTCCGCCAGGAAGAAAACCTCGCGGGCGCGCTTCTGGCCGACCTGCCGGGCCAGATAGGCCGAGCCGAACCCCCCGTCGAAGCTGGCCACGTCGGCGTCGGTCTGCTTGAAACGAGCGTGTTCCTCGCTCGCCAGCGTGAGATCGCACACGACGTGGAGGCTGTGACCGCCGCCGGCGGCCCACCCCGGCACCACGGCGATCACCACCTTGGGCATGAAGCGGATGAGGCGCTGCACCTCGAGGATGTGCAACCGCCCGACCTTGGGCCCGTCGTCGCCCGCGCCGTCGTACTGGTAGCCGTCGGCGCCGCGGATCCGCTGGTCCCCACCCGAGCAGAAGGCCCAGACGCCGTCGCGGGGCGACGGGCCGTTCCCTGTCAGGAGGACACAGCCCACGTCGGCCGACTGGTACGCGTGCTCGAACGCGACGATCAGCTCGTCGACCGTGTGAGGCCGGAAGGCGTTCCGGACCTCCGGGCGGTCGAAGGCGATGCGGACGGTGCCGTGCGCCTTGGCCCGGTGGTAGGTGATGTCGGTGAACTCGAAGCCCGGCACCTCGGTCCACGCCGCATCGTCGAAGAGCTCTGAGACCACGGCGAGAGCATAGGAGGACCCTGCACATCTGGTCGGCGGCCAGGACGGCAGGCGATCTCGATGGTGGTCCGGCGGCTGCGGTCCGGCCCCGGGAACGAGCGGAGTTCAGCGCGTCGGGGCCAACGAAGACCGAACCAGAACGCGAACCAAGACCGAGCCAAAAGCCGGAACCGAATCGAACCGAAAACGTGACTACGACCGAACGAAAACGGAACGCGCAAACGCGGCGCAAACCGTTGTGCGCGAGGTGACATGCAACCGGATCGCAACCCCGCCTCCAACCGCGATTGGCCGAGATGAAACGTACGTGATCGAGCATGGAGAGGGAGCGGATCGGTGCCGGAGCAACGCATCTTGCGCAACGCCAGTGGGATGAAGTGGCACCGTCGGTCTTCGCGAGTGGCGGGCGCTGACGCGTCGACGTCGTCGACGTCGGCGGGAGACACACCCGCTGACGCGTCGTGCGGCCTGCCGGCGGGCGCATCGAACTTGCCGCCCGGTGCCGGCGACACGGACACCTTCAACTCGGTCACTGAAGCCTTCTTGCATCTCCCTGACGCCCTCGTGATGGTCGACACGCAGGGCACCATCGTGTGGGGGAACCGGTCCGCCGAGCGGACCTTCGGGCGGTCCTTCGATGAATGGGTCGGCCGATCGGGCCTCGACCTCGTGCATCCAGACGACCAGGAGCTGGTGCTGCGCTCTTTGGTCAGCATCCAGGGCAAGGACATCGGCTCGCCGATTGAGCTGCGGATCAACGCGGCGAACGGCTGGCGCCTGGTCGAAGTCGTGGGCACCACGGTCCACTGGTTCGGCCAGCGCGTGATCCTGCTCTCGCTGCGCGACCTGACCGAGCGCCGCCGTTACGAGCTGGCCTCCGGCCACGAGGCGCGCTTCCGCTCCCTCGTACACAACGCGGGCTCCATCATCATGTTGGTCTCCTCCGTCGGCACGCTCGAGTCGGTGTCGGGTGCGATCACCCGGCTGCTCGGCCACGACCCCGAGCAGCTCGAGCAGCGCCCTCTGCTCGACATCGTGGATCCGGCCGACCGCACCAAGCTCGCCGGCGCGCTCACGGCGGCCTCCCACGGCGCCTCCTCGGCCCACCCGGCGTCGGTGCGCGTTGGGCTGTTGCGCCACGACGGGAGCGAGGTCGTGCCCTTCGAGATGAGCATCGTTGACCTGCTCGACGATCCGACGGTCGAAGGCTTCGTCATCTCGGCGCACGACGCCTCCGTGCAGGCGCGGACCGAGCACGAGCTCGGCCAGGCCCTGTCGCTCTTGACGGCCACCCTCGATTCGACCGCCGACGGCCTTCTCGTCATCGACAACAACGGACTGATCACCACGTTCAACGGCCGCTTCTCCGAAACCTGGCATATCCCAGAGCAAGACTGGAAGCCTGGGGACGAGGCGACGAAGCTCGCCTTCGTCCTCGACCAGCTCGTCAACCCCGAGGGGTTCCTCGCTACGTGGCGCGAGCTCAACGAGAACCCCGACCTGGAGACCTTCAACAGCCTCGAGTTCAAGGACGGGCGCGTCGTCGAGCTCTACTCCAAGGCGCAGCGCATCGACGGCGAGATCGTGGGCCGGGTCTGGAGCTTCCGCGACACGACCGACCGCACCCGCCTCGAAGACGAGCTCGAGTACCGGGCCTTCCACGACCCGCTGACCGGGCTGGCCAACAAGGCGCTGTTCCAGGACCGCTTGGAGCACGCGCTGGCTCGGGCCGAGCAGACGAACTCACACCTGGCGGTCCTCTTCATCGACCTCGACGACTTCAAGACGGTCAACGACAGCCTGGGCCACAGCGAGGGCGACCTGTTGCTCAAGCGCGTGGCGACGACGCTGGTCGAGTGCCTGCGGCCCTTGGACACGGCGGCCCGGATGGGCGGCGACGAGTTCGCCATCCTCATCGAAGACGTGCAGTCGCGCGACGACATCACCGAGCTGGCCGAACGCATCCTCGAATCGCTGCGGCCCCTGGTGCTGCTGGGGTCCAAAGCGGTGAGCTCAGCCGGCAGCGTCGGCATCGCCTTTGACGTCGAGGGCATCACCAGCGACCATCTGCTGCGCAACGCGGACATCGCGATGTACAAGGCCAAGGAGGCGGGCAAGAACCGCTACGAGGTCTACCGCGACGAGATGCACGCGCTGGTCTTGGCTCGCGTCGAATTGGAAGACGAGCTGCGGGCGGCAATCCTTGGCGGGAACCTGATCACCCACTACCAGCCGATCTTCGACCTGCGGACGAGCGCCCTGGTCGGGTTCGAAGCGCTGGTGCGGTGGTCGCATCCACGGGGCGGGTTGGTGGACCCGCGCCTGTTCGTCTCCATCGCGGAGGAGATGGGCCTGGTGGGCGAGATCGACATATTCGTGTTGCGCTCGGCCTGCCGCCAGGCGCACGACTGGCGCGCCGAAGGGCTCGGCGGTCCGGGCTTCGCCATGAGCGTCAACGTGTCGGCGGGCCGGCTGGTCGACCCGGAGTTGGCCGACCGGATCGCCGACGATGTTGAGGAGTCCGGATTCGACCCCTCGTCGCTGATGCTCGAGATCACCGAGAGCGAGATTCTCACCGAGAGCGAGGTGATCGTGCGCAACCTGGCGACGCTGCGAGGGTTGGGCATCCGCATCGCGCTGGACGACTTCGGCACGGGGTTCTCGTCCTTGGCCCATCTCGACCGGCTGCAGGTCGACATCGTCAAGATCGACAAGTCCTTCGTGCAGGCGCTCGGGACGAAGGACGACACGCGGAGCATGGCGGCGGCCATGATCCAGCTGGCGCGGACGTTGGGGTACGACACCATCGCCGAGGGCGTGGAGAAGCGGTCCCAGGAGGCGAGCCTGCGCGCGTTGGGATGTCGGCTGGCGCAGGGGTACCAGCTCGGGCGGCCGGCGGACGCGGAGCAGACTCGTTTGCTGCTCGTGACCGATGACCGGCGGGAGCAGCTGGCCGAGCACTTGGGGCACCCACAGCAGCCGGGAGGCTGACGAGAGCAGCCGGGAGGCTGACGAGGACATTCACGACGCACCGCACGGCCGGACACCGCGCACCGAGCACCACCCTGACGGGCCCTTTCGCATGTATATGCAGCCTTCGTTAATTGGGTGGGGTTACGGAAGGATATCTGCGTATCCTTCGTTAACTCGACGTCGATCCTTCGTGAATCGAGGTGGGTTCGGAGGGCCTTGGCAGACAGGCGATGCGGCAGCGCGGCTGTCTTGCCGAGAGAAGCTGCGTGGCCGAGTGAAGCTGCGTAGCCGAGTGAGGCTGTGTAGCCGAAGCCGCTCGACGGCGAATGCGCGTCGTTGCCCGGTGTTGCCCGAAGGCGTCACAATCGCGGCGTGCCGACTCGATCCCACGGACATATGACTGTGCGCTCCGACCCGGCGCCCGCCGCGGTGGAGAGCTTGCGGACAGAGGGATACGTGCAGCTCCACGGCGTCTTCGCCGGGGACGAGGTCGCAGCGCTGCGCGCCGACGTCGAGCGGGTCTTCGAGGAATACCCACCAGACGATCGCGGAGACTCGCCCGAAGACTCGTCTCCCTTTCGCTACGAGATGCTCAATCGGAGCAGCCTCGTCCAGCAGGCGATCGCGCACCCGCGGATCCTCGAGGTCGTCGAATTCCTCCTGGGTGAGGATTGCCACGTGATCGCCAACACCGCGTGGTGGCAACACCCGGGCGACAATCGCCACCTCGGGCGCTACTGGCACATCGACGCCGGGCCGCACGTGCCACGTGATCCCGGCGTTCCGTGGGACCCACGGATCCCCTATCCGATCTTCGCCATCGCCACCCACCTCTATCTCCAGGACTGCCCGATCGAGTCCGGCCCGACCGGTGTCATTCCGGGGAGCCATATGTCAGGACAGGCTCCCCCTTTCAAGAGGCTCGCCGACGACGACTTGGAGTGGGAAGGCCGCGGCACGGTGCCGATCGTGGCCGAGGCGGGTGACGTCGCCCTGTTCGCCTCGGACGTCTGGCACAGACGGTTGCCGCTCGGGCCTGATGATCCTGGTCGGATGTTCGTCCAGTGCCACTACGGACGACGCGATCTCGCCCAACGAATTCGGCCGACATCAGAGGTGAACCACCTCTCGGCGGAGGCAGTGGCGCGGGCACGGACACCGAGGGAACAGACGCTCGTCGGGCTTCATCCATTGGGCTTCTACGACGGCTGAAACCGGCAGACACAGCCGGGTGCCCGTCGTACAGCGCTGTAGTGCGGCACCATGGGCGGATGCAAAAACTGATTTTGGTCGCGGGCCTGTGGGTCTCGGCGGTCGTGATTGCGCTGGCCGCGCTCCCGCCGACGGCTCAGGCTGCGGTGCGCACGACGCACAGCCGCCAGCCGACCTATTACGTCTCGCTCGGTGACTCCTACTCGGTCGGCTACCAGCCCGGCCTCGGGTCGACGCCCGGCTACACGGTCTACGTGGCGCAGCACACCGGACTGACGCTGGTGAACTTCGGTTGCGGCGGGGCCACGACGTCGTCCATCCTCAACACGGTCGGGTGTCCCGACGTCCTCCCCCACACGGTCGGAGCTATGAGCTATCCGACGACGACCCAAATCGCCGCCGCCGACGCGTTCATCACGGCGCACCGCGGCCACATTGGCCTCATCACCGTGTCCATCGGCGGCAACGACGTCACGGCGTGCGCGACACAGAGCAATCCGATCGCGTGCGTCGGGACGGCAGTGAAGAGCATCACTGCCAACGTCACGGCCCTGGCCGATGATCTGCGCGCCGCGGCCGGCCCGAACGTCCCGATCATCGGGTCGACCTATCCCGACGTGATCCTGGGCGCCTACGTCTACCCGAAGAACCCGGGGCCGCCCGCGGCGATCACCCTGGCCAAGGAGTCGGTCGTCGCGTTCAAGCTCCTCATCAATCCGGCGCTGTCCAAGGCCTACCAATCAGCACAGGGCTCGCTGGTCGACGTGACCAAGGCGACCGGCGCCTACGGCCCTCTGACCACCGCGGTGAAGACCAAGACCTACGGCACCATCCCCGTCCCGGTGGCGACGGTCTGCACGCTGACCTGGTTCTGCGCCAAGGGAGACATCCACTCCCGGACGCCGGGGTACAACCTGATCGGGAGGCTCTACGTCGCCCGCTACAAGCAGGTCACGAAGCACTGACCTTCTTCCGGGCTCGCTCGCCCGGGTGACTTCCAACCCGTTGAGACTGGCCCAGTCCATCGGTGCCACCATGTGACCGTGACGATCAGCCAGGTCGACCTCGATGTCCGCCCGCTCAGCCCCTCCATCGGTGCCGAGATCCGCGGGGTCGACTGCACCGCGGACCTCGACGACGACGTCATCGCGGCCATCCGCCAGATCTGGCTGGAACGCCTGGTCGTCTTCTTCCCCGACCAGCATCTCGAGGACGACTCCCAGATCGTCTTCGCCAGCCGGTTCGGTGAGCTGACCGAGAGCCATCCCGTCGAGCCGCAGGTGCTCGAACGCAAGGAGGTCCACTCCATCGAGAGCGGCAAGGACCGGGTCGACTTCTGGCACACCGACATCACGTTCATGAATCGGCCGGCGATGGCGTCCATGCTGCGCTCCGTGGTCGTGCCCGAGGCGGGTGGCGACACGATGTGGTCGGACACCAGGGCGGCCTACGAAGCCCTGGCCGAACCACTCCAACGACTCTGCGACGAGCTCAGCGCCTACCACTACGACCCGTTCTACGCGCAGGCGGTAGCTGAAGGCCACGGCAACGTGTGGGAAGGAAAGAAGCTCGTGCGGCTGTCGCCGGCGCTGCACCCCGTCGTGCGCGTGCATCCCGAGACTGGCCGCAAGAACCTCTTTGTCAACCCGAAGTTCACGCACAGCATCAAGGACATGCCTGAGAGCCAGAGCCGCCGCTTGCTCGGCCTCCTCTACGACCACATGACCGACCCGGCGTTCATCGTGCGCTACCACTGGAAGCCGCGGACCCTCGCCATCTGGGACAACCGTTCCACCATGCACTACGGGATCTTCGACTACGAGGGCGAGCGCAGGGTCATGCACCGCGTGACGCTGCGCGGCGAGCGGCCATACGGCCCCGCGGCGTCCGGCGCGTCGTCCTGAGTCCGGCGGGAGCAACCGGCGGGAGCAAGAGGCCCGCTCCGAGATGATGTAGCGCGAATCGCGGGCTCCGCCTCCGGCGTCGTCTTGGCGCGTTCACCAGGGAAGACGGTTGCCAGCGACCGGTGGCCCTGGGCGCAACCTGGGTAGTATCCGCCGGGTGGACGGGGGGAAGGTCCAGATGGACCGCCGGGCGCGACGCGGACAAGGATGGGTCTGCGGCGCGCTCGGCGCTGCTGGCTCTCGGCGCCGCCTCATGCGCCAACGGAGGCTCGGGCGGGGGCGTGGTCATGATCCACTCGGGTCAGGCCCCACCCGGCGCCATCCCGACCGGTGGCCTGGGCAAGCTGGCCAGCGCGGCCGCGACCACCGTTCCGCTGGCGCAGCAGAACCCGACGACCGCCCTCTTCACGGCGACCGGCGTCTTTCAATCCTGCTTGAGCAATTTGGGCGTGACGTTCCAGGGTGCTCCGAACCCGAGCGACCCGTCATCGCCCGCCAACAACCCCGGCTACCTCAAGAACCTCGTCACCTGCGCGACGAAGAGCAACATCGTCCAAGCCCTCAAGGCGGTCCAATCGGCCCAGGACAACCTGACCCCGTCACAGGTGAAAAAGGAGAACAAGGACTACCTCCACTGGCGCAAATGCATGATCTCGAGGGGATGGGGGATCCCGCAGCCGACCCCCAACGCCAAAGGCCTCTTGTTCTCCTTTGGCGGCACCGGTGGTGGCAGCGGGGGCGGAGCGGGCGGCGCTTCGGGGTTCAAACCACCGCCCGGGCAGAGCCTCCTCAACAGCAGCGACCTCCAGCAGTGCGCGGCGGTCGCGCAGCAGGGCGGCTCGTGATCAGCCGGGTCCCTATGGCGGGGACCGCCACGCAAAACCATCGAGGGAGCGGCAATGTCCCGTAGACAAAAGACAATAGGTGCCGTCGTCCTCGTGGTCGTCTTGGTGGCCGCCACCGGCATCGCCTACGCGGTCTCGTCGAGCGGGAGCACGTCGTCTGGCAACCAGGTGGTGGTCCTGGGCACGGTGCAGAAGCGCACCCTCCAGGGGACGGTCGCCCTCACCGGGACACTGGCGCGCAAGCAGCTGCGCAACGTCACCGCCGCGACCCAGGCGTTGGTGAGCAACGTGTCGGCCACAGCAGAAACGTTCACGTCAGCGGGTCAGGTGATGTTCGCGCTGAACGGCCGCGACGCCATCGCCGAGAACGGCGACCTCCCCTTCTTCCGCTCCCTCGTCCCCGGAGACTCCGGCGCCGACGTGCTGGAGCTGAAGCAGATCCTCGACGCGGCCGGCGACTACGCCGGCCCGACCAACGACCTCTATACGGAACAGACACAGTTCGCGCTGGCCCAGTGGCAAGCACAGCACGGGTATCCGAATTCGACGCCGGCCACGCCTGAGTCGGTCTCCGTCTCCCTCGAACAGGGGACGGGCTACGAGCTGGGCGACCAGGACAGTGCCGGACTGATCATCGGGCCGCCAGCGACGCAAACGGCGTCGCTCACTGCCGGGAAGGGCGGCGCGACCGCCGGCGCGACCGCCGGCGCGACCGCCGGCACGACCACCCGGGCGGCGGGCGATGGAGCCGTACTCGCGGCGGACATGTTGCCGCAGGACGACCCCACCCCGACGCTCACGATCCAGTCGGTGGCGGACCAGGTGACGGCAGGCCAACCGGCGAACTTCATCGTCAGCACCTCCGCGACGTCGACCTCCGACCTGACCGTCAACCTCACTCCGGGCGGCACCGCAGGCCCCGACAACGTCGTCACCCCACCGACGACCGCGACCATCACCGCGGGTGCGACGGAGACCGAGGTGACGGTGCAGACCCGCGTCACCAGCACCGTGCAACCGGACACGACCGTCTCCATGGCCATCGCAGCCGGCACCGGATACTCGGTGGGGACCCCGAGCTCGGCCCAGACCACCATCGAGAACGGCACGGTACCCACGCTGCAGATCACCGGTGGCACCACGGTGTCGCCCGGAGGCTCCGCCACGCTCACCATCACCGCCAACCAGGCACCGTTACAGAACATGCAGGTGGCGCTGAGCTTCGGCGGGAACGCCACCGCCGGAAGCGCCTACATGGTGCCCGACCCGGTGGTGACGCTCGCCGCAGGCACCACGAGCACCACGGTCACCCTCACCACCCTCAACAGCAACACGATTCAGCCCAACACGTACGTCGTCGTCTCGCTCTCCCCCAGCCCCTCGCAGTACACGGTGGGGTCTCCCGGGTCGGCGGTCGTCACCATCGGCGGCTCGTTCAGCGTCCCGACGGTCACCTTGACCTCGGCGACCACGTACCTGCAGAAGGGCCAGCCCTACGTGGTGTCGGTCGGGCTGAATCAGGCCCAGAGCACGCCGCTCACTATCAACCTCTCCTACGGGGGAACGGCGACACCGGGCGTGGACTACACCGTGCCGGCGGGCACGCTGGTGGTGCCGGCCGGGCAGACCTCCCTGACGGTGCAGATCCCCACCGTGACCGACAACCTGGTGGAGTCCGACCGCGTGCTGAGCGTGTCACTGGCCGCCGGCGGCGGCTACAGCATCGGCTCACCCTCGAGTGCGTCGGTGACGATCACGTCGCAGGTCGTCCCCAAGCTCACCATCGCGGCCAGCACTTCCACGCTGGCCCAAGGTGGCGCAGCAGCCTTCGTCATCACCGCGTCCGCGGCCCCGACGCAGAACACGTCGGTCAGCTTCTCGGTGCAGGGAACCGCGCAGCCGGGCCAGAACTACGAGCCGTTGACCGGTGCCGCCCTCCTGGCCGCGGGCCAGACCCAGGTCACCGTGACGCTGCAGTCTCTCCAGCGCAACATCACCTTCGATCCGACAGACATGATCGTCGGTACGTGGCCCACCCGCGTGGGCACGGTGTACGTGAAGGCCGGACAGCCCGTGGCTCCCGGCACGGCCATCCTCTCGCTGACCGAGCCGGAACTGACGGTGACCCTCGACGCCTCCGCATCCAACCGCACCCAGCTGGCGGTAGGGCAGTCGTGCACCGTCCAGATCGACGGCGAGAGCAACACCGTCTCGGGCACCATCACCGAGCTGGACTCCACGCCGACGTCGGTCGCGTCCTCGAGCGGGCAGGGATCGCAACAGCTCTATGAAGGCAAGATCGAGGCACCGGGGCTCGACGGCGCCGACGGCTCCTCGGTCTCCATCAGCGTGGTCACCCAGCAGAAGTCGAACGCGCTGACGGTGCCCATCGCCGCGGTGAAGCAGAACGGAACGGGCCGGGACGTCGTGCGCGTGGTCCAGGTCTCGCACGGTGACCGCATCGTCGAGGTGCCGGTGACGACGGGCCTCACCGAAGGGTCCTACATCGAGATCACGCGCGGCCTTCACGCCGGCGAGACGGTCGTCGTCGAGGTAGACCAGAACTCGTGACGGCCACGGATACGACGTCGTCGCCCGTGTCCAGTGGCGATCCCCCCGATCGGCCTCTCCTCGAGCTCGACCACGTGACGCGCCTGTACGGGGACGAAGTCATCGTCTACGCATTGCGAGACGTGTCGCTGCGGATCATGGCGGGCGAGCTCGTCTCGATCGTGGGGCCGTCGGGGTCGGGGAAGTCGACGATGCTCGGCCTGCTCGGGGTGCTCGACCTGCCGTCGGCCGGTACCGTCCGGGTCGGCGGTCGCGACGTCGGCCGGCTCGACGACGCGACCCGCTCGCGGCTGCGCGGCGACTCGATCGGCTTCGTCTTCCAACAATTCCATCTCATCCCCCACCTGAGCGCCCTAGGCAACGTGGAGACGGCACTCCTCTATCGCGACATGCGGCCGCGCGAACGGCGCGACAAGGCGCGCCAGGCGCTCGAACAACTCGGCATGGGCCCGCGCGTCGACCACCGGCCGGTGCAACTCTCCGGTGGTGAGCAACAACGCGTGGCGCTGGCTCGGGCCATCGTGACGGATCCATTGATGGTATTGGCCGACGAGCCGACGGGCGCCCTCGATTCGGCCAACGCCGCGCACGTGCTCGAGATCTTCCAAAGCCTGCAGTCGCCCGAGCGGGCGGTGGTCATGGTGACCCACGACCCGAACGTGGCCAACACCGCCCGGCGCCGGATCTCCATGCGTGACGGCACCATCGTGGCCGACGAACTTCTGTCGGGGGCATCCGCGTGAGCCAATCGCGCGATCTGGTCGGCGTCGCACTGACCGGGCTCACCGCCCGCAAGGTGCGGACGCTGCTGATCATGCTCGGCCCCATCATCGGGGTGGCCGCCATGGTGTGCGCCATCGGCCTCACCGAGAGCGCCAAGGGACAGCTCCAGGCCCAGTTGGCCCAGCTCGGCACCAACCTGATCATCGCCCAGGCCGGCGGCACCTTCGGCTCGCAGAACCCCACGTTCCCGGAGAACGCGGTCGCCCGGGTGGAGGCGGTATCGACCATCGATGGGGCGGCAGCTACGGCCAATCTCTCGGGAGTCGTCTCGGTGCCCGTGGAGGGAGCCAAGGATTACTACGAGGCGTTCCCGGTGCCGGTGCGCGCCGCGGGCGTCGGCCTGCCCGCAGTGCTGCAAGTACCGGTAATCAGTGGGCGATGGCTCGACCGCGCCGACCTCCAACTTCACACGGCTGCCGCCGTCCTCGGCGAGGGCATCGCCAAGCAGTACGGGTACCTGCCCGGCGAGGACCGCACCATCAGGCTGAACAACGCCAACTTCGCGGTGGTCGGCGTCTTGGGCTCGGTTGCGCTCGATCCCGAGCTCGACAACGCCGTCTTCGTGACGGAGTGGGCCGCCAAGAACATCCTCGGCACCAACGGTGAGCCGAACCAGCTCTACATCCGCGCTGCGCCGGGCACCACCCAAGCCACCGCCAACGCCATCCCCACCGCGATCAGTCTCGGTGGGTCCAATCAGGTCTCGACCCAGATCCCGAGCGACGTGCTGCAGGCGGCGGCGCAGGCCAACAAGACCTTGCAGCAGGTGGCGCTCCTGGCCGGCTTGCTCGCGCTCGTCGTCGGCGGCGTCGGCATCGCCAACGTGATGTCCATCTCGGTGATCCAACGGTCATCGGAGATCGGGATCCGGCGCGCCGTCGGGCACAGCCGATCCAAGATCGCCGGCCAGTTCCTGCTCGAGTCGCTGTTCGTGGGCCTGCTCGGTGGGCTCATCGGCGCGGCATTGGGCGTCGCCATCGTCTACGGCGTCTCGGCCCTGCAGGGGTGGGTCGTCGTGATCAACTACAAGCAGATCCCGTTGTGGATGGGCCTGGCACTCGTCGTCGCCGTCGTGGCCGGGCTGTTCCCCTCGATCAAGGCCGCGCGCCTCGAGCCGCTGGAAACTCTGCGCCTGGGCTGAGCTTCGATGATCAGGGCAGGGTTGTCGTCGCACCGCTGGGGATCGAGGAAGAGGTGTCTTCGCTGCCGCTCGAGGAGCCGCCGCTCGCGCTTGCGCCAGCACCACTGCCCGGTCCCGGTCCCGATCCCGATCCCGCTGAACTGCCGGCACCCGATCCCGACTTGCTGCCGGCGGATTTCCCCGTCCCCGTTTTCGCCCCGGCCGTGCTCGAGCCCGCACCCGCGGTCGCGGCGGAGCCCCCGCCAGCACCGAGCCGACTCGCACCTCCTCCGGTGTTCCCGCCGTTGCCCGAGTTGCCGGCTCCGGAGTTGCCGAGACCCGTATTGCCCGAGGAGCCAACCGCGCCCGCAGCCAACGAGCCACCGGCCGCACCGGAATTGCCGGTTGCGCCCGTGACCCCCGTCGCGCCAGAGTTGGCGCCGTTCGTCGCGCTCGAGCCGGCCCCGGAGTTCCCGCCACCGGTCGATCCCGAGCCCGAATCCCCCGTGCTCCCCGTCGCCCCCGAGGGATGTGGTACCGAAGTGATGGCCGAGTCATTTCCGCTCGAACCCAGCCAGATGCCAGCGAGGGTGCCGGCACCAGCGATGAGCGCGACGCCAATGCACAGCGTGGCCACCAACGCGACAGGCTGGTGCCACCAGTGCTGGGGCGGATCGAGCAGCTCGTCGTCTGGGTCGCCCGACGCGGAATTGTCAACGGGTTGCTCCAGCGTGCGTGGAGGCTCGTCAGTATCGCTCGAGCTCTGTGCGGTCGCCGTCGGATCACTCACTGCAGGTACCCACCCCGGGTTGGAAGCGTACCCGAGGGACGAACGAGGAGACCCTCGCGACCCGGCCTGTGCTTCTCGATCGGCTTCAGCATCCTCCGAGCACACCAACGCCGGATCTCTGGAATGTGCTCCCTACTCCCTACTCCCTACTCCCTACCCCCGCCTCACGCGTCGCGACGCACCAGGACCCAGCACCCCAGTCCCAGGACAAACACCGTGTAGAGCACCAGCAGCGCAAACCCTGTCCACGGACTGAAGGCCGGGCCCAGATGATCGGGCACTTCGCTCGTGGAGAACAACACAAGGCCGATGTTGGCTGGCAGATATCGAGCGACGGCGTCGTTGATCGATGCCGGCAAGGCCTCGACGATGAGCGGCAGCACGAGGACGACCCCGACGAAGGCTGAGATGGCGCCCGCGGTGTGCCGGATGATGGTGGCCAATCCCAGTGCCAGTAACCCGAGCACCGCCAAGTAAAGGCCGGCGCCGACGACCGCTCGGAGGACTCCTGGCTGTCCGAGCGAGGCCGAACCGGTCGACGAGACCAGACCCTTGACGGCGGGAGGCACCTTCACGCCGAGTTGGTGCGCGTGCTGCGCAATGATCGCTTGGGCCCCCACCGCGTGTCGGGCCGACAAGATGGCCTGGCCGATGGCGAACGCCACGAAGGTGAAGACCTCGCTCACGACCAGTGCCACCCCTCCGAACACGAGGATCTTTGCCGCGAGCACGACGGGTCGGCGAGGAATCGCGGCCAAGGTGGCGCGGATCGTGCCCGTGCCGTACTCGGCGCTCATCACCAGGACGCCCAAGACTCCGAAGATGAGCTGACCAAGAAAGACTCCGATCAGGCTCAGACGAGTTGGGTCGTCGACGATGTCGGAGGCACTTCGTGTTCCCGTGCTGAGGGCCGACAGTCCGACGACCGCGACCGCGGTGGCGACGAGGGTCCACATCGTCGAGCGGACCGACCACATCTTGGTCCATTCGGCCGTCATCGCCCGCCGCAGGCCGACTCGACCGGGGATCTGCTCCATGGCGAAGGGGGGCGGAGCTTCGAGCACAGCGGTCATTGGCCCGCCCGAAATTCCACAGCTTGTTCGGTCAGCTCCATGAAGGCATCCTCGAGCGAGGCGACCGGGGTCAGTTCGTGCAGCGCCACCCCGATCGACAGTGCCAGATCACCGACTTGCTCGGCCGACAACCCGGTGACGGTCACGGACCCGTCCGGATCGGAGATGGCGGTGCCGCCGGCATTGGTCACCGCGTCGCTCAGTTGATGGGGCGCCGGCGTTCGGACCTTGACCGATTGACGAGAGCTGCGCGCGACGAAGTCAGCCACCGAGGTCTCGGCAATCAGCTTGCCCTTGCCGATCACGACGAGATGATCAGCCGTCAGCGCCATCTCGGCCATGAGGTGGCTCGAGACGAACACGGTACGACCCTCGGCGGCCAAGCTCTTGCAGAGCGTGCGCACCCAGCGGATTCCCTCTGGGTCGAGTCCGTTCACCGGCTCGTCGAAGAGGAGCACCGCCGGATCGCCGAGCAAGGCGGCGGCGATACCGAGTCGCTGGCCCATCCCGAGAGAGAACTTGCCGGCTCGTTTGGTCGCCACCGCGGTGAGTCCGACGAGTTCGAGCACCTCGTCGACCCGCTGTCCGAGTGATGCCGTTGCTGCGCGCCAGGCCAACGAGATGGGCCCGGGCGGAGCGGCCCGGGTGGATGGCCTTCGCTTCGAGCAGCGCGCCCACTTCTCGCAGCGGCCAGGGCAGGTCGTGATAGCGGCGGCCCAACACCGTGACCGTGCCCGACCCCGGTGCATCGAGTCCCATGATCATGCGCATCGTGGTCGACTTGCCCGAACCGTTGGGCCCGAGGAAGCCGGTGACGGTACCCGGTTGTACGTCAAAGGACAGCTGGTCCACGGCGAGCACGTCTCCAAAACGCTTGGAGAGTCCACGGGCCTGGATCACCCCGCAACCCTTACACGACGATCGATGCTCTCGATATCAGGGACATTCCTGATGTGCCCTGTCGCATTGTCAACCGAAGGTAGGGATCACCACCTCCCTGAGGATGAGTGTCCCCCCACCATGCGCCCGTTCGGTTTCGGTGCCCGATCCGGCTTATGCGCCACCGCCGCCACCGCCGCCACCGCCGCCACCGCCGGCACCGCCGCTCGGCGGCGCGTGCTCCTCGAGCGCCTTCACCAACAGCCGTCGCAACTCCGCCCGCTCCGCCTGAGTCAAACCCGCCAGGATCTCGTCCTCGATACTCCCCTGCGCCGCCTCGGCCTGCTCGAGCGCCTCGAGGCCGGCGTCAGTGATCGTGACGAGGTGTCGCCGCCGATCCGACGGGTCGCGGCGCCGCTCGGCATATTCCAAATCCTCGAGGTCGTTGAGGACGAGGACCCCGGTGTTGGAGTCCATGGAGAGGTGCTCGGTCATGGCCTGCTGGGAGACGCCGGGGTGGTCGCGCAGGTAGGCGAGGACGACCATGTTGCGCAGGTTCATTCCGACCAGCTCGAGCGAAGAGCGCAGGTAGACGGCCCGGGCCAGCTGGGTCAGCAGGACGATGGTGCCGGTGGCGGGACGGGCCGACGAGCGGGCGGCGTTCACGACCCGGACCCCCGGCAACCTGCCTGCACGACCCCATCCATCATCCCCCTAGGATAGTCCCGAAATCATGACGATCAACGCACCAGGGACGGTCGCCGACCTCACGGGCACCGGGGACGCCGCCGGCGACCGCCGGCGCTGGATCGCCCTGGTCGTCGTCTGCCTGGCCATGTTCATGAACGCGCTCGACGGCTCGATCGTCAATGTGGCGCTCCCCGACATCCAGAAGAGCCTGCACTTCAGCCAGTCCGGCCTGACCTGGGTGGTCGACGCCTACCTCATCTCCTTCGGCAGCTTCCTCCTCATGGCAGGGCGCCTGGGCGACCTCATCGGGCGCAAGAAGGTGTTCCTCGCCGGCGTGGCGCTGTTCACGCTCGCCTCCATCGCCTGCGGGTCGGCCGACAGCCAGGGCCTGCTCGTGGCGGCGCGCTTCGTCCAGGGCATCGGCGGCGCGCTCGAGCTCGTCGGTGATCGTCGCCATCATCGTCACTGAGTTCCCGAGCCCGCGCGAGCGGGCCAACGCGATGAGCGCGTATGTGTTCGTGGCCGTCGGCGGCGGCTCGATCGGGCTCCTCGCCGGCGGCGTGCTCACCCAAGCCCTGTCCTGGCACTGGATCTTCTTCGTGAATGTGCCTGTCGGCATCGCCACCCTCGCCGCGGGTTCCATACTCCTGGTGGACAACGTCGGCCTCGGCATCAAGGAGGGCGTCGACTGGGTGGGCTCCGTCCTCGTGACGGCGTCGGTCATGGTGGTGATCTACGCCATCGTGACGGCGTCGACCTACGGCTGGGTCTCGGCCCACACGCTCGGCTTCATCGGCCTGGCCCTCGCGCTGGGCGTCGCCTTCGTCGTGCTCGAGTCGCGCGTCTCCAAGCCGATCATGCCCTTGCGCATCCTCAAGCTGCGCACGCTGACCGGCTCGGGGGTCATCCGGGGCTTCCTCATCATCGGGATGTTCTCGACGTTCTTCATCGGCGCCCTCTACTTCGAGCACGTGCAGGGCTACAGCCCGCTGAAGACGGGTCTGGCGTTCCTGCCCCAGGCGCTCGCCATGGCCGGCATGTCGACGGGCATCACCGCCGGGCTGGTCGGCCGCTTCGGGAACAAGCGCGTGATGTACCCGGGCATGGCGTCCGCCGCCATCGGACTGCTGCTCTTCGCCTCGGCCGGCCCGCACGCGGCCTACTTCCCCCGCATCTTCTTCGCGTTCTTGCTGATGGGCCTCGGCGCCGGGACCTCGTTCATGCCGCTCCTGCAGATCGGGATGTCGGAGATCCCCAACGAGGATGCCGGCCTCGGCTCGGGCATCGTGAACGTATCCCAGCAGCTGGCCGGCGCCATCGGCCTGGCCGCGTTGAGCACGATCGCCGCCAACAAGTCGAAGGCGCTCCTCGCCGCGGGGCACGACATGATCACCGCCCTGGCGGACGGCTACCGGCTGGCGCTCTTGATCGCAGCTGCGTGCGTCATCCTCGGACTCGTGCTCTCGCCGGTGCTGCTGCGCACCAACGAGTCTGCCGAGGAGCAGGCCGCGCACATCAAGGAGAACATGGCGAACCCCGAGTCCATGGAGCACCTGGTCCTCTAGTTTGTCGTCGACGTCATCGCGGCAATCACCCGACGGCGATGCAATCATGGGCCGATGGGGCGGGCTCGACGGATCGCCGACGAAGGGACCCAGTGAGACGCCTCCTCCTCCCCTTCGTCCTCCTGCTGGCGGTGTCACTGGGAACAACGCTTCTCGTGCCGGAGTCGGGATCCGCGGCGGCCGCGTCCTCGTCAGGGGAGGCGACCTCGGACACCGCACCGGTGGATCTCGCGACGCCCGTCGACATGGGAGCGGGGATCGCGCACGCCCGTGCCGTCGTGCACGTTGGTGCCGTTCGCGTCGAGGTCCTGAGCCCGACCCTGTTCCGCCTCGAGTACTCACCGTCGCAGCACTTCGAGAATCTTCCGACGGTCAACACCATCAACCGGCGGATGGCGGTTCCTCCCTATACGTCATCCACCTCGGGGGGCTTCCTGGTCGTCCGTACTGCCGGTGCCACCCTGCGCTACAAGCTGGGCTCTGGACCGTTCGGCCCGCTCAACACCACGCTCCAGCTGTCGGTGGGAGGGCAGAGCTCCACGGTCGCACCGACGTGGGAGTGGGAGTGCATTTTCGGCCAGGTTTGTCAGGCCGGCGCCGCGACGCTCGGCGGGGGGGCCACCCTCAGCCAGACGTTCCCCGACTATGACAGCACGGCCGGCTACGCGGGCTTCTTCGTCAAGTCCGGCGCCAGCGTGACGTGGCACGTCCTGGGTGCGGCGGCCGGTCCGGCCGCGGTCTCGCTGCGCTACTACAACGTGGCGAGCCCTCCGCTGGCACCGACCACGAGCCTCCTCGACCTCGACGTCAACGGGCGGCTGCAGCAGGTCCTCACTGCGGCCCCCACCACGGCGGCCGCGCCCTGGGCCACCTTCACGACCACCGTGCCGCTGGTGTCGGGGACCAACTCGATCAGCGTGGTGAACACCACCGCCAACAGCTTCGACCTCGGCATCGACACCCTGGCAGTCGGTCCCGGCGGTTCGCCAGCTCCCTCGCCGGCGTCGAACGGACCGCTCGGCGGCTGGTTCCGCGGGTTCGACACCGACACCTACAACGACAACCCAACCTGTGGCCCCGGGCAGTCCGGAGCCACCTGCCAGGCCGTCATCCAGCCGCTCAACACCGACGGGCTGCTCGACACCGCGGGCTGGCGCCTGCTCGACGACACCCAGGGCGCGGTGTGGACCTCCAAGGGATGGGTCCAAGCCCGCCCGAAGAACGGCGACCTCGAAGACGGGTACCTCTTCGCCTACGGACACGACTACGCCGGCGCCCTGCACACCCTCGCCGAGCTGACCGGCCCGGCTCCCCTGCTGCCCAAAGACGTGTTCGGTGTGTGGTACTCCGACTACACGCCCTATTCCAACAACGACGTCGAGGCGCTCTCTCGCGCCTTCGTCAGCAACAAGGTGCCGCTCAACACGCTCTCGCTCGACACCGACTGGAAGGCGCCGAACGACTGGAACGGCTGGGAGTGGAACCGCTCTCTGTTCCCCAATCCGTCGTCGTTCCTCAAGTGGGCGCACTCGCACGGGATCGACGTGACGCTGAACGTCCACTCGAGCATCGAGGACAACGACCCGAAGCTGCCAGAGACCGAGCGCATCGCGGGCCACGATCTCGCCTCGTCGAGCTGCACCAATGGAAGCTGCAAGGTGTGGGACTGGAGCTCGATGTCCCAGGCGGAGTCCAACTTCGCGCTCCAGCAGAGCTTTCAGAAGCAGGGAGTCGCCTTCTGGTGGCTCGACTGGTGCTGCGACAATTCGGTCGTGTCGTCGGCGGGTGTCACGCCCGACGCGTGGATCGGGCATCTCTACGCGCAGGACATGATCAACCTGGGCGAGCGCGGGTTCGTCCTGGCCCGTATCGGTGGCTCCAACGGCGAGCCCCAGGAGGTGTACCCGGCGGGGCCATGGTCGGACCACACCTCGGCCATCGCCTTCACCGGTGACGCATGGGGAACGTGGAACACCCTGGCCATGGAAGCGCAGTTGGTCCCCGACGAGGCGACCATCGGCGAGCCCTACGTCAGCAGCGACATCGGGAGCTATCTCGGTCCCCCTCCGACGCAGTCGGGCGCCGATCCGCCCGACCTCTACGACCGCTGGGTGCAGCTCGGCACCTTCGAGCCGATCCTCCGGCTCCACTCCAACAACGAAGACCGCCTGCCCTGGCAGTACCCCCAACCCGTGCAGGGCATCACCGAGTCGTTCCTCCGGCTCCGCGAGACGCTGATTCCGTACACCTACACCTTGGCCGCCGACGCCAACCAAACCGGACTGCCGATGGCCCGGCCGCTCTACCTCGACTATCCCGACCAGCAGGCCGCCTACCAGAACCCCACCGAGTACCTCTACGGCACCGACATGCTCGTGGCCCCGGTGACCACGCCGGGCAACGACGCCGCGACCACGGTGTGGTTTCCCCCGGGACGCTGGGTCGACTTCTTCACCGGCGCCACGTTCACGGGTCCGTCGACGGTCACCATGTCGGTGCCGCTCGACCGGATGCCGGTCTTCGTCCGCCAAGGTGGCATCGTGCCCGAGCAGCCGTCGACCGGAGCAGCCGCGCACTCGAATGCCCTCACCGCGCTCGTCTATCCGGGAGCAGCGGGATCCTTCGAGCTCTACGGCGATGCGGGAACGGGCCTGGGCTACACCAAGGGTCAGCGCACCGAGACCCTCATCACGACGTCGTCTGGCGCGTCGGGAGCCGGACAACCGTCCGTGTCGGTCACGATCGACGCGGCGCACGGCAGCTATCCGGGCGAGCCCACTTCGGTGCCCACCACCATCGACATGGTCGACGTCAGCCGACCGCAGCAGGTCACTCTCGACGGTCGGGCTCTCAGCGCCCAGCGCGCTGGGTCCGGTCCTGGTTGGACCTTCGAGGCGTCCACGGCGACCCTGACCGTGCACATCGGGCCGCGGCCGGTCGGGGCCGCTGCGCACATCGTCGCGGTCGGCGCCGCGTCGGTCTCTCGGGCGGAACCGAGTGTGAGCCTGTCAGGTTCGTCGTAGGACCACAGCTCGACCAAGTCCTCTGGTCAGACGGGTCGCCGGCCGCTGCTCACACGCCGCCGAACTCGTAGTGCGCCCGGTCGATGTGGCGGGTCCACCCCCAGTACTGGTCGAGCGGCCACGGCGAGAGCGTGAAGACCTTGCCGTCGCGGTTCTTGTAGTGGCTGTGCTCGATGGCGGGATGCGCCCACACCAGCTGGCTGATCTCGGCCTGGTAGCGCTCGGCGTAGTCGTCGTGCGCGTCGGCCCGCACCTCGGCCCACAGCGCGTCGAACGCCAGCGTCTCGTGAATGGCGTCGAGGGCATAGTGCACCTGGAATTCGGCGTGGTAGAAGAGGCTGGCGCCGAAGGCCAAGTTGGTCCCCGGGCCGTAGATGCAGAAGAGGTTGGGGAAGTTCGGCATCGTGATGCCGAGGTACGCCGTCGGCTCGTCCCCCCACTGGTCGCGCAACGAGATGCCGTGCCTCCCTCGCACGTCCATGGACGCCAGGAACTCGTTGTGCCGGAAGCCGGTGGCGTAGCAGATGACGTCGGCGGGGTAGTGCGTTCCGTCGGTCGTGACGATCCCGTCGGGGACCACCCGCTCGATGCTCGTGCGCACCAGCTCGACGTTGGGCTTCTGCAGCGTGCGCAGCCAGGTGCCGTCGTCTTGGAGGATGCGCTTGCCCGTGGCGGGGTAGTCGGGGACGACCTTCTCGAGCAGCTCGGGGTCGTCGCCGACGAGTGATTTCATGGAGGCCACCAGCGCCGCCGCCCGTTTGGCGTTGACGGCGTTGATCGACTGGTGGGTCGGATCGTCGTGCTCGGGGTCGATGCGGTACATCTCCACGCCGGCCGCGATGCCGGCGTACGTCATGACGAAGCGGTACCAGCGCCCGTAGAAGGGCAGGTGCTTCAGCGCCCAGGCGTCGCCGGGCGGCACGGGCGTGTGGTACAGCCGGTTGGGGAGGATCCACTGCGCGGTGCGCTGGAAGATCGTGAGCTGTTCGACCTCGTCGGCAATGGCGGGGCCGATCTGGAACCCGCTGGCGCCGGCGCCGACGAGCGCGAACCTTGTCCCGCGGATGTCGAGGTCCTCGGGCCAGCGTGCCGAGTGGAACGACGGCCCGGCGAAACTTTCCATGCCCGGGAACTCAGGCAGCCGGGGCAGGTTGAGCGAGCCGACGGCGCTGATGACGAAGCGGGCCTCGAGCACCTCGTCGGCGCCACTGGCGTCGCGCACGGTGACGCGCCACATGGCCCGGTCCTCCTGCCACACCACTTCGGTGACCGCTGTCTCGAAACGGCAGTGCGGCCGGAGGTCGAACTTGTCGACGATCGCACCGAAGTAGGCGCGCAGCTCGGGCTGCTGGCAGTAGTACTCGCTCCACAGCTCGGCCGGCTCGAAGGAGAAGCAGTACTGGTGGCTCCCGACGTCGACGCGTGCGCCGGGGTAGTGGTTCTCCCACCAGGTCCCGCCCGGACCCGCGTTCTTGTCGATGATCGTGAAAGGCAGCCCGGCCTGCTTGAGGCGGATGCCGGCCAAGATCCCACCCATCCCGCAACCGATCACGACGACCGGTGATTCGGTCTTCTGGGATTCCGAGATCTCGTCACCCCACGAGATCTCCCCGTTGTCACCGCCCTCGAACTGCAGGTCGTCGAAGAAGAGCCCGGCCAGCTCGCCTTCGACCTGACGACGGCCCAGGAAGCCCATCATCTCGAGCAACAGGTCGCGGGACAGCTCGACCGGGACGCAGCCGCTGTCGTGGTAGGCGGCGATCACCGGGAGGGCACGGCGGCGGACTTCCGCCATGTCCTCTTCGGACATTCCACCCTGGATGTCCAACGACATGCCCACGTTCGGCTGGATCTCGCCCCGCACCCACGAGGGGTCGCCGGTCATGTGCACGAGCGAGGCCATGAGCGCCGGGATGCTGACGTCTTGGAGCGCGCGGGCGATGGCCTCGTCGCCGTCCTCGAACGGCTCTCCGGCGAAACGGTTCCTCGTCACGACCGACATCCTCGTCGTCGGCGCCCCCACCAGGCAATCGAGGTGGTGGGTGCGCCGAACGGGCGGCATCCGCCCGGGGCCGCCTCGCCGCGCGCGTGGCTGCGTCACCAGTGCCGTAGGTCCCTGGTTGTTGAGGGCCAACGTCCCTAGAGCTCGTGGCCGGGCCGGCCGGATACTGGCTACGTGTTGTTGAGTCGTCCAAAGACGCTGGTGGACGAGGCCGATTCGAATGAGGCGCGCCCGCGCCGAGGTCCCCCGGCACCGCCCAGGGCTCCGCATCGTCACCGCCGCTGGCCGTGGGTGCTCGGGGCCTTCGGAGCGGTCCTGGCGGCGTTCGCCATCTACGTCGTCGTGACCTGGGACCCAGCGCGTCCCGTCTCGATGGGCCAGGCGGAGCAGCGGCTCGGGATCGAAGGGCAGGGAGTGGCGGGGGGGCGACCGGCACGCGGCGTCTATCTCTATACGGGCACGGGGACCGACAAGTTGTCCCTGCCACCGCTGTCGCAGGCCGAGGGCCCCACCATGCCGGGCACCGTCACCCTCCAGGCTCATGGCTGCTGGACCTTCCGCGTGGATTACAGCTCACACCACTGGGAGACCTGGAACTTCTGCCGGCAGGGAAACGACACGACGGAACGCGGTGGGCTGATCTGGCAGCTCTGGGCGATCGGCCCGTTGCACGAGACGAACCTCACGACTCTGACGTGCACAGCGGACACCATGTGGCTCCCAGCCAGCGCGACACCTGGCCAGAACTGGCACAGCGCCTGCCGGGGTACCAGTTCCGCGCTCAAAGGTGTCGTGCACAGCATCGGCCCGTACCGCTTCGTGCGCACGACAACCCTCGACGTAGCCGGACACCCGGTACGCGCAGCCGAGTTCCGCCAACTCCGCACCGAGTCGGGAGCCCAACGGGGGACCGAGCACGACGTGATGTGGATCGACGCTTCCAATGGCCTGCCGCTACGGATCGACCAGGACATCGCGGTCGTCAGCGCCACACCGTTCGGCTCGTCGACCTACACGCAGAGGGGCACGTTCACGCTGCGGTCACTGGTCGTCCACAGCTGACGCACGTCGGCCTGGGAGGGCGAAGGCGTTCCGAATGGCAAGACTTGAGGCCATAGCCGGTATACGGGACGTTCCATCATCGACCTTCTGAGTGCGCAGTCAGACGCTCGAGCCCGTTGAGCTACGAACGCCGGAGTGAGGCGGTCCATCCCACTGGCGCGCATGAAGTACCGGCACCACGAGCTTCCAGACCGGTGTAGGCTTGCACTAAACAGTTGCCCTAGACCTCGGTGACCCAAGCAAGAGTCGGGTGTTACTCGCTCGGCCAAGAAAGGGAGCCGTGTTGGGCACCGTCCTGGACACTCCCGCTGACCCGGTCTCGAAGCCGACGCCGTTCCTGTCAGTTGGCCGCATCGTCACTGCGCTGCTCGTCGCCGGTCCACTTCTTGGGTTTGCGTGTCTCCTGCCGTTCATCTCGGGCCACCTTCCGAACGTCAGCGACGTTGCGATCGCGGTGGTGCTGTACGTCTTCACCGGGTTTGGGATCTCGGTCGGCTTTCACCGGTTGCTGACGCACCGGAGCTTCAAGGCCAAGAGAGGCCTCAAGATCGTGTGCGCAGTGGCCGGCTCGATGGCCCTCGAGGGGTCGGCGATCAGCTGGGTGGCCATCCATCGCCGGCATCACATGTTCTCGGACCAGCCAGAAGACCCTCACTCTCCGCACCGCTACGGACCCGGACCTGTCGGGACACTGAAGGGGTTCTTGTGGGCACATGTCGGCTGGCTGTTCGCCATGGACCCCACAGACACCAGGCGGTTCGCTCCGGACCTCCATCGGGACCGGGATTTCGTCGTGATCGATCGGCTGTTTCCGCTGTTGGCCGTTGCTTCCCTGGCTCTGCCCTTCTTCATCGGGTGGGGCCTGTCGGGAACCCTGTTCGGTGCGCTCAGCGCGCTCCTCTGGGCAGGTCTCGTGAGGATGGCGATCCTCCATCACGTCACATGGAGCATCAACTCGGTCTGCCACTTGTGGGGAAGACGGCCGTTCGCAACCCACGACCAGAGCACGAATGTCGCAGTCCTCTCCCTCTTCTCCTTTGGGGAGAGCTGGCACAACTTCCACCACGCCGCGCCATCCTCAGCCCGCCATGGCGTGTTGCCCCACCAGCACGACCTCTCGGCTCGATTGATCTCGTTCTTTGAGCGACTGGGATGGGTGACGAAAGTGCGCTGGCCGAATCCGGCTCAGATCGTCGCCCTCCTACAACCAGGACCCGTCGAAGAGGCGATGGCGCGCCGTCCGGTCGGGGTCTAAGGAGCCCGACACGGGGGCAACCTGGAGCGGGACAAAGTGCTGAGCGTGGATGTGGCAGAACGGTTCTTGGCCGGAATCACCGACAGATCGGCTGACCGGGCTCCGAGCTTGGACCTCATCTGCCGGGTCTGTTGCGACGTACTCCCGATCACGATGGCATCGATGGTGCTGACGGGTGACCAGGGGGTCGAGGGGATCACCGGGGCGTCCGACGCACTGGCAGCCGCCATCCAGAACGAGGAGTTCACTCTGGGTGAGGGCCCGGCGACCGACGTCCGCCGGCAGGGACGGCCGATCCTGGTCTCGGACCTGAGAGCTGTCACGAGCGACTGGCTGCGGTTCGTTCCGGCCATCACGCGGCTCGGCATCCGGGCCATGTACGCGATTCCTCTTCGGATCGGAGCGGTCGAGCTTGGCGTCCTGGTCCTCGGCGGCGCCGACCCCGGGGCCTTGGCCGGCCAGGAGCTCGCCGATTCGTTGGTTCTCGGAGATCTCATCAGTCGGCTGGTCCTCGATCTGCAGGCCGGGGTCACCTCGGAGTCGTTGGCGTGGGCACTTGACGCCACCGACTCCCGGGCGGTCGTGCACCAGGCCACTGGGATGATCGCGGCCCAGCTCAACGTGGGGGTCGCCGAGGCGCTGGTCAGACTCCGAGCGAACGCCTTCGCAACAGATCACCCGATCGATCAGCTGGCCACCGAGGTCGTGGCTGGTCGGCGGCGTTTCGAGGAGCGGTAGGCCGACCTGTCCGGGCCGCTCACCCACGGAGGGGCATGCGAGATAATTATTGCGTTCACAGAACCCCCGGACCCTGCCCCGACGAGCCAGGAGCGTGACGTTTGGACAATCGAGACGAATGGCTTGCTCGGACCTTTGTCGAACTTGCCGACACCCTTGTGGCCGACTTCGACCTCATCGAGTTTCTCTCGATGCTGGCGGACCGCTGCGTGGAATTGCTCGACGCCGCCGAGGTCGGATTGGTCCTGGTCGGCCCGCGGGGACTGCAAGTGATGGCCTCCTCGAGCGAGCGCATGAAGGTGACGGAACTGTTGGAGGTGCAGTTCGAGGAGGGTCCGTGCTTCGAGTGTGCTCGTGCGGGGCTCCCCGTCTTGAACCAGCGGCTCGCGTCGGTCGATGATCGATGGCCGCGCTTTGCCCCAATGGCCCGCGAGAGCGGCTTCCAGATGGTCCACGCGGTGCCATTGCGGCTCCGCGACGAGGTGATAGGGGCGATGAACGTGTTCGACATCTCGCTCCACGAGATGACGCTCACGGAATCGAATCTGCTCAGGGCCTTTGCTGACGCCGCCACGATCGGGATTCTCCAGGAACGGACCGTCAAGCAGCACAGCGATCTTTCAATCCAACTCCAGGGCGCTCTCAACTCCCGGATCGCAGTCGAGCAGGCGAAGGGGGTCGTCGCGGAACGGTTGAAGGTCGACATGGACACCGCGTTCGGAATGATCCGCAACCACGCCCGGAAACACAACATGCTGCTGAGTGCGGTCGCCGACGCTCTCGTTCGGGGCTCGCTCAGTGCGACCGAGCTCGCATCGGCATCGGAAGAACGGAGCGCGGACAGGGCGAAGGGGCGACCTGACTGATCGGCCGTGATGGATGACCAGCTCCCGTCCCGAGTGAGTGCTCGTGCCCAAGAGCCCAGTCCACGGCAGCACATTGCATCTCCAACCCTGAGAACGTGGAATTCCTTCGATCGATTCAGGGAAAATGCCCCACCCTGTGTCGGGAACGAACCAGAAGGCGATACGTTTGAGCGCGTGTGCTTCTCTCCCGAAGGCGATCTTGTCGGGGGACTGGTGGTCACCGCTATCGGTATCGACGCGTACCGACACCTCCGCGGGCAGGACAACCACCTGTTGTTCGCGACCGTGCCGCTCGTACTCGGAATTCATCAACTCGATGAATCGCTCGTTTGGTGGGGGCTCGAGGGACCTGTTCCGCACTCGCTCGGACGGTTCGCAATGTGGATCTACTTGGTGATTGCCATGGTGGTCGTCCCCATCCTCGTGCCTCTCTCGATCTGGAAGCTTCAACCAACATCACCACGACGATGGGTCATCGCTCCCTTTCTCGGCCTCGGCATCATCGTGGCGACCATCCTGCTGATTACTATGTTGCGAGGGCCGGTCACCGTCAGCCTGGGCGCGCACCATCTCGCCTATAGCATCGGGCTCCGCCATGGGATACTGATTATCGGCCTCTACGTGCTTGCGACGTGTGGATCGCTCCTCTGCTCGGGCTATCGGGACATTACGATCTTCGGCGTTGCCAATCTGATCGCAGTGGTCGTCTTGGCTCGACTCACCGCTGATGGATTTGCGTCGCTCTGGTGTGCCTACGCGGCACTTGCAGCCGGGTTCATCTCACTTCACATGCGCCTCGGGAGAGCGCACCGAGCGAAGCCCTACGCTCTGACCTAAGCCTGGTGAGCGACGGAAGCAACCCCCGATCTTCTGATCCGTAGTGGCTCCTGAGCCGTCCAGACCGTTGTACTCAGTGGCGTTCTGCCAGTTCAGAGTGGGTACCGGATCCAGACAGTCTGACCTGGTCGGCGCAGTTTCTCTCAAAAGATTGCCAAAGAGATTGCCAGACGGTGATCAGAAGGTTGTCTCATTGCGCGATTTCGACTCGACCCATGTGCGCGAATCGCAAACCCATACTCCGACTGCGGTGTCGCGAAATAAAGGGTCGAGAAAGGTGCGGACCACGCCGAGCGCTTCGTCCAAAGTGCGCGCTGTGTCGAGGAGGGAACGGCGCGCCTCGGCCGCATACCCCCGCTCCCAGAGGATCCGATCGGGCACGTCGAAATGATCGGGGAGTGTTAGTTCCCGTCGCTCGAACTCTGAGCGCAGAGCGGCTGACTGTGCCTCCGCTGAAACTGAGGCTGCGGTCACGATCGCCACCAGATCCACCAGGTCCCGGTAGCGCGTCGATGGTTGCTGGCCCTCACCGTGGCGTTCGTAGGTTGCGGCGATCTTGTCGGCAATGTGATCAACGAGTGGGTACGCTCGATAGCCGCGCTGCTCGACGTCGGGGATGACCCCTCGAGCCAACGGTGGGACGTCATCAGGCTGACCGGTCATCCGGAGATCGGAACCGACGATGTCAACGCGAAATTCCACCCACGTCGTGGCACCGATGACAGCATTCACCGGAAGACGGACGGCACTGGCGGCGACCGGCGTGCCGCCCCCCACTTCGAATCGAAACCAGTCGCCAACATCGATTGCTGCCGCCTGGCGCAGCTCCTCCTCCGCCACCCCCCTCGCGACATCGCGGTAGAGGTCGATGTCGAGACTTCCGCGCACACCGATATCCCGGGCGAGCAGAGCGGTGGCACCTTTCACGATCCATCCATCGTCGATGAAATAGAGCCGCTCGATGAGTCGGTCGTAGGCAACCTGCCGTTGGAGCTGCTGCAATGACCATCGACCGTCTCTGGCCGCTGTCTTGAGCCGGTCCGTCAGAGCACGCCGAAAGGCGGCCGGGGTCGCGTAGCGATCCCCCGCACTCATGTCGCCACCCCTGCAGTGCGAGCGACGTGGGCGCGTGCCTCGTCCATCCACCGATCTCTCTCGGGATTACCGGTCATGTCAAGGAACCATCGGAATAGCCCGAGACCGTCGCCCTTGCGGAGGCCGAACCGGGCGGCATGTGCTGCGAGGCTGTCGGCGAAGCTCCCCGGGTAGTCGTAGACGGACGAAATCGCATCGGCGATCAGCTGAGCCACCGCCTCCGGGTCCTCGTTGTCCCACAGGAGGTCCGATGCGATGCGCGAAGGCCTGGTGACCGGGAGACCACGCTGGCCGATCCATTCCCGATCCTCGAGGGGCCGCACGTGGATGCGTACGTCCGGTCGTCGGGTCTGCTTTCGCTTCGGCACGGTGAACTCGTGCCGGTCGGCCGGCAGGTGTCCCAGTCCGTAAAGAGATGCCGCCGACCGGTGCGAGACGACCCCCTCGTCCGCGGTCCGCGCCCACGCGGGGACTCGTGGATCAAGCTGGAGCCAGGCCGCGCGTAGATCGAGGTGGTCGGGGATCGGTGCACCCACCAGCCGGTAGACCCCGGTCGCGACCCGTTCGAGACCCCCTCCCGGTGACGTGAGGCGCTCGAGCGTCGTCGAGCCGATTCCCTCATCCTCGATCTGCCGGCGGGTGAGGAGACCCCACTGTTCCTGGGCAAATTCCTGGAGCCGCGGTAGGGCTGACGGTCTGGGCACTGCTTCATTATACCCCTTATAGGGGGGTAATTGCAGTATTAGGAGGGCGATAGTGCTTCGGAATACCCCTTATAAGGGGGTTAATGCAGTAGGCGCTGGCTGTCCGTCATACCAGCCCACTTGAAGGCATTCGAGCGCGCTTGTCTACCGGGAACCCCAGAGAGCTGTATGCAGGGAGGCGCTTGGCGTGCATGCGAGCGAGAACGGGGACATTGATATCGACGTAGTCGTGCACCTCGACCCGCGATTTTGATGCCGTAGGCCGAAGCACGCGCCCGACGTACTGGACGATTCGACCTTTGAATGCCAAGGGAAACGCAAGAAAGAGCGTGTCGAGTTGGGGGAAGTCGAATCCCTCTCCCAGAAAGCTCCCTGTTGCCAGCAGAACCAATCCACCCGCAGACGCCTTCGCCTGCATGTCTGCCGAGGCCGCCGCGCGAGCCTTCTTGCCCATCCCACCGCGCATCACGACAGATTCGATCCCGAGAGCCTGCACTTCGCGGCGGAGTCTTTCGAGGTGCTCAGTCCGTTGCGTCAACACCATGCAGTTTCGGCCGTACCCGACAGCCGCTGCGATATCGCCACAGATCTGACGAGACCGCTCGTCATCCTCGACAATGGCGCTGAAGATCTCCTGGATCCCCACGTCGTCTGCAGGGGCCTGTTCGTGCTCGGTGACGTGCGTCACCAGGACCCGCTCGACCCTGAGATCCTCAGCCTCGTCACTGGTCATTCGATGACGCTCCGGGCCGCAGTACATCGTGATGAGCTTCTCGAGGTGGTCTCGGCGATAAGGCGTCGCGGTTAATCCCAGCCAATGGCGCACCGCAATCTGCCGTACGACACGTTCGAAGGTGACTGCCGGAACGTGATGGCATTCATCGACGATCACCAATCCGTACCCGGAGGTGCTTTCCGCGAGATCCTCCCGACGGGCGAGGCTCTGCGCCATCGCGATATCGATGACCCCCTTGGCCCGATTTCGTCCACCGCCGAACTGGCCGACCTCGTTAGCCCCCACGCCGAGGTGATCTCCGAGCCGCTCCCGCCATTGATCAACAAGTGGCTGTCGGTCCACCACCACGAGCGTCGGGAGCCGGCGATGGGAGATGAGTGCACAGGCGATCACCGTCTTGCCTGAGCCCGGAGGAGCCACAAGGACGCCGAGATCGTGGGGGATAAGCGCCTCCAGTGCTCGACCCTGGTGATCGGTGAGGTGTGCCTGCAAGGACACGTCGATCGGCTCGGGTGTTCCACACGCGTCCGTGACGGCGAGGCTGCTTCCGGCGTCTGCGACCATGCTCTTTGCCTGGTCCTGGATCCCGCGAGGGAGATGGAGGCGATCGATGGTCTCGCCGTAACAGCGCAAGAAGCGAGGCGTGTTCCAGGTGGAGAACCGGAGCCGCTCCTTTTCGTAGTAGTCGGGGTTGTGGAGCGAGGCCAGATGCTTGAGCGCAGCCAGGAGAGCTGGCGGCACGCCGATGCGATCGATCTCGAGCATGGCGCCGGCGAAAGCGGGGATGACGTCGGGAGGTTTCTGATCGGCACTATCCCCCCGCGGGCGCCGATACCGAGCGTCGTCGGGGCCGGCGGCGACGGGTGCGAGCGTCCTCTCAAGTTGAAGCACAGCCTCAGGGGACATTCGAGGCACAGACGCCAAGAACGCCCATTGGTCCTCGTGCGGTTCGAGGGTTGCTGGATCGAGGAAGACGGTGGTGCCTTGCCGCCGGCACTCACCTTGGAGTGGAAGCGCGATCAGGTTCCCAAAGGACCCTTTCGGGACAAAGTCCTGTGTGGGGAACAGTCGGTCGTAGCTCGACAGATCCAGTTCCGCTCTGAACTCCATCGCCTCGCGGAGGATGTGCACGCCGAGACGGCGAGCAGAGGAGGCTGACACCGGCCCAGAAAAGAAGATCCAGGTGTGCGCCCCGTCACCCGACCGCGATCGCTCGAGGGCCACCGGTACCCCGATCGTTGCGGCGGCATCGAGGTAGGCCAGCGCATCGAGCACCCAGCCTTCTCCATCAAAATCACAGGCCAGCAGTCGGCACTCGTCGCCACGGCGTAGTGGATAGAGGCCGAGGTGGCTCTCGCCACCGAGATGTGATTCGACCACTTCTTCGCTGAGCGGCACGTACTGGCGTCCGGGCCTCTTGGCGTTTGCCCAGCCGCCGATTACAGCGGGACTCCAGCCCGTCTTGCCGGTGCGAGCGCTTTCCCAGCGGAGCGCGTGCACATCGTCGCGTCCCAGAAATAAGGAACGGAAGAGCGCGATTTTGAGCTCAGCCGGCGAGTTCTTGTCCACACTCGGATGGACATCCTTATGTTCGGACTCGACGAAGAGTGTTGGTTCCCACGGCCGCACGGTCTCCAGCCGGCTCGGTTGATCGAGGCCCAGCAGCGCACGGAGACGATCGTTCTCCGCCCGGATCGCTTCGATCTCGGCTTCGAGTGCACGGATCTTGGGATCGTCGGAGTCGGTCACTTCGGACATGAAGCGTCTAGCGGGCTTGAACCGCTGACCTCTGACGACTACGAAGCACGTAGAAACTCCGCGTATCGCTGCTCGAGGCGAATGGGTTCGGGTCTGGCTGCAGGATTGTGGGGTACGGCGATGAGCGACCCATGCATCTCCTGGAGGCCGTGTTTGAGCATGGGACCATCCTCTTCGTCGAGCAGCTCTTGATTGATTCTGACCTCGTGCCCGGGGGTGATTCCGAGAAAGTTGCGATCGAACGCAGCATGGTGGATTTTGCACAGTGCCATCCCGTTGGTCACCACAGGATCGCCGTCGCCCTCGCCATCACCGATTATGTGAGCAGCGTCGAGCAACTCGGCATGTCGCAGCCGGCACACGGCGCAGTTTGAAGAATACGCATGGAGCTCGCGTTCGCGAAACATCGGCTGATGGAGTCGTTGTCTGGTCATTCTTGCGGCATAGACCTTTTCGGGACCGGTGAGCGTGGAGAGATCCACCGTCTGACCGAGTTGCATATCCCCAGCTCAAATAGGGCTCAGTGTCCACTGGGTAAAGCGTTGTCACCTCGAGTATGCCCCAAAAGATTGCCAAAAGGATTGCCAGAAACGACGATCAGAAGGTTGCCTCATTGGACGGTTTCTTGTCGACCAGTGCGCGCAAATCGCGGTCCCAGCCCCTAAGTGAAGATGATCTCCCCGCCGGCGGCCTTTTTGTAGAACTCGCCCACGGTGATGATGTCCTCGACCTGATCGATGAAATCGTCCTTGGTAAAACCGAACAGGTCCACCGAGGCCTTGCACGCGTAGAGCCCACAGCCAGTATCGGCGATCATCTCCACGAACTCGGGCACGCCGGGGATGTCGTGCTGCTCCATCTTCCTCTCCATCATGTGGGTCGCGATGGCCGACATACCGGGCAAAACACCGATCAGGCTTGCCATGTGCATTCCCGGATTGCCAACCGCGGCCACCTTCAGGTGTTCGAGCCGCTTTTTGTTGATGGCGTCGAGGCCGAAGAACGTAAAGAAGAGATTGGCTTCGATCCCCTCGGCGCGCGCTCCGTTGGCCATGATCAAGCCGGGATAGACGCCTTCCAGCGACCCCTTAGACATGATGATCGACACCTTTTCGATGGCTTCGCCCATGTGCGTGCTCCTTTCGTGAGGGATCAGATGCAGCCGCGCGGTTTGGGAATCCCTGCGATCTTGGCGGCGGTCTTGGCCGGGCCCTTCGGGAAGAGCTGGTAGAGCTCCTTGATGGGTATTCCGGAGATCTTGGCCAACATCCGCACATTTGGGCCGGAGCCCGAGGCCTCGTACTGCTGGCGCATGAAGCGGATGACCTGCCAGTGACGCTCGGTGAGGAGATCGATCTCCTCACGGTGTGCCAACTCGACGGCCATCTCTTCCGTCCACTGGGACGGGTCGACCAGGAATCCCTCGTCGTTCAGTTCGACGGCGGTGCCGGCGATGGTGTCAGTCGTCATGATGCAGATACCTCCTCACTCGGGGCTTGCCTCCCGTCCTTGCCGCGCTTCGGCATGGCGCTGTGCACGCCGGGGATGTCACGGCCGGGCAGGAGGGTGTGCCAGTAGAACCATTGGAAGAGCAGCTTCCCCAGGTGGTTGAGATGGGACTCCTTCATGAGGGGGAGGCCCACGGAAGAGGGGAAGCGACCGGGCAGGGGCTCGGTGTCGTAGTTGAAGTCGATGAGCATGGCCTTGGAGAACCCGGTCTCGATGAAGCAGTTGGCGTGCCCGTCGTAGGAGGCGTCGAGCGTGAGTCCGGCGAGAAACCTCCGGACATTCTCCACCAGTACTTCACCCTCGAAATGTGTCACCGATCCCGCCTTGGAGGTCGGCACCGCGGCGGCGTCGCCGAGTGCGAACACGTGGGGTGAGACGGTCGACTGCAGCGTGTGCTCGTCGGTCGGGACGAACCCGAGCGGATCGCCGAGCCCGGGCGAGCGGGTGACGTAGGCGGCCCCGTTGTGGACCGGCACCACAACGGCGAGATCGAACGGGACCTCGCGCTCGTCGTAGGACACCAGCTTGCCACCGATGCCGTCGACTTCACCCGTATTGAACTCGGTGACGAGCGTGATGCCGCGCTCTTCGAGCATCCCTCCGAGGCGGTGGCTCGCCACCGGCTTGGTGAACGCGCCGTCGAGAGGGGTGACGAAGGTGAGCTCGATCTTGTCTCGCACCTCTTGCTGGCGGAAGTACCAGTCGGCCAGGAAGCAGAACTCGAGCGGAGCGACGGGGCACTTGATCGGCATTTCGACGATGTTCACGACGAGGCGACCGCCCTCGAAGAATTCGAGCCGCTCCGCGAGCGCCCGCGCGCCCTCCAGGTCGTAGAAGGTGAAGACCTTCTCCATCCAGCCGTCGCCGGTCAGCCCTGCGGTCTCCTCGGGCGCGAGCACGGCACCGGTCGCCACGACCAGGACGTCATAGGACAGCTCCCGGCCATCGCTGAGGTGGACTCGGCGCTCGTCGAGTTCGACGCGGTCGACGGGATCCACCAGGTACTCGATGCCCCGGTGGAGTTGGCGGCCGCGGGGTCGCACGATGTCCTCTCCGTGGGTGAGCCCGAAGGGAACGAACAGGAGTCCGGGCTGGTAGACGTGGCGGTCGTCCTGGTCGACCACCGTGATGGACGCCTCGGTCTCGCCATAGGCGCGACGGAGCCGGTTCGCGACCAACGTCCCGCCGGTTCCCGCCCCCAAGACGACAATTCGATGCATCCAATCTCCCGTTCTCTCGCCCTCATCCCTCAGATGATCTTCGGTGGATCTCAAGCTGCGAGCTCGATGCTCAACTCTGGAGGGTCTTCCAAGGTGTTGTGGACTGTGCAGTGCGATGCCACTGCCAACAGTGCCGCTCGCCGATCGTCCGGCACCCCCGTCGGCAGATCGATCAACACGTTGATCTGACCCACCCGCGCCGGTCGTTCGGCCATGGTGAACGCGGCCTCGACCGACAACCCTTCGGTCGGCAGGCTGTGGCGGGCGAGGTATCGCCGAGAGTAGAAGGCCACGCACGAAGCCAGGCTGGCCACGAACAGCTCGGTGGGCGTGGGAGCGGCGTCCGACCCCCCAGCCTCGATCGGCTGGTCCACATGCACCAGATGGTGACCGACGGCGATCTCGAAGAGGTCTCCGTTCTTATGACTTACCCGGATGACGTCACTCATGCGAACCATCCCGCTTTCGCTCCATATACCCCCCAGGGTATTAGCTGCACTGGCTCGCCGAATAGGGAGATTCGTCCCTATTTGATTTCGAGCGTCCACCGAGAGCGACATTGCCGGGTTTCGCGCCGACATCAGTCTGATGACCAGACCGACTTTGAGCGGATGGTCGTTCTCATCCGCTTCCCTCGAAACCGTCTCGCGCGCTCAGGCCAGTTTCATGAACATCCGCTGGACCTCCTCCAGTGGGTACCCTTCGCCCTCCGCCAGCTCGGGGTTCGCCACGCAGTAGGTCAGGCCAGCGGCCACCAGCCGGAACCCGGCCTGCTCGAGCGCCTTGTTCGCGGCCGAGATCTGCGCGACCACGTCGCGGCACTCGCGGCCGTCGTCGAGCATCCGCTCGATCCCCTCGAGTTGGCCTGCCACTCGGTGCAGGCGTGTGCGCACGTCGCGGATCACCTCTTCAGGCAGTTGCATGTCAGTCGTCCTCGCTCTCGAGCGCCTTGTGCCATCTCGAGGTTATACCCCTCGGGGTATCTGCTATTATACCCCCTGGGGTATATGGACAACCGAGGAGGACGGCGCCGGTGGCATCGACGATGGAACTGGAGGCGCACGGGCGTGAGCGGGGCCTTGCCGCGGGCGACGGACCGGCGGAAGGCGCGCCGCACGGCGGCCTGCTGGCCCGGTTGGGCCGCTGGACGGCGACCCACTTCGGAACCGTGCTGCTCGTGTGGCTGGTGATCGTCGGCGCCTTCGGGTTCTTCGCCGTGCGCGTCGAGCACGCGCTGGCCGGCGCCGGCTGGCAGGACTCGGCCAGCCAGTCGGTCAAGGCCCGTGACATCGTCCAGCGCGACTTCGCCGGCCTGGGATCGACGGCGCTCCAGGTGGTGGTCGTCGACCACAACGGCCCGATCGCCGCCAGCCCCGAAGCCCAGCACGTGGTGGCCGAGGCGGCGCGCACGATGCGAGCCAACCCCGACGTGTCCACCGTGTCGCTGCCCCGCCCCGGCGTTTCGCTGTCGCGCGACGGCCGCACGGCGATCGTCACTGCGGGGGCCGCGGCGGACCCCAACTCCATGGTGAACGCGGCCGACTCCCTCAACGGTCCGCTCTCGAAGCTGACCCGCCCCGGCATCTCGGTGACGCTCACCGGCGACAGCGCCTTGTGGGCCGACTTCAATAACGCCAACCGCTCGGCCATGCTCCGCTCAGAGATGCTGTCGTGGCCCGTCACGATCGCCATCTTGATCATCGTCTTCGGGAGCCTGGTCGCCGCCGGCCTGCCGCTGCTGCTCACCATGGTCGGTCTCATGGTGGCCGCCGGCGCACTGGTGCTGACGACCCACGTGACGCCCGTGTCCATCTGGGCGCTGAACTTCGCCCTCATGTTCGCCCTGGCGCTGGGCATCGACTACGCGCTCTTCCTCGTCGTGCGCTTTCGGGCCGCGCTCGAACGGCGTGGGGCACAACCCGGGGACCACGACGTCGTGGTGGCCGCGGTGGCCGAGACGCTCGACACGGCAGGCAAGGCCGTCGCCTTCAGCGCGCTGACGGTGCTCGGAGCGCTCGCCGCCATCCTTATCGTGCCGAGCCCCGCGTTCCGCTCAATGGCTCTCGGCATCATGCTGTCGGTGGTGGCGGTGCTGGCGGCCACCTTGACCCTCCTGCCCGCTGTGCTGGGCAAGCTCGGCAGCCGGATCAACGCCGGGCGCATCCGTTTGGGCCGCTCCCGCCCCGAGGGTCGGGAGGGCCGTCTCGACCGCGGGCTACACCGCTGGGGCCGCTTCGTGTGGCACCACCCCCTATGGGCCGGCGGCGCCGCGCTGGTGATCCTCGTGCTGGCCGCGCTGCCGGTGATCGGCCTGCGCACCAACATGCCGTCGATCACCATCGTGCCCGCCACCGCCAACGCCCGCATCGGCTACGACCAGGTGGTGGCGGCCTTCGGCCCAGGTGCCCCGGGCACGCTCGACGTCCTGGTCCCGGCATCGTCCGAGCGGGCGGCACTTGCCACGTTGGCGCACGACCGTGGCGTCGCCGGCACGGTGCCCGGTCCCACTGCGGCCGGCTGGACGCTCAACCAGGTTGTGCCCACGACGGGACCCTCGACCGTGGCTGCCGCCAACACCATCGACCGGCTGCGCTCCGAGCTGCCGGCGGCCTCGCTGGTCGGCGGGGCGGCGGCGGAGAACCACGACCTGCAGACCGCGCTGACACGCGCCGCGCCGCTCGTGGTGGGCATCCTCCTGGTCGTGGGCTTTGTGCTGCTGCTGATTGCGCTGGGCGCCCCGATCATCGCCGCCGCCGGCGTAGCCATCACCGGGCTCTCGGTCGCCGGCGCCTTCGGCATTGCCCGGCTCATCTTCCAGAACGGGTGGCTCTCGGGACCGCTGCACTTCCAGCCGCAGGGGTTCGTCGACGCCTGGGGCCCGATCTTCTTCGGCGCCATGGTGTTCGGCGTGGCCATGGACTACACGCTCTTCCTGCTCTCCGCGGCCAAGGAGCGCTACGAGACACATCCCGATCCCGAGCACGCCATGGTGGGGTCGGTACGCACCTCGGGCCGAGTTGTGCTCTCGGCGGCTGCCGTCATGATCGCGGTCTTCTTGACGTTCGCCCTCTCGGGTCCCCTCGCCCCCAAGGAGATGGGAGTCATCCTGGCCGTGGCCGTGGCGCTCGATGCCTTCTTGGTTCGACTGGTGCTCCTCCCGGTGCTCCTGCGTCTCGGCGGCCACAAGGCCTGGCTGCGCCCCAAAGTGCTCGACCGGGTGCTCCCCACGGTGAAGTTCTCGCACTGAGCAACAAGCCGAGGCGGAGCCCCGACCGCTGTACAGCTGCCCACGGCATCACATCCGCCCACGACGACACCGTCCACAACGCCACCAACCGGCACCACCGCGTCAACAACGATTACGGCGGCAGCCAATGCGACGGCGGGTTGGCTCTGGCAGAGCCAGCGTTCGGGCTGTTCGCCCTGGGCGCCCTGCGTCCGATGACGCCCGGCTTTCTCGCGCTGCTCGCGATCGTCGGATTCGGTCTCGGCTGTTTCACCCCGCCCAACAACGCGGCCATCATGGGATCGGTCCCCGAGCACCAGTCCGGCTTGGCCTCGGGCGTGCTCAACATGACGCGCGGTATGGGCACGGCACTCGGACTTGCCCTGACGGGGCTCGTGTCCGATGTCGCCGGCGGTGCGCCACTGACGCGCCTCACAGTGGACCACGCCTTTTTCTCACACCGCGTGGTTCTTGGGCGCAGCGGCGACCGCTGCGCTGTTGTCAGCGACCGGCAAGCGTGGACCTCTCTCCCGATCTGTGCTTGCAGCGGAGTGATCGAGGCAATCAGAAGGGCCTGACCGATCCACCGAATCCCGCCCCTGTCGCCGTCGGGGCGGCGATTCAGTGGATCGACGTTTTCGTCAACGCGCTGCTGCGCGCCTGTGCCGACGCCGCAGCATTCGCCGACCGACTCGACCAGCTCGAGGGGCACTGGCGCGAGGCGGCGAGCCTCGTGCGCCGTAGCTCTGCGACCGACCGGCTCTTGTCGGCCTTGCCGGGCATCCCGATTCTCACCGTCGAGACAGCTGCTGAAGCGTGCCCCTCCCAAGAAGTGCATGTTCGTGCCCGTTATGAATAGTGCATGTTCGTGCCCAGCGCTCCCCAGCTCTACGGCCGACCCGACAAGTACCAACAAAGGACGGCGCTTGGGGGCGGGGTCTACCCGGCCCCGCCGAACTGCACGCGAGCACCGAGCATCACGTCGATGTCGTCGGCGACAGCCTCGTCCTCGAGCGGCAGGGCGTGCGCGTAGTTGCGCAGCGTGGTCGAAGGATCACGGTGTCCGAGGCGCTGCTGGGCCTGCAGCAGCTCGCCCCGTCCGACGAGGAAGGTGGCCACGCTGTGGCGCAGGCGGTGCAAGGTGGCGCCGGGCACTTCGGCCCTTCGGGCGAGGTCGGCAAACCAATGGCCGAGGGCGCCCGCGGTCAACCGCGTCTGGTGGGTGCGCTCGGGGGAGAACAGCCATGGGCCGAGGGAGGTGGCGCCGGGAAGCCGATCCTCCCAAGTCTGCGCTCTCGATCGCCACAGCTCGACCGTCTGACGCCCGAGGGTCAGGCGGCGGGTCCGGCCCGTCTTGGTCGGCCCGAGCACGTCGCCCGACACGCCTCGCTCGATAGTGAGCACGCGCCCATCGAGGTCGTCGAAGCGCAGCGCCACCAGCTCACCGCGCCGCGCCCCCGAATCCGCGGCCAAGCGGACCAGTAGTCGGATCTGTTCAGCCTTGTGTCGGCGCTCCGCACCTCGCGACGCCGCGCAGGCGACGAGCACGTCGGCGGTGTCGACCAGACGGAGCACCTCGTCGCTGCCTAGATGGAGCCGCGTGCCCGGGCGCTGCGGTCCGCGCATGCCCGAGAGGGGATTGACGTCGATGACTCGCTCGACATGCGCCCAACCGATAGCCGAGCGCAACACGCGGAAGCGCCCGGACACGACGGCCACCGAGGCGCCGGCGGAGCTCCACGCCGCCATGGTCGCCCGCACGTGCTCCGGTTTGAGCGTCGATACTCGGCGCGCCGCCAGTGGGTCGGCACGAAGCGCCTTGACATTGGAGCGCGCCCCGATCCAGGTCGCGGGTCGCCAATCGTGGTGCGCACTGAACCAGCGCTCGAGCAGTTCGCCGACGGTGAGGAACGGGGCGGGGCGGCGGATCGCGCGCCGCTCCGACCATTCGGTCGCCAGCTCCTTACCCAGGAGCTGCGCGTCCTCAGCGCAGCCGTGGAAGGCGAAAGAGCGCTGCACCGTGCGCCCCGAAACCGGGTCGACACCGACGGCGACGCGGATCTCCCATGCGCCCGGAATGCGCTCGCGCATGGTGCCTTCGCCCCACGCCATGCGACCAAAAGTAGGGACGAATGTAGGGATTCGGCGCGGGATCCCCTGTCCGCGCTGGGGACCATTTGTAGCCTTTAAGCTGGACTTACGCGGCGCGCGCTCGGAGGGATTCGAACCCCCAACCTTCTGATCCGTAGTGGCTCCTGAGCCGTCCAGACCGTTGTACTCAGTGGCGTTCTGCCAGTTCAGAGTGGGTACCGGATCCAGACAGTCTGACCTGGTCGGCGCAGTTTCTCTCAAAAGATTGCCAAAGAGATTGCCAGACGGTGATCAGAAGGTTGTCTCATTGCGCGATTTCGACTCGACCCATGTGCGCGAATCGCAAACCCATACTCCGACTGCGGTGTCGCGAAATAAAGGGTCGAGAAAGGTGCGGACCACGCCGAGCGCTTCGTCCAAAGTGCGCGCTGTGTCGAGGAGGGAACGGCGCGCCTCGGCCGCATACCCCCGCTCCCAGAGGATCCGATCGGGCACGTCGAAATGATCGGGCAGTGTTAGTTCCCGTCGCTCGAACTCTGAGCGCAGAGCGGCTGACTGTGCCTCCGCTGAAACTGAGGCTGCGGTCACGATCGCCACCAGATCCACCAGGTCCCGGTAGCGCGTCGATGGTTGCTGGCCCTCACCGTGGCGTTCGTAGGTTGCGGCGATCTTGTCGGCAATGTGATCAACGAGTGGGTACGCTCGATAGCCGCGCTGCTCGACGTCGGGGATGACCCCTCGAGCCAACGGTGGGATGTCATCAGGCTGACCGGTCATCCGGAGATCGGAACCGACGATGTCAACGCGAAATTCCACCCACGTCGTGGCACCGATGACAGCATTCACCGGAAGACGGACGGCACTGGCGGCGACCGGCGTGCCGCCCCCCATTTCGAATCGAAACCAGTCGCCAACGCCCGTCTACACGGTGCTGTCCAGTGACATACACCCAGCTCAGATCCGGTGCCGTGTCCGCTGAATGCCACCGCATATGCTCAGTCTTTGACAAAAGATTGCCAAAGGGATTGCCAAGAGAACCATCAGAAACGAGTCACGTGGTCGCCTCTCATGGTTCCCCCTTGCCGGGTTGTGTATCCCGATACCCCACTAACGATGGGCACAAGCACCAAGATCGCGTCCGACGTGCGGCTTTGAGTTCGAGTCCCGCAGCGCCCACAAATAGGCCTTGGGAGAGAGGGGCCCGGCCCCAAAACGGCCAAGAAGCGCCCCGCACGAGCGCGCGCCGCACCGCAACCAGGACCGAGGCGGCCGGCGCCGGCGCCATCGGGAAACGGGGGGAGCCGCGGCGCGGGGAGGGGGTGTTCGAGTTCGAAGATTCCCGACAAAGGGGCGCGCACCATTATCGGCACGGCGGTCAGTGGCATACCTCAAGTCACTCTGAAGCTTGTTGCCCTCTTGTCCACCCCATCCTGCGTCTTGATCTTGATCTTGCCGGTGGTTGCCTGGCTGGGGACCGTGATCTTGATACCCTCGGAGGTGTCCTTCAACGATCATGGCCGCCACGCCGTCGATGGTGACTTTGGTGGCCCGCTCGAGGTTGGTGCCCGTGACCTTGACAACGGAACGGGTCTCCCAAGGCTTGGCGGGGACCCCGTCGTGGTTGGGGAACCCACAAGAGGAGCGATGTAGGTCCTCGTGTCATTGGATGACGTTTGGTAGACGATCGCGTAGCCGCCAAACATCAAGAATTGACTCGAATCGGAATCGTCAGACAGGGCGTCTCCGTACCTCTCACTGGGCCCCGCGGCTGGATTAATCTCGATCCACGCACCACCAATCCAACTCCAAGTGGAATCCTGTAAACACGAGAAGTCCTCGCCGCCGAAGAGCACGAGGGTCGACGTATCTGGATCGTAGGACATCGAACGAGTTGCATAGCCTGGCGGCCATCCAAACTGGATAATTCTTGCCAATCCGATCCGTCCCAATTCCAAGTGTCTTCTTTGGCACTGGCTGTGCGCAATCCCGCGCTTTCACCTGCGCTTCACGCCCACCTACAGCTCGTGGATCAACCTCGTCGAGCGCTGGATCGCCAAGCTCACGACCAAGTGGCTCAAGCGCGGCACCCATCGAACGACCAAGGAGCTCGAGACCGCGGTCGCCCACTGGGTCGAGTAGTGGAACGAAGATCCCACGCCTTTTGTCTGGCTAAAGAGTGCCGACGAGATCCTCGAAACCCTTTCCGGCTACTGCAAGCGGATCTCCGACTCGGGTCATTAGCAGGAGGGGGCCAGCCCCCTCCTGACCTCCCCCAAGGCGCGCCAGCTAAGGAGTTCCGAAGTTCCGCTCTTCTCGCAGAAGGACGACGGTTCGCCGATCACTGGCGCCGTTGGGTCGTTGTTCCAGCTGGGACCGTACGAGATCCTTCTCGGTGTCATTGTCGCGTTTCTGAGGTCTTGTCAAAATGTCCTGAGTCTCAGGGACTAAGAAGAACTAGTGACCTGAGTCGAAATTAAGTCCCCGCAGGGGAATTTCGGGGTCTCCTCGCGCGTTGTGCCCATTGTCAGCGACGATGGGAGGCACAGATGCGGCGTTCGAGTCTCGATCCGGTGGTGCTCAGCGACGACGAGCGCGAACAGCTCGAGCGTTGGGCGCGACGACCGAAGAGTGCCCAGGTGCTCGCGCTGCGCTGCCGGATCGTGCTGGCCTGTGCCGATGGCGGTCACATCTACGAGGTGGCCGAGCACATGGGACTCGACCGCGGGACGGTGGCCAAGTGGCGCCGGCGCTTCTTGGTCGATCGCCTCGAGGGACTCCATGACGAGCCGCGACCGGGCGCCCCGCGCACGATCGACGACCACGATGTCGAGGCGCTGATCGTGCGGACCCTCGAGGAGATCCCCACCGACGCCACCCACTGGTCGACGCGGTCCATGGCCAAGGCGACCGGGATGAGTCAGTCGGCTGTGTCGCGGATCTGGCGAGCCTTTGGGCTCAAACCACACCTGGTCGACACCTTCAAGCTCAGCCCGGACCCACTCTTCGTCGACAAGGTGCGCGATGTCGTGGGTCTCTACGTCAACCCGCCCGAGGGAGCGCTCGTACTCTGCGTGGACGAGAAGACCCAGGTCCAAGCGCTCGACCGCACCGCGCCGGTGCTCCCGCTTCGCCCGGGGCTTCCAGAGCGGCGAACGCATGACTACGTCAGAGGCGGCACCACCAACCTCTATGCCGCCCTCGACGTGGCCTCCGGACATGTCATCGCGGACATGACCGAGCGCCACCGGGCCCACGAGTTCCGTCAGTTCTTGAACCTGATCAACCGCTCTGTGCCTGACGACCTCGACGTCCACCGCGTCGTCGACAACGTGTCCACCCACAAGACGCCCGAGATCAAACGCTGGCTGGTGCGCCATCCGAGATTCCACCTGCACTTCACGCCGACCTACAGCTCGTGGATCAACCTCATCGAGCGCTGGTTCGCCGAGCTGACGACCAAATGGCTCACACGCGGCACCCACCGCTCGACTAAAGAGCTCGAGGCCTCGATCACTCGCTGGGTCGAGGGTTGGAACGCAGACCCCAAGCCCTTCGTCTGGCACAAGAGCGCAGATGAGATCCTCGACACGCTCGCGGGCTACTGCGAGCGGATCTCCGACTCAGGTCACTAGGCCATCGCCCGCGTTCAGATTGTTGATAGGAGCGTCCCCCCTGACTGGCCCGGCTATCCAAAGCTGTCTGGACTGCCCCTCCGGACCAGAGTTCGGCTTCTACGCCTAATCGACATGACCGCTTTGCGCCTCCTCAAGCAACTCAAGAACGTCCTGCCTGGCGGCGGCAACGAACTCAAAGTAGACGTCCGGCGCAGGCTCCGAGTCGATCCAAAGATAGAGATCAGGCTCGTCGTCTTCTTCGGAGACCCGTATCACGCTGTCTCCGCCAACGCCTCCCTTGCTCTTGAGGAAAGCCTTCCAGGGAGGCCGACTGGCCTTTCCTGCCCTGGTCTTAATCACATCAAGGTCCTTGGCTGAGCAACGACGCTCGCCCCTGACATGATTCAGGAGGCGTCTCAAATCCTCCGGAGCGTGGGCAATGAACTGAACATCGTCCGCGTTGGCCGGCTGAGATTCGCGGGTGACACGCAGCAGAAGAGGCCCGTCGACGGCTGTGGTCACCTGGAAGCCAGGATGGCCATCTGAGAGGGTCACCACCTCCCAGGGACCTTCACCAAGAGCATTCAGACGAGCCTCTATCGATATCAGGTGATCGTGGGACATCATGGCTCCCATTCCGCGTAGGGGTAGTCCGGTCCTCCGAATCTCCCCGACTTGGGAATCGGATTCGGCTGAGGCTCGCCGAACGGACACGGCCCCTCACCGAGGCAGACGTCGACGTGCTGGTAGTTGGTTCGCCCGACGTTTGCGTTGAACTCGGGATTCCGCTCTACCGTCCCGCCAGATGCCCTGATCTCGCCGGCAGTGGTCGACCGGATCGTCCCGTGAGGGACGCCTTGTGCAGCTTCGTCCAGGGTTTGGCCCTGAGAGCCCGAGAACACTTCCCCCGGAGGGGGTAGGTCGCTTTGGCCGCCCCGGACGATAGCAGTGCTGTCAGGTAATGCGCCCTCTGCGCCAGCGGCATCTAATGCACCCTCTGCGCCAGCCGCATCGATGGCTGCTAGCTCGGTGGCTGCTGGTTCTAGCGTCGCTCCTGTAGCGAGAGACCCGATTTCCGATCCCCCTAAAATGCCTACCTCTGCAGCGTCGAGCAGCAGACCTGCAACAAAAGGAGCAGCCACTATCGTAATAGCTGCAGCAGCAACAAGTGCTGCGCCGACAATGACTACTCCGGCTGCGATCGCAGCCGCTTGAGCGGCGGGTGATGCACAAAACGAGCCTGGTGGAGGTTCGTCGTCGGTGTTGGATATGTATCCGTAAAGCGTCTGAGGATCCATACCGTCAGGGTCGGTCACGTTGCTTGGATCATCGCCCGCGTACGCATATGGTGTGCCGGTCAGCGCAAGTGCTGGATCGACCGTGAGGAACTGCGCCGTCGCCGGGTCGTAGTAGCGATTGACGAGGTACAGGAGGCCCGACTCCTCGTCGGTGTAGGCCCCGGTGTAACCGAGCGGGGTGCTAACAGATCCCGTACTTGAAGTGAGATTTCCGTACGCGTCGTAGCTGAAGGTCGCCGCAGTGGCGCCCGTGGCGTTCGTGATGAGGACAGTGGAGCCGAGATCGTCCTGATGCAGGTAATCGATGGTTCCCGAGCCAGCGATCTGTTCGACCGGAGCACCATTTGGCCCGTAGACATACGTATTCGTCCCGTCGGAGAGAACCTTAGGCGCGCCTCCGACAAGGGAGTAGACGAAAGAGGACTTCTGCGTCGTCGCACCTTCGGTGACCGACTTGGACGTCCGGAGACCGTCGCCGTTGTAGCCGTAGGTGGCGGTGACGCTCGAGGAGGAAAGACCAGTCAGGTCGCCCGCCTCGTCGTAGCTGTATTTTGTCGTGCCTTCCGGCGCGGAGGACTTTGTCCTCTCGCCAAGCGCGTCGTACGAGTACGTCGCTGACCATGTGGACGGTGATGCGCCCGTTGCCGAAGTGAGTTCGTCGTCGGCGTTGTACTTGAGCGTGGCGCTGGTGGTGCTCTTGTCGGTCAGGCTTTGAGCGGCCGGGCCAGACATCGAGGTGAGGTTCCCCGCGGGGTCGTAGCCGTAGCTCGAAGGGCCGTCAGTCAACAGATCCTGGAGCGGGTCATAGGACAAGGATTGTGTGCCCGACGACGACGTCTGACTCGTCACATCGCTGTCTGCGTTGTAGCTGTAGCTGAATGACGCAAGCGTGTTCGTACCTGCTACGTCCTTGAGTGCGGTGAGGTTGGCCGCCGCATCGTACGAATAGGTTGCGTCCACGCCGTTGGGATAGTCCTCAGCGGTGAGGTCCGAGTCCGTGTTGTACGCATAGGTGGTCTTGTTTCCATTCCAGTCGGTGATCGAGGCGGGACGTTCGTCCTTGTCGTAGGCATACGTCACGACTTGCGAACCCGGGTACGTCAATGTGGTCAGATTGCCCGCAAGGTCATACCCATACCCCACCGTCGCCCCCGCGCCATTCTTCGAAGAGGTGAGGTCTCCCAGGGAGTCGTAGGAGTAGGTCGTGGTGCCCGTACCGTCAAGCATCGACGTGCGATCTCCGTCGGCGTTGTAGGTGTACGTGACGGCGTGCGTCGAGGTGCCTGAGTACGTAATGCCAATGCGTTCGTCGTCGGCGTCATAGGTGTACGAGCTCTTCTTCCCCTTTGCATTGGTCTCGCTCGTCTCGTTGCCTGCGAGGTCGTAGGTGTAGGTGGTTACTTTGTCGAGGGGATCAGTGGACGAGACCAGATCGCCGAGTGCGTCGTAGGAATACTGGGCGGTCTGGTCGTCAGCGTTGGTCGAGGAGATGACTCGGCCGTCAGCGTCGTAAGAGTCGCTCGTCGACGACCCGTTGGCTGCGCTCTGCTTGGTCGCCTCGCCGTCGGCGTCGTAGGAGGTGCCGGTGGAGTCTCCGAGCGGGTCGGTCGTCGAGACGAGCTCGTGATCGGCGTCATAGGAGTACTTCGTGACGTGGCCGTCGGGGTCCGTGACTGTGAGCGGGTCGCCATAGGAGTCATACGTTGCGCTCGTCGTGTGGCCGGCTGGGTTCGTGACGCTCAACTGGCGTCCGATCGAGTCGTACGTGGCTGCCGTGGCTTTGCCGAGCGGATCGGTGACCGAAGTGAGGTCCCCTGCGGCGTCATAAGCGTAGGACCAAGAGTTGCCATCTGGGTTCGTAGCCGAGGTGATGTCTCCTGGGTGAGAGGAGTTCCCGTGTGTGTAGGTCGAGGTCACTGTGCCGGCAGCTGACGGCGTTGAGACCGAGAGCAGATTCCCCCGGGAGTCGTAGGTGTAGGTAGTCTTCGTCCCTAGCGGGTCAGTCACCGATGTCGCTTCGTTGAGCGCGTTGTAGGTGTAGGCGGTGGTCCGTCCGAGGGCATCAGTGCTCGACAACTGGTTGCCCTGGCCGTCGTATGTAGCGCTTGTCGTGTGTCCGTCGGGATCGGTCTCCTTGGTGATCCCGTGGCTGGACGGGTCGTAGGTGTATTTGTAGGTGGCGGCGGTGCTGGTGCCCGAAGCCTGGGTGACCGAGGTGAGCTCGCCCGACACGTAGTGGTACTCGGTGACCACGCCCAGGGGATCGGTCACACTCGTTGTTCCGCCGGCTGCGGAGTAGTTGTTTCCCGAATAGGCGAACTTGGTCTTTCGTCCGAGCGGGTCCGCCTGCTGTTTCACTTGCCCGGAGCTCTGGTACTTGTTCTTCGTGATGCGCCCGAGCGGATCGGTCATCTGGAGGAGGCGGTGTGACGAGTCGTACGTGAACTGCCAGGTCCCGCCGGTGATGTTCGTGTAGGAGGCGAGGTCGCCTACGGAGTCGTAGCTAAAGCTGACCGTACCGGCTGAGTCACTGATCGATGAGATGTGCGAGCCCGAGTACGTGAAGCTAAGCGTCCGTCCGGCGGGATCAGTGACCGTGGCGAGTGTCGCGTTCGAGTTGTACGAGAGAGTGGTGGTGTTCCCGTCCAGATCAGCCTCGGAGGTGAGCATGCCCGAAGCGTTGAACGTGAGGACCTCGCGCTTGTCTTCGGTCAAGGTCCAGGTGCCATTGGAATTGTGGACCAAGCTCGCTTGGACCCAGGTGGGCGGCGAGTACGTCCCAGCCGAATCGGAGAAGACGACGCTCGATCCGTTCCCCTGCGTAAATGTCATTGATCCCGAGGCCGATGCGGTGAGCGCGAGGTCGTACGAGTCCGTCCAGCCGTAGCCAAGGGGACCGTTCACTGATGCTGTCAGTGCGTTGTAGGTGTCTGACAAGGCCAGAGCTTCTCCGCGACCCGAAATCGCCATGTCACCAAAGGTCTCCCACAGGTCTCCGCTGGCGGTCTCGACCGGATCAGCACAGCTACACGTGGTGGGGTGAGCCGCCGAGGGGTCGCCTCCACCCAGATTCTCCAGCGCTGCGCTCGTGGGTGACTCGTTGACGACGACCGACTGGCTCACCTGTGCGGCCGGGGTGTACGTCGAGTTACCAGCCTGGTTGGCGTCGATGACGCACGTGCCGGTGGCATTGAAGGTGACCGTCGATCCCGAGGTGGAACCCGAGATCGAACACACACTGGTCGACGATGCATCGATCGACAAGGTCACCGGCAAACCGGAGCTCGCTGTGGCGCTGACTTGATAGGTCCCGCCGACATCAGAGGTGGCTGGTGGCGAACTGGTGAACGTGATCGTTTGACTCTGCGGAGTGAAGCCGTCGCCGGGGGCCAGATTCTCTTCGTACGTCGGCGCCGGTGAGCTTCCCCAGTTGCAATCTTCGTCATTAGCTTCGAGGTAGTAGGTACCAGCCGTATCGAGCTCGAAGGTGTCCGCAGAGTCGGTGGCCAGCACCGGCGAGCCAATCGCGTCTCCTGTTGCGTTTTCCAAGGTGAAAGCTACGTATGGGCACGTTGACTGCCTACTCGATGTGTTCTCAACGGTCACGTTGACGGTGGGAACTTTGCCGTTGTCGACGAACTCATCCCAGTTATTGGCAGTGGGACTCGAGACAGTGCTGAAGTAGTCCTGTCCTCCCGCCAGCGGACCACCGGCGGATTCCATGCTGGGTCCGGTCGGCAACGCCCCAGAAGGTGGCTGCGCTGGGTTCTCGAATTCGGCCGAGGGTTCCGGAGTGATGGAGTACGTAACGGTCCCCCCTAGCGTACAGCCGTCATTAGTGAGCTCGAGGTAGTACAGACCAGTGGGATCGGTCGATGCTTCGGCCGGGACATTGAACGTAACGGCGCTGTTGTTGTCAAGGACAGGACTTTGAATTGCGTCGCCGCTGCCATCGTTGGCGTCCAACGTCACCGACAAATACGTGCACATTGATGAGTCCAAGACCGTCGTGTTCTCGACTCTGATGGTGGCCGGGTTCGTGTCGGAATCCTTGTAGAGCGCATACCAGGCATCGCTGCTGCTGCTCGTCAGGCTCCCAGTATTGGTGGTGTTGCCCTGGAGTGGTGGCCAGGCGTTGCCGATGTTCGTCCCGGCGGAGATGGAGCCGGATGGCACCTTGGCTGGGTTCTCGAATTCGGCCGAGGGTTCCGGAGTGATGGAGTACGTAACGGTCCCCCCTAGCGTACAGCCGTCATTAGTGAGCTCGAGGTAGTACAGACCAGTGGGATCGGTCGATGCTTCGGCCGGGACATTGAACGTAACGGCGCTGTTGTTGTCAAGGACAGGACTTTGAATTGCGTCGCCGCTGCCATCGTTGGCGTCCAACGTCACCGACAAATACGTGCACATTGATGAGTCCAAGACCGTCGTGTTCTCGACTCTGATGGTGGCCGGGTTCGTGTCGGAATCCTTGTAGAGCGCATACCAGGCATCGCTGCTGCTGCTCGTCAGGCTCCCAGTATTGGTGGTGTTGCCCTGGAGTGGTGGCCAGGCGTTGCCGATGTTCGTCCCGGCGGAGATGGAGCCAGCGCTCGGCGATGGCGCGATCCCTCCTCCACCAGACTCGAGTGTCAAGGTGTAACTAGCTGGCCCCGGGGCCGGAGGATTGCACGTGGTAGTTACTTCGATGAAATAGCGATCTGAACCCGATTGAGATCCCGACACGGTGTCACTTGTGCTCGGGCTCAGTACGGGGCTTTGAAGAGCGTCACCCGATCCATTGGTCGCATCGAGCGAAACTGCGATGTATCCACACGTCGAGGACGTGGCTGTGGTGTTGTCGACCTTGATGCTGACAGTGCCCCCGACAGCTGCCGGATAGATGACCCACCAATCGTCGGCTGCCGCACTGGCCAAGGAGCCGCTGGCGGAGCCGGTGATCTGGGTGGCATTGCCGATATTCGTTCCCGCGGAGTCGCCGGAAGCTCGGATATCTGCCGAGCTTGGAATCGTCAGCGGGACCGTAATCCCGACGAGGACGGCGAGAGCCGCGACCAGCACGAATGGTGATCGGACCCTTTGTGATCTCACGACTGGTCCCTCCTTCACACCTTCAGTGGTGCTGCACGCTTCGTGTCGTTCTACCCCCATTGCATTTGTACGTCAATTGAGATTCCCCAAGCGCGTTTCGCGGTTGAGTCAGAGCTATTGCTTCTTCACTCTTGACCGGGTCTAGGAGGCTCGGTGGGTCGCTCGTGCCGCCCAGTTCGCATCAACAACGCGCCATAACCATGGCTCACTACTTCCCAATTGACGGTTGGTTGGAGGTTGTAGCAGCGCGCTCGAGCAAGCCCAAGAATCCTGTGGTACTGCTTCTTTGCGAGCGCCACTGTCTTCTCTTCGACCGTGAACTGGTCATATTGAACACCATGCTCAGTATGAACTCGCTGATAGAAAACCAATTCATCACCCCAGAGCGTGATGTCCACTTGGTCGGCCTTTGGAAGCGACGATTCATTCACTCGAAAGACGTCGACCGTTGCGTGAGCGTGTTGTTGAATCAAGTGCTCAAGCTCGGGAGTCGACCGCTCAATGATGAAGATGCGCTGCACCTCCAGCTCTGACGACATGATAGCGGCATATTCGTCTTTCCAGTAGTCCTGTCCTTCCTCGGATTGCCAAAGAGACAAATCTTCTCGCGTCAAGCTAGTGGTCTTCTTTTTAAGTCCTCGACCAGCGATTGAATCCAGTAGTTCTCGTTTGTATGACAGGTCATCTGAGGGAACCAGTAATGTCCCAGTTGCAAGCTGCTGCAGCTCGCTGATGCACCTAGTCAGTGACCTACGCCATGCCACCCCGACCTCATCTTGCCAAGAGTATTTGCGCAAGACCTCAGCGAGAGCACTCGCGAGCTGACGGAAGAGCGAAAGACTCTGCTCGGAAATGAATAGCTCGTCGAGAGCAGCAACGAGACCAACCATGTAGTCAGATTTTCTTCGCTGTTCAAAGAGCAACAGAACTATGCCCGACAAGATCGAGACTGACAGCGTCTCAATGACAACCTCAAACGTTGTGTATCCATGAGAAATCGTGATTGCCAGGGTGACTGAGGTTGCCACTGCTCCCCCCACAACGCCGACAAGAAATACAGTGGAATCGCTAACGCGCAAGCTTGCAGCCGACCTCTTTGCGAGCCTCACAGTTCCGGTCGACAGACGCCTAAGACCCCGTCTGAGCCTTAAGAAGGCAGATCGAAAGCTGCTGTGCGTATTGGCAGCCATAGCGAAACCTCCAGTCTGAGCTGCGAAACCGATTGGTCAGATTTTGTCATGCAATGCCTATTCTTGCGTGAGCCAGACTCAAACGACATGAGACTTGGGTTTGTATGATTCCGGTGTCCGTCCCTTAACCCGGGAGACATCGTGGCGGCCAACGCGCCTTTCGTCTTCCGGCTGCGGGCGCCGGGGGGCACCTCTTCCCTCCGGCTCCATGTCCTTGTGGCCCTACCTGAATCCGGCATCGTCGAGGGTGCAAAGGGCCATCGAACTAGAGGCGAGAGCTCGCGTGACCCCTTCGATATTCATCGCCCCACCGCCTTGATGCCTGTTTTTCGGCTTCCCAGAATGCGAAGGCGTCGGCTACTTGCTGTGCGGTCCCTGACGAGCCGAATGGATCGACGCGAACGTTCACTTTGAAATATCCCTTGCCGGGATGTCCTTCACGTTCTCTTGCGACGTGAACAACCAGAGAGTCCAACGGGGGTAGTCCGAGCGACTCGCAACGTTCATGGAATGCCTTCATGAACGCCGTAACGGGTCCGCTCTGAGTTTGGTTGACATTCTTATTGTGGGACGACGTCCCGCGGAAGGATGGAAGCCATGCCCAAGAGGTTCCCGCCGGAGTTCAAGGCCGAGCTCGCCGCCGAGGGCTTCCCCGTGACGACGACGGGATCAAAGACGGACGGACCACTGCGCCGCCAGAACCGGCGGCTCGAGACGGTGACCTGCGGGGTGCTGGGCTTCTCCACCCAGGCCTTCTACAAGTGGCAGGCCGACCCGATCTGCGATCGGGACTTCGACGATGCGCATCTCACCAACGCCATCGTCGACGTCCATGCCGATGATCCCGAGTTCGGCTATCGCTTCATTGCCGACGAGCTCGAACGAGAGGGTCACCAGGTGGGCGAAGGGCGGGTCCACCGCCTGTGCCGTGAACACCGGATCTGGTCCACGACTACCAAAAAAGGTCGGCGCTCGAGCGGCAAGACCCCAGGGCCAGCAGTCGACGACGATCTGCTCAACCGGGACTTCAGCGCCCCGGCTCCCAACGTCACCTGGCTCACCGACATCACCGAGCACCCGACGACCGAGGGCAAGCGCACGCGCTCCGCTCGGCCGTGGCCCGACGCCAGCCGAGCGGGACAGTGGTGGTTCACTCAGACAGAGGAGGTCCAGCCAATTTCGCTCCAGGGCCTTCACCGCGGTGCTCAAGGCCAACCACCTCAGCGGCTCGATGGGCCGACTGTCCTCGGCCGGCGACAACGAGGCGATGGAGTCCTACTACTCCCTGCTGCGGAAGAACGTCCTCAATCGCCGCCGCTGGAGGACGCGCGACGAACTCGCTTACGAGATCACGTACTGGATCGAGCACACCTACAACCGACGCCGTCGGCAACGCGGGCTTGGCCGGTTGACCCCCGTCGAGTATCAACTTGCCTTTAGCGACCCCGCCACTGATGTGGCCTGACGACACGACCAGTTCCAAGAAAAACTCAGAGCAGACCCCCGTCCAGCCAGTAGACCTCGGCAGAAGTGCGCTCTAACTATCAACGCCACTCACAAAACTGTCAGTGCGGGGTCGACGGACCCGTGGTCACTCCCTTCCAGATGAAGATAGAGGGGTCATGGGCGGTGCCGCCGCGGGGCGCAAGACCGCCAGCGCTGATGCCGTGCGGGCCTGGAGCCGTCCGGGGTCGCCCGGTGGCGCGTCGCCGCGCTCGCAGCTCCTGGCACAGACGGTCGGCGACGCGAAATCTCGGCACGGTGGACCGGCGATGGTCATGTGCGTCGGGCGACGCCGAAGAGCCAGAGGCGATCCGCCGGGTGAGCGCGGACCAAGTCGGTGAGGCGCCAGGCCACAAGGAAAACATGGGCCACGTCCTCGAGGGCGTCGGCCGGCGCGCGCCGACGGAGGTACCCGGTCATCGAGGAGAGGTGCGCTCGTAGAGGGCCTCGAACGACTGATGCAAAGGAGCAGGAGCGGGCATGGCCATCCCACACGGGAGAATCGTCCGGCATCAGGACGCTACTTGGCCATCTGGTCGTCGATTTCGTCAGCACACGTCGAAATCACCTCGGACCAGGAGCGCAACGCGCACCCGACGTGGCGGGCTCGTTGGCGACCGTGCCCGGGCGAACGGTGTGGCGCGCTCTATCGGCGCCTCCGGCGGGCCAGGCGGGCGAGCGCTCGACGCCGATCACGGTGGGGCGTCGCACAGCGACGCGGCACACCGTCGTCGTCCCACCGCGAGGGTGCTTCTCGCCCGCTCAGCCGCTGGGCGAACGCGGTCCGGATCCATGGGGGCTCGATCCCTCCGTTCTTCCAGCTGTTCACCTGTCCGACGCCGAAGCCGGTCCGGTCCCTCGTGACCTCCACGTTGTAACGACGACTCTGGGGGTCGTGCACCACAACCACGAAAGTCAACCCGTCGAGGATGTCCGCGACCATGGTGGCCGTGCAGTTGCGCATGACTTTGGCGTTGCGCTCAATGTCCGCCACCGTCCTCGGGAGCGACACCCGCCACCCGGGGGCCTGGGCGAACCGGGCGTCCTCAAGGTCGAGCAACGCCGGTGGATACCAGATCCGCCTCGCGCGTGACGCCGGGGGGCGCCACGCCTCGAGGACTCGGTCCGGGAGCGGCGGGCGCTCGACGGCAGGTCGGCCGGGGCACGCCGCCATCCAGGGGACACCGCAGCGCACGGCGAGCTCCCAGTCCGACGGCTCGAGGCGTGCCAGAGGCAGGTGGCGCAGTGCCGCTTTTGCGATGGGCGAACACCCGGCGCTGGCCAGGTGCCGGGCACGCTCGGGGGTGAGCCGTCCGATGGGCGCGTCGTCGAGCAACCAGGTCAGCTCCCCCGCGTCGGGGTGGTGCGCCACGACGTCGAAGGCGACGTCGAGGGTGGACGATTCGAGCTGGGACCCGAAGAGGGCCAAGCACGTGGCTCGGTCGCCCAGGTCGAGGTGGCGCAGCCGGCCTGTCGTCAGTTCGTCGGCGGTGACGAACCCGAGCGTGCGCAGCACCTCCAACGCCTTCTTCGGCTCGACCTCGACGAGTTCCCTCCAGGCGGTCTCGCCCAACTCGCCGAGCATGCGGCGCACGCGGGCTGCTTCGAAGCATCCCGGTCCAGCGCGCACGGCGAGCTCGAGGGTCGCCCGGTCGTATGGATGACGGACCCTGTCCCGCAGCTCCCTCGGGCACGCTTCGTTGTCCAGGGTTGTGCGCGTGGCCCGCAGGAGGCAGGTGCCAACTACCGAGACGTCCAAGTCGAACAGCCGCTCGGATCGAGCAATGCGCACGAGCTCCTCTGCATCGGCGGCCTCGACCAGCCGGCGCTGCTCCGCCGGAGCCATGTCGCACATGGATCCGATGTCCAGTTGGTCGGTACACGATCGGAGCCATAGGGCGACGTCATTGACGCCGAAGTCCCTGTCCTCGAACACGAGGGGGAGAGTGTCGCGCCGGTACTCGAGATCCAGTTCGTGAAGCGCCGCACGGGAGCGGCGCCACAGATCGAGGAGCGCTTGCCTCCTCGACGCCGTGCTCGGCAGTGTCGCGACGGCGTCGAGAGCAGCGGGTGGGCAGTCGAGACGCCATGGCCGGTACGCACCGAGTCCATCGCCCGCGAGTTCCAAGAGGGTCTCGAGCGTCGAGGTCTCGACTGTGCGCGCCACGCTGGCCGCCCATGTGAGTGCCTCGGCGCAGAGGGCCGGGCCGAGGCGGTGCACGAGCAGCCGCCCGACGGCCCGGATCGCCCGGCGGGTGGCGTGCCCGCCTGAGACCGGGTACCCCAGGACCGATTCGGTGACCCGGCGGGCAGTCCCGAACCGGTCCTCGACCTCCGAGAGCGTCGAGGCGATGGCCAGGTCGTCGAGCGCCTGTTGCGCATAGAGGACCCAGCCACCAGGGCCAGGAGCGATGGACAAGAGCGTGGGCGTCGGCTTCTCCTTTCAGACGGGCCCGAAACGGGCGCCGGGTTTGGGCAGGGATGCGCACATGCGCTCCGCTGCGCTGCTTCACCCATGAGACGCTCCGCCCGCAGTTTCGTTACCCGACATCCGGCGGGCCACCGAGCGGCAATAATGGGGGCATGAGCGGCTGACCGATCTGGTTCCTCGATGCACCGTGCGCGTCTTTGCGCGCCCGGAATGCAAGGAGGACTGGATTTGGACGACCTGCAGGAAATGGCCACGGGCCTGGAGGCCCAGCTCAGAATCGTCGGCGACGACGACGCCGTGCAGGAGGGCTTCCTCCGGGTGATACGGCGCCGACATCCCTCGAGCCTCGCCAACCCCCAGGCGTACTGGTACCGGGCGTCGCGCAGTGCGCTCCTCGACCGCCAACGCCGGCGGGTGACCGAGGAACGGGCGATCCACCAGTGGCTCGAGGTCGGCCCGCGGGAAGCTGAGCAGGAACGCTGGTCAGACGACCAGCTCGCCGACCTGCGACGTGGCATTGGCGAACTGCGCGGAAAGAGGCGGCAGCTCATCGACCTGGAGCTGAGCGGCGTACACGAGGGTCGTCGACTCGCAGAGGCACTCGGGATCTCCGAGGGCGTGGTGAGGGTTCTTCGCCATCGGACCTATCGACAGCTTCGGGCCCTGGTGTCCGGCTGATCTGGCGCCGAGAGGCCTGGCGGTCGCCTAGGTTTCGGGTCGCCCGCCGCCGATCACGGCCAAGTCATCGCCGATCACGGCCAAGTCGTCGTAGGCGGATCGCTCTTGACTCTTCTCGGGGATAGGAGATATAGGCCGCGGAAACGCCGCTAACGCGGGCTCTGGCTTCGTCTTGACCCTAGCCCGTGAAACCAACTGAGCATCGACTGCGGGCTCTCATTCGAAGAACTGGCCGGCGCAATGAACAACTGCTGGAAGAAAGGAACCTTCCAAATGAAAACAAGCCTTGCCTGCTGATCGTACACACACGCAAGCGATAAGGAATTGAACGAATTACGGTGAGTCCTCTCCAGAGCTGGCGGATGCTTGCAACTTGTGCCCTCTATGCTGTGGCCGGCTTGCAACTGAGAGAACGCCGCGTTCAAGTCTGACGCTCGCGCGAATTGGAAAGTCACGACATCCGAGACCGGGCTGTCATTTTGAGCGCAATTAAGGGCTGCGAGAGCTCCGCTGATCGGCGGTACTTGAAGGTCGCTTTCGCATTCACCCGTAAATAAGCCGCTCGGTAGTTGTAATCGGAGCGCGGCTAATTCTGCTGCGTCATTGAAGGTAGGCTGGCGAATTGAATTAATTATTTCTGCCACGGATGATTCGCAGCGTGGGTATACCGTTGCTGGCGCTTGTGACAACAAGAAGATGCCCGACGCAGCTGCGGAAGGGTTTTCAAAAAGGAATAGCTGCGCTGCCTCGGCCTCCCGCTGCGACTCATATTGAGTCTCGGAATCGACAAGCGAGAGTTGACCAAAGTCTTGAAACATTGATTTTGCGGGAAGCGAGAATCCGTCTGCATCCGGCGAAGAGCCCGCTACTTCATCGTCTGGCGGAATTGAGCTGTGGCTATCCAAATCGGACAACGAACTTTCCAGTTCACGATTAACGGACATAAGACCGGCACTTGAGTTAAGGCCAACCGAGCACATACCTCTCTTGACCACGGCCGATCCCGCACTTACTTGGGTAACCTTCCAGCCCACGGGCATCGTAAATATCGGGCCGAGGCCAACCGACACCTCTCGCCCGGTGACCCCGGGTTTAGCCGCCGACTTGTCGAACAGCCCTGGTGCCCGCAACGTCATTAAGGGAGGTACCTTCGGCGTCGGAGGCAGCCAGTGAATAAGCAAGACGGTTCCTATCGTGACCGCTCCCAGGCAGAGACATGCCTCGCGAAGCATTCGATGCTTGAACATTTCTGCGAACTTCTCGCGGGTCGAGCGCTGAGTGATATCGAGCCCCTCGTCCTCTTCTTGGTTTGCCTTAGAGGCCACTGTCTCAGCATCAGAAGTCCCTCGCTCCACGACACCTTGATTCGGCCGGAACCGGTCGGCGATGACCAGCCATAGAGCAAAAGGGAATGCGACATACAGCCATGCGAAAGCCGTCAGGCCGCTAGCCCCAATTTGGAGCTCGTTTACGCCGTCGCTCGTATCTGAGATCCACAAAGCCATGATCAAAGACAACCCCAGATAGAGGACCCATAGAACAGATCTCGAGCTTCGTGTCAGCCAACGACCATTTCGATTGGCAAATTCTGAGCCCGTGAGAAGTGTCAGAGAAACACCTACAACTATGAGCAGGTTGGTGTTCGGGCTAATGACACGTCCAAGGTCGGTTAGCGGGCTTCCGCGACTGCCAAATAGCCATCCAAGGAGCACCACCGCGCCTAGGAATCCCGCTTGACGGACATCGAGATACTTCCACCTGACGATGAGAATGGTACCCACGACCGCCGTCAGAATGAGTGGGAGGAAATAATCGGCTGGAGTGTGCATGTTAAAGTCAAACTGATCAAGCATCGGCGGCCCGAGGGATTCGCTTAATAGGGCCACGACAACGAACCAGAAAGCAATGAGCACATAGCCGACGTATCGAGCCCGGACGGATGGCGCGATGTCTTTTTTACGAAGCCTGTTAAACCAGTAGAAGATAGGGATGACAAAGATATAGGCGCTATAGAGCACAATTGGCTTCAACATGCGATCCGATACGTGAATCAAAGTGTTAGAAAGTGGAGCAACGCGCGTATAGTTTCCTTCCAAGAATTTTCCCGCTCCACTTAAGAACAGTCCGATAAGAAACGGAAAAACCCAGATCGCTTCAATAGTGTTCGTAATCTTGTCACTTTGGTCTAGTTCGATTCCCGGATTACGATAAACCCTATTGAGGAAAACCGCCGCTAGCACAAAACCTGCACTTACGAGAGCATACTCAATTGCAGTGACGCGATAAGTAGTCAGCAAGCTGACAAGAAAACCGTGATTATTCCATCCCACGAAATACATTTCGACCGCGATGAGGATCGCTAAAAGAGTCTTGGCGGTGCAAGGGGTGAGACGGCGACTTCCAATTTCAGTGATGGATTGCCCGATCCCATAGAAAAGACGGACCAGAGCGGTACTCGTTAGAAGGAACAGTATGAAGACGGTTATGGTGAGACTTAGTAGCCCGCCCTCGATTCCGCTGCCGATGATAGGACCCCAGTTGTGTAGTGGATCCTGAAGGAATTCCCATAGGAGCGCCCCAAAGAAGAGTCCAGTGGACAGAACGGCACTTATGCGGAGTAGCACGTCGATCCGAAGTCGGCGGACACGGGGAGACTGCAACAAGGCTGCAGCCAATAGCAGGGCGATAGTCGCCAGATAGGATATTTGCGTAACTTGGCGCCATAACGCTTCGCTGCTAAATGGCGTGCCAACCGAGGGGGGATAGTACGCAAGAGGATCTTCCGCTAAGTTAGCTCCAATCAATAGGAATGCTGCAGCGGCGATGAGATATAGGAATCGCCGTCTGGTCTGCACCACCAAATCGATTGCTAGCATCGTCAAGACGGCAGTGAGGGCAAAGCTGTACGCCGCGATCCCAACTGGGACTACCCGCGCTCGATCACTGTACAAATAAACAGTTCCGCCGCGCACGATGAGATTCGGATCAATTAAGAAGAGCAATAGGACTGCAACTAGGGACAGGCCAAGGAGGATCCTTCGTTGGCCGGACTTTCCGAGACCGGAAAGGCGCAGCCTCCCTTTGAGGGAATTGAAGCCGACGATGTGGTACGAAATGGACTTAAAGTCCAAGAGGAGATCTTTGGGGACGAGAAGGTGTGGTGCTCGTCTGAGGCGGTCGATCACGCTCATGGCAGATGCGCTAGTGGGCCGGAGATGTAATCTGCTTGCGATCCATTTTGCAACCAGCCTTAGTGCTCGTTAACACCAAACTTGGATCTTGCCCGACTACGGCAGGCTTCGCTACACCATTCGGGTCTTTCGCGTCTCGGATGTATGTGACTTCTTCGCACTCATGTTCGGAGGTCCCACGCGCGCATTAGTTGGTTACCGCGGTAGGAATGGACTGATGAGCGCGGAGGGGGTGATTTCCTACCGCCCGACACCTCTTCACGTCGCCTCATCGGGCGGCATGATATGGCTCTGTTTCAAGATCTTTCGAGCGGTGTCCATCACGTCAGGGAACCACTCAAAGATTGGACGCCACTTGGGCCGCAATACTGAGGACTCGATACTGCGCTTGACCTGTCCGATCTCTAAGAGTCGCAAGAAGCCAGTCTGTGGATGTCCACGTCCTGCTCTGATTAACATGATTGATGCCTGTGCACCGGTATTCCGGTTCATGCTCTGAGGCCAACGGGTGGGGTTGTAATCAGTGTTCCAAGCGAGCCAATCGGTATCGGTAAGGCAAGCCTGGTGATACTCGTTGATTAATACTCGCAACGCAGCACGATCGTCCGGTTCAACGAAATCCAGTATCTCGTTGACGTGGTGGACGTAGGTCTCGCCGGGATACTTGGGCGACTCGTCAACCATTGATCCCACTCCTTATGCCTGGCAGATCTGGAGTCTTATCGTCCATGTGTTTTCAAGAATGGCTCTACGCTTGATTGCCACCAGATGGGCGGCTCCCATGGAAGCCCATCTGAGGGTGGCAGTTCTCCTTCCTCTATCCAGAGCAGAATCATGCCCGGGCGAACGCCAGCGAGTAGAGCAAGCTCGGCTTCACTATACGTTCGTTCCACCGGCAGAGGGGCTGACCGGGCCCCGATTGTTGATCCACCCACTATGCGAGCTGTAGTTGGTGCTTGCTGAGCCACTCCTCGGCGAACTCGACCGGTGACTTCCAGCCGAGCGAGCTGTGGGGCCGCTCATTGTTGTACTCGATCCGCCAGGCTTCCAAGAGGACCTGCGCCTCGAGGAGGCTCTCGAAGAGCTGACCGTTGAGGTACTCGTCGCGCAGCCTCCCGTTGAACGACTCGATCCAGGCGTTTTGCCAGGGACTGCCCGGATCGATGAACACAGTGCCCGTGCCGTTGAACCGGCACCAGTCGGCCACCGCGTAGGCGATGAACTCAGGGCCGTGGTCGAAGCGCACGTAGGCCGGAGCTCCGCGTTCGGCGGCCAGGCGTTCGAGGCAGGTGACGACTCCGTCGGCGTCGATTGAGCGTCCGACGTCGATGGCCAGGCACTCGCGGGTGTACTCGTCGATCACGTTCAAGAGCTTGAGCAGCCTCCCTTCTCTCGTCTGGTCGAACTGGAAGTCGAGGGCCCGCCACCCCCAGCGCGGATGGCGGCACGAGAAGTCGCGGAGGAACGCCCGTAGGGCGAGCTCGTCATCGCCCGGCCCTGGTGCACAGAGGCGTTGGGTGGACCGTGGCTGGTCGAGCACCCGACAGGCCCGACGCTCGGAGACCCCGAACTGCTCTTGGAGGGCCACGACAGCCCGCCGTCGGCAGTTCGGGATTAGAAGTTTCCCCGGGCGATCTCCTTCAACATGTCGTTGTCGAGCGCCTGGTCGGCCACGATCTTCTTGAGCCGCTGGTTCTCCTTGCGCAGCTCGCGCAGCTCCTTGGCGTCGTCGGCCTTCATGCCGCCGTACTGGCTCTGCCAACGATGCCAGGTCGATTCTGAGATCTCGAGGTGACGCGCGACCTCGTCGACCGACTGACCCTGACCGAGGAGTTTCTCCCCCTCGGCCAAGAGCCGGATGATCTGCTCGGGCGTGTGGTGACGTCTCTTCATTGCCGTGCTGTCCTCCATCCCACCATGGTGGGGGTCGGGCTCGCACAGCGGGTGGATCAGTTCACGGGGATCCGGTCACGGCGAGCAGAGTCAGAACCTGATCGACGGACGGGGGGTGGATCTCATGGTGGCGTGATCTGGGAGGGCTTGCGTCGACAGCAGGGTTGCGCGTTATGAGACCCCACTTCCGGGCCTGCTCGAGGGCTTGTCTAATGACGGTGTGGCAGATTCGGATGGTTCTCGGCGAGAGCTTCTTGCCTCGCTCTCCTGGCTGTGCAGCGAGCCTCACGTAGAAGGAGTCGATGTCCGCGGCCTTGAGGCTGGCCAGGCGGGAACGGCCGAGCCCGGGACGAACGTACTTCTCCGTCACCCACCGATAGTTGGAGATGGTGGATGGGTCGACTGATTGCGCCTTGGTCTCAAGCCATCGGTCGAGGAGATCGCCGAATGTGCCGGCGGCGGAAGCGGAATGGCGACCCTCGTCGACTTCGGTGACTAGCCGAGCAAGCGCGCGCTCAGCCTCGCGTTTGGTGCCCAGGACGGTGCGCTGGGCGTAGCGCTTCCTGCCCGTTCGCGAATCCCGGCCGACATAGACGCTCAAGCGCCAGGTCTTCGGACCACGCTCCTGAAGGTGACCCGCCATGGCAATCCCCCTGATGGGCTGGATTGCCAATCAGATTGCCAGCCAATCAGATTGCCGGCTCTTCCGGTTTCTGCGGGGTGAGCCAGCTCACGTGACGACGATCGAGTCGAGGACCCTGACGTTCGGCTTGCCCGCGTAGAGGAGGGCCCGGATCCGGAAGTTCTCGAAGTTGGTGAAGCCGAAAGCCACCCGCTTCACGCGTTTCAAGAGGTTGTTCATGCCCTCGGTCGGCCCGTTGGAGACCCGTGCTCGGTGCCAGGCGACGATGGATTCGAACCAGTTCCGAAGGGTGCGAGCCAGGCGCCGCACCTCGAAGGGAGCCGAGCGCTTCGAACCCACGTCGATGATGTCGCGCAGCAGATCGGCGGCGGCCTCGGGGTCAGCGGTCTCGTAGAAGCGGGCCACGGCCTCCTTCATCGAGTACGCGAAGGCCACCTCGCCGTCGGGATCCCCGAGTGCGAGCAGGCCGTCGAGGCGCTCTTGGAGCTCGGAGTCGGTGGCGGTCGCTTTGATCACCAACAACTTGCGGGCCCGATAGAGGGGATCGCCCGCTCGGCCGCGGTGCCCGGTGCGCTGTTGTTGGACCCGCCGGCGCACCTGGTCGACGGCCAAGATGGCGTGGCGCATGACATGGAAGCGGTCGATGACGCGGGTGGCCTTAGGGGTGACGACGCGGAAGACTGCGGCGTAGGTCTTGGACATGTCGAGGCACCCGTAGTCGAGCCGCTCGCGCACATGGTGGGGCTGGGCGCGCAGCCAGCGGGCGACGGCGGTGAAGTCCCTGGTCGGAAGCACGTCGATGAGAGCATGGTTCGCCACGTCGCACACCGTGGTCGACCAGATCTTGTGCTTGTAAGGCCCGGCTCGCACGAAAAGGGACTCGTCGAGTCCAATGGCCGTGGTCTCTTTCAAGCGCTTGGTGTCGGCGGCCAACCAGGCGGCGCCATAGATGCGCACCGCCGCGTTGATGGCGTCCCAACCACAGCCGAGCTCACGGGCGAGATGGGCGACGGTCTGGCCGCCCGCGATCTGTTTGGCCACCCACTTGGCCGCCCTCGTACTGAGCCGGCACCCGACCGCGGCGATGCGGTGGTCGCCGAGGGTAAAGGAGCGCTGCGGGCATATGCCATCGCGACACTCGAGCCGGTGCTTCTTCCAACGAAGTGTGATGGGCACGCCACCAAAGGGCAGGTCGACGTAGGAGACGACCGGGCGGTCCTTGACCCAGGCCCGTCCCCCACAGCCCGGACACCACAGCGCCGGATCTGCCTGTTCGATCGTGATCTCGCCCGCCGGTCCACGGCGCGCGTAGGACAGGACGCGTACGTCTTTGAGACCAATGAGGTGAGCGACGATCTCGCTAGGATCGAGGTACACAGAGGCGTGGAGCGTTTTCTTTTTCACACATTGAGACTGAAGCGCCTCTGTGCTTACGCGGTGGACCCCCGCTGATTCCTCCGGGTCTCCTGGTCAGGGGCAGTACACCCCGCTAACTCCGGAAGACCCGCTATACCTCTGAACTGGAATTATCTTGCGCGCTCGGAGGGATTCGAACCCCCAACCTTCTGATCCGTAGTCAGATGCTCTAGTCCGTTGAGCTACGAGCGCCGGGTTGAGAACACAATCCTACCGGACCCCGTGGTTGGACCCCCTGGCGGGAATCAGCTGGTCAGACGCAACGCCGCGAGGAGGTTACGGCGGACGGGGGCCGTCGAGAAAGGGGTGGGTTTAGTGTCGCGGACAAACGGAGGGAGGGGCCGATGCGCTTCAACCACATGGAGATGACGTTCCCCAGGGGCACGCTCACCAAGGAGTTCCGCGAGGAGGTCGACGCCTTCTACGGCGCGGTTTTCGGGTGGAGCGCCCTCGACACCGAGGTCGTCGGTCAGCTCTGCCACCTCCTGCTACCCGACCCGGACCAGTTCATCCTGTTGGCCGAGAGCGACAAGCCGATGTCATCGCCCGGCTACGACCACCTCGGGCTGCTTCAGGACACGCGTGACGAAGTCGATCGGCTGCTGGAGGAATGCGAACGCTACGCCGAGAAGGACGACCGGGTGAAGATCATTCGCTATGAGGACCTCGAGTACCCCGGTCTTACAGTGCACGCCTTCTACGTGAAGTACCTGCTGCCCGTCTACTTCGACGTCCAGAGCATGGAGAAGGCAGCCGCCTGATCGCGAACCGCATTGGCTGGGTCGGTAGGCGGCGGTCGGAGGTCGAGGTCAGACCGAGATCGGGAGCTTGGCGTAGCCGCGCACGGTCGAGGTGTAGAGAGGCACCGCCTCGTCACGCTGCACCGACCACTGCGGGAATCGCTTGAGCGTCTCCTCGAGCGCGATGCGCCCTTCCGTCCGCGCCAGCGCCGCGCCCAGGCAGAAGTGGATGCCGTAGCCGAAGGACAGGTGGTGGTCGAAATTGCGATGGATGTCGAAGCGGTCGGCGTCAGGGTAGGCCCGCTCGTCGCGCCCGGCCGAGCCCGTGATCATCACGACCTTCGAGCGCGCCGGCAGGGTCTGCCCGTACACGTCGACGTCGGCCGTGCACCAGCGGCTCTGCACCGGTGACGGTGCCTCGTAGCGCAACAGCTCCTCCACGCAGTTGGGAATGAACCTGAAGTCGGCCGCGAGCTCGGCGCGCTGCTCCGGGTTGTCATCGAGCGTGAGCGCAGCCCAGCCGAGCAGCCGGGCCACCGTCTCGGTGCCCGCGCTGCCGATGAGCAGCGCAAAGTTGACCGCCTGCTCCGTCGTCAACCGGCGCAGCTCGCCGTCCTCGTTGATCTCCCCGTTCAACAGGTCGGTGAACATGTCGTCGCGCGGGTGCTTGGCCCGGTCGGCCAGCTCCGCCGCGACGTACTCCCGGAGCTTGTTCATGGCCACCATGGACTGCTCGTTGTACATGCCCTTCTCGGGGTCGAGATGGAAGGTCTCGTCGATCAAGCCGCGGACCATGTCGCGGTCCTCGGGCGGCACACCGAGTAGCGCCGCGATCACATAGGCGGGAACGCGGGCGCCGAAGTCCTGCACGTAGTCGAACGAACTGCGGCCGACGAGGCCGTCGAGGATGCCGGCACAGAGGGTGCGGATGTCCTCTTCGAGGAGCATCATGCGCCGCGGCGTGAAGGCCTTGGACACCAGCCGGCGGTAGCGGGTGTGCTCGGGCGGGTCCATGAAAATCATGATCTCCATCTCCGCCGGCTGGGCCGTGATCATCTCCATCACGGTGCCGTGGGACGAGCAGAACGTCTTGGGGTCGCGGCTGAAGGCGTCAACCTCGGCGAAGCGGCTCACCGCGTAGAAGTCGTGCTCCTCGTTGTAATAGAGCGGCTGCTCGTCGCGCAGGCGTTTCCAGATGGGGTGCGGGTCGACCTTGTACTTCTCGTCGAGCGGATCCCAGGCCAGTGGCTCGGTGTCGAGGGCGGTCATCCGTCGTGGCTCATCCGTCGTGGCTCATCCGTCGTGGCTCATTCGTGTGGCTCATCGGGCGTGGCTCATCCGACGTGGTTTTCATCGGGGCTCCGCACGCCCACGTGGTCCCCTTCCCAGAGCTTGATGCCGCCGAGGATGCCGGCGGTGTTGGGGACGACGGTGATGCGCTCGAGCACGTCGCCGAGGTCGCGCCGGTTGACGCGCGGCGCGTTGCCGCCACCGATGTAGAGGTGGTCGAAGAACGTCACCGCATCGAGGTAGGTGATCATCTTCTGCACCCGCTTGTTCCAGCGCTTGTCGCCGATCTTCTTGCGGGCCGGCTCCCCGAGCTGCTCGTTGAACGACTCGCTCTTGCGGAACTCGATGTGGGAGAACTCCAAGTGCGGCAACAGTCGGCCGTCCATGAAGAAGGCCGTGCCGAACCCGGTGCCGAGGGTGATCACGGCCTCGAAGCCCTTGGTGCCCGCGACGGCCAGGCCCTGGACGTCGGCGTCGTTGGCCACGCGACACGGCTTGCCGATCGCCTTCTTCAGCGCCGTGGCCAGCTTGAAGTGGGACCAGGCCTCCTGGAGCTTCATGTCGACTTCGGTGCCGGGCCCGTTCTTCGTGACGAAGTGTGGCGCGCTGAGGATGTGGCCCCGGCGCACCATCCCGGGGAAGCCGGCTGAGATGCGATCGGCTTCGGGCAGCTTCTTGGCCAGCTCGGTCAGCCGCTCGACGAGATGCTTCGGCGGCATGGGGTAGGTCGTCGGGACCCGGACCCGCTCGGCCACCTGCTGGCCCTTCGCATCGAGCACGTTGGCCTTGAGGCCGGTGCCACCGATGTCGAGGGCGAGGGTATAGGGGTGCTCGGGCGCTGCGGCCGCCACTACGCCGGTCGAGGTGTCCGTCACCAGGTGCACTGTAGCCAACGCAGGTTCAAAACGGTCCGGTGAACCGGTCCCGTCATCCGAAGAGAACGTTGTGGATGACCGCGCGGAGCTGGCTGCCCAATTCCTCGTCGGTCTCGGAGTCGAACGCCGGGCCGGCGAGAAAGAGGCCCGAGAAGACGACGCCCACCGACGCCGCCATCCTGACGCGGTTCTCGAGCGAGACCCGGGGGTCGGCCAGCACCTGACGCAGCTTGTTCTGGATGTCCTCGTGCTCGGCGTCGTGCGCCTCGTTGTGCAACTTCTCGAGCGCGGCCTGGTTGCGCTCGTGCATCGCGAAGAGCTTGCGCTGGGGCAGCATCTGGACGGCGATCTCGTCGACCAGCTCACCCCACTGCTCGAGGGTGACCGGCTCGTCCCCCATGCTCAGGAAGGCCTGCTGGCCGAACTCGTGGATGCGCATGTGCAGCGCCAGGAGGATGTCGTCCTTGGACTCGAAGTAGTAGTAGATGGCCGCCTTGGTGACACCGAGCCGTTCGGCGATCTGGCGCAGGCTCGTGGCGTCGAAGCCCTGCTCGGTGAAGAGGTCGAGCGCCACATCGAGGATGCGCTGGCGGGTGTCGTGGGTGGCGGCTGTGTCGGGGGTGGCGTGATCGGCCAGGTCAGCGGCGTTGTCGTCGAGGCTGAGCACGGGCTCGTCGCCGGCGACGGCCTCGACGAGGCTCTCCTCGTTTTGTTCTGACTGGTCGGTTTGCGTCATATTTCTTTCCACAAATCTACTTGACGACCGGTTAGTAACACCTTACTCTGACCAACAGCTCCCAACTTTACTAACCGACAGGTAGGTATGTCTATGGCTGACGAGCTGATGATCCAGGCCGAGGACCTGACGAAGCGGTACGGCGAGACCCAGGCCCTGGCCGGGGTCTCTTTTGGCGTACCGGCCGGGACCATCCTCGGCCTGCTGGGCCCGAACGGCGCCGGCAAGACGACGGCCGTGCGGATCCTCACCACGCTGGCCATCCCCGACTCTGGGTCGGGAACCGTGGCCGGGATCGACGTCGTTCGCCATCCCGGTGAGGTGCGGCGTCACATCGGCGTGGCCGCCCAGGACGCAACGTTGGACCCACTGCTCACGGGGCGCCAGAACCTCGTGCTGGTGGGCGAGCTCTCCGACATGGGACGGGCTGCTTCGCGGGCGCGGGCGGCCGAGCTGCTCGAACGGTTCGAGCTGACGTTCGCGGCCGACCGCGTGGTCAAGGGCTATTCGGGCGGTATGCGGCGGCGGCTGGACCTGGCCGCCGCGATGATGACGCGGCCGCCGGTCCTGTTCCTCGACGAGCCGACGACCGGCCTGGACCCGACGTCGCGCCAGCGGGTGTGGGAAGCCATCCGGGAGCTCCTCGGCGAGGGCGTGACCGTGCTGCTGACGACGCAGTATCTCGAGGAGGCCGACGAGTTGGCGCAACGCATCGTGGTGGTGAACCACGGATTGGTGATCGCGGATGGGACGCCGCTCGAGCTGAAGGAGGCGAGCCGCAGCGCGCGCCTCGAGGTGACGCTGTCGGCCCCGCACCCCGACGCGGTGTCGGCCATGGCGCCGCTGGTGGCCGGGACGGTGCACGTGAGCGACGACGGGCGTCGCTTGGTAGCGGGCGTGGACGCGTCGACCGGTTTGGCGACGGCGGTCGTCCGTGCGCTGGACGCCGCGGGGGTGCTGGTCGACAACATCGAGGTGCGCCAGCCCTCGCTCGACGACGTCTTCTTCTCGTTGACCGGTGAACACGTCGAAGAGGAGGACGAGGTGGTCGCCGAGCCTGACGACGGTGACGGTTCGTCCCAGGTCGGCGAGCGTCTGCAGGATTCGGCCGGCGACGGTGTCGGTGACGAGTGGCAGGAACTGGAAGGAGCGCGGCGATGACGACGACCACGTTGACCCCGACCACGATCGGAGTGGGCGCCCCACGGACGCGAGGGGTGGTCGCCGGCCGGTTGTCCGACATCTGGGCGATGACCCGGCGCAACCTCGTGCACATTTCGCGCGAGCCGATGCAGCTGTCGGACGTGACGATCCAGCCGGTGCTCTTCACCTTCCTCTTCGTCTACATCTTCGGTGGTGCCATCCCGATCCCGGGCGGCGGGAGCGACGTCGACTACCTCTTGGCCGGACTGTTGTCGCTGAACCTGGTGACGTCCGTCATGGGCACCGCGGTCGGGCTGAGCACGGACCTGCACGAGGGCATGATCGACCGCTTCCGGACGCTGCCCATGTGGCGCTCCGCCGTCTTGGTGGGCCGCTCCATGGCGGACCTGTTGACGTCGTGCCTGTGCGCGCTCATCGTGGGCCTGACGGGCTTGGTCGTCGGCTGGCGGCCGGGGTCCAACCCCATCTCGATCGTGGGCGGCTTCGCACTGGTGCTGTTCTTCGCGTACGGCCTGACCTGGATCGCGGCTTGCGTCGGCATGAACTCGAAGAGTCCCGAGTCAGCCGCGTCGTTCGGCTTCATCGTGCTCTTCCCGTTGGCCTTCGTCTCGAACGCCTTGGTCCCGACCCAGCACATGCCCGGCTGGCTCCAGGCCATCGCCAACTGGAACCCGGTCAGCGCCGTGACGGCGGGGGCCCGGGTCCTCTGGGACAACCCCAACCCGTCCGGGGCGATCCATGCCTGGCCCATGCAGCATCCGGTCGAGGCATCCCTGATCTGGTCGGTCGTCCTCATCGCGATCGCCGCTCCGTTGGCGGCTCACTTCTTCAAGCGGCGCACGACGGAGTAGACGGAGTAGTAAGGGGCGTCGAGCCTCCGCCCGGATCGATCGGGACCAACGGCCATTCCCCCACGCCGGCGCGTCGCGGTAGCGTTTTGAGCGGGGAAGGAGGCGGGGGGATGGACGAGTTCGCACACGGGGAATCTGTGGGGGAGGACACCGGGCCGGGGGGCCAGCCCGAGGCCCATCCACTCGAGCGGTACTTCGCGATGCCGGCGGGGGGCTGGCCGGAGCCGGCGACTGAGAGCGCCAGCGTCCATCGGGAGCCGAGCGACTCGGCGGGTCCGCCGGCAGGCACCTCGCCGCCGCCCACACCGCCGGCGCCCCCACCATCACCAATGGGCGCAGAATCGCTGGCCCCGCAGCAGGGTGCGACGGCGGATCCCCCACCGCAGGCGGCGACAGCGCCGCCGCCCCAGTCACAGGCGGCGACCCCTCGGGGACGCCTTCGCCTCGCCGTCATCTCGCTCGCACTCCTCCTGGTCGCCGCTGGCGTTGTCGGCGGCATCGTTTCCACCTCGAGCGGACCACCGGCTCCTGGCGCCGGGAGCACCCCGGCGAACTTCGTCGTCTCGTCGACGCAGACGACGCTCAACCAGCACACCGCCGACATCGACATCAGTGGCACGGTCACGGCCGCCGGCCAGACCGTCCCGCTGCAAGGAACCGGGACGGTGGACTTCGACACCAACGCCTTCGATGCGAACATCTCGGAATTAAGCGGGCCGAGCTCCTTCACAGAACACGAGCTCGTCGTCGACAACCAGATCTACATAGGCATTTTCTCCGGCGGCACGAACGTGTCCGCTCTCACGGGAGGTCCCGAGTGGATCAACGTGCCACTCACTGAGCAGGACTCGAGCGGACTCGGTGCGGGTAACGTCGATCCCCTCGACCAACTCAAGCTGTTGGAGCAGAGGGGCGCGACGGTCGTTCCGTTGGGCACCTCGAGCGTCAACGGCGTGACGGTCTCCGGCTACGCCGTGACCTTCGGCCAGGCCGAGATCCAGCAGGCCGAGCAACAAGAGTTCCAGGCATTGCACCTCACGCCGGCCCAGGCACAGCAGGCGCTCAGGGCGGCCCAGGTGCTCGGCCCGCCGACACTGCACGTGTACTTCGACGGCAGCGGACTTCTGCGTCAGGAATCGGTATCGCTCGGCGGCGGCTCCAGCCCCGTCTCCGGCACGGTGCAGATGACGTATTCCAATTTCGGCACACCGGTGACCATCGCACCGCCGGCGAGCAACGACGTCGTCAGCTTCACCCAGTTCGAGCAGGACGCCCAGGCCTACGAGGCGTCGCAGAAGGGGTAGCAGCACCGCCAAGGTCGCCACGGCGACCGGCGGCGGATGCGGAAGTCGTTCGGTAGCCTCCTGAGACGTGACCGCAGAACCATGGCTGGAAGACGCGTGCTCGCTGGTTGACGCGTTCCGGGCCGGCACGATCTCGCCGACGGAAGCGCTGGAAGGGTCGCTGGCGGCGATCGAGGCCTCGCAGCTCAACGCGGTGTGCTTCGTCGATGAGGAGCGGGCCCGGGAGGCGGCGGCGTCCACTGACGTGAGCCTGCCGTTCGGCGGTGTGCCCATTGGCCTCAAGGAGCTCGACCCGGTCAAGGGCTGGCCGCGGACGGAGGCTTCGTTGGTCTTCAAGGACCGCGTGTCCGACTACGACGGCACCATGACGGCTCGCCTGCGCCACGCGGGGGCCGTACTGGCGGGACAGACGACCGCGTCGGAGTTCGGCGGCATCAACTGCACGTACACCCGGCTGCACGGCGCCACCTCCAACCCCTACGACCTCGAACGCACGCCCGGTGGGTCGTCCGGCGGGTCCGCCGCGTCCGTCGCCGGCGGCCTGTTCCCGATCTGCACCGGTGGCGACGGCGGAGGCTCCATCCGCATCCCGGCCGGCTTCACGGGACTGTTCGGTCTCAAGGCGACCTTCGGGCGCATCCCCAAGGGACCGCACACCGAGATCGAGCCGCTGACCGCGGTCCTCGGGTGCGTCTCCCGTTCGGTGCGCGATTCGGCGCGCTGGTTCGACGTGTGCAACGGGGCCGACGAGTACGACCCCTTCTCGCTCCCGCGCGTCGGCGGCTGGGAGGCCGGGCTGGGTCACCACCACGTGCGCGGCATGCGCGTCGTCGTCTCGGTCGATCTGGGATCTGCGGTCGTCGCGGCGGCCGTGCGCGAGAAGGTCGAGGACGCGGCCGACCTGCTGATCAAGGACGCCGGGCTCGAGCGCGTCGACGTCCCCATCGCACTGCCCCAGGGCGGGTTGGAGTGGGCACTGGCGGGCACGGCCAGCCTGCTCGTCGGGCTCGGGGACCTCTACCCCGGCTGCGTCAACGACCTCACGCCCGAGATCATGCTGGCGACCAACATCGCGACGAACCACTTCACCGTCGACACCGCGAAGAACATCGAGGCGTTCCGGCGGGCCTCCATCGTGCAGATGGGCCAGATCTTCGACCGGGTCGACTTCATCATCTGTGCGACCAATCCCGACGTGGCCTTCGGCACGCAGGGCCCGATGCCGACGACGGTCGACGGCATCGACCTGGTGGCCGAGCGTGGGTTCGAGACGGCGCTGGGCAACAACGGGGCGCTGACCATCCCGGCCAACACCACCGGTCAACCCGCGGTGGCGATCCCGATCGGGCTCGTCGAAGGGCTCCCGGTCTCCATGCAGATCATCGGGCGCCGGCACGCGGAGCAGTTGCTGCTGGACCTGGCGCGGACGGTCGAGCTCGAGCGCCCGTGGCCGCTCGTCGCGCCGAACGCGCCCGTCTGAACGAATCCGCGTCCGCCGCCAGCACCGCTCTCACACGACGAAACGAACCGTCGCACCGCGAGTCGGCAACCGGATCGCAACCGTTTGCCAACCGTCCGTAGTCGAGCGCTCAGAACCGCAGCGCAAATGACAACGGAGCAACAGAACCCCCGGTCGCGCAGATGTTTTTTGGGGTCCCGTTGCGCGTGTCTGTGACTTTTGACACCTGCGTTTTCACGATCGTTTGCCGTAAGTTGAGAACTTCTCATGGCCGAAGAGATGCTCTTCACCGTTGCCGGCTCGGTAGCCATGCCGGCGCAGACGATCTCGCTCGAGGAGGCGGGGTTTGAGGAGCGCGCCGATCTGCAGGAGTGGGTGCTCTCCAACCCGGCCATCTTGGGCCCCGCCGTCAAGGTCATCACCTTCGACATCGACGGTCTCCCCAACGCGGCCAACGCCACTCGTGACCGCATTCACGTCCTCGGCCTCGGCATAGACGGTCGTCTGGTGGTCGCCGAGCTCAAGAGCAGCCGCACGCCCGACACCGAGGTCACAGCGATCAAGTACGCAGCGATGGCCAGCCGGATCTTGCCCGAGTCGCTGGCCGACCAGTACGCCCGCTTCCAGAGCCGGCGCCAGGTCCCCGTGACGGTCGACGAGGCGCTGGCCGAATTGCAGGGCCACGCGCCCGACCTGTCCTACGAGACGTTGCGCCGTCCCCGCGTCGTGCTCTTGGCCCGAGACTTCTCTCCCGTGGTCACGGCCAGCGTGGTGTGGCTGAGCGAGATGGGACTCGACCTCTCCCTCGTCCAGATCAGCGCCTTCCGCTCCTACGTCTACGGCCAGTCCGGCACCAGCAGCGGCAACGTACCCATGATCGCGGTCAACCAGATCTACCCGCTGCGCGAGATCGAGGAGTTCACAACCAGCCCCGAGCGCCAGCGCGCCAAGGAGATGGCCGAGGCCAAGCGGCGCGTCCAAGACGCCAGCACGGTGCGTCGCCTCGTGAACTCTGAGCTCGTGGCGGACGGCACCATCTTCACCTTCAGTCCGCCGAGTGACCTCGGCTTCGATCTGCGCAACCAACTCGAGGAGTGGCTGCACGAAGACCCGGCCCGGCGCACCGCGTACTGGCAGAACAACCTCGCCGCGCCGCTCGTGTGGGACGTGGACAAGAGCGCGTACACACCGGCCGCGTTGGCGCGCACCATCGTCGAAGAGGCGACCGGGCTCAGTCAAGATGTCTTCGGCACGCAGTGGTGGCGCGATCCGGCCGGCTGGACCCTCGTCGAGCTGGCGGGCCCGATCAGTGGCGGCCGTGGCGCGCTCTATCGCGACTACTGGTCGCGCTGGCTCGAGGTCGTGCGCCAGCGGCACCCCGAGTGGACACGCATGTCGACGTTGCCGGCGCAGAACTTCATCACCCTGCCGGCGCCGATCAAGGGCACGCACTACGGGCTGGCCTTCGCAGCCGGCGGGCGGCTGCGGTCGGACTTCACTATCGACCTGGGCTCGCAGGAGGCGAGCGCGGCGCAGTTCGAGGCGATCGCGGCCCAGCAGGGCGTGATCGAGTCGCGTTACGGCGAGCCGCTCACGTGGGAGCGGCTGCCCGAACGCGGCGCCTACCGGATCGCCGACTACGGAGAGGGCGAGATCACCAAGGCCGAGGACTACGCCTTCTACATCGACTGGATGGTCGATGCGCAAGAGCGCCTCCGCCGGGCGCTCGGCGACGTCGTCCCCACCCCCGAGCCGCCCGTCAACGGGTTCGAGCGCCGCTGATCACGACGACTTGAGTCACGACGACTTGAGTCACGACGACTTGAGTCACGACGACTTGCGTCACGACCGCTTGAGCTTCCACGCCGCCAGCGGCGCGAAGACCACGATCAGCCCCGCCGTCCACAGCAGCGACGGCACCAAGTAGTACGACAGGGAGTGGCCGAGCAGATCCTGTGCCCCCGGACCGCCCGTCAGCAGCCGGACCGTGTTCACCATCTGCGTCATGGGCTGGTTCGTCGCGAAGCCCTGCATCCAGCCCGGCATCGTCGACACCGGCACGTAGGCCGACGAGACGAAGCTGAGCGGGAAGACGAGGAACGAGAGCCCCTGTGCCGCCTGCGGGCTGCCGGCGACGAGGCCCATGGTGATGAACATCCAGACGAAGGCGAAACCGTAGAGGACGGTCAGTCCCAACGCGGCCAGCCCGTCGAGCGTGGAGCCGCCGAGGCGGAACCCCACGGCGAACCCGACCGCCGTCATCACCAGCACGCCCCAGGCGACGAGCGCCGAATCGGCCCCGACGCGACCGGAGATGATGGAGACGAGCCGGATGGGCAGGCTGCGCAAGCGGTCGAACAGACCACCTTCGAGGTCGGTGGCCACGCCGCTCGCCGCGCCCATGCCCTGGAAGAGCACGCCCGTCACGACGAACCCCGGCACCAGGAAGTCGACGTAGTCGAGCGTCCCGGTGTGCGCCACCGCGCCGCCGAAGACGTAGCGGAAGATGAGCAGGAACAGCACGCCCTGCGCGGTGCCGGCGATGATCAGCGCCGGCGTGCGGACGAACTGCTTGAGCGTCCGCGTCGCCACCTGACCCGTGGCGGTGAGGTAGGAGGCCCCGCGGTTGAGCGCGGCGGTCGCCGGGGTGCCCTGGCGGGGCGGGTCGAGCATCAGGTCCATGGTCATGCTGCCTCCTCCCTGGGATCGCTGGGGTCGGTGTCAGTCGTGGTGCGGCCGGTGAGGGCCAGGAAGACCTCGTCGAGGGTGGGGCGGCGGAGCGCGATGTCCTCGACGGGGACTTCGGCCTCGTCGAGCGCGCGCACGACGAGCGGAGGAGCCTGGCGCCGGCGGGTGCCGCGATGGAGCAGCGGCGCGTCGCCGGATCCGTGGCCGGCTCGGCCACGCCGAGCGCGCCGAGCACCTCGGCGGCGCGCTGCATCGTCGGCACGTCGACGGTGTGCAGCTCGATCATGTCGGCCCCCACCCGCGACTTCAGCTCTCCCGGCGTCCCCTCCGCGATGACGCGCCCGCCGTCGATGATGACGATGTGCGAGGCGAGGTGGTCGGCCTCATCGAGGTACTGGGTGCTGAGCACGATGTCGGTGCCGGCGCGGCCCATGGCGTGCACGGTGTCCCACACCTCATTGCGGCTGCCGGGGTCGAGCCCGGTCGTCGGCTCGTCGAGCAGGAGCAGGCGGGGCGAGCCGACGAGGCTCGCCCCGAGGTCGAGCCGGCGGCGCATCCCGCCGGAATAGGTCCGGACGCGGCGGTCGGCGGCCTCGACCAGATCCATCTGTTCGACGATGCGCGTCGCGCTCTGCTTGGCCGCCTTGGCCGACTGGCCGTAGAGCCGGGCGACCATGACGAGGTTCTCGCGCCCCGTCATCATCTCCTCGACAGCGGCCGACTGGCCGGCCAGGCCGATCATGCGGCGCACGGCCATCGGGTCGCGCACGACGTCGTGCCCGTCGACGCGCAGCGTGCCGCGGTCGGGCTCGATCAGCGTGGCGACCATGCGGATGAACGTGGTCTTCCCCGCACCGTTGGGCCCGAGGATCGCCACCGGCTCGCCCGGCGGCAGGGTGAGGCCCAGTCCGGTGAGCGCCTGGACCTTGCCGAACTTCTTGGTGAGGCCGTCGGCCTCGATGAGCGCGTCCATCGGCGCGCCTCCTTTCGGTCGTGTGCAGCTGCGTGCGGTTCGTGTGCAGCGGTGTGCTGCTGCGTGCCGCTGGGGCCCGCTCGACGGAGGTCGCCTACGCTTTGGAGTTGCTGCCTCGGGCGAAGGTCCCTCGTGGATCGGGCTCGTGGTTGTCTAGGCCCGGGGCCGCGTGTTTCCCGCACGCGGCTCCGGGTCGTTATTCCTTGGGGAGCTCGAAGCTGAAGTGCACCTCCTCGGGGTCGAACTCGTCGGACTGGAACAGGCGCCAGAGGTCGAGTCCCTCGAGGGTGCCCGACGCCATCTCGTCGGCGAGCGCGCTGACGAACCTCTGCTCGGTCTCGAGCTGCTGCTCCTCGTACTCCGCCTCGAGCCCGAAGATGCGCGGCAGGCCGGCGTCGCGCGAGGCCTTCTCGACGCCACGGAGGGCGACGATCTTGACGGTGAGCGCCTCGGCCCGGCGCCGGAGCGCGGCGAGGGCGTCGTCGGGATCGAGGGCGGGCAGGAAGGAGAGGCCGGCCATGAAGGCCGGGTACTCCTTGGTGGGGGTGCCGATGAGCTCGGTGAGCCAGTCGGTCATCTCGGTGGCGCCGGCGTCGGTGATCTCGTAGATGGTGCGCTGGGGGCGCTTGCCCTCCTGGACCGTGCCGGTGGCCTTGATGAACCCGTTCTTCTCCAGGGATTCGACAACGGCGTAGAGGGACCCGTAGTTGAGGCGGACGCTCTCCTGCTTGGCCCGGGCCCGCAGCGTCTGGGCCACCTCATAGGGGTGCATCGGCTTCTCGTACAGGCAGACGAGGACCGCCAGGGCGAGGGGGTTGGACCGGGACCATCTAGGCACGCCGGTCATAGTATTCTATTCAGAGTAATCTGTAAAGAGTGTTCTGGTCGTGCGAACGAGCCGACCGCCGGCGCTACGTCTCGAGGTACGGCATCCCGATCATGGCCCTGAACTCGGCCGTCGTGTTGGTCTTGGGAAACGGCTCGTCGGGTGCGGCCACGCCGAGCCGCTCGCAGATCGGCTCCCACCCGTCCGCCGTCGTCCATTCGAGCAGGCGCTCCGCGGGGATCGTCGCGCGCACCTTCTCGTTGTGTCGCTCGAAGGCCGCGGTCATGGCGGCGCGATCGCCGATCTGGTCGTCGAAGCGAGCCCCGAAGAGACGGGTCATGGCCATCATCCACTCGTCGCCTTGCTCCACCGCCTGGCCGAGCCCGGCGAAGATGGTGTTCGAACAGCTCGTGTACCACGCGTCCGGGTCACGCACCGAGAGGATCACCAACGCCTCGGGGTTGGCCGCCGCGAGCTCCGGCCAGAAGCTGGCCCCCGGCCAGTCGACCTGCGCCGTGTAGCCCTCCATGAGCTTGGCCCAGTCGACGGGACGCCCGTCGATGGCGTCGGTCCACACGGGCACCTCTTCGGGATGGCCGAACACCTCGATCATGTGGTGACACGGCCCACCGAGTACCTGTTCGAGTGCGATCTTCAGCGAGTGCGTGCCCGTCCGGCCCACACCCGCCCCCACGACCTGCAACATGAGGCTCCCTCCCTGGTTCGCCCGACGACCGCCCTTCGCCGACCGCTTTCGCCGACGACCGCCGACCCTAGTTGGGAGTGGTCCGGGCTAGCCGAACGGCGTCGGGATCTCCCGCAGCGGTGGCGCGGCGGCGGCGGGCCCGTCCCCGTGGGGATGCTTCTGGCGCTTGGGCAACTCCACGTCGCGATGTTCGAGGGGCTCGTAGGGGACCTGGCTCAAGAGGTGAGTGATGATGTTGAGCCGGCCGCGGCGCTTGTCGTCGGTGTGTGCCACGTACCAGGGTGCCCACGCGGTGTCGGTGGTCCGGAACGTGTCGTCGCGGGCGCGCTCGTAGTCCCACCACCGGCTGTAGGACTTGAGGTCCATGTCCGAGAGCTTCCAGACCTTGCGCGCGTCGTTGATGCGGCTCTCGAGCCGGCGGGTCTGCTCGTCGGGGCTGACTTCGAGCCAGTACTTGAGCAGGATGATGCCGGACTCGACCATGGTGCGTTCCACCAGCGGCGCCCCGTCGAGGAACTTCTGCACCTGCTCCTCGGTGGCGAAGCCCATGACGCGCTCGATCCCGGAGCGGTTGTACCAACTGCGGTCGAAGATCACGACCTCGCCGCCGGCGGGCAGGTGCGGGATGTAGCGCTGAATGAACATCTGGGAGCGCTCGCGCTGGTCGGGCGCGGGCAGCGCGATGACACGGAAGACCCGGGGGCTCACCCGCTCGGTGATCGCCTTGATCGTCCCGCCCTTGCCCGCGGTGTCGCGGCCCTCGAAGACGATGCACACCTTGGCCCCGGTCGACTTGACCCACTCCTGCAGGGCGACCAGCTCGCCGTGCAGGAGGCGGAGCTCGCGCTCGTAGTCCTTGCGCTTCATCCGGGTGCCGGCGCCGGCGCTCATGCCACCGCCTCGACCTGTTCGCTCAGGTCGCCGGTCACCGCGGCCTGCACGCTCAGGGCCGTCGGCTGTGGCAACCGGCGGCGATGTAGCCACTTGTTGGTCTCGACGACGACGGGCAACAAGAGCGCCAGCCCGATGCAGGCCAACCACTCGCGGCCGCTCAAAGACTGCGTGAGCAGCCCACTCTGCAGCACCGGGAGTTGGGTCGCCAGCACCAGCATGAGCACGGGGAAGAGCGAGACGACGGTCGCCTTGAAGATGGGCGGTTCGAGCCCACTCGCCGGGTCGCGACGGTTCGTGATCCCGTTGAACACCGTGCCGAGGCCCATCACCACGAAGGTCATCGTCAACGACGCGCTCGCCGTCGTCGGGTGCACCGTGTCCGGGCCGGCCACGAGCGGGATGAAAGCAGCGACGAAGAGGGCCGCGGCATAGAGGATCCACGACAGCAGCGCGGCGCGGTTCGCGATCGGGACCTTGGGGTCGCGCGGTGGGCGGTGCATGACGTCGGGGTCGCCCGGGTCCATGGCGATCACGATGACGCCGGGCACCGTCACGAAAAACAAGAGGAAGAGGACCATGGAGGGGGTGAGTGCGACGCCCTTGTTCACGTTGAACGCCGATGCCACGACGAAGAGAATCACGAGCGCCAGCAGCTGGGTCATCTGGAAGCGGACGTAGGAGACGATCTTCTCGTAGACCCGGCGCCCGATCTCGACCGCGTGCACCAGGGTGCCGAAGTTGTCGTCCGTGAGGATCATCCGGGCCGCCTGCTTGGTGACCTCGCTGCCGCTGCCCATGGCGACGCCGATGTCGGCCTGCTTCAGCGCCGCCGCGTCGTTCACCGCATCGCCGGTCATCGCCACGATGAGGCCCTCTCGCTGCATGGCCCGGGCCAGGCGCAGCTTGTCCTCGGGGGAGACCCGCCCGAAGACGTGCAGCTCCGGCAGCCGGCGCACCAGCTCCTCGTCCGAGAGCGCCTGGAGCTCGGGACCGCTGATGGAGCCGGGCCCGAGGCCGAGCTTCTCGCCGATGGCCCGCGCGGTGACGGCGTGGTCGCCCGTGATCATGCGCACGTCGATCCCGGCCTCGAGCGCGGTGTGCACTGCGCCCGTGGCCTCGGCCCGCAAGGGGTCGATGATGCCGACCATGCCGACGAAGGACAGTCCGGTGGTCAAGGACATGGGGTCCGACGCCATGATCGAGCGCTCGCCGTCGCTCACGACGCGCGCGGCGAAGGCGAGCACGCGCAGGCCCTGCTCCCCCATGCGCTCGTTGGCGGCACCGATGGCGGCCTTCGCCTCCGCGATCGGGAGCTGCGAGTCGCGCAAGGGCCCCCCCGACTGGCTGCAGCGCGCCAGCACGACGTCGGGCGCGCCCTTCACGAGTTCGACGAGCCGGGTCACACCGTCCACGGTGGCCTCGTGGAACGTGGCCATGAACTTGTACTCCGAGTCGAAGGGCACCTCGGCCAGGCGCGGGTAGGCCCGCCGCGTCTCGTCGGCGTCGACGCCGAGCTTCGCCGCGAGCACCACGAGCGCCGCCTCGGTCGGGTCACCGACGACGTGTCCCTCCCCGTCCACGGTGGCGTCGCTGTCGAGGCAGAGCCCCAAGGCCAGTCGGGTGAAGTCGGGCACCGGCGCGCCGGCCACGCCCCTGATGGCACCGGTCTTGGCGTAGCCCTCGCCCTCGACGCCGAACCAGAGGCCGTCGACGTAGAGGTCCGAGACCATCATCTCGTTCATGGTCAGAGTGCCGGTCTTGTCGGTGTTGATGGCGCTCGTCGCACCCAGCGTCTCGACGTCGGTGAGGTTCTTCACGACCGCCTTGGCCTCCGCCAGCTGCCTGGCCCCCATGGAGAGGAGCCCCGAGACGAAGGCGGGCAGGCCGGTCGGGATGGCGGCGATGGCCATGGCCGTGCCGAGGAGGAGGAGCTGCTTGGCCGGCTCGCCCCGGATCAGACCGACGACGAAGATGAACGCCACGGCCGACCAAGCGATGACCGCCAGCACCTTGGTCAGCGAGTCGAGCTCCTTCTGCAGCGGTGAGCGGGTGCGCGTGACCGAGGTGAGCATGGTCGCGATCTGGCCCATCTGAGTCTGCATGCCGGTGGCGGTGACAACGACGGTGGCGGTGCCGCGGGTGACCGACGTGTTCTGGAAGGCCATGTTCGAGCGGTCGCCCAGCGCGACGTCACCGGCAGGCAGGGTGGCGGCGTCCTTGGCGACGGGCGCGCTCTCGCCGGTCAGCGCGGCCTCCTGCGTCTCGAGCGTCGCGGCGCGCACGATGCGTCCGTCGGCGGGCACGATGTCGCCCGGCTCGAGCTGCACGACGTCGCCAGGGACGAGGTCGACCGCCGGGACGAGGGCGAGCTCGCCGTCGCGCAGGACCGTGGCCTGGGGTACCTGCATCTTGGAGAGGGCGTCGACGCTGGCGCGGGCATTGAGTTCCTGGCGTGAACCCAGGACCACGTTGAGCAGCACAAGGAAGAGGACGAGGGCGGCGGTCGAGAACTGGCTGATGAAGCAGCTGACCACGATGACGGCGATCAACATGATGTTCATGGGGTCGCGCACCTGGTTGAGCGCGACCTCCCACACCGACGGGGGCTTCTCCTTGGCGATCTCGTTGGGCCCGTATCTCGAGAGCCGGTTGGCGACGTCGCCCGACGTCAGACCGCGGCCGAGGTCGCTGCCGAGGGCGGCCGCGACGGCGTCGGTATCGAGGGCGAACCAGGCGGCCGAGCCGGGCGACGACGCGGTGGCGGTGACCGTCGCGACGCCGGCCGGTGCGCCGGTCCCTGCTCCGGGCATCCCTGGTACGTCATCCACCGTGGCCATGGATCCATCATGCTCCGTCGTCGACTGCCGTGCGATGGGAGACAGCTGGGCGCGTCGGCCGGAGCGGAGGCCTAACCTCCGTGGTCGTGGCCCCTACCTTGGTCCATGTCGCCCCGCACCCCGACGACGAGGCCGTCGGCTGCCCCGCCTCGCTCCTCCACCTCCAGGACCGGGGCTGGACGATCGTCAGCGTGGTCGCCAGCCTCGGCTTCGAAGGACAGTGGGAGCGTCGATGGAGCGAAGCGCAGGAGGCGGCCGCACGGGCCGGCTTCGTCCCGGTCTTCATGGACCCACCCCTCAACCTCGACCTGGACGGCGACTTGGACCTGGCGACCCGCCGGGTGGCCGACGAGCTCCCGGCCGTCGTCGAGGGTCACAGCGCCTCCATCGTGGTGTCCCCCTCGCCCCACGACGTGCACCACGGGCACGAGGCCGTGGGGCGCGGCGTCCAGGGCGCGCTGGCGGTGTTGCCGCCCACGCTGCGCTGGTGGATGTGGGGCGTCTGGGGCGACCTCCCCGCGCCGAACGTCTTCTATGCCTTCGACCAGAACGTGCTCGACCACGCGCTGCACATCCTCGACGCGTATACGGGAGAGCTCGAGCGCAACGACTATCGAGCGTTCCTGACCGGGCGGGCGGCCGCCATCGCGGTCACCGGGTCCGAGCGCGTCTTCGGCTTCGGCTCGCCGGCCGCCTCGAGCCTCCCCTACGCGGAGGTGGTGACCGAGGTGCGCCACATGGGCGGGCGCTTTATGGCCTCGGAGCCGCACTACCTCGACCAGGGTCCCGAGCCATCGGCCGACTACGACTTCGACCTCACGCCGTGGGTCGAGGCCCCGAGCGCGCACGAGCTGGTGGGCCGGATCCGCGAGGTGCGCGAGGGGCGGGAGGTCAAGGTGGACGTGGAAGTGGAGGTGCCCCAGGAGCAGCGGCGGTGACGGCGGGCGCCACGTTGACGACCGCGTTGGTCGATGACTTTCGTCGTGACGGCTTCGTGGTGGTCCCCGACCTGCTCGACGAAGACGAACTCGCCCGTTTCGGCGCCGCCGTCGACGAGGCCGTGGCGCGACGCAGTCGCCACGACACCCGCACCCTGGCCGAGAAGTCCCTCTACGAGCAGAGCTTCGTCCAGTGCCAGAACCTCTGGGAGGACGCTCCCGAGGTGCGGCCGCTCAGCTTCCATCCCGCCCTCGGCGAGACGGCAGCGCGCCTCCTCGGCGCCGACGCGGTGCGGCTCTGGCACGACCAGGCGCTCTACAAGGAGCCCGGCGGGCGCGAGACGGACCCGCACCAGGACCAGCCCTACTGGCCCATCGCCGAGACCGACACGGTCACCGCCTGGATCCCCTTCGACGGCTCCACACTGGCCAGCGGCGCCCTGGGCTATCTCCGCGGCAGCCACCGGCTCGGGCTGCGCGAGTTCGTCAACATCTTCACCCCGAGCGACGACGACCCGCTGGCCCGGCGCGAGCTCGAGGGCCTCGACCCGGTCTTCGTCGAGGTCCCGCCCGGCTCGGTCGCCTTCCACCACGGACTGACCTTCCATTTGGCCAAGCCCAACAGGACCGGTACGGTCCGCCGGGTGCACACGGTGATCTACTTCGCCGACGGCTCGACGCGCGGCGAGGGCCGCTTCCCGCATCCCTCGGTCGAGCGCGCCGGCATCGCCATGGGCGAGGTGATCGCCAGCGACGTGACCCCCATCGCCTGGCCTCGGCCGGCGGGCGACCTGCCCGACGCGCCGGCGGAGCCCATCGGGTGAGCCAGCTCGTGACTCTGGAACAACGGGCGTCATGGGAGCAGCGCGGCTTCTTCCGCATCGCCCGATTTGCGCCCCGGCAGACCTGCGACGCCATGTTGGCGCGCGTGACCGAGGTCGTGCGCGACCCCGCCCTGGCCGGGCAACTCGGCGTCAAGGTGCTCCAGGAGGCCAACCTGGTCGGCCAGGCGGTGGACCGGCCCGAAGACGCGGTGTCCAAGGTCTTCAAGCTGCACCGCGACCCCGTCTTCGCCGACTTCGCGCACGCGGCCGCTGTGGTCGACCTCGTGTCGGAGCTCATCGCGCCCGACATCGACGTCTTCTTGTCGCAGTTCATCTTCAAGACGCCCGGCGCGTGGGGCCAGCCCTGGCACCAGGACTCCTTCTACTTTCCCTTCGACCCGGCCCGGCCGGTGGTGGGCGTGTGGCTCGCGGTGACCGAGGCCACCTTGGTCAACGGCTGCCTGCACGTGCTGCCGGGATCGCAGGCCGAGCCGGTGCACACCCACGTCGCGGACCGGCGCCCCAACGCCAACTACGGCTACTTCGAGATCGTCGACTACGACATGGCGGCCTCCGAGCCCGTCCTCATGGACCCGGGCGACCTCCTCGTCTTCGACAGCCACCTCATGCACTGCTCGACCGACAACGAATCGGATGGCATCCGCGCCGCGATGGTGTACCACTACGCGGCCGCCGGGACGATCGACCACACCGAGGAGTACTTCCCCACCATCAACGACTGGGTGCCGGCCCGGCGCGATGGGCGACCGACCGTATCGTCGGCAGCGTGACGCCGATCAGGCGACGATGACGACGCCACCGGACGCCGGCCTCTGCTTCGACGCCATGTTGCCGGCGCAGCCGCTGCGCCGGGTGGGCGAGCTCGGGCGTCTCGCCGCCGAGGCCGGTCTCTCTGGGCTGGTGGTGACCGAAGCCGGGCGCACGGCCTACCTCACCTGCGGCGCGCTGGCCGTGGCCACGAACGACATCGACATCCTCACCGGCATCGCCGTCGCCTTCCCGCGCAGCCCGATGGTCACCGCGTCGACGGCGTGGGAACTGGCCGAGGCCAGCCACGGACACTTCCGTCTCGGGCTGGGCGCCCAGGTGCGCGCCCACATCCTGCGCCGCTACGGCTCCGAGTTCGACCCGCCCGGGCCGCGCCTGCGCGAGTACGTCCTGGCCGTGAAGGACATCTTCCGGTCCTTCCGCACCGGCGAGCCCCTCGCCGTCGACGGCGAGTTCTACGCGCTGTCCTTGCTGCCGCCGATGTGGGCGCCCGGCGCGATCGAGTGCGACGATCCGCCCATCGACGTGGCGGCCGTCAACCCTTGGATGCTCCGCATGGCCGGCGCGGTGGCCGACGGCGTGCACATCCACCCGCTCAACACCCCGACCTACCTCACCGAGACCGTCTTGCCCGAGCTGGGCGCCGGCGCGGCGCGCTCGGGACGCAGCGTCGACGACCTCGAGGTGATCGTGCCGGCCTTCCTGTGCGTCGGCGACACCGAGGAGGAGCGCGCCCGTTGGCGCGAGATGGCGCGGGTGCAGGTCGCCTTCTACGGCTCCACGCCGAACTACGCCTTCATCTTCGAACAACTCGACCGCGAGGGCACGACCGAGCGCATCCGTGAACGCCAGCGGGCCGGCGACATCGCCGGCATGGCGGCCGTTATCGACGACGACATCCTCGTGCACTTCACGACCTCGGGCACCTGGGACGACATCGCCGACGAGATCGTGGCCAAGTACGGCGGCATCGCCACCCGCGTCGTCAGCTACTTCACCGGCTCCGACGTCGTGCGCGATCCGGCAGCGTTCGAACGCTGGGGCTCGTTGGCCAAGGCGGTCCGGGCCAAGTCGGCCGCTCTCTGACCGCCGCGCCCTACCGCCGGACTCGTCGCGGCGTCACCCGCGCTGGGTCACGCGCCCGGAGCCGCGTTCTGGATCGATTCGTACTGGGTGAAGCTGACGACCTCGGAGGCGGGCGGTGTCGTCACGGAGACCGGCGTGCCGTAGTTGGTGAACACCATGGTCAGGGTCTCGGAGTAGGTCGCGCCGTTGCCGTCCACCGTGACAGGGACCACGATCGCGCGCACCAGGTGATTAGGGGTGACGTAGAGAGTCTCTGACGCGTGCGACCCCGCGCTCACGCCGTCCGTCGCATTGTTGGCGGACCCGCTGAGCCCCACCCGGTAGCCCTGGACCGGCGTGCCCTCGAAGGTCGACGCGCCGAGCGAGGTCACCGTGACACCCGAGGACTCGAGCTGTTGCACGCTGGCCGCGGGGTTGCCCAGGAGCTGGACGAAGCCGCTCGTACCCGAACCGATCGCCGAGGTCGCCGAACCGAGCTGGGTGGGGTCGGCCGAGATCCAACGCTTGCCCGGCTCCAACGTGCTGACGCCCGAAAAGCTGACGTAGACGGTCTTCTTGATGAAGAGCATCTGCTCGGTCCCCTGTGACCCCCCACCCACGGGTGTGAGCGTCATGTCGCCCGAGTCAGAGGTGAGGTCCAACTCCCCGCTCCCGGTGAGCGTCGTTGAGCCCGACGAGCCTGATGACCCCGTCGAGGCCACATTCACGGTGAAGGTCACCACCGCCGACTGCTTCTGCAGCGTGTGGCGCGCGGCACTGGCGACTTGCTTGTTCGCCCCGGCACTGGAGTTGGCGCCGAAGGCGAAATAGGCGGCGACCACAACGACGACCAGGACGGCGACCAAAGCCGCCGCAACCAGCATCCAGCGCTGGTGGTCCGTGCGATCCGCCTTTGCCTCGGCCGCGGCCGCCACGGTCATGGTGGTCAGGGGATCTGCTAGCGGGCTCACCGGGCGTGACGAGATCTTCATCGGCGGCGACGTCTCGGCCTTCGCCGCCGGAGGCGGCGTGGGCGGGACCGAACCGCTGACGGTGCGTCCCTCCGCCGGAGCGGTCGGCGCGCGCGGCGTTGGCGGGGCAGACGGCTGGACCGGCGTGGTGCCGGTCGGCGGCTCCGCGGTCGTCGGCTCCGCGGTCGTCGCGTCGGGTTGCGCGGGCACGATGCCAGTGATCATGCGATCGTCGGCTTGTGCGGGCACGACGCCGGTGATCATGGGATCGTCGGGCGGGGCCCCGACGGTCCCCTGCGGCTGGTCGACCTTGGGATAGGCGGCGGTCGCTGGGTCGGGGGAACTGGCCCGGCGGGCGGCCGCCGTCTTAGCGGCTACGGCTGCGGTGGAAGCTGTGTCGGCGTGACGGCCCGCAGCGGAGGGGCTCGGAGGGGCCGGCGGCGCGGTGCTCGCCGAAGGTGGTGCGCCAGGACCCGGCTCCTCGGTCGGCGGGTCGCGCACCTCATCGGCCCAGGACGTACCGTCCCAGTAGCGCTCTCGATTATGGAAGTAAGGGTCGGTGTACCAGCCGGGTTCCCGGTTCACGTGAGGCTCCTGCCACTCGGGTTGAATCAGACGCCCGTGCCCCGAAATCGTGCCACAGGTCGCCGGTGGCTCTCTCGCGCTGTCGGCCGGGTCGTCTGTTCTGGGCCGCGGAGCGCCACCTATGTGCGTTTCGACCTGTATATGTATCCTTCGTTAATTGGCCCTATTTAACGAAGCTTATCTCGATATCCTTCGTTAATTGGGGGTGGTTTCGGAAGGATACCTATACAGACAAGGTGAGGTGCCGCCCCTCGCCAGACGAAGACCTGACGATTCGGTTCGGCGCGTGCCGGGAGGCAACACTCCTGGTCAAGAGGCTGATCGACGACTGACCGGTCGGCAGTCGATTCAGGTACGGCGGCGGAAGAGGCCCTTCTTCGGAGCAGGCGTCGCGGCTGGTGGCGCTCCCTCTAGGTCGTGCTCGGGCTCCTCGGCGGCCAACGCGACGTCGAGATCGGCGAAACCCTCGTCCACCTCCGCCACCTCGTGGAGCTGAGCGGTCCGCGCCATGTCGCCCGTACCGTTCAGCGTGACATCCTCGGCTTCGTCGACCTCGAAGTCGAGATAGAGCTCGACGTCGAAGTCGTCTAAGGGTTGGTGGCTGGCACTTTGGCGCGAGCCATTCCGTCTCGGCCCGGCGCCTGTGCCCGCCCTGTGAGTCGAGTTGGTCCCGTTGGTCCCGTTGGACCCGTTGGACCCGTTGGACCCGTTGGACCCGTTGGTCCCGTTGGACCAGTTCGTCCCAGTCGCCCCGTTGGTTCCGTTTGTCCGGTCGAAGAGCGTCGACCGGCGATCTTCCACCGCATCGATGTCGGCCGTGGCCGCCGCCAGCGCACGCTGCAGCTCGGGTACGTGCTCGGGCAGGTGCAGAACGATGGCCTTGCCGGCGGGGCGGACGCGGTCGGTCCAGGCGAAACCGTCCCAGTACCGCTCCTCCGCCTCGTTCTCGGGGTCAGTTCTCCACCCCGGGGCCTGGTCCATCGCCTACCGGCCTTCCTCTCTTCCCCCGCGCCAACAACCCGCGGAACCCCCTCATGGAGTCTTCCACGAGACAAACGCCCGCCATACCACTCGCCGACCAACTTCTGATCAACAAACCAATGCGGTGACATAGCGAACACTTTGCGGTTCCTCGAGCGCAGTCGGCAGATCTGCAGCCAGTGTGCGCCATGACCGAGCGCGGCGGCAGAATGGGTCCCGCCTCCCCGACCCCGGCGGTCAGGGGCGGCGGACCGGGGGCAACAAGGGCGCCCGAGAGCGAGGAAGGACTGCGGTGGGATTGCAACTGAAGGCAGGGCTCAAGCTGCGCAGCGCGGTCGACGCCTGCGAGGTCATGGTCGTCAAGGCGCCGGCCGAGCCCGTCGACCTGCGATGCGGGGGGCACCCGTTCCTGCTGCCGGACGCCGAGGCGACGCCGCAGAGCATCGAGGCGGGGTTCGACGGCGGGGCCCTGCTGGGCAAGCGCTACGCCGACGAGGATCTCGGCCTCGAGCTCCTGTGCACCAAGGCGGGCCAGGGCTCGATCTCGGTCGGCGAGACCATCCTCCCCGTCAAGGGCGCCAAGCCGCTGCCCGCCTCGGACTAGTACGCGTACATCGCCGTCCATGAACATCGCCATGCTCCTCGAGATGGCGGCCGAGGGCGATCCCGACCGCGTCGTGCTCGGCCCGCACGTCGGAGGGGTCGCGGCCGCCGACCTCCTGGCGCGCGCTCAGCGGGCGGGCCGCTACATCGCCGGGACCGGCGCCGAGGTCGTCGGCTACTTCGGTCTGAACTCCGAGGTCCTGCCGGTTGCGCTGTTCGGGGCGGCGATGGCGGGCGTGCCGTTCTCGCCGATCAACTATCGAGCGCCGGACGAGCAATTCCGCGGGATCGTCGCGCGGGTGGCCGGCGGCTTGATGATCGCCGACGACGACGAGGTCGAGCGGCTCGGCGCGTGCGGGGCGACGCACATCGTGACGAAGCGCGAGTTCGCGGCGGCGATCGCCTCCGACGGTGATGGCGATGGTGATGGCGACGGCGGGGCACACGAGTTCGCCTTCGTCGACCCCGAGGACGTCGGCGTGCTGCTCTTCACCAGCGGGACCACGTCGGAGCCGAAGGCCGCGGTGCTGCGGCACCGGCATCTCGTCTCCTACATCATCACCTCGGTCGAGTTCCTCGGCTGCGCGCCCGACGAAGCCCAGCTGATCTGCGTGCCGCCATACCACATCGCCGGCGTCGCGGCCGTGCTGAGCTCGCTCTACGCGGGCCGCCGCATCATGTACCTGCCGTCCTTCGATGCCGCCGAGTGGGTCCGCCTGGCCGTCGAGGAGCACATCACTCACGCCATGGTCGTCCCCACCATGCTGGGCCGGATCCTCGACGCGGCCGAGTCGGCCGGGGTCAAGCTCGACTCGCTGCGCCATCTCTCCTACGGGGGCGGGCGCATGCCGCTCGAGCTGGTCGAGCGCACCCTGCGCGACATGCCCCACGTCGACCTCGTCAACGCCTACGGGCTGACCGAGACGTCATCGACCATCGCCATGCTCACCCCCGACGAGCACCGTGAGGCGTTCGCCTCGGACGACCCAGCCGTGCGCGCTCGGCTGGGCTCGGTCGGACGCCCGCTCCCCTCCTTGGAGGTGGAGGTGCGCGGCGAGGACGACGGGGTCGTGGCGCCGGGGGAGAAGGGCGAGATCTGGGTGCGCGGCGAGCAGGTAGCCGGTGAGTACGTCGGGCGCTCCGTCTTGACCGAAGACGGGTGGTTCCGCACCCGCGACGCCGGCTGGTTCGACGCCGACGGCTTCCTCTACGTCGACGGCCGGCTCGACGACGTGATCGTGCGGGGGTCCGAGAACCTCTCGCCCGGGGAGATCGAAGAGGTCCTCATGCTTCATCCCGCCGTGGCGGAAGCCGCGGTGATCGGTGTGCCCGATGCGGAGTGGGGCGAGGCGGTCGCGGCAGTGGTGGTGCTCCACGCCGGGCAGTCGGCGGACGAGGCCGAGCTGCAGAGCTGGGTCCGTGAGCGGCTGCGCTCCACCAAGATGCCCGCCGTCATCGAATTCCGCGGCGAGCTCCCCTACTCGCCGACGGGGAAGCTCCTGCGGCGCGTGTTGCGCGACGAGCTGTCCGAGTCCGCCGGAGAAAACGGCCGGGTGGCGAACTAGAGCCCCCGGTGGGGTGGCGCCTGTGCGTGCGTCGCCTCGCTGATTTGAGTATCCTCAATACGTGCCATGTTTCCTGGGGGAGGCCCGTGAGGGAAGGCGGCCGAACACGACGCGCACCCTGAGCCGACTCCGCTCACGGCCCCGACCCTGGCTGGAGTCGGCCCCGTGAGCGCCTACGGCGAGTTCCTCCTCCTCGGCCTCGGCAACGGCGGCGTCTTCGCTGCGCTGGCCGTGGCCCTCGTCGTCACCTACCGGTCGTCGGGAGTGCTCAACTTCGCCACGGGGGCGCAGGCGCTCTACGCGGCCTACACGTACTCGCTCCTACGCAACGGCCAGCTCCTCATCCCGATCCCGGGGCTCGGACCGACGGTGAGCGTCGGCTCCGCCTGGGGGTTCTGGCCCGCCTTACTCGTGACCCTGCTGATTCAGGCCGTGCTGGGCGCCTTGGCCTATCTGCTGGTGTTCCGGCCGCTGCGCAACCACCGGCCAGTGGCCAAGGCGGTCGCCTCCATCGGCCTCATGGGTCTGTTGACCGCCGTCGTGACCTACCAGGTCGGTACCGACGTCGTGTTGGTCAACCCGATCTTCCCGCAGAACCACGTCAACTTCCTCGGCATCGACATTTCGACCGACCGGCTGTGGCTGGCCGCCACGATCATCGGACTCGGCATCGTCTTGACAGTCATCTTCCGCTTCACCCGCTTCGGCCTCGCCACGCGGGCCTCGGCCGAGACGGAGGTCGGCGCGCTGGTGAGTGGTCTCTCGCCGGACCGCATCGCGCTCGTCAACTGGGTGATCAGCTTCGTCGTGTGCGGCATCGCCGGTGTGCTCATCGCGCCGCTGGTGCCGCTCGAGCCGGGTACCTACACCCTGTTCATCGTCCCGGCGCTCGCCGCGGCCGTCGTCGGGCGCTTCCACTCCCTGGGTTGGGCCATCACCGCCGGCCTGGGCATCGGGGCGCTGGAGTCGCTGTCGGTCTACGTGAACGGGGTTCACCCCGGGTTCCCAGCCGGCGCGGGCGAGCTCGTGCCCCTGATCCTCGTGCTGGTCGTGCTCGCTTTCCGGGGACAGGTGATGCCGAGCCGCGGGACACTGACCCAGGTGACCTTGGGCCGGGCGCCCCGCCCGCACTGGCGCATTCCAACGGCGGTCGTCGGGTTCGGCGCAGGACTCTTGGCCATCTACCTCTTTTCGGGGAACGACCGCGCCGGGTTGTACACGAGCTTCATCATCGGGGTGATCACGTTGTCGCTTGTCGTGGTCACTGGGTATACCGGGCAGATCTCGCTCGCCCAGTTGACCTTCGCCGGCGTCTCGGCCTACATCTTGAGCACCTTCGCCCACTCGTGGGGCATACCATTCCCGATCGCGCCCATCCTCGCCGCGCTGGTGGCCGCCGGGGCCGGGGTGATCATCGGCATACCCGCGTTGCGCGTGCGCGGCCTCATGCTCGCAGTCGTGACGCTGACCTTCGCGGCAGGCGTCGAGGCCATCTGGTTCAACAACAACTCCATCGACGGCGGCGCGAGCGGGTTGGCCATCCCGACTCCCACGCTGTTCGGCATGAACCTCGGCATCGGATCGGGTCGCGACTTCCCGCGTCCCGCCTTCGGGATCATGTGCCTCGTCGTGCTCACGCTGGTCGCGTTGGGCATCAGCTGGCTGCGCACCAGCAGGTTGGGGTCGTCCATGCTGGCTGTGCGGGCCGACGAGCGCTCTGCTGCCGCAGCAGGGATCAACGTCGTGCGCGTCAAGCTGATCGGCTTCGCCATTGCGGCGTTCATCGCCGGTCTGGGTGGCTCACTGCTCGCGTACCAGCTGGGCAATGTGACGTTCCAGGACTTCGACGCGTTCTTGGGCCTCGTGCTCTTCTCGGTCGCGGTGGTAGCCGGCATCACATCGGTGAGTGGCGGCATCCTGGCCGGACTCATCACCTCGGGCGGCATCTTGGTGGCGGTGATCTCGTCGAACGTCGGCCAGGGCGGTGTCGACAACTGGTACGGGGTCGTCGCAGGCATCGGCGTCATACTCACCGTCATCTTCAACCCCGAGGGAATCGTCGGCCCTATCCACCTCGCCCTCGAGCAGCAACGCGTGCGCGGCGTCATGGCCCGACCCCAAGGGGCGCTCGTGCCCTCTTCGCACACCACGAAGGGCACGCACGTGAGCGAGCCGACACCCGTGCTCGCACCTGTCTCGGCCGAAGCCGGCGAATTGGTCGCGACCGGTGGCGGCATCACGAGCAACGGCCACACCGTGACCCCGGCGAAAGGCCGGACGGGGCCGCTGCTCGACGTGCGGGACCTCACCGTCCGTTACGGCGGCGTCGTCGCCGTCGACAAGGTCAGCTTCAGCGTCGAGGAAGGCGAGATCGTCGGGTTGATCGGGCCGAACGGCGCAGGCAAGACGACCACGATCGACGCGTTGTGCGGCTTCCACGGATGTTCGGGATCGGTCCTCTTCGACGGCCAGGACCTCGAGAGATTGTCGCCCCACCGCCGGACGACCCTTGGCCTGGCCCGCACGTTCCAGCTGGCCGGTGTCTCCGACGACCTCACCGTCGAGGAGAACGTCCAGGTCGGACAACACCGGGCCACGGCACACGACCCCCGCGCGCTGAACCGGATCCTCGACGAGCTCGGGCTCGCCGAGATGCGTGACCTGCAGGTCTCGATGCTGTCCCAAGGGCAGCGCCAGCTCGTGTCGGTGGCGCGGGCATTGGCGGGTGAGCCGCGCCTTCTGCTGCTCGACGAACCGGCCGCCGGCCTCGACAGCACCGAGAGCCTGTGGCTGGCGGACCGATTGCGTGACGTGCGCGACAGCGGGGTGACCATCCTGCTGGTCGACCACGACATGAGTCTGGTGCTGAACTTGTGCGACACGATCAAGGTTCTCGACTTCGGTGGGCTGATCGCGGCGGGAACGCCCGACGAGATCCGGACTAACAAACTGGTGTCGACGGCGTACCTGGGTGCGACACACCAGCGCCTGGTGGCGACGTGAGCGACCTCGCCGTCACGACGACCGCATCGGTCAACGGGCCGGACGCCGCCAGGCCCCTGCTGGAGTGTCGCGATCTGGACGTCGGCTACGGCAAGCTGACGGTGGCCCGCGACATCTCGTTCTCGCTCCCGCCGAAGACAGTCCTCACCATCCTCGGACCCAACGGCGCCGGAAAGACCACGCTGTTGATGACCCTGGCCGGATTCCTCCCCCCACGAGCGGGCTCGATCACCCTCAGCGGTCAGCCGGTGAAGGGTGCTTCGCCGCGCCGCATGAACCGGGCCGGCCTCGTGCTCATCCCGGATTTCCGTGCGCTGTTCACCCAACTGACGCCGGTCCAGAACCTCAAGCTCGCGGCGGCGCGTGGGGTCGACATCGACTCCGTGCTGGCGCTGTTCCCTGCCCTGCAACGGCGCGCGAAGCTCAGGGTGGGCGACTTGTCCGGAGGCGAGCAGCAGATGCTGGCCATCGCCCGTGCGCTGGTGCAATCCCCGAAGCTGCTGCTGATCGACGAGATGTCCATGGGGCTGGCGCCCGTGGTAGTGGAGTCCCTGATGCCCATCATCCGGAGCGTCGCGGACGAACACGGTGCCTCGGTGATCATGGTGGAACAGCACATACAGCTCGCGCTCGAGGTGGCGGACGAGGCCATGGTGCTGGTGCACGGGAGCGTCGCACTGTCAGGTCGCGGCAGACGAATTCCGCACCGACACCAGCGCGGTAGAAGCGGCCTATTTGAGCGGGTCTATCGCGATGACCTGACGCGCCGGTCTCACGGGCCTGGTCAACTCTGTTGCATCGACTGGTTGCCCGAGTCAGCCGGCGACTGGCGGCTCGGCCGCCGACCAGCCCGTCAGGTGCTGCACCTCGAAGACGATGACGTCGGCGAACACGGTGTCGCGGTACTGGGGATACTTGTCACGGATCGCCTGTGCACACTTGTCAACAAGCCGCATTGACACATCGTGTCCCGAGCGGCGGACGAGGCGGACCCGGACCCACCAGAGCTGCGACCAATCGTGGGAATCCCAACGCTCGCACAGCAGCGTCGCGCTCGGGTCACGCTCGAGATTCCTGATCCGGCCGAGTTCCGTGGTGGTCTTGGCCTTGACCTGGTCGATGGGCGAAGCGATCACCTCGCCAACCGCGGCAAAGCACACGGGAACGGCATCAATGGTTCCCTTCGCGTTGATCGAACAGAGAACGCCGTGCTCGCTGGCGCGCACGTGCTGCCAGCACTGCTCTGTCGTCAGCTGCACGCGACGAGTATCGCAGCCGACGGCCTCGCTGCTCCTCGAGTGCAATGCGATGCCCTAGACGCGCAGCGGGAGGCGACACCTCGGATGAGGTGCCACCCCCCACCAGCAGATATATCTCACGCCGGCACGACCGGCCCTCCGAAGGCTCCGCTAGAAGAGCGGTGTCGGGTTGTACACCGTGATGTGGGTGACCTTGCCCGTCTTTCCGGACTGGATCACGCCGATGGCGGCGGACGACGAGCACACGTCCTTGAGCAGCGGGATGGCCTTCCCGTTGCAGCTGAACTTGAGGCCGCCCGACAGTGGAATCGTGACGTTGGTCGCCGTCTGGACCTGCTCCTTGATCCCCGCCGCGGTGACCGGCTGGGTCGAACCCTTCATGATCGCCGCCAGCGTCAACACGGGCGTCACACCGTCGGCTTGATTGCTGCTGACGTTGGGGTTCGGGCTCGCCTTCGGGTCGAACTTCTTGATGACGGCGGCGTACTCGGCGTCGTCGGCCTTGGACGATTGCGTCGTCGTGGTGATGTAAGAACCAGCGAGGGCCTTGTCGAGGGTGGCGGAGTCGAGGATGCTCGGGTCCTGGCAGGTTGACAAGACGTACTTCGGCAGCTTCAGCCCGAGGGTGTTGTACGCCTGGAGGAACGAGCTGCACAGCGTCACGTCCCCGACCATGCCGACGGCCTGCGCGCCGCCGGAGACCGCAGATTGCATTTGCGGGCTGATGTCCGCCGTGCCGGGGTTAACCGGGATGACGGTGTAGCTCACACCCGCCGCCTTGTAGACGATCCCACCGAGCTCCTGAGCGCCCTGGATGGCCGCGGGCACGTTCTCCACGAGGAAGGCAACCTTCTTCAGGCCGTGCTGCTTCGCGCTGAGCGCCATGGCGCCGAGGTACGCGGGGAAGCCGCCTTCGATGTCGAAGGCACCGGGCGACGTGAGCTCGGCGGTCGAGGCGCCCGAGATCGTGATGTAGGGGATGCCCGCGCCGACGATCGTCGGGACCTCGGTCTGGCCCTGGCCGGTGAAGGGCTCGACGACGGCGACCACGCCGTGCTGCACCATGTCGTTGGCGCAGGTCTGGCCTCCGGCCGGCGTGTTCTGGTTCTCGCAGATGTAGAGGTTGACCTTGTGACCCTCGAGACCACCGAGGTCCGCGTCCAGGTACTCGGTGGCGGCCTTGGCGCCCTGCTCGACGAGCGGGCCGGTGCCGATGCCACCAGAACCGCCGGCATCGGTGATGATGCCGATGGTGACCGGAGTGCCGGTCGCCTTGTCGGATCCGCTCGAGCCGCTCGCGCCGGCGACGCCGACGGTGGTCGACACAATCGCAGCCGTGACGACGCCGGCGGTGAGCACCCCCGACAGCGCGACTCTTCCCACCCGCTTCTTGCCGGACCGCCCCAACGCACCTGTAATGAGCACTGTTTCCTCCTTGGGGATCAGGGGCGGCAAACGTGCTCCATCCGACCGCAACAAGCCCCCCGGATTCCGTGGTCGAAAAGAGTGTACCGTTTGCCCATTCCCATCGTCAACATACCGCAACATTTCGAGAAATAGCTGGCAGAACCGTCAACGGACGCTGGAATGCGGCCGACGCGGCAGCGGCAATGAGGTCCCTGTTTTGCGCGACGACCCGTTCCCGGACGCGGCGCAGGAGCGGCGCTCCCCCGAGGAGTTGCCGCTCCGTGCGCCGTTCTAGGGGGACCGACAAGTCCCCTTTTCAGTCCCCCCATATTGCTCACCCCCGTATGACCCCCCGGTGTGAGCGTGGGATTTACGTCATCCCGGTGGCAACGTATCGCAACGTTTCCGCAATAAAACGTCACCCTGAGGCGGTCGGAGAAATTCGCTCTGGGACTGGACAAATCGGCCGAGCTTCCCCGGCCTTAGCCCTCGGCGATCGCCTCTTCGAGCGCACGAGCCAGGTTGCGCTGGGCCCGAAAGTGGGCGTCGAGCCCCGAGTGTGCCGTCACCAAGTCGCGCTTAGCGCCGCTGCGGAACAAGTCGCCGCCCGTGCGCGATGTCATGCACGCGCCGAGCGCGAAGAAGACGCGGTAGTACGCGACCGCGTCGGGCTCGGTCGCCTCAGGCGGTCCGCCGGCGGCGCGGTAGGCGTCGACGAATTCGTCCCATGCGAGCAGCGCCGTCGCGGCCGGCCACGCCGCGGCGAGCTCGCGCGCGGGCGGCCCGATCGTCGCCGCCTCCCAGTCCACCAACGCGGTGACGCGCCCGTCTTCGACGAGCACGTTGTGCAAGCCGACGTCGCCTTGGAGGAGGCAGAGCGGTCCGGACGGCACGACGTCGTGCACGTGGTCGAGCAACCACTGACGCGCCAGGGGGACGGCAACGATGGGCGGGCCGCTCAGCGACGCGATACGGCCGGCCATTCCCTCGACCGCCGCGCGCAGCGAAGCCTCGGTGACCGTCGCCGTGAGGTCGAGACCGGTCGCCGCCAGGTCCTCGAGGGGGACCGAATGCACCCGGGCCAGCGCCTCGGCCAGTTGTCGGCCGATCTCGTGCCGGTGCTCGGTTGGCGCCGCCAGATCGGGGAAGTACTCGCCGGCCTTCGTCCCCGGCACCCTCGCCATCACGAGCAACGTCGCGGTTTCCTCGTCGGCGCCGCCGTCGCGCGCGCGGCCTGCCGCGAGGGACCCGCCCGGGGCCTCACCGGCAAAGAACGGCTCGGGCACCGGTCCGCCGCGGGCGTACACGGCGCCGAGGACGGCGAACTCGTCGGACGCGCGGGTGGCCAGGATGCCGACGGGGCGGTCTTTGCGGACGATGATGTCGGGTGGGAGCTCGGTCGTCCCAGTGACGGTGACCAGCATGGTCTCCTTGGAACGCCCACCAGGGACGAGTTCCATGGCGGTCACGGTCACTCCGGGCGACCCGGGTAGGCGGGACCGCAGGAACGCGGTCAGCTCTGAGGGGCTCATCGAACAGTCGCTGTCCGGCGAGCCGCTCCCGTTGTCGAGATGTTCGGCCAGGACACCACGACGGAGGTCGTCGACCCGCTCGAGGTACCGGCGCTCGACGTCGACGAGTTGGCGGCAGCGGGCGCGCTTCGAGGTGTTGTCGCTGGCCGCCTCGGCGGCGACGAGCTCGGCTGCCTGTTGGCGTAGGTCGCGGAAGCTGTCCGCCGTGACCGGAGCTGGGTCGGCTGTCGCGCCGTCGAGGAGGGCGGCGAACTCGGCACCGAACTCCTGACTCAGCGTGTCGCTCCACTCCTCCTCGACGATGAACTCGGCCAAGATCCGGTCCACCAGTGCGGCGGCATCGATGGCCGTCGGGCTCGTGAGCTCGGGGAGGAACGTGCGCGCAACCGTGGCCCGAAGCTGGCGGTAGTAGGCCGCCCGTTCCTCGGCCGGTTGCCTCACGACGACGAGCTCGCGTCCGAGCCTTCCCGCACGACCCCGTTGGTCAGGGCGTCGGCCAGGACATAGGCGGGGGGATCTTGCCCGTTACGCGCGTTGAGGTTGGTCTCGAGGAACCCCCAGCCCCCGGGCACTCCGTCGACCGTGACGTCGCCGACCGACTCCCAGCCGTAGCGCTGCGCCGTCGCACCGATCATGCCGCCGATCGTCTCGATGCGCACCGTCGTGACGCGGCCATCCTCGAGCCGGTAGCGGACCTCGGCGGCGGGGCAACGCACCGAGTCGTCGTCGACGTGCACGCGCATCTCGGCGCTGGCCACCGGCAGGCGTTCGCCACCGCGTGAGCGCGCCGATGCGGAAGAAGCTGCCGTTGGTTCCCACCATGGAGGCGAAGCGGAACTGCAGGGCGTCCGCGCCCTGGCCGTGCTCGCCCCCGAAGCTCCGGCTCGAGACGAAGCTGTCCCAGCGACGGGCGCCCCACGAGTGGTCGCGCCAGGCGGGAGCGTCGACCTTCGCCGACGTGCCGTCGAGCTCCACCGTGCCCCGCACCCGGCAGAAGACATGGAAGTTGTTGGAGAAGATGGTCCCGGCGCTCCCTGAGGTCCCAGTGAAGGTCTGTGCGTTGGCGTAGGCGCGCACGCCCACGTCGGTGATGTCGAGATCGGCCCGGCACCTGTCGCCCTCGAGCACGAAGCGCAATCGCTCTCCGTCGTGGAAGAGGCGCTGTGTCCCTGCACACAGCCCGAGCTCATCGAGCCGGGCCAGCTCGAGCCCTTCGCCGTTGCAGCGGAAGCGTGTTCCGTCGTCCGCATACACCCCGCACCACAGATTGGCCGTGCCGCGGGTGAGCTCGTTGCCGATGCGGTGGTTGCCGCCCAGGCCCGCTGCGGGGTCGCGCCACGCCAGGTACGCACTCTCCTGCCAGTCGGGGTCGTCACCTGCTGGGTGGAGTCCCTCGTCTGCAACGTCGGGATCCGATGTCACCGGGACGAAGGATACGAAACCACCGACGGCAGAGCCCGAGTGCCCGGCCGACGCTTGCTCACCTCTCCGAGACCCTCTCCGTCCCCTCGGCCGCAGGGATGTCCGGATTGCAGATGTAGCGCACGTTGGCGATGGTCATGTCGCACGCAGAAAAGCTGGCGGACACCGGCAGGTCCGGGACCAAGCGCTCGTCGCCCCACGCGGCGGGGTCGAAAGAGCTGAGCTGCGGGCGGCCACGATCGGCCCGCCGGAACTCGTACTCGGAGTCGACCTGCACGATGCGCGGCACGAGGACGCCGTCACGGCGCACCCGGGCCAGGTGCATCCCCGGCGGGTACTGCACGTCGTGCCCTGTCACCGGCACCGGGTCGACCACGGACACCGAAAGGATCTCCCGGCCAGCCCCGCGACCGGTCGAGCCTTCCTCGCTTCGAGCGTCGCGCACCGTGCAGTCCACCCGGTCGTGGAAGCGGCGCAGGCTGACGACACCCGGGGCGATGCGGAACCCCCACGACCCAGCCAAGTCCTCCGACAGGGCGGCGTTGTCGCAGCGCGCCGAAATCAAATAGGCGCGTGGGCGGACGCCTGAGCGCGCGGTCAAGCGGAGTTGGGCCAACGCGAAGGGCCCGAAGGAGCTGTCCTTCGCCCGGTAGACGAGGAAGCTGATGACGGGTGGGATGGTCGGGTTCAGCGCGGGTGGCACCAGCGACTCGCGGTCGTCCACCCGCACCTCGTAGAGGACCTGGAGGATGTCGACGTCGTCGACCTTCAACTCGCGATCCTCCAGCACCACCTCGGGCGCACCGTCCACCAGTGGGCGGATGTCCAGGGAGCCTGCCAGCGGCATCAGGCCACCCCCGCCGTTGCCACCGGCCGCAAGGAGCTCGTCCCCTTCGGCGCTCCCGTCTTGAACCGTGGCATGACCTCCTCGGCGAAGAGGCGCATGGAATCGAGGACGTACTGCTGCGGCACGACCTCCATGAACTGGTGGATGAAGTTGATCCCATCGAACCCGACGTTCTCCCACGCCGTGATGGCGTCGGCGACGTCGTCGGGCGTCCCCATCGTCACGCCCTTGAAGGACTTGGCCGCGTCGCCCGGGCTACCCGACTCGCGCCGCAACGCGGGCAACAGGCCCTCGGAGGGATATGAGTGCGTCGGCAGCACCTCCTTCGCCGAGAGGAGCTGGGCCGCCATGTACGAGAACATCGAGGCGATCTTGAGCCCGTTGCGCCGGCCGCGATCACCGTCCTCACAGCACGACAAGAAGTTGACGGTCAGCACCTTGTCGTTGACGAAGGAGCCGACGGGATCGCACGAGGCGATGTGCCGGCGGTAGTTCGTGACCTTCTTCTCGGAGTCCTCGAACCCACCGGGGGAGAGCCCGAGACAGCCCAGACCCCGGTCCGCTGCGTCGATCTCGGTGCCCGGCGACGTCACCGCCACCCACATCGGCGGGTGCGGTTTCTGAATCGGCTTGGGCAGCACGGCCCGCTCGGGCATGGAGAACATCCGCCCGTTCCAGGCGAAGCGCTCCTGGGTCCACATCTTCGGGATCACGCGGACGAACTCGTCCCACGTCTTCTTGGTGTCGTCGGGGTTCGCCCCGAAGCCACTCAGCTCAGGCCAGGTCGCCGAGCGACCGGTCCCCAGCTCCAGACGCCCACCCGAGATGATGTCGAGGACCGCCGCTCGCTCGGCCACCCTGATCGGGCTCTGGTACTGAGGCACGCAGGCCACGATGCCGTGCCCGATCCGGATGCGCTTGGTCATCGTGGCTGCGGCGGAGAGGAAGACGTCGGGTGCCGAACAGTGTGAATACTCCTCCAAGAAGTGATGCTCGACGGCCCAGACGTAATCGAAGCCCAACTCGTCGGCCAGGCGGACCTGCTCGAGCGCGTTCTCGTACACCTGCCGCTCGGAGTCGGGTGTCCATGGTCGTGGCACCGACAGCTCCATGAACAAGCCGAATTCCATGGCCTCCCTCCCCCATGCGCCTTGCGCACTTTGTTAATGGTCATTAACATCTAAGCATGAGGTTCGGGCCTCGTCAACGTGTCGATCCCCTATTTGTGAGGGATGGCTAACATCCGTGGCCATATGACCTCCGACGGCGGGGCACGGCAGACGAAGGGTGAGCGGACCCGCGAGGCGATCATGACGGCCGCCGCCGAACTGTTCCGGGACCGGGGCTTCCGAGAGACCAGCCTCAGCGACATCGGTGCGGCCGCCGGGGTCAGCGGGCCGGCCATCTACCGGTACTTCACATCGAAGGGCGAGCTGCTCTCCGTCCTCATCGAGGAGGCGGCGATCGTGTGGCGGGGAACGGTCGACGAGGTCCTGAACGAGGACACGCCGCCCCAGGTCACGTTGGAGCGCCTGATCGACGCCGCCGTCACGCTGCAGCTGCGAAACGGGAACCTGCGCGACGTCTTCAACAAGGAGTACCGGTCGCTCGACGACGACGCACGGCGGCGGGTCGCCCGGATCGAGCGGGTGCGCATGGCGGAGTGGGTCCATCTTCTGAGCGAGGTCCAACCGGGCTTGGGCGACCAGGAGGCACGCGCCGCTGTGACCATGGTCGACGGCATGCTCCGTTCCATCACCCCCCTGACCGACATGGACCAGGAGCAGTTGTCCAGGGTGATGAAGGACATGGTGCTCGGCGGGCTCATGTCCGTCGGCGTACCCCGCGCCGCAGACGTGGTGCCCGCATGACGGACCTCGAGGTCGCCACCCTTCCGGGCGAAGAGGCCTTCCGCCAGGAGGTGGTCGCCTTCTTGCGGGGCACGCTCCCCCTCAAGAGCGACCGCGGGGCGCGTCCCGACGCGGCCGGACCCTTCGCAGGCGGCTCGGGCCTCGAGCGCGCCGTCGCCTACCAGCGCGCGCTGGCCGGGGCGGGCTTGGCCGGGATCACCTGGCCACTCGAGTACGGCGGACGAGGGCTCCCGGGTCGCTACCAGCGCATCTACGACGAAGAGGCCAAGGCGTTCGACATCCCGCCGCGCTCGCTCGAGATCGGCCTCGGCATGTGCGGTCCGACGCTGCTGGTGCACGCGAGCGACGACCAGAAGCGGGCCTTCATCCCTCCCCTGCTGCGCGGCGAACACGTGTGGTGCGAGCTGTTCAGCGAGCCCGGCGCCGGTTCGGACCTCTCCAGCGTGCAGACCAGGGCGCGAGCCGATGGCGACGAGTTCGTGCTGGACGGGCAGAAGGTGTGGACGTCAGGCGCCCAGCACAGCGACTTCGCCGCCTGCCTCGTCCGTACCGATCCCGCACGAGCGAAGCGCGAGGGCATCACGATGCTCATCGTCGACATGCACGCACCCGGGGTCACGGTCCGGCCGCTGCGCCAGCTCACCGGCGAGTCGCACTTCAACGAGGTGTTCCTCGACGGAGTCAGGGTGCCGGTGGCGAACGTGGTGGGGGAGCTGCACGGAGGCTGGCGCGTCGCGCGTACCACCCTCGCCTTCGAACGACAGGCGCTCAGCGGCATGGGGTCCGGTGGCGGCGGCAAGGGAGGGTTTTCGGCGCTCGTGGCCGAGGCCGAGCGGCGCAACCTCTCGAACCGCCCCGTGCTGCGGGATCGCCTGGTCCAGCTACGCATCCGCCAGATGGTGTTGCGCCACCTCACGTCCTACCTGCAGGCCAAGGTGAAGTCGGGCGGGGGCGACGCCGCTACGGCCTCGGTGCTGAAGCTCGCCATGGCCCAACTCGTGCAGGAGTCGGCCCGGGTGGCAGTCGATGTCGTGGGGATGGACGCCACCGCGTGGAGGGCGGAGGACCCGGGCGGCGGACGCTGGTCGAACCAGCTCCTCAGCTCGCTGTCCGCGTCGATCGGCGGCGGCACGAACGAGATCGTGCGCAACGTCATCGCCGAGCGCGCCCTCGGTCTGCCCCGTGACCAAGAAGGTGACCTGATGCCGGGCGATCTTGGCGACGTCGGGAAGGGGTCGTCGGCGGGTGCCTAAGACTGACACTGACCGCGTGCTCCAGGGCCTGCGCGTCGTCGAGATCGGCCAGTACGTTGCGGCGCCCCTGGCCGCCACGATTTTCGCCGACCTCGGCGCCGACGTGGTGAAGGTCGAGCGTCCCGGGGGCGATCCCCTGCGCGCCGACGCGGCGCGGTTCGCCGCGTGGAACCGGGGCAAGCAGTCCGTCGAATTGGACCTCGCCAGCCGCACGGGGAGGGACGAGGTCGTCGCACTGATCGACGGGGCAGACCTGCTGGTGGAGAACCTGCGCCCCGGCGCATTGGAACGGTTGGGCCTCGGCGCACGCACGCTGCAGGCGCAGCAACCCCACCTCGTGACATGCTCGATCTCCGCGTGGGGCGTGGACGGACCGGCCAGGGACGAACCCGGCTGGGAGCCATTGGTACACGCTCGGGGCGGCGCACAGCAGGGGCTCTTCACCGGAGACGAACCGATCTGGCTCCCCTTCCCGGCGGCGAGTGTCGCCGCGGCACTCTTGGCGGTACTGGGTACCGCGGCGGCGCTCGTCAAGCGCGAGTCGACGGGGTACGGGCAACACGTCGAGACGTCGCTGCTCGACGGGCTGCTCTTCCTCAACGCCGCGCCGATCTTCCACCGGGAGGGGCGCCCACCCCGGGTGGTGCGGCAGAGGAACTCGGTGATCCTGCGGATCTACGACACCGCCGACGGACGCGGCGTCATGGTGAACCTCAGCGGTACCGAGCGGTGGCGCGAGCTGTGCCGACTCGTCGGGATCGACGACGGGGGCCTCGACTACGCCACCCCGGAGGGACTGTCGCGGCTCTCGGACAGAGACTGGAACCGTGCCAAGCTGGACGAGTTCAAGGAGCGCTTCGCGAGCAAGACGGCGGACGAGTGGGAGCAGGCTCTGCGCGACACGCCCGCCGCGGTCGCCAAGTGCAACACGTTGGCCGAGTGGGTCGGCCACGACCAGGCGCGGGCCAACGAGCTCTTCATCGAGTCCGACGATCCGACACTGGGATCTGCGCCAGTCGTGGGCCCGCCGGTGCGCATCGGCATCGACGCGGAGTCCGGCGCGCGCAGGCCCGGCCGCCGGCACGGCGGGGAGCAGGGTGCACTCGGCGGACACCGCATCGTGGACCTCTCGAACTTCTGGGCGGGTCCGCTGGCGTCGCGCCTGTTGGCCGAGCTCGGCGCCGAGGTGGTGAAGGTGGAGCCGCCGGGCGGCGAGGGCGGGTTCCAGATGATGCCGGTGCTGCCCAACATCTACGTCGACGGCAATCGGTCGAAGCGAGGGCTCGTCCTCGATCTCAAGACGCCGGAAGACCGGGCGCGGTTGCTCGACCTCGTCGCCGCGTCGGACGTCGTCGTGGAGAACGCCATGGCGGGCGCATGGGAGCGGCTCGGGCTCGACGAGGCGGCGTTGCGGGCGGCGAACCCGGGCTTGGTGTACGCCAGGGCGAAAGGGTTCGGCGCGACCGGTCCGCTGGCGACGCGGCCGACCTTCGACTACGTCGTGCAGGCCGCGACCGGGATGGAGATGACACAGGGCGGCGGCACGCGGCCGGTGCCGGGGAACGTGGTTGTGAACGACTACGGCACGGGGCTGTTGCTGGCCGCGGGGATCGTGTGCGCGCTGCTGGGCCGGGCCCGTGGCGTGCCGGTCACGACCGTTGACGCCTCGTTGGCGATGACGGCGACGCTGTACCAGTCAGAAGACGTTGCGGCGCTGGGCTTGCGCGGAGAAGTGGGCGACCTCGTCGGCGAGGACGGTCGCGGCCCTTCGGTGGAACGCCATGTGTATCGATTACTCGACGGATGGGTGGCGGTGTGCTGCGTGACCGATGCGCACAGTGCGGGCCTCCGGCGGGTGTCGGGCTCGGACACGGGTCCATTGACGGAGTCGGTGGTCGCCGAGGCCCTCGGCGGCCTGACGTCCTCAGAGGCGCTGGCGCGCCTACACGAGGCGGGGGTGCCTGCCGCGCCGAGTGTGCATCCGTCGGCCATCCCTGACGACCCCCACGTCAAGGCGCGCGAGCTGTTGTGCCACTACCGACATCCGGCAGCCGGACGCTTCGTGCAGGTCGGGATCCCACTGACGCTGTCGGAGGACAGGCCGGCGGTAAAGGGGCCGGCCCCGACGCCCGCGCCGCTACGGAGGCGGACGAAAACGGCGACATCGACTGCGAAGGCGACGGCGACGGCGACGGCGACGAGAGCGGGCGGGTCGTGAGGATCGACAGCGGTCTGGGCGCCGAGCTCTCGAAGGTGGCCGGGCGGGTGGCCAAGGCCGAGGCGGCAGGCCTCGACTGCCTCTGGGCGGCCGAGACGACCAACGACCCCTTCTTGTCCCTGACGCTGGCCGCCGAGCACTCCTCGTCGGTGTCGCTCGGCACCGGCGTGGCGATCGCATTCGCCCGCAACCCGATGTCCCTCGCCTACACGACCAACCAGCTGCAGGAGTACTCCGGAGGGCGGGTCGTGCTGGGGTTGGGGTCGCAGGTGCGACGGCACATCGAGAAGCGCTTCAGCATGACGTGGTCCCATCCCGCGGCGCGCATGCGCGAGTACGTGCTCGCGCTGCGATCGATCTGGGACGCCTGGAACGACGCCGGCGGTGTGACCACGTCGCCGTTCTCCTTCGAGGGCGAGTTCTACACGCACACCCTCATGACGCCGGTCTTCGCACCGGCTCCGCACGCGTTCGGGCCGCCCAAGGTGTTCCTGGCGGCCGTGGGGCCGCGCATGAACGAGGTGGCGGGAGAAGTGGCCGACGGCGTCATCACCCACGGGATCTGCACGGCGCGCTACCTGCGCGAGGTGATCCTGCCCGCGCTCGACCGCGGCCTGGCCACGTCGGGACGGACGAGAAGCGAGATCGAAGTGACGTGCCCGGGGTTCATCTCGGTCGTCGAGGATGACGCGCAGTGGGACAAGGCCCGCGACGCCATGCGCCGCCACGTCGGCTACTACGCGTCGACCCCGGCGTATAGGCCCGTGCTCGAGCTGCACGGCTGGGGGGACCTGCAAACCGAGCTCTACGAGTGCTCGAAGAAGGGGCGCTGGCCCGACATGGCCCGCCTCGTCGACGACGAGGTGCTCGACACACTGACGATCATCTGCCGCCCCCAGGAGCTGGCGGGCGAAGTGGGGCGGCGCTACGGCGGCCTGGTCGACCGGATCAACGTGTCGTGGTGGCGCAAGGAGTGGTGGCCCGACGTCGAGAAGGCGTTGCGCGCGCTGTGACGCAGGTCCGCGGCTTCGTCGCGCCGGGCTTCGAGCGGGTGGCCGAGACGCTGGGCGCCGGCGCCAGCGTCGTGGTGGGCGAGCGGGAGCGCCGGGCGGGCCTGGGTGACGGCGGGGGCGCCTTCGTGGCCTACGTGGACGGGGAGTGCGTCGTCGATGTGTGGACGGGTCCGGCGGGTCCGGCGGGTCCGGAGGCGCCCGACGGCAACAGGAGGGCGTGGGACCGCGACACCCGGGCCGTGATCATGTCGTCGACCAAGGGCCTGAGCACACTGTGCGTCCACGTGCTGGAAGACCGCGGCGAGCTCGACCTCGATGCCGAGGTCGTGCGTTACTGGCCCGAGTTCGGCTCCCTCGGGAAGGAGCGCACCACGGTGCGCCAGCTGCTCAGCCACCAGTCCGGCGCCATCGGGCTGCCGGGCTCCGACGACCTGCTCTCGTGGGACGGCTCGGGATGGGCCGACACCGTCTCCATCGCGGCGGGCGTGGCAGCGGGCGCGCCGGCCTGGGAGCCGGGAACGCGTCACGGCTACCACGGCGTCACCTTCGGCTGGTTGGTCGGCGAGCTGGTGCGGCGGATCAGCGGATCGAGCCTGGGGACGTTCTTCGCCGAGGCGGTGGCGCAGCCACTGGGCGTGGCGGACGCCTGCTCCATCGGGACGCCGGCGCCGGCGCTAGCGTCGGTCGCCACCGTCATGGAATTCCCCGTCAAACCGGGCAAGGAGGGCGTCCTGCGCGCCATCGACCCGGCGTCGAAGTCGGGGCGCTCGGTGCTCGCCGGTGCGCACGGCAGCCTCTTCGCCGACGAGGAGGGCCGAGCCCGCTTCGCCGACTTCATGAACACGCCGGCCGTGCTCCAGGCCGAGATCGGGGCGCTCGATGCGACGGCGACGGCGGGCGCGCTGGCCCGCGTCTACGCCGCGCTGGCCGCCGGCGAGGAACTGGTGTCGCGGGTGTCGATCGAGCGCTTCCGGGTCGAGCAGGTGTGCGGCCGCGACGCCGTCATGGGGGTGCCGACGCGCTGGGCCGTCGGGTACTCCCTCGAGCCGCCCGCGCTGGTGCCGGGTGTGCCACCGATGCACGGCCCGAGCGACGGCGCGTTCGGGCACATGGGTGCCGGCGGACAGATCGGCTTTGCCGACCCGGTCACCGGCGTCAGCTGCGCGTTCGTGCGCAACCACCTGGAGAACCAGGCGCTGCCGCTCATGGGCGCCTGCCTGGTCGACGTGCTCTACTCGTGTCTTCGCGGCGCGAAGGGGGGTGACGGTGTACGCAGCTGAGCAGGCGGTCGAACATCCGGGCGAGGCGGCGCTGATCATGGCGCCCTCGGGCCGGGTGGTGACGTGGGCCGAGTACGAGGCCGGGGCCAACCAGGTGGCGCACCTGTTGCGCGACACGGGCCTGCACAAGGGCGACCACATGGCGATCTTCATGGAGAACGACCCGGCCGTGTTCCTGACCGAGGCGGGTGCCGAGCGCACCGGGCTGTACTTCACGCCGGTCAACTCGTACCTGTCGGCCGAGGAGGTCGCCTACGTCGTCAACGACTCGCAGTCGCGTGTCGTCGTGACGTCGGCCGCCAAGGCCGAGGTGGCGGAGCAGCTCCCCGCGCTGTGCCCGAACGTCGAGCGCTGGGTGATGGCGGGAAGAGCTGACCCCGCCGGTCCGTTCGAGTCGTGGGACGAGGCGGTGGGCACCGCCCCGACGGACCACGTCTCCGACGAGCAGATGGGCGCGCCGATGATGTACTCGTCGGGGACGACGGGACGACCGAAGGGGATCCTGCGGCCGATGTACGACCTGCACCCGGCCGAGACGAGCATCGCGGTGGCCGGGATCGCGGCGCTGTGGGGCCTGCGTGAGGAGATGGTGTACCTGTCGCCGGCGCCGCTGTACCACACCGCGCCGCAGGTGAGCTGCGCCATCGCGCTGCGCTTGAAGTCGACGGTGGTCGTGATGGAGCACTTCGACCCTGCGCTCTACCTCGATCTGGTCGGCCGCTACCGCGTGACCCACTCACAGGTCGTGCCGACGATGTTCTCTCGCATGCTCAAGCTGCCCGAAGAGGTGCGCGCAGCAGCCGACGTGTCCTCGCTCGAGGTGATCATCCACGCCGCGGCGCCGTGCCCGGTCCCGGTCAAGGAGCAGATGATCGAGTGGTTCGGGCCCATCCTGATCGAGTACTACGCGGCGACGGAAGGCAACGGCGCGACCTTCATTGCCTCGGAGGACTGGCTGGCGCACCGGGGCAGCGTGGGCCGCGGCGTGCTGAGCGAGATCAAGATCCTCGACGACGACGGCCATCTCTGTCCGGTCGGCACGCCCGGCACGGTGTGGTTCGGCGGTGCGACGGACTTCGAATACTTCAACGACCCCGAGCAGACGGCGTCGTCGCGACGCGACGACGGCAAGACGAGCACGGTCGGCGACGTCGGGTACCTCGACGAGGAGGGCTACCTCTATCTGACGGACCGCAAGGCGCACATGATCATCTCGGGCGGGGTCAACATCTACCCCCAGGAGACGGAGAACCTGCTCGTCACGCACCCGTCGGTGCTCGACGCCGCCGTGATCGGCGTGCCCAACGACGACCTCGGCGAGGAGGTGAAGGCGGTCGTCCAGCCTGTCGAGGGCGTGGCGGGCGACGAGGCGTTGGAGCGGACACTGATCGCCTTCTGCCGCGAGCACCTGGCGCACTTCAAGTGCCCGCGGACCGTCGACTTCGTGGACGAGCTTCCCCGCCTGCCCACCGGGAAGCTGTACAAGGGCGTGTTGCGCGAGCAGTACTGGGCGGAGCACGACACCCGGATCGTCTAAGCGGGTGGACACCCATGAGTGACGCGGTCTCGCTGCCCGATGACCTCGTCGCCTGGATCGAGGAGGTTGGAGGAGGGCGCCTGCTCGCGGCGGACCGCAAGCCCGGCGGAGCCCGCAAAGAGGCCTGGTACCTCGACCTCGAAGCCGCCGACGGCTCGACCATTCCCTGTTTCCTTCGCTACGACCGCTCGGACCCCGCACGCACCAAGGACCCCTGGACGCTGCACCGGGAGGCCACCGTCTACGCCGCCCTCCAGGACACCGCCGTCCCGGTCCCACGCGTGCTCGGAGTCCATCCCGTGCACCAGGCCATGGTCTCCGAGCGACTCGTGGGCGAGAATTGGTTTTCACGAATCCGAGATCCCGGGGAACGGGAAGCGACCGCACGCGATTTCATGACCAAGCTGGCGGCGTTGCACGCACTCGACGTGAGGAGCCTCTATCTCCCGGCCTTCCCTCCCGTCGAGTCGGTACCGGACGCGGTACGAGCGGAACTGGACGAGTGGGAGGAGGTGCTTGCGGCGCGCGGCGGAACACCGGACCCGGCTCTGGTCTTCTCGTTGGGGTGGCTGCGCCGCAACATTCCGCACTACGACGGGACGCCGGTGCTCGTCCAAGGTGACACAGGTCCGGGCAACTTCATGTATGCGGACGGTCGGGTTGTGGCGGTCGTGGACTGGGAGCTGGCCCATCTCGGCGACCCGATGGACGACATCGCCTGGCTGTCGCTGCGCGCCACGCAGGAGCCCTTCACAGACTTCCCGGCTCGACTCCGCGAGTACGAGGCACTCTCGGGCAACGCCATCGACGAGGATCGGGTGCACTACTACCAGGTGATGGCCGAGACGAAGCTCCAAGTGATGGGTCACCGGCCCGATCGCGGCGCGGAGGACGGCTCGAGCGCAGAATCGGGGGGCGAGGGCGGAGGCGGGGGCGGCGACGTCGGCAACGGCTTCATCTATTCGGCGCTGCATCGCCGCCTGTGGCTCGAGGCCCTGGCCGCGGCGACGGGCCTCGAATTGACGCCGGCCGAAGAACCGCGGGCCCGAGCCCGGCGTGAACACGACTGGATGTACGACGCCGTCCTCGCGCAGCTGCGCGACGTGATCGTGCCCCGCACGACCGATCCGTTGGCGCAGGCCCGGGGGAAGGGCATCGCCCGTCTCATCAAGTATCTGGCGCGGGTCGACGTCTACGGGGCCTTCTACGACGCGTGCGAGCTGGACGACCTCGAAGACCTGCTCGGCCGCCGCCCCGAGTCGGTGCAGGTGGGACGGGCGGACGCGGCGGCGGCCGCGACGGCAGGGACCGTCGCCGACGAGCAGTACCTGCGAATGCTCTGGCGCCGGGTCGCACGCGACACCGAGTTGGCCCGGCCTGCGATGGGCGTACTGGCGGAACGGCACTGGCCCGAGCTTCGGTGAGGACGAGCCCGTGAGCGATCAATTCGGTGTCGACCTCGATCGACGGCGCGCCGAGCGCGGTTACCGTGCGATCGTCTCCGAGGACGACGACTTCCACGACGAGGAGATGTCGGACCGCTGGTGGGAGACCGAGACGAACTGGTTCTCGTGGAACGTGCCGGACCGCAAGCTCGGGGGTTGGACGTACTGCCAGGCCCGGCCCAACGCCAACCTGTGCAACGGCGGCGCCTGGGTGTGGGACGACAGCGCCGCCCTGCCCTGGGAGCTCCTCTACCGGGCCGAATACTCGGGACTCGAGCTGCCGCCCCGCTCCGAACGTGACATGCGCGATTTCGAGTGGCCCAACGGCGTGCACGTGCGTGCGACCGAACCGTTGACGCGCTACGCGGTCTCATACTCCGATCCCGGTGCGCTCGAACTCGAGCTCGAGTTCGAGGCGATCATGGCGCCGAATCCCCACCCCACGGGCGTCGTCCCGTTCTTCAAGGGCGCGCACTTCGACCAGGCCGGACACGTGACCGGGACGATGGTGCTCCGAGGTGAAGTCGTGCCGATTGACTGCTACTCGGTGCGTGACCGGTCCTGGGGGCCGCGCCCACAGGGACGCCCGAAGCGAAGGAGCGACGAGACGCGATCACAGGCGGGCACCTTTGGTGGCGTCGGATATTGCTTCTGCGCCGCGGGACCCGGTGAAGCCTGGCTCGTCTACACCGTGCCGGGGCCCGAGGTCGAGCCGGTAACGTGCGGTTTCATCCTTCGTGGCGGTGCGTACGGCCATGTCCTCGCCGGCGAGCGACGCATGACGTTCGATCGGGCGACCGGATGGCCGCTGACCTACAAGATCGAGGCGGTCGACGAGTTCGACCGCCGCCTGTCCGTGCGAGGAGAAACAGTCAGCCGGCACTGGCGCGGGCACGGTGGGGACTCACTCGTGCACTGGCGCTGGGACGGCGGGATCGAAGGCTGGGGTGAGGACCAGAGCTATTTCAGCCGCGGCCAATGGGAGATCAACCGGCAACGAGCGACGGGGTCGGACCGCGCTCCGGCGTAGAGGTAGCTGGGCGATCCCGTCGCGCGCACTCAGCGCACACAGAACCCGGCGTCCACGGGCAGGGCGACCCCGGTGATCCACTTGGCCTTGTCCGACACGAGAAAGGCCACGGCGTCCGAAATGTCTTCGGGCTCGAGGATCGCGATCGGCATGGCGTTCTGCATGGCCGAGATGCTGTTGGACCCGCCGGCGGCCGCCTCCGCGGCCAGTGCGAACATGGCGTCATTCATGGTCATTCCAGATTTGACTCCGGTCGGGTGCACGCTGTTGACCCGAATGGACTCCGGCGCGAGCGTGGCGGCCAGCTGCTTCATCAGCCCGACCAGACCGGTCTTGGCCGTGGTGTAGGCGACGGTTCCCACATTCTCTCCGGGCGTGGCGCGCAGCCCTGCGGTCGAGCTGGTGATGACAATGGATCCCCCCGCCCCGCCGGAGCGGAGCGTCGGCAGCGCGACGGACACCGTGTTCCACACCCCGGTGAGGTTGGTCTCGATGATGTCGCGCCACACTGCGACGGGGTCGCCCCCTGGGCCGAGCCGGACGATACCGGCGTTGGCGAGGACGATGTCGACTCGCCCGAGGGACGCCATGCCTTCGTCGAATGCCTCCTGCAGTCCGTCGCGGTCCCGCACGTCCGCCGTCAATGCAACCACCTTGCGCCCTTGAGCCTCGACGAGCTGCGCTGTCTCGTCGAGGTCGGCGCGGCTGGCGTTCGGGTAGTCGATGGATGGCGTATCGGCGCAGATGTCGACAGCCAGTATGTCGGCACCTTCTCGAGCGAGCCGGGCAGCGTGGGACCGTCCCTGCCCGCGGGCCGCTCCGGTGATAAAGGCAACCTTTCCCTCGAGTTCGGGCATCATGCGATCCCCACCGCCTTGACCCGGCAGAACTCCTCGACGCCGAGCCTGCCCCCCTCTTTGCCCATACCCGAGATGCCGATGCCGCCGAATGGACGCTGCACCCGCAGGTTGGCGGCGCCGTTGATCAGCACCTCGCCGGCCACGATCTCCTCCGCCAACCGCAGGGCGCGAGACAGGTTCTGGGTCTGGACGTAGCCGGAGAGCCCATACCGGGTGTTGTTGGCGATACTCACCGCTTCATCCTCGGTCTCGAAAGGCGTGATGGCCAACACTGGACCGAATACCTCGTTCTGGGCCAGCTCGGACTCGGGGTCCACGTCGGCGAACACCGTCGGCTCAATGAAGTAGCCGCTCGCGAGGTCACCTTCGAGGCGTGAGCCACCTGCGACGAGGCGGGCGCCGTCGTGTTGGGCGCGACCGATCATGCCCAGGATCCGCTCGAGTGCCGCTTCGTTCACCACCGGCCCGGCGAGGACGGTTGGGTCCCAGGGGTCACCGACGGGGATGCCCTTGGCCATCGTGGCCACGCGGTCGACCACGTCGTCGTAAACGGGACGTTGCACGAGCATGCGGGTTGGGAAGGCGCAGCCCTGCCCGGAGAGGACGCCGACGCTCATCATCGTCCCGATCCCGCACGCCGCGTCGAGGTCGGCATCCTCAAAAACGATGTTGGCCGATTTGCCGCCGAGCTCGAGGGTGGCCGGCTTCATCGTGTCGGCGCACGCGTGGAGGATCTTGCTCGCGGTCGAGGGTCCGCCGGTGAAGGAGACCATGCGAATCTTGGGGTGAGTGACGAGCGCCTCTCCCGCCGCAGGGTCGCCGGGGAGGATGCTGCACACACCGGTGGGAAACCCTGCCTCTTCAATCAGATCTTGGAAGAGCTCGGCTGAGAAGGGGGTGAGCTCTGAAGGCTTGCAGACGACGGTGCAGCCGGCGGCGAGGGCGGCCGGGATCTTCATGGCGAGCGAGATGAGCGGCCCGTTCCACGTGATGATGATGCCGACCGCGCCATAGGGCTGGAGCACCGTGTAGTTGAGCTCCCCTACTCCCGAGGTGTAGCCACTCGAGAGCTCGCCCGAGATCTTGTCGGCCCACCCGGCGTAGTAGCGGGTCCACTCCACCGCGGAGCCGGTCATGCCGCCGACGACCGAGGCCGGCGTGCCGTTGTCCATGGTCCCCCGCCTTGCGAACTCCTCGGCGTTGGCCTCTATCAGCTCCGCCAGACGCAACAACAATCGTCGCTTCTCTTCGGGGGGCGTGGATCGCCAGGACACGAAGGCCGCATCGGCGGCGTTCACCGCGCGATCGATCTCGCCCGGACCGGCCAGGGGTATGCGCGCATCGACGGTCCCGGTGCTCGGATCGACGTGGTCGTGCACGCCGCCGCTGCCGGTGTCGAAGCGCTCTCCCGCGACGTGCAGGTAGACGGCCGGACGGGATGCGGTGTCGGTCATGGTCCCCCCTTGGTCGGATCCGTGGGCGTCAGCATACGCTCCTGTATGCTAAATGAGTACCCTGAATTCGGAGATTCGGGGACCACACGCGCGTCACTGGGAGGCCAGGTGTCCACGCTGCTCATCGACCGGCCCCACGACGGTGTCGTCCGGATCACGCTGCATCGGCCCGAAAGGCTCAACGCGATGAACGCGGAGCTCGTCGGTGGGCTCCACGACGCATTGCGCGGCATCGCAGGAGATGCCTCGTGCCGGGTGGTGATCCTCACCGGGTCGGGCCGGGGGTTCTGCGCCGGGCTCGATCTGGGCGGCTACGGGGACCCACCGGGCGTCGTGGATGCGGGCCGCGTCGAGACCGGATTCGCCACGCAGACAGACATTGCCGCCCTCGTCCCACGGCTGCGCTCGCTGCCGCAGCCGGTCATCGCCGCCGTCAACGGTCCCGCCGCCGGCGGCGGCCTCGCACTGGCGCTCGCGAGTGACATCCGGATCGCCGCCCGCTCGGCGCGGTTCAACGTCGCCTTCGTCCGGCTCGGCATCTCGGGCTGTGACATCGGGGTGAGCTGGTTGCTCCCTCGTTTGATCGGGGCATCACGCGCCTGGGAATTGATGCTGACCGGCCGCATTATCGGGGCCGAGGAGGCCGACCGGATCGGCCTGGTTCTGCGGGTGGTCCCCGACGAAGAGCTGCTCGACGCCGCCCTCGAGACGGCCGGCCTCATCGCCGCCAACAGCCCCTGGGGGATCCGCATGACCAAGGAGGTGATGTGGTCGCAGCTCGAGGTCGGTTCCCTGCAGGCCGGGATCGATCTCGAGAACCGCACCCAGGTCCTCTCGTCCATGACCGGCGACATGCGTGAAGCGGTGGCAGCGTTCCTGGAGAAGCGCCCGCCGCGCTTTGGAAACACGGAGCACCCCGCGCCATAGTCCCCGAACGTGCACATCCGATTGTGGATGCGTCGCGCTCCACGCGACGTCACAGCTTTCACGGAGATGTTCTGAGTCCTCCTAGTAGCCGCATGAGCAATTGACGCGCCTGCCTGTGAGCTTGGTGGCGGTCGGGGGCGTTGGCAATGTAGAGGGCGGCTTCGTCGACGGCTGCGAGGAGCATGTGTGCTAGCGGCCCTGTGGGCTGGCGGGCAATGACCTTCTGCGCCACTGCTGCGTCAAGCATTGCCGTGATCACGCCGAGCCCGTAGTCGGCCTCAAGGCTACGCCACTGGTCCCACCCGAGCACCGCCGGGCCGTCGACGAGCAGGATCTGTTGCACGTCCGCGTTCTCAGCCGACGCGTCGAGGAACTGCTGAAGCGCCGCAGTCAGCAACTCGAGCGCGTCGTCACGTTCGTTCACGACCGTCGCGGCTGCCAGGTCCGCCTGGACCTGATCGAACACGGCCCGGAACAGCTCCTCCTTGTCGGCGAAGTGGTGGTACAGGGCACCACGGGTGCCGACATCGGCCTGGGCGACGATCTCCTCCGTCCCGGTGGCGAAGTACCCCTTGGTGACGAAGAGCTCGCGTGCAGCGGCGATCAGTGCCGCCTTGGTGGCTTCGCCCCGTGGGAGTTGCTCGGGTCTCGAACGATCAGACCTTGACATACACCCTGTAGGTTAGTAATACATACAGACTGTAGGTTCTTGAGCGAGAGGAAGACCGAATGCCAACGTCTGGGGATGTAGTCAGAGACTTCTGCGCGGCAATCGACCGGAAGGATCTCGCCACGGTCGAATCCCTCCTCGACGAGAAGGTCGTGTATCACAACGTCGGCTCTGAACCCGCCGTAGGCAGGGAGGCGTCGCTCGCCGCGGTGAAGTTCCAGTTCGACATGTTCGATCCGATCTCGTTTCGAATTCGGAACCTCGCGGAGGACGGAGACACGGTGCTCACGGAACGGGTCGACGAGGTGACGGCCAACGGGGTGATGGCCCCCGTGCCGGTCATGGGCACGTTCGAGGTGAGAGACGGTCGAATCGTTCAATGGCGCGACTATTTCGACATGGGACTCACCGGCAGGTTGATAGGCGGCGAGGACGTCGCGTCGCTGCTCCCCGGCTAATCTCCGACTGGGTTAGATTGGCAGAGGGTGCCAAAATCTGATGGGGGTCGCACGTGACACAGAGTCCTGTACCGGCCCGGTCCGGTTCGATGCATCGGGGCAAGGGAAGTCGGGTCATTGATGGCCGATGACGTTGCGGCCGGACCGGAGTCGGCGGGGGCCGAGGTCATGGCGGCGATGCTCGACCTGTCGTCGCCTCAAGCGAACTACAAGGCGGCGATTGACGGCCCCGGTTTCGTTCAGCCAGCCGAAGGTCTCGTGCTGACCTTCGATCGCTCGTTGACCGAATATGTGCTCCGCCACCATGAGCTCTTCTCTTCCCGCGTCGAGATGGGGTTAGGCAACGTTCGACCGCTGATCCCGCTCAACGTCGACCCGCCGCTCCACTCGAAGTACCGCAAGCTTCTCGATCCGCTGTTCGCCCCGAAGCGCATGGACGAACAGGAGGAAGACATCACCCGGCGGGTCATTGGCCTGATCGACGGATTCATCGACGCTGGAGAATGCAACTTCACAGAGGACTTTGCCGAGATCTTCCCGAGCTCGGTCTTCCTCGGACTGATGGGCCTTCCCGAAGAAGAGCTCCGCATGTTCCTGCGCCTGCGCGACGGCATCTTGCACCCCGAGAAGATCGACCCCGAAGCGCTCGCCGATCCCGAGAAGCGAGCCGCGGTCATGGCCGCGACCGGTAAGGAGATCTACGAATACTTTGGCGCACTCGCTGACGAGCGGACGAGAAAACCGGCCGATGACGTCATGTCGAAGTTCGTCGTGTCCGAGGTGGAGGGTGAGCGACTATCTCGGGACGACATCGTCGATATCTGCTACCTCATGCTCATTGCGGGCCTCGACACGGTCAGCGATTCGCTTACCTGCATGTACGCCTTCCTGGCCAACCATCCCGAGCATCGACGCCAGATCGCTCAGGACCCCGATTGCGTCTCGGGCGCGGTCGAAGAGTTGCTTCGCTGGGAGTCGCCGGTGCCCTTCGGCGTCCCACGCGTCGCGACACAAGACACCGAGCTGCCCAATGGCTGTCCGATCAAGCAGGGAACCTCCGTCATGGTCCTGTACGGTGCGGCCAACGTCGACGCGAACCAGTGCCCGGAGCCCTTCGATGTACGTTTCGATCGCGAGTCCAATCGCCACATCGCGTTCGGTGGCGGCGTCCACCGATGTCTTGGATCACACCTCGCTCGGAGAGAGCTCCGTGTCACGTTGACCGAGTGGCACCAACGAATCCCTGACTACTGGCTCAAGTCCGGTCACGAACAACTCGAATACCCGCCTGGGCTCCGTCACGTGAAAGATCTCACGTTGGCCTGGCGCTGACACCAACCGGTTCGCCGCTTCGAAACGAAGCGGCTCCGTGGCTTTCGCTATTGGAGGATCAGCGGGAGGCTCCGGAAGCCGCGGAGGGCTTGAACCGGCTTGTACCGCAGCGAGTCCCGGTCGACGGCGAGGCGCATGCGCGGGAACCGGCGCGTGAGCTCACCGACGGCGATCTGGCCCTCGAGCCGGGCCAGCTGGTTGCCCAGACAGAAGTGCTTGCCGAAGGCGAACGTGAGATGACGATTGGGGTCCCGGCCCAGATCGAGGTCGTCGGGGCGTTCGAAGACCTCTTCGTCCCGGTTGGCTGAGATGATCATGCCCAGCACCTTGCTCCCCTTCGGGAGGTTCGTGCCGTCGATCTCGACGTCCTCCAAGAGGGTGCGGGCGGCGCCACAGGGAACCGGCGTCGTGAAGCGCAGGAGCTCTTCGACGGCGCTGGGCACGAGCGTGGGATCGTGGCGGAGAAGTTCGGCCTGCTCCGGGTGCTCAATGAGGGCGAGCGCGGAGCTCCCGATGAGGTTCGCCGTCGTGTCGTGGCCGGCGAGCATCAACAAGAAGATCATTGCGATCACTTCGTCGTCGTTGAGGGAGTCGCCGTCTTCGCTCGCCAACAGGAGGCCTGAGATCAGCCCGTCGTCGGGGACGGCGCGACGTTGCTCGGCTAGTCGCTCCAGGACGCGATAGAGCTTGCGGGCGGTCGGGACCGCTCGCAGCGCGTCGGCGGACGATCCACTGCCCAGTCGCACGACGAACCGCTCCATCAGCTCGTGGAACTCGTCACGATCGTCGTCCCCCACTCCGAGCATGGTCGAGATCACCGTCAGCGGCAGGGGAGTCGCGAACTCGCTGACGAGGTCAACGGTCTCGCTCCCCTTTTGCTCGAGCCGGTCCAAGAGATCGCTGACGATGCGCTCGACGTCGTGCTCCAGCTGCTGGACCATGCGCGGGGTGAAGGCCTTGTTGACGAGACGACGGAGCCGGGCGTGATCGGGGTCATCCTTGTAGACCATGGAGCTGGTCAGGAGCCGGAACATCTTGGGTAGATGCCGCATGAGAAAGGACGAGCCCTCACTGGTGGGGTCGCTGGAGAAGCGGACGTCGTTGTGCAGCAACAGGACGTGCTCATGGCGGGTCAGCATGTAGCCCGCCCCACCGAGCATCTGGCGGGAGTAGGCCCGGGACACCGGCATGGTGCGGCGCAACTCCGCGTACCGTGGGTACGGGTCGTTGAACATCACCGGGTCGGCAAGGTCGGTCGCGGCTGGTCGACTGGCCTCCGCAGCGGTGGCCGTCACTGGCTCGACCAGGCGTTTCGGGTTCGACTCACCGTAAATGAGTATAACCTATTTCCCGATGGCACCTCGGTCCTCCGTTGCTTCCCCAGCCCTTGCGCCTGCGGCCGTGCTCGCCCCCGTCGCGCACTCCTCCGAGTCGAAGCTGGCAGCGAGAGTGGCGCGCCGGATCCTGACGGACGTCGCGGAGCGTGGGTGGCCGGTCGGTGATGTGCTGGGGTCCCAGGCAGACCTGATGGCGCACTACGGCGTCAGCCGTGCGGTGTTCCGTGAGGCGGTGCGCCTCGTGGAGACGCAGCAGGTCGCGGCGATGCGGCGAGGACCCGGCGGAGGGTTGGTGGTGACCGAGCCGACGGTCGACGCGATCATCGACGCCGCGGTTCTCTACCTCCATCGGGCCAACACCCGGTTGGACGAGGTCTTCGAGGCCCGCATCGTGCTCGAAGAGATCGCGGCCGAGCTGGCGACTGACCGCCTCACCGATGCGGACGCGACAGACCTGCGCTCGTTGTCCGCCGACGAAAGAAGTGGCGCCGTCACGAACCATCGTGCGCTCCATGGTCGGCTAGCGGCGATAGCTCGCAACCCGGCCATCGAGCTCTTTGTGGACATCCTCAACCGGGTCGCATTCCTGTACTTCCGCGGCGGGTCGTCGTTGACGGAGGGGACCCTCACCGCATCCCAGCACGCCCATGCGCGCATCATCGACGCGGTGCTCGAGGGCGACGCCGCCCGAGCACGCCGCCGGATGCGCCGGCACCTCGAGGCGGAGTCGACGTACCTGCAGAACCGTCACGTCTCACGCCAATTCATGCCGCGCAGCGTCGCTCTGGGCGGGGGCGTGAGCAACAAACGGGCCGAGGACGTGGCCCGCGCCGTCCTCCAGGACGTCGTGGCCGACGACCTGGAGCCGGGAGCCTTCCTCGGCTCCCAGGCGGAGCTCATCGAACGGTACGGCGCGAGCCGCGCCGTCTTCCGCGAGGCGCTCCGGCTGCTCGACCACCACCAGATCGCAACGATGCGACGGGGGCCCGGTGGGGGCCTCTTCGTCGCGGTGCCGAGTGTCCGCGGTGTGAGCGAGGTCGTCGCCGTCTATCTCACCAGACGGGGCATTTCGATGGCCGATCTCGTGGAGCTGCGCATCCGGGTCGAACTCGCGCTGGTCGACTTGGCCATCGAGCGAGCCGACGTGGACCGCGAGGCAGACATGCAGCTGGCACTGCGGCACGAAGAGACGATGTCCCTAGCTGATTTTGCCGACGACGGCCACAACCTCCATGCCGTGATCGCCAGCCTGGCCGGCAATCGCGTCCTCGAGTTGGTCGCACTGGTTCTCATCCGGCTGATGCGCCTCCATCAGATCGAGGCGGTCACGGAGGAGGATCGTCGGCGCGCCGCCGCTGCGGTGTCGCGGGCCCACGGCGCAATCTCCCAGGCGATCGTCGGGGGCGACGGCGTAGCAGCACGCCGCCGTATGCGGCGTCACTTGGAGGCGGTCGGGACGTACCTTCGCTGACAGGGGTGACGACCGTGGACGAGTGGCCACCGACTGTGACCGTGGTCAGGTCGTCGAGAACACCTTGCGGGAGTAGTACCAAACGGCCAACGCGCTCAGCACGACGGCGAAGGCGAGGAGCGCTCCGATCTGAGGCATGGTGTCCGCGAATGACGCGTGATCCGAGATCAGCTTGACGAACGCGTCCATCGCCCACGCCTGGGGCACGGCGTGCCCGACGTGGTTCACCGTCGAGCTGACCGCATTGAGCTGGTAGACGCAACCGCCGAGCATCCCGGCGATGATCGCCACGATGACCGCTGTGGCGATGGCCTGCTCTTGCGAGCGCGACCACGTTCCGATGATGACGGACACGGCGGCGATGCTGATGCCGAGCAGTGCGACCACGAGGAAGACGCTGAACGGATTTCCCCAGTGCACGTTGAAGAGGATGATTCCCACGAAGATGAGCCCGATCGCCATGGCGATCGCGGTGACCATCATGCTTGCCATCTGGCCGAACACGATCGCCCGTTTGTGCACGGGCGCGGCGGACAGGCGCTGCAGCACGCCCAGGCGACGGGTCTCGACCATGCCGGCGGACAGGACGAGCACCGCGATCCCCATGAAGAGGACGAGGTTGGCCGGCGCGACATACCAGAAGGGGCTCAGCGGCGCTTCCGTCCGGGTCGCACCGAGCGTCGTATCGGTGAACTTGGTGTCCTTGCCTTCGGCCGCCATGAGGTCCATCAATGCGACGGCGTCGGTGCGGGCCTGCACGGCATCAGTGGTGGCGGACTCGATCACGAAGTCAGCTCGGACCGAGTCGCTCGTCGAGGGCAACTGGACGAGCCCGGCGACCACCCTCCCCCGCAGGATGTCGTCGGTGAGATCTGTCCGGTTGGCTTCGACGCGAACCTTGATCCCGTCAGTCGACTCGGCCAGATGCAGCAGGCGCGCCGACGGGTGCAGCAACCCGATGGGCTCCTTGGGGCTGCCCTCGAGCAACCCCGTGATCAAGATGATGATCACGGGGACGAGCGTGCTGATGATGAGCAGCCGCCGATCGCCCATGGCGCGGCGCAAGTTCACGCGGATGACAGCGATCACAGCCTCACGGCTCCACCATCTTGCGCACCCTGGTCATGGCGAGCCCACCCGTCACGGCCGCGATGGCAAGGAGAACCAAGACGGGTCCGATGACGCTGCTGGCCGGCTCCCGTAGCTGGTCGAGGCGCCCGAAGCCGACCAGCGCCCACCCGTTCGGCGTCCCGAGTGCCAGCACCTGGAAGACGTCGGGGAGCGAGCCGGACGGGAGGAGGTTTCCCCCGAGCAGAGCGAGGAACAGGCCGACCAGCAGGGTGATCCCAAAGGCCTGCTGCTCCGTCTTGGCCAGCGACGTCAAGAAGACGCCGATGCCACACATCGCGACGGTGGCGGCCACGCACATGAGCAGGACGCCGAGGGGGCTTCCCCAGTCGGCACCGAAGGCAAAGGTCGTGACACCCCAGATGACGAAGATGGTGGCAAGTCCCGTCACGAAGATCGCCAGCAGCTTCCCGAGCACGATCGTCGTCGGGCGCACAGGTGCCGCAGTCACCCTGGCCAGCGTGCCCGCCGACCGCTCCATCAAGAGCGATCGCATGCCGAGGCCGCTCCCGATGAAGAGGAACACCACCGCGATGTTCGGTGCGAAAAAGTTCAGGTTGACCTTTCCGCCGTGCCCGACGTTCTGCGTCGTGATGGCGACGGTGGCAGAACCCGCGTCCGTGCTTCGACCGGACCCGCCTGACGCCGACCGCGCCGTCGTCTCGGCTGCCGTCGTCACGGCCGCCGTCGTCTCGGCTGGCGCCGCTGCCGTCGTTCCATTCCCGTCATGTGGCACTCTCGCCGCGAACAACACACTCGAGAGTCCGGCGGCCACGGACTCGGCGTACTCCTGCCCGAGCTGCGACGTCCCCCTGGTCACCACGTCGAAACCCGGCGTGGTGGTCGCACCGGGATCGACGATCGGGACGAGAAGACTGTTCAGGTGCAGCTGATCGTCGAGAAGGGCCACTCCACCGTCGAGCTGACCGTTCGCCACGGCGTCCTTAACGGCCTGCTGGCTTGGCATCATGACCACCGTCACCCCCGCCGGCAGTTGGCTCGCTCGCACCGCAGCCGCCATGAGCTGGGGCGAGGCGCCCGACACGCCAATATGCACTGATGTCGTCTCGGCCCCACCGGCGAACGAGAGCCCGAGGACCGCCGACATCAACAGTGGCGCCGCCAGGCACCCGATGAGGACGGAGCGATCACGCAGCCGCCGGCGGAGCTCGTTGAGCGCAATGACGCGGATCAATCGCGCAGCTCTTTGCCGGTGAGGCTCAAGAAGACGTCTTCGAGATTTGCCGACCGCACTTCGACGCCGATCAGCTCAATCCGCTGTCGCGCCGCCACCGCGACGACCGCAGGGAGCACGGCAGGCCCGTGGTCGGTGGTGAGCTCGAGATGGGTGTCCACCTCGTTGACGTCGTGAACGTCGTCGAGCGGACGGCACGCCGCAGCAAGCTCATCGAGATCTGCTTCCGCGCACGAGAGGTGGACCTTGTCACGACCGCCGTGCGTGGCGATCAGCGCGGCGGCTGTCCCTTCGGCGATCAGGTGCCCGTCATCGATGATCCCGATGCGGTCGCACAGCTTGGCTGCCTCTTCCATGTAATGGGTCGTGTAGAGGACCGCGATCCCCAGTTGCGAGACCGTCTCCAAGATGGCGTTGCGGCTCTGCGGGTCGACCCCCACGGTCGGTTCGTCCAGGACGAGCAGTTTGGGCTGGTGGAGCAGGCCGGCCGCCATGTTGGCGCGCCGCTTCATACCCCCCGAATAGGTGCCGATCCGGTCTTTCCCTCGGTCCGCGAGACCGACGAGAGCCAGCGTCTCGGCGATGCGGCCCTCGAGCTCCTTGCCCGAGAGACCGTAGAGCTGGCCGAAGAAGGTCAGGTTCTCGGCGGCGCTGAGATCCGGGTACAGCGCAAGGTCCTGGGGCACGTACCCGATGGCCGCCTTCGCCTCGAGGGTGCCGCCTTCGAACCCGTCAACGCAGACGTCCCCCTCGTCAGGGAGCGTGAGCCCGCACAACATGGAGATGGTTGTGGTCTTCCCCGCGCCGTTCGGCCCGAGGAGGCCGAAGCACTCACCTTCGGCGATGGAGAAGGACACGCCGTCAACCGCCAGCCGGTCCCCGTATCGTTTGCGGAGGCCCTCGCATGACAGCATCGGCCGAAGCCCGGTCGCCGTCTCGACGCTTCCGACCGCCTCCTGCATCGCACCCTCCGGAAAGAGAAAAGAGGACCCTCTTTTTTCAGGCTAGCAGACCGAGTGTGGGCGGATCAGTCGGTGCCCGGAGTCTCAGCTTGCAGCGTGAATTGATCGGCTGACCCCTTCGGGACAGTTGGCCCGAACAGAAAAGAGTGTGATGAATAAGCGGTCAGTTGAGGGCGTCGCCGACGAGCCGCCGCAAGCCGGAGCGGTTTCGAATCGCGACGTCGCTCCCCGACTCGCTCAAGGAGACATTTGAGGATACTCTTTCTCGCGACCGGGCAGCCCGGACCCGACCAGGATCGAGGACGACGACGTGACCGAAGCGTGGATCATTGACGCCTGCCGCACACCGCGTGGCATCGGCAAGGTCGGCAAGGGTGGGCTCACCGGCCTGCACCCCCAGGTCCTCGGCGCCACCGTGCTGCGCGCGGTGGCCGAGCGCAACGGGCTCGATACCGCAGACGTCGATGACATCGTCTGGGGCACGTCCATGCAGGTTGGATCCCAGGGTGGCGACCTCGGGCGCATGGCAGCGCTCGATGCGGGCTACGCCACCACGGCCAGCGGTGTCACCCTCGACCGCTTCTGCGGCTCCGGCATCTCGGCGGTCAACTTCGCCGCCGCCTCCCTCATGGCCGGCATGGAGGACGTCGTCATCGCCGGTGGCACGGAGATGATGTCGTCGTACGCGGCAAACGTGTCCAAGTCACGTTCCCCGTTTCTCGACAGCGGGAACGACCACCTGCGTGCCATCCACCCCCAGACCAATCAGGGCGTCGCCGCCGACGCCATCGCGACCCTGGAGAAGATCGACCGTCGGGCCGTGGACGAGCTCGCGGCGGAGTCGCAGCGCCGGGCTGAGGTGGCCATCAAGGAAGGGCGCTTCGACAAGTCCCTCGTGACGGTGCTCAACGTCGACGGGACGGTGGCGCTGGAGCGGGACGAGTACCCCCGCCCCGGCACTACCGCTGATGCGCTGGCCAACCTCCCCTCTTCCTTCGAGGCGCTGGCTGACATCCCTCTCGACGAGAACGGCACGACCTACCGCGGCCTGGTACTCCAGAAGTTCCCCGGCCTCGAGATCGACCACGTCCATCACGCCGGCAACTCATCAGGGGTCGTCGACGGGGCGGCTGCCCTGCTGCTGACCACGCCCGCCTATGCGACGACGCACGGGCTGCGGCCCCGGGCCCGCATCGTCGCCACGGCCAACATCGGCGACGACCCCACCCTGATGCTGAACGCCCCGGTCCCGGCGACCAAGAAGGTCCTCGCCAAGGCCGGCATGTCGCTCAGTGACATCGACCTGTTCGAGGTCAACGAGGCCTTCGCCGTCGTTCCCGAGAAGTACATCAGAGACCTCGAGATCGACCGCGAGAAGATCAACGTCAACGGAGGTGCGATCGCCTTGGGCCACCCCATCGGGGCGACGGGCTCCCTCCTGGTGGGCACGGCGCTCGACGAGCTCGAGCGCCGTGATCAACAGATTGCCCTCATCACCATGTGCGCCGGCGGCGGCATGGCACCAGCAGTCATCATCGAGCGCCTCTAGGGCGCGGTCGGCGTACCGGGCGCCCTGGTGACCACGCTGGCGGACACGCTGGACTCGGACGACTACGACGAGTTCGGTCTGCTCCACGAGAACGCAGCCGAATGGGACATCCCCTTCCACCAGCCCCCGGTGGTGCGCCGCGACACCTTCGAACTTCCCGGCGGTCAGGCACTCTCCTACCTGCGTTGGGGCGACGACGATCCCGAGCTCGTCTTCCTGCACGGCGGTGCCCAGAACGCGCACACGTGGGACACCGTCATGCTCGCCCTCGGCCAACCGGCTGTCGCCGTCGACCTTCCCGGTCACGGGCACTCCGACCGGCGCCCCGACCGTGATTACGGGCCCTGGCAGAACGCGGACGCCGTTGCCACGCTGATGGCGACAGTGGCGCCCGCCGCCCGCTGCGTCATCGGCATGTCTCTCGGCGGGGCCACGACGATCCGCCTGGCTGCGCAGCGACCCGATCTGTGCCCTCGGGCTGTGTTCGTCGACGTCACGCCGCAGATCAACGACCCCTCGCGCCAGCTCACCACGGCCGAGCGCGGGACGGTGTCGCTCATTGCGGGGCCACCGATCTATGACACCTTCGAGGAGATGGCGGACGCTGCCGTCGCGCTGAGCCCATACCGCGGCGCAGCGGGCGTCCGGCGCGGCGTCCGCCACAACGCCCAGCGCCTCGAGGACGGACGCTGGACCTGGCGCTACGACCTCTTCGGGCCGTCAGACGACGGGGGTCCGAGCCGTTGGGTCGACTTCACTCCATTGTGGGAGGACGTGAGCGCGATCACTTCGCCAACTCTCTTCGTACACGGCGGCCTGTCCCCGTTCGTACTCGATGAGGACTTAGCGGAGATGCGCCGGCGGCTCCCTTCGCTCGAGGTCGTGGTCGTGGACGGGGCGGGCCACGCGGTGCAGAGCGACCAGCCGCTCGTGCTGGCCGACCTCATCCGCGGCTTCGCCTGGTGACGTCCGGCGGTCCCATCGCACCGGGACGAGTTGCCCGCGACGCCCTGCGCGACGTGTGGCGCGCCGGCGGCGCCTATCCGGGCCTGACCATCGGAGAGGCCATCGTCGAAGGGTGCAGCGCCCACACGGACGACCACATTGTCTTCGTGCGGGTCGATGGCGGGACGACGACGGTGACCCTCGGAGAGCTTCTCGAACGCGCCACCGACCGTGCGGCGCGGCTGGCGGCAGCCGGCGTGTCCCCGGGGGACACAGTCCTGGTCCAGACCCCCGCTGACCTGTCAGGCTCCGAGGTCCTGATCGGCGTCTGGCTCCTCCACGCCGTCGCCGTCCCGATTGCGACGACTGCGACCGCGACGGAGGTCGCACACGCCATGCGCGAGACCAACGCGGCCGGTGTCATCGCGGCGCCGGCCTGGCGCGGGCGCGATCTGCTCACGCCGATCATCGAGGCGGGACGGCACCGGAACCTCCGCTACACGATCGTGCTCGGCACCACTGCGGCTCCGGGCGCCGTGGCCCTCGACGCCGTGTCACCCGGGTCGTCAGACCTCCCGCTCCGGCGGCGCCCCGATCCGTCCTCGGTGGCCTGCATCATGTACACGTCGGGGTCGACCGCGGCGCCCAAGGGCGTGCGGCACAGCCACGAGACGCTGTTGTGCGGGCTGACCGCCGTGCCCGCCGACACCACCACCCGCATGCTCGCCACCTTCCCCGCCGGACACGTCGCCTCGCTCCTCGGGCTTCTCCGCCCGTTGACCGCCGGCGGGAGGACCGTGGTCATGGACCGCTGGAGCGCCCGCACCGCGGCCGGGCTCATCGAGGCGCACCGGATCACCGCGAGCGCCGGGACGCCGTTCTTCCTCTCGACCCTGCTCGACGAGGCCGCACGCTCGGGCCGGGACATCTCCTCGTTGCGACGCTTTCTCTGTGGCGCTGCCGCCGTCCCGCCGGCGCTCGTCCAGCGCAGCGAGGACGCCGGGATCGTCACCTGGCGCACCTACGGGTCGACCGAGCACCCGGCCATCAGCTCGGGAACGCCGGTCGACCCGCCCGACAAGCGACGGCTCACCGACGGCCGGCTGACGCCGGGCAACGAAGTACGGATCCTGCGTGAGAACGGCAGTGAGGTGGCGACCGGCGAGGAGGGTGAGATCGTGGCGCGCGGGCCCAAGCAGTTCCTGGGCTACCAGGACGCGGCGGCCGACGAGTCGGCGTTCGTCCACGAGACGTGGTTCCGCACGGGCGATCTGGGCCACTTCGATGCGGACGGCTACCTCGTCGTCACGGACAGGGTCAAGGACGTCATCATCCGCGGCGGGGAGAACATCTCGGCTCGCGAGGTCGAGGATGTCCTCGCTGGCCACGAGGCAGTGGCGGAGGTCGCCGTGTGCGCCGCACCCGACGAGGTGTGGGGCGAGGTGGTCTGTGCCGTCGTGGTCCCGAGGCGCAGCCATCCGGCGCCGAGCCTCGACGACCTGCGCGAGGTCGCGGCCGCATCGGGCCTGGCCGCCCACAAGGCCCCGTCGCGCGTCGTGCTCGCCGATGCCCTTCCTCGCACCGCGGCGGGCAAGGTCCGCAAGCGCGATCTTCGGTCACTCCTCTGACGGCCACTCGTCAGCGGTACTGCGTCTCCCTCTTCTCGCGTGGCATGCGGACATCGCCCGGTGCGGGATTGCCGATCTGCGTGTAGGAGAGCCCGTTGTGGATCGCCGCCGCGCGGGGCATCTCGAGCGATTCCCAGATAGCCCGCACCGTGCCCTGGATCGCCTTGGGTTCGCGCCGTGCAATGGACGCCGCGATTTCCCGCGCCCGGTCGCGCAGCTGCTCGCGCGGCACGATCTCGCTGACGAGGCCGATGCGCAGGGCGGTCTCCGCGGTGATGCGTTCCTCGTTGCCCATGAGCGCCCACCGCAGGACTTCCCCGAGAGGGATACCCCGGTGCAGCATCCCGATCGGCTCGAGCGCGCTGACGATGCCCACGCTGGCGTGCGGGTCGAAGAAGACGGCGTCCTCGGAGCAGATGATGATGTCTGACTCGTTGAGGAAGTACTGCGCGCCGCCCGCAGCCATCCCGTGCACTGCGGTGACCACCGGCTTCCACACCCGGTGCTTGAACTTGGGGGCCAGCGCCATGCCGGGGTCGAAGCCGTTCCAGACGTTGTCCGGGGTGAACCAGTCACCGCCGGCCTTGACGTCGATCCCGGTGCAAAAGGCGCGCTCGCCGCTGGCCTGCAGGACGACGCAGTGGATGTCGTCGGTGTCGCGCACGGTCTCCCACGCCCACGTCAGGTCCTTGGCCATGGCCTCGTTGAAGGAGTTCAGGCTGTCCGGCCGGTTCAACGTGATGGTCGCCACGTTGTCGGCGACGTCGAACAGGATGGTCTCTCGTTCCATGCTTCCTCTCCCTGCGGGCCGGGCGGCTCCGCGGCGCCAAATGGTACACTCTTTTCTCGGGTTGCGGCCGGGTGCCGCGCGCAGCCAGCATCACACACACCGCGTCGCGGACCGTTCGCAGACAGAGAGGAACACCGAGTGGAGATCCAGGGAAAGAAGGCCGTCATCGTCGGCGGCGCGTCGGGCATGGCAAAGGCTTCGGCCGAGCTGTTGCATCAGAAGGGCGCCGACGTCGCCATCCTCGACCTGCCGACGTCGGCCGGTGCCGAGGTGGCCAAGGAGCTCGGTGGCACGTTCCACGAGGTCGACATCCTGAACGACGATCAGGTCGAATCCGCGCTGGGCGACGCCGTGGCCGCGCTGGGCGGCCTGCACATCGCGGTGAACACCGCCGGCGGAGGCACGGCCAAGCGCACCCTGAGCAAGGAGGGGCCACACCCGCTCGAGGACTTCCGCAAGATCATCGAGCTGAACCTCATCGGCACCTTCAACCTGAACCGCCTCCAGGCGTTCCACATGTCGGCCAACGAACCCGAGGACGGTGAGCGCGGCGTCATCATCGACACCGCGTCCATCGCCGCCTTCGAGGGGCAGATCGGCCAGGTTTCGTACGCAGCCGCCAAGGCCGGCATCGTCGGCATGGTGTTCACCATGGCGCGCGACCTCGGCAGCCTCGGCATCCGCGCCATGGCCATCGCGCCAAGCCTCTTCAGCACGGGCCTCACCAAGGGCATCCCCGAGGAGTTCGCCAACCAGCTGACCAAGGACGCTGCGTTCCCCAAGCGTCTCGGCCGGCCCGAGGAGTACGGGAAGCTGGCCGTGGCCATCGTCGAGAACCCCATGCTCAACGGCCTCTGCATCCGTCTCGACGGCGGCACGCGTTTCGCCCCCAAGTAGGCGATCAGGGCGTGTCGGTGAGAGCGATCGACCTGCAGGTCGACGTCACCGCTGCCGCCGCTCTTGGTGAGCCCGCTCATGTGACGCTCACGGTGACGGTGCCTGACGAGCTGTCCGAGGATCCCGTCGTTTGCTTCGGCAAGCCCGGTGGGGGCTACGCGCGGGGCTACTACACCGAGGACCTGCCGGGACCGGCGTCGGGCGCGCAAGCCAGCTGGCATGCCGCACGCGGCTGGGTCTTCGTGTCGGTCGATCACCTGGGCGTGGGCGCCAGCTCGCAGCACGACCCCGAGCGGTTGTCGTACACGCCGGTGGTGGCGGCGAGCCAGGCCGCCGAGACCGAGGTGTTGCAGAGGCTGGCGGCGGGCACCCTGATTGACGGACTCGCCAAGGTCCCGGACCCGGTGACCATCGGCATCGGCCAGTCGATGGGCGGGTGCCTCACCATCGTGCAGCAGGGCCGTTTCCACTGCTACGACGGGATCGGGGTCCTCGGCTACAGCGCGCTGCACACGCACCCGCCCACTGCTCCGGGGACGCCCCCCATCGTCAGCCCGTGGATCCCGCGCGACGCCATGCCGTCCGACGGGATCTTCACCAACGGGCCGGCGCTCGACGACGCGGCCCGGAACGACATCGTGCGCATCGATGCGATGGCGTGGGGCTTCCACTACGACGACATCGACCCTGCCGTCGTCGCACGGGACCTCGACGATTTTCCCGCTCGGCACGGCGAGCTGCCGCCCTGGGCCTCGGCCACCGTCCCCATGACCGTGGCGCTGTGGTGCCTGGCGCCGGGGGCGGTGCTGCCCGAGGCGGCGGCTATCCGCTGTCCGGTGCTCGTCGCCTTGGGCGAACGTGACGTGCTCGTCGACCCGCGGGGCGAGCTGCGGGCCTACGAGGCTGCATCGAGCGTGGACTTCTTCGTCTGTCCACGGACGGGCCACATGCACAACTTCTCGGGGATGCGCGAGCTGTTCTGGCGGCGGATCGAGACGTGGGCGGAGTGGGTCCGAGCGGTGCGTGACGCGAAGGCGTCCGTGTGACGGACCTCGAGCTCGCCGACGATCTGATCTCACTGCTCACCCTCGAGCGGGTCGACCGCGACCTCTTCCGCGGCCGTAACGCCAACTTCGGCCCGCGCCGGACGCTCTACGGCGGGCAGGTGGCGGCGCAGTGTCTCATCGCAGCGGCGGCCACGATTGAGGGGGGCCGGCTCCCGCATTCTCTGCACGGCTACTTCCTCCGAGCCGGACGCAGCGACCTCCCCGTGATCCTCGAGGTCGACCGCGACCGCGACGGTCGGTCGTTCTCGGCCCGCCACGTCGTGGCGATGCAGGAGGGGGAGGTCATCTTCTCCATGCTCACGTCGTTCCAGACCGAGGGCGACGGCGGCCTCTTCGACGAAGCGCCACGCCGCGAAGTGGCCGCGCCCGAGACGTTGCGCCGCGGCGGCTGGAATCCGCTCCTCGAGGTGCGCGAAGTCACGCCCACCGACTTCTTGAAGGGCGTCTTCACCGACTGCGTCTGGGTCCGCTCGCTGACACCGTTGCCCGACGACCCGCTGCTCCACCGCGCCGCCCTCACCTACCTCTCCGACGTGGGGACAGGGTTCGGCCAGCAGGACGCGGCGCTGGTGGGCCGCGGTGGGCCCTCGATCGACCATGCCGTGTGGTTCCAGGAGAACATCCGCGCCGACGACTGGGTGCTCGTCGACCTGCGGCCCGTCAAGGCGCGCTCGGCGCGGGGTTGCTACGACGGATCGCTGCGCGACCGTGACGGGCGACTCGGCGCCACGCTCTATCAGGAGCACCTCCTCCTGCCCGGCTCCATGGCCGACCTGGTCGAAGAGGTGCTGTTCGCCGAGGCGGAGGCCGCAGCGGTCGAGGGACGGGCGCCACGCGACTGGGAGGAGCTGCGTCAGGCGCGGGCCAACCCTGCTTGACGTAATTCTGATGTGGCGGTCGTGCCGGCAGCGCGCTACAGCCAGCCGGCGACCGACTCGACGTCCCGCAGCCCGTTGGGACCGACCGGCTGCACGTTCAAGATGGTGACTCCCGAGTCCTCGTAGGCGGCGATGCGGTCCTTGACGAAGCCGGCGTCGCCGACGAGGGACATGCCGGCGACCAGCTCGTCGGGCACGAGCGCGGCGGCCGTCTTGCGGTCGCCCGCGAGATAGAGGTCCTGGATCCGCTCGGCCTCTTCCTCGTAGCCGTAGCGCCTGAGCACGTCGTTGTAGAAGTTCTTGCCCTTGGCGCCCATGCCGCCGTAGTAGAGAGCCAGCATGGGCCGGTCCCGGTCCCGGAGGCCCTCCACGTCGTCGCCGATGGCGAGCGACCCGCCGGCCACGATCTCGAGCGGCGGCAGGTCGGCGGCCCGCTTGGCGCGGCCCGCCTCGAGCGAGGATCGCCACAGTTCGTGGGCGCGCTCGGGCCAGTAATGCAGCGGCAGCCATCCCTCGGCAAGTTCGGCGGTCATCTCCACGTTCTTGGGCCCGAGCGACGCAACGTAGATGGGGATCCGCTCGCGGACGGGGTTGTCCATGATCTTGAGCGCCTTGCCCAGCCCGGTTCCGTAACCGTCGGGCAGGGGCATGTGATAACTGGCGCCGTCGTGGACCAGGCGGTCCCGGCGCCACACCATGCGGCAGATTTCGATGATCTCCCTCGTGCGTCCGAGCGGCGCGTCGTAGGGCACCCCGTGGAAGCCCTCGATGACCTGGGGGCCGGACGCGCCCAGGCCGAGGATGCAGCGGCCACCCGAGAGCTTGTCGAGACCGACGGCCGTCATCGCGAGGAGGGTCGGGGTCCGCGAATAGAGCGGCAGGATGCTCGAGCCGATCTGCGCCGTCTTGGTCACGGCGGCGAGGAACCCCATGGTCGAGACGGCATCGGCGGTGTAGGCCTCGCCGGTCCAGAGGTACTCGACGCCGGCGTCCTCGAGCCGCCTGGCCCGGGCCGCGAACGCCTCTGGGTCGTCGCGCATCCCCACCATCGCGCCCAGCTTCATCGCGGCTCCTCTCGATGTGTGGACCCGGGACACCTCCCGCTACGGTGCCCGCCCGCGGGGCCGAGGGAGGCCTGGTCCGTTCCAATAATAGAGGGTACTATTTAGGCATGCCGATCGCCATCACCGAAGACCACCGTGCGCTGAGGCAGACCGCCTCGGACTTCCTGGCCAAGCACGACGCCCGCGGAGCGGCGCGCGCCCTGCTCGAGGCGGAGGCCGAGACCCTGCCTGCCTTCTGGGACGAGGTCGCCGAGCTCGGGTGGCTCGGCCTGCACCTACCCGAGGACGTGGGCGGATCCGGCTTCGGCCTGCCCGAGCTCGTGGTCGTGGTCGAGGAGCTGGGGCGGGCCGTGACACCCGGGCCGTTCGTGCCGACGATGATCGCCAGCGCGGTGATCGACGCGGCCGGCTCCGATGAGCTGCGGGCTCGGGTCTTACCCCGGCTGGCGGACGGGTGGGTTCGAGCGGGCGTGGCGCTGTCGTCTGACATCGCGGTCACTGGGAGCACGGCCGCCGGCACGGCTCCGGTGGTCGTGGGCGGTGGCCTGGCCCAGCTGCTCGTGCTGCCGGCGGGCGAGGACGTGGTCGTGGTCGACGCCACTGCGAACGGGGTGCGCGTGGACGTCCCGGCGAACCTCGATCCGACACGACGCTCGGCGCGGGTCACGCTCGACGGCGCCGTCGTTGACGTACTGGTAGGCGGCGCGCGGGTGCTCGCTGACCTGGCGCGAGTGCTGCTCGCCGCCGAGGCCACCGGCGTCGCCAGCGAGTGCACCGAACAGGCGGCCGCCTACGCCAAGGTGCGGGTGCAGTTCGGCCGGCCCATCGCCACCTTCGAGGCCGTCAAGCACCACTGCGCCAACATGCTCGTGGCCACCGAGCTGGCGACGGCCGCCGTGTGGGACGCGGCGCGTGCGGCCAGTGAGGGCGGCGACCAGTTCTCGCTGGCGGCGGCCGAGGCGGCCGCGCTGGCGCTCGTCGCAGCCGACGAGTGCGCCAACTTGAACATCCAGGTGCACGGCGGGATCGGGTTCACCTGGGAACACGACGCCCACCTGTATCTCCGGCGGGCCACCGCGCTCGAGGCGATCGCCGGCGGAGAGGCGGCGGCACGTGACGTCACCGATCACGTGCGACGGGGCACGCGGCGCATCCGCACGATCGACTTGCCACCCGAGGCCGAGCCCATGCGCGACGAGGTGCGGGCATTTGCCGAGCAGGTGCACGGGCTCGACGCCGCCGCACAGCGCGACGCGATGATCGAGACCGGATACGTGATGCCGCACTGGCCCAGGCCCTGGGGACGCGACGCCGGCGCGGTGGAACAGCTGGTCATCGAGCAGGAGTTCGCAGCGGCCGGTGTGGCGCGGCCGCAGTACTCGATCACCGGGTGGGTGATACTCACGCTGATCCAGCACGCGACCGAGGACCAGGTGGCCCGCTGGGTCCTGCCGGCGCTGCGCCAGGAGGTCATCTGGTGCCAGCTCTTCAGCGAGCCCGATGCCGGGAGTGACGCCGCGGGCGTCAAGACCCGGGGCACCCGGGTCGACGGCGGCTGGCTGGTCAACGGCCAGAAGGTGTGGACGAGCGGCGCGCACTACTCCTCCTTCGGGCTGGCCACCATCCGGACCGATCCCGACGCGCCCAAGCACAAGGGCATCACCACCATGGTCATCGACATGCACGCAGACGGGGTCGAGGTGCGGCCCCTGCGCATGGTGACGGGTCAGTCGGAGTTCAACGAGGTCTTCTTCAACGACGTCTTCGTCCCCGACGACGACGTGATCGGGCCGGTGAACGGCGGCTGGACGGTGGCCCGGGCCACTCTCGGCAACGAGAGCGTGTCCATCGGGGGCGGCGCCGGTGGTGGCCAGATGCAAGCCGCCATGGTCGTGGGCCCCTTCGACGCGAACCCCGAACGCCTGGACGGTGGCGCCAGCCGGATCGGCCGTTTCATCGCACAGAGCGAGGCCATGGCGGCCCTCAACATGCGCAGCGCCCACCGCGCGGTGGCCGGCGGGGGCCCCGGGCCCGAGGGCAACGTCACCAAGCTCGTGCTCTCCGAGATCGGCCACGAGGCGGCGGCCATCATGGCCGCGCTCAGCGGCCCCGAGACCGCCTATGCCGACGGCGCCAGCATGGTCACGGCGACGATGGTGCTCATGCACCGCGGCATGTCGATCGCGGGCGGGACGTCGGAGATCAAGCGCAACCAGATCGGCGAGCGCATCCTCGGGTTGCCACGGGACCCGCTCATCAACTGAGGCCTGCAGCCCCTGGCGTCGCTCTAGCCCGCCCGTTACGTGTCGGATGTGGTGTCGTGGATGCCGACGATGTCGTGCACGCTGACCCTCATGGCGGGGAGCGACCCGCTGTAGGCGATGTCACCGAAGGTGAAGACGCCGCCGTCCGCGCCCACGAGCGCGTAACCGAGGCCAGACGAGCCGCTGGCGATCCCAACGATGTCGGAGACATGCAACCCGTCGGCCGGCAGCGACCCTTGATACGCCGCGTCGCCGAAGGCGAACACGCCTCCGTCGGCCCCGACCAGGAAGTAGCCGTCCTGCACGTTCTCCATGCCGACGATGTCGCTGACGTGGATACCCTCGCCCGGAAGCGAGCCCTCGAACGGTGCGTCCCCGAAGGCGAAGACGCCGCCGTCTGAGCCAACGAGCTGGTACCCCCCGTCGTCACCGGACTTGCGCATGCCCACGATGTCGGAGACATGCACACCGTCGGCCGGCAGAGACCCCTCGTAGCGCGCATCACCGAAGGCGAAGACACCGCCGTCGGATCCCACGAGCCAGTAGCCCTTGCCGTCGTTGGTGACGCGGATGCTCACGATGTCCGAGGCGTGCACGCCCTCGGCCGGCAGCGAGCCCTCGTAGGCGGCATCGCCGAAGGCGAAGACACCGCCGTCGGACCCGACCAGCCAGTAGCCCTTGCCGTCACTGATGGAGGTCATCGCCGTGATGTCCGAGACGTGGATCCCGTCGCCCGGCAGCGAACCCTCGTAGGGCGCACCGCCGAACGCGTACACGCCGCCGTTTGACCCGGCCAGCTGGTAGCCGCTGACCGGCGCCGTTCCGGTTCCGGTCGGAGCCGTTCCGGTCGGCGCCGACCCGGTCACGTCGGTGAGCGTGACGGCGTTGGCGGTGTAGCCGATCTCGAGGGTGCGACCTCCCTGGGTGGTGAGCCGCGACCCGGCAGGCAGCGACGCAAAGGAGCCGCTGAGCGGTGACCCGGCCGCCGACGAGGTGACAACGGTGAACACCGTGCCGTAGGGGACGTTCGTGGCGTCGGTGACATCGAGGGACGCGCCGTCGAGGTTCACTGTCGAGGTGGATGAGAGTTGCGAGAAGCCAGAACCCGCACTCGTCCCATTGATGGTGACCGAGAACGCGCCACCGGCGGGGCCGAGGTCAACCGGGCTCGTGGCGTCGAGAACGCCCGGGCTTGTGCTCGTCCCCGGTGAAACCGTCCCCTGGTTGGCGGTGACGCCGCCGACCGTGCCGGACCCTTCGAGGATCGCACCCGAATCGACGGTGACGGTCGCTGGGGCGAGCGATCCCGTCACGTCGAGAGTCCCGCCCTGGACGGTGACCGCGCCCGAATAGGTGTTGGTGCCCGACAGCACATCGAGGTACGGGGTTGCCTGGCCGAAGAGCAGGGTCCCGGATCCGCTGAGCGTGTTGGTGAAGTCGACCCCGCCCGCCAGGCTGCTGGCGACGACTGATGCACTGCCACCGACGGTGAGCGTCCCCGACGAGGTGGTGGTACCTGGCGTGTTGTCCAGCAGTTCTCCGCTGAGCGCAATGTCGTTGGGAACGGTCCGGCCCGAGAGGGGAAACTGGTACTCGAGCGTGGCGCCGCCGGCCACGGTCACGGTCTCCGTCGCGACGGACCCGGTCGCATTGGCGCATGTGAGTACGAGGGAGCCCGCGTTGACCGTGGTCCCGCCGCTGTAGCTGTCGCCCGAACACGGAGACGGAGACAGAGTGACGTCACCCGCGTTGCCCGCCGAGCCCACCGTGAGAGCCTGACCACTTCCCGCGATGCCGCCGTCGAAGACCAAATTGCCCGTCGAGTTGGCCGACACGGTGTTGGTTCCGTCCAACGTCAGCGCGCCGCTCCAATAGGCGGCGCCCGTGCCCTCCGCATCGTCGAGTGCGGCTGTCCCTGCGGTTCCACTGCCCAACGCCAGCGGGTTGTCGAGGACACCGTCACCAAACGCGCTGTTCATGGTCAGCGTCCCACCGTTGTCGACTGCGACCGGGCCGCTCCCGAAGGGGTCCGCTGACGCCAGGCCTCCCGCACCGAGCGTTGCGCCCCCGCCGACCGTGGTGCCACCCGAATAGGTGTCCGTGCCGCTGAGTTGCAGACTCGACCCGGCGCCCGAGACGGCGAGCGCCAGGGTGTTGGTGCCGTTACTGAGCCCGCCGGCGAACGAATCGGTTGCGCCGCTGTCGGTCAAGGTGGCCGGCGAGGAGCCATCATTGGTGATGCTTCCGTCACCGGCGAGACCGGAGACCGCGGTGGTTCCGGTGACTAGCGAGTTGCCGTGGAGGTCGAAGGTCGCTCCCAGAGCAGCCTGTAACGAACATCCGTCGGGAAATGCCTGGGCCGATTCAAGTTGCGTTGTGCCGCTGACGCCTCGATCGCGGAACTGCCGTCCTGTGGGAGGCCAACTGTGTCGTCATCCAGAATGACCGTCCCACCCGCGCTCGACGTCTCGAGTGTGGAAGACGATGGCAACAGCGATACCACTCCCGACACGCTGAATGGTTCCGTTGCTGAGTCATCATTGAGTTCAACTGAGACAGCGGCGAGTACGCTCAAGCTCGAACTGTTCAGGTTGTCGCCTCCGGCATCGTATAATGACCGCGTACCGCGAATTGACGTCGATAAGGCTCGCGAACTCGTAACCCGTTCCGGAGTTGTGAATGTCGAACTGCAATCCGTCAGTATCGAGTTCAATATGACCAGTTCCGAGCGCGAGGTTGTTGTCTACCTGGATCGTGTTGCTGTAGACATTGATCAAGGAGCTGAGGCTCGCACTCGCGCCGCCGGCATTCAATGCTGCCAAGGTTGGTCGAATCTCCGACCTGAAAGTCCGACGAACCCGACATGGATGCCTGCACGTCGAACGAGGATCCCGTGGCAATAGCCCACTCCTGCGCGTTACCGAGATCGATCGCGAGTGTCGTCGTCGAGGGAATGATGCTGGAGTTGCCCGCCGTCTCTGCGATCCCGAGCGCCGGCGTCGATGTCGGTGTGAGCGTGAGGGTCTCAGATCCCGCCCCGGCCGGTGTGGTCAAAGCATACGAATTGTCGAGCACGATCGAGTCGATCGCGAGCGTCTCGTCTATGACCGGAGTGCCACCACCAGAGGGAATGGTCGCGGGAAAGATCAGTTGCGCCCCAGTCAGCGTGGCGCTACCCGCTGAGGTGGACGTGCCGCCGCAGCTGGATGTCGGTGACCAGTTGTCGGCGACGCTGACAACTCCGTTCGCGGCGGCGTCCGTCCATGTGCAGAAGACCGATGGCTGTGCACTGGCCGGGGACGGCGACAGCTCACCAACTGCGACGATGGCAGCGCCATTGACGACCAGAATGCCGACGCCCGTCAGGAAAAGGCGCGAGAGACGTGGGCTCCGGGCGCCAGCGTTCCTTGGCCGCTGAAACCACCGCATGCAGCACCACCCCCCTCAGGCTGCGCCCGCCACAGGCGCTGGCCCCAACGACCCTACGTACTGCAATGAGAGTGGTTGCAAGGTGCAATGTGAGTAGAGGCAAGGGTTGTTGAAAGGTTGTGCCGCACCGAAGCTGTGAACGCAGGCGTCCTGGACGGCGATGGGCCTCGCTAGGAAGCCGCCGTCGACGATGCCCCCGCGCCAAACGTGGTGTCGGGTGAACGCCAGTCGGTCGAAACGAAGCGGTGGGCGATGAGCCAGCGATCGCCGACGGGTACCAAATGGTCGCGGTAACGGCCCATGTGGTCGAGGCCGATCTCGGTAAAGACGGTGAAATAGCTTGCCACGACGGCCTCGTCGGGGGTGACGGATTCGAAGCGAACGTTCGTGACGTTGTGGCGCACGATGCGCTTGGGCGCCCCAGCCGAAGTCCCGTCCGTAGAGGACTTCGCTGCTGCTGCGGCGCTCCGGGCGACCTGGGCACCCGTGGCGCCACCAACCCGCTCGATGATGGCGGTGCGCCCTCCGCGGGTTCGATCCCGCGGATTTCGAGGACGCCGTCCTCGCAGAAAGCGGCCGCATACTCATCGAGGAGGAACCGGTCACCCGCATGCGTGTATTGCGCCAGGGTGTCCCGGCACGATTCGCGCGCCACGAGCTCCCACAGTTCCATGGTGTCCGTTCCTTTTCCCAGTCCGTTCCGGTCCACTTGTCCATCAGACTCGCGCCCGGTGCCGAGACGAACTGCGCCGATGTGTCCGTCTCCCTCGAGATTGACAGGGAGCCTACGCGTGTCGCTCTACACGCCGAGGACGACGCGGTGAACGGGCGGCTCCCGTCCCGCCTGCCACTGCGTCGCACAGCGGTGGCCGTAAAGTGTGCCCGGCATGGCAGAGCCGAATCCCGGCAGGACCTCGTCGTTCTGGAACCTGCTGATCGGCCCACCTCGCTCCTCACGCGGCTCGGGCAAGGAGCGGATCACACCCGTCGAGGGCCTGTCCGCGCTGTCACTCGACGCGCTCACCTCCGTGGCGTACGGGCCCGAGGCCATCATCGTCGTCCTCGCAGTCGCCGGAGCGGGTTCGCTCCATCTGATCTTGCCCATCACGATCGCCATCGTCGCCCTGCTGGCGATCCTGGTCTTCTCCTATCGCCAGGTCATCGACGCCTACCCGAGCGGCGGTGGCGCGTACGCCGTGTCGCGGGACAACCTCGGCGCGCACACGAGCCTCGTGGCGGCAGCCTCGTTGGTGGTCGACTACACGCTGACGGTGGCCGTCTCGATCGCGGCCGGCGTGGCGTCGCTCCAGTCAGCGTTCCCCTCGCTCGACGGGGCGACGATCCCGCTCTGTCTCGGCATCCTGCTCCTCATCACGGTGCTGAATCTGCGTGGCCTCGGAGAGACGGCGCGCGCGTTCTTGTTGCCGACCCTGGTCTTCATCGTCGGGTTGTTTGCCATCATCGCCGTGGGTCTCATCCACCCGCTGGGCCTCGACGAGAAACAGCTCGGCACTTCGCAGCTCCCGACCGTCGGGCTCAAGGCGGTGACCGTGTTGCTGGTCTTGAAGGCGTTCTCCGCGGGCTGCAGCGCCCTCACCGGTGTCGAGGCGATCGCCAACGGCGTTCCCCTGTTCCGCGAGCCACGGGTCGTGCGGGCCAAGCGCACGGAGGCGTTGCTCGGCATCATCCTCGGCACCATGCTGATCGGCCTGGCGGTGCTCGCCGACCGATGGCACATCGGCCCGCGCTCGGGACAGACCGTGCTGAGCCAGATCATGGCGATGGCCGTCGGCCGCGGCTGGGCCTACTACCTCGTCTCCATCACGATCACCATCGTGCTGGCCCTGGCTGCCAACACGTCCTTCGGCGGCCTTCCCGTTTTGGCCAGCCTCCTCGCACGAGACAATTACCTCCCTCACCTGTTCACGATGCGAGGCGACCGCCAGGTCTTCGCCAACGGGATCGGCGTCCTCGCCGTACTCTCAGGCGCGCTGTTGCTCGCGGTGGACGGCAATACCAACACGCTCATCCCGCTGTTCGCCATCGGGGTCTTCATCGGCTTCACGTTGGCGCAAACGGGGCTCGTCGTGCACTGGCACAGAACCCGGCCACCGGGCTGGCGACGGCGTGCCGCCATCAACGGACTCGGCGCAGTCATCACCGCGGTCGCCACCCTTGTGTTCCTTATCTCCAAATTCACCGAGGGTGCCTGGGTGGTCGTCATCGCCATCCCAGCCTTCATCCTGTTGTTCCTGCGCATCCACGCCTACTATGAACGGACCCGCAAGGAGTTGCGACTCGACGAGACGCCAACGAAGCCCGAGCCCAAGCGGACCATCGTCATTGTGCCCGTCAACCGGGTGTCACGCCTCACCGAACACGCACTGTGCGAAGCAAAGTCACTTGGACAAGAAGTCATCGCCGTCACTGTCGTGTTGCATTCGGACGAGGAGGCCGTCCGCTACGTCGACTCCCTGCAGCATCAATGGCGCAGGTGGGGCCCCGGGGTGCCGCTCAGGGTCCTCCATACGGATTACGCGTCCATCGTGCAGCCGATACTCGCTTTCATCGACACCATCAGGCACGACCATCCCGACGACCAGGTGGTGGTGCTTATCCCGGTGATACGGCCCGACAAGCTGCGCTACCGCATCTTGCACAACCAGATCGACCTCGTGCTCTCACGAGCGCTGCGCTCACACGATGACGTCGTCGTCGCCCGTGTCACGACACCCTTGCCCGAAGACGACCACACACGAGAGCCGGCTGCCGGGCACGACCACCACGGACGCGGACACGCCCACGCCTGACCACAACCAGCCGGACGCTCAGCGCCCCTTCCACACGGGATCGCGCTTTTCAATGAAGGCCGTCGCCCCCTCCTTGGCGTCCTCGCTGTTGAAGACCTTGGGCTGCCACTCCGCCGCCAACGTGCGCGCCCGCGCCAGATCGGTCGACGCGGTGCGCACCAACTGCTTGGTGGCCTGGAGGGCCAGCGGCCCGTTGCGCGCAATCCGCTCGGCCAGCGCAACAGCGGCATCGAGCACCTCGGCTGGCGGCACGACCTGGTTGATCAGGCCGAGGGACTGGGCCCGCTTCGCATCGATGAGGTCCCCGGTCAGCGTCAGTTCGAGCGCCATGGCCAGTGGGATGCGCGTGCTCAAGTAGACGCCCCCGCCAGCCGCGAAGAGGCCCCGCTTGACCTCGGGCACCCCGAACATTGCGGCTTCGGAGGCCACGACGACGTCACATCCGAGCAACAGCTCGAAGCCGCCGGCCACCGCGGTGGCGTTCGCCGCACCGACGATCGGCACACCTATCTCACCCTGGGTGAATCGTGCGAAACCCTTCATGCCCTCGGGATCGCCCCCCACCGCACCCCCTTCGGCGAAGGCCCGCAGGTCCATGCCCGCGCAGAACGCCTTCTCGCCTGTTCCCGTGAGCACGACCGCGCGGACATCGGGGTCGTCTTCGGCTTCGGTCATCGACACGCCGATGGCCGTCAGCAGCTCGGGGTTGAGCGCATTGCGCGCCTGAGGCCGGTTGAGGCGAAGCACCTGCACCGCTCCGCGTCGCTCCTTCACCAGGACCGGACCGGCCTCGTCTTTCGTCGCAGTGTCCGTCATCGGGTCACGACCTTCCTTTCTGGTCTTCCTGGCGCACCCGATCGGCGGACTGGCAGGTGGCGGCCGTCGCCGGGCCCGATCAGTATGGCGTCAGGCGACCACATCACGCCCATCGAGACCGAGGCAGGCCAGGGACGTTCGGCACACTGATTCTGACGGCGTTGGCGTCGAGCGTGACCGGGCCCACCAGCTCCGGCAACGGCCTCTGCCTCCTACCGACGAACCGAACCAGTCGACGCCGCCGAGTGAGAGGAGGTCGAGCGCGCCACCACCACGTGCACCGGCTGTTGTGCGCTGGTATGCAGCGCGCTCGACGCCGCCGCCAGCGGGCCGCTCCAAAGAGCCACCGTGGCGGCGATCGCACACAGGATGCCGGCGGAGACCAAGCCGCCCGCGTGCGTCCTCATGGGGTCACTGTTGCCCCCGAAGATGTGGAGAAGACTAAGACTGCGTAAGAATTCAGTGAAAATTCCAGATGGCGCCGGTTCGGCTCGTGGTCGGTTCCACGTCCGTCATCAGGCGACAACCTTCCTCTCTCGCAGTCCGGCGATCTGCCCGGACGAATAGCCCAGCTCGGTCAATATCGCGTCGGTGTGCTGCCCCGCCAGCGATCCCGGCTCGGCGACGGTCGCGCTCCGAGAAAAAGAGATGTACGGCTTGAGTCGCACGTGCTCGCCGAAGGTCGGGTGCTCCACCTCGACCAGCATGTCGGCGGCCCCGGCGAATTCGGCAGATTGCAGCACCGTCTCTGGAGGCTCGCGATGCGCGACGACGCAGCCCACGTCGGCCGCCAGGAGGTCGTCCTCCCAGGCCTGCGCCTTTCGGCCGGCGAAGGTATCAGCAAGAACCTGGGCCAACGCACCATCGTTGGCCGACCGGGCCGCCTGGTCGCCAAAGCGGGCGTCGCCCGCCAGGTCGACCACGCCGGCGAGAGCTCCGCACAGGGCATCCCAGTCCCGTGGGGAGGGGGCAGCGAGGAAGATCCAGTCGTCTGCCGCACGGTACAAGCGGTAGAGCGCCGAGTAGCCAAGAAGTTCGCCATCGGCGGTCGCGGTCGGCGGCCGATTCTCATACTCCACCATGTCGTCCGCCAGTGCGTGCGCGGTCGAGGTCAACATCGTGGTGAGCATCTCCTGCGGCGCGCCGGCGCGGTCCCGGGCGAGCAGCCCGAGCGCCATTGCCGAGGCTGCGGTCAGGGCGGAAATCCCGTCCGCTTGGGCGTACTCGGTGGTCCCCGCGCCGCTCAACCGCATGGCCTCGGCCCGGATCTCCCGTACAGAGAGGCCCGGTCGCTCCTCAATCGCACTGCCGATGTTGCGCATGACGAGTCCGCTTCCCGCGCCGATGGTCGGGGCGTAGGCGGGTCGGTCTCCGCACGGACCGTCCATCCCGTAGCCGGGCGAGTTGAGATAGACGAGGTCCGCGTTCAGGGCACGCAGCGTGGCGGCGTCGACGCCCTGCCTCTTCGCCACACCGGCTCGGAATGATTGCAGCACGACGTTGGCTCGACGCGCCAGCGCGTGGACGATGTCCCGCCCCTCGTCGGTGGAAAGGTCCACGCAGATTGACTCCTTCCCCTGCACGCACTTGGCCGCGCCGACCTCGGGGAACGGCAGCAACCCTCGCATCGGCTCCCCCTCCATCGGCTCAACCTTGATCACCCTCGCTCCGATTTCACGGAGCACGGTCCCCGCGAAAGGAGCGGCAAAGAACGTCCCGAGCTCGAGCAGCGTGACGTCCGCGAGTGCTGCCTCACCCCGTGACGAGGCGGGACCGGCAGCGTTCGTTCCCCCGAGTGCGGTCCAGGGGTGATGCCGCAGGGCGGCGCCGTCGGCGTCGAGGGCCGGCGCACCTCGTCCAAGGAGGGCCGGCGTCTCGAACATCTGGACGATCGGGCCCGGTTGGCGAACCTTGCCGTGCACGGGGTCGTCGATCTCGACCACCGCGCCGAGGTGCTGCATCTGGGGGTGATCGAGCAGCTCGCTGCCGTGGCGCATGGTCTCGGCCCACACGTCGTGATTGCTCTCGAAGACTCGGCTCCACTCGCTGAGCGGCCTGGACTGTACGACTTGATAGAGCCGATCCCAGTACTCCCCGGTCTTCGGCGTGTCAGCCGCCCACACTGCGTCCTTCCAGTCCGGGTCCTCGACCATCCACGCGAGGTCGAACTCCTTGAGCATCGCCATGTAGAGGTGCAGCTGCACCTGCGAGAACTGCAGCCAGCGCCCGTCCTGGGTCAGCGCGATCAAGAGCATGAAGACCATCGGTGACAGCGGCAGGCCGTGTTGGCCGAAGGGGGAGGACGGCGTGAACGCCTCGGGGAACTTCGACGTCACGACGTTCAAGTACCAGTTCCAGGTGCCGAGCGAGGCGAGCCCGTTCACCAACGTCGCGTCCACGCGCTGCCCCTCCCCGCTCCGCTCGCGCTCGTGCAGGGCGGCGCAGATCCCCGTGAGGAGCTGTTGGCTGGCTCCGTAGCTGCAGTACGGCACCGAGACGTGGGCCGGCCCGTCACGGCTGACCATGCGCTCGGAAGCCCAGAGCGCGCCGAGGCGCGCCATGACGAGAGCCTCGTAGCCCTTGGTGTTGGCGTACGGCCCGGTGCGGCCGAACGCGGTCACCGAGCCGTAGACGAGACGCGGGTTGGTCTGGACCAGCTCGTCGTATCCGAGCCCCAATCGCTCTGTGACGCCAGGACGGAAGGTTTCGATGAGCACGTCGGCACCGTCGGCCATGGCGCGGGCAACCCCGAGGTCGTCGGGGGCGTGCAGGTCGAGCACCATCGACTTCTTGCCCCGGCCGATCAACGGGAACATCGGGAGCGCACGCAAAGCGCTCCCGCCGGGCGGTTCGATCTGCACGACCTCGGCCCCGAAGTCCGCCAGCGTCTGGCTCGCCTGCGCACCGGCGGGGCTGTTCGACAGATCGAGGACGCGCAGTCCGGCCAACGGGCCGGCGGCCACGTCGGTGGGTGTCGGATCGTCAGGCATCGGGCACACATACCCCCAGGTCCGGGCCGTTCTGCGGGAAGCACACCCACACCGTTGCAGCCCATTTTAAGTATACTGAATAGGTCCAAGCCAGACCAGTGAGGAGCGGTGGGAGCAGTGGCAGAACCGTCCGCATCCGGCACCGATGATGCCGGCCCCGTCATCCTGACCGACGTGGTCGACCGGGTCGGCACGATCGTCTTGAACCGTCCCTCGCGCCGCAACGCGCTGAACGGCGAGCTCATCGGTGCCCTCGACGAGGCCGTCCGCCAGATGGCGGAAGACGCCGACGCCAAGGTGGTCGTCCTCACGGGCGCGGCACCCGAGGGTGGCCACGGCGGCTTCTGCTCCGGTGGCGACGTGAAGGGCGGCGGACGGGGTGCACCGGGGTCCGAGAAGGGCGTGCCACCCAATGCGCTATCGGGTGACCTCACGCGCCACGACCACCACGCGGCGATGCTGCTGCACCTGATGCCCAAGCCCACCATCGCCATGGTCGGTGGGCCCGCTGTCGGCGCCGGCTGCAGCCTTGCCGCCGCGTGCGACCTCCGCTTCGCCTCCGAGGACGCCGTCTTCGCCGCGAACTTCTCTCCCAACGGTCTGTCGGGTGACTATGGGGGTTCCTTCTTCTGGACCCGGATCGGCGGGACCGCACTGGCCCGACGCCTGTATCTCCTCAACGAGAAGCTCCCTGCGCAACGGGCCCTCGATCTCGGGATGGTGCATGCCGTGCTCCCCCCGCAGGAGCTCCGGGCCTACACCTACGAGATTGCCTCGTCGCTTGTGCGCACGCCGGCCACACTGCTCGCCTTGACGAAGGACAACCTCAACGAGGCCGAGGACGAGGTCGAGCGGCGGCGCTGGCTCTTTGCCAACGAGGCCGAGAACCAGGCGCGTGCGGCCAGGGCGATGTACGAGCGCCTACAACAACGAGAGAGCCGGTCCGGGGGGACCCCCGGGTCCTGAACGACACGACAACATCTAGGCCGACAACCCTTTGGGCCGGCGGTCCTCAGCGGCTTGCGTGCGAAGGTGCCGCCGATATGGCCTGGGTCGGCGTGCCGCTGTGCAGCGATGCCGACGCGGACTCCAGGGGACCGCTCCACACGGCGACCGTGGCGGCGATCGCGCACAGCACGCCGACGGCGATGGCCCGTCCGGGATGCGTCCTCATGGGTCCAGTCTCGAACGCGAATATGTGGAGACGACCAGAGGAACCTAAGAAGATTCGTAGAAGTCAGCGGGACGCTGACTTCTCCTGTGTCCCCACTTGTAGCTCGCGATAGGGGACGTCCTTGTCGCTGGCGGGCTCCCGGGGCAGGCCGAGGGCACGCTCGCCGAGGACGTTGAGCTGGATTTCGTCGGTCCCGCCGCCCAGCCGGTTCCCGGGGCTGGCCAGGTTGACCATCTGCAGATCGCCATCGAGGGGTGACCGCGACCCCATCAGCATCCCGGCGGCGCCGACAATGCGATACGAGAGGTCGCGGGACTGCTGGCAGATGCGGGCCGTGGTGAGCTTGGCGATGGAACCGTCGGCACCGGTGAGCCGCCCGCCGGCCACCGCGCTCCGCCGCATGGTCCAGCCGTTGACGCGGACCTGCGTCACGTAGCGGGCCAGCTCCTGGCGGACGACGGCGTCCCCCGCCATGCCATGGTGCCGGGCCAGCTCGATCATCACCTTGGCCGGTACGGCACCAGCCCGGATCGGGCTCCGCCGTTCCCTGGCCGCGTCGCGGGCCCGATCGAGCACCTCGTTCACCGTGCGGTCGAGGTCGCCCTCGGACCCCGAGCGTGCCGGAACCAGGCCCGGCAACCCTGCGCCCGCCACCGAGTTGCGCTCGTGCTGCAGCGTCGTCTGGGCCACCCGCCAGCCCCCGTTGACGTGGCCGATGACCCGGTCGGACGGCACCCGGGCCCCGGTGATGAAGACCTCGCAGAAATTGGCTGCGCCGTTCATCTGCTTGAGCGGCCGCACCTCGATGCCCGGCTGCTTCATGTCGATGGCGAAGTAGGTGATGCCGGCGTGCTTGGGCACGTCGGGATCGGTGCGAGTGAGGAGCATGCCGAAATCGGCCGAGTCCGCCGCCGAGTTCCAGACTTTCTGGCCCGTAACGACCCACTCGTCACCGTCGCGCACCGCCCGCGTCGCGACGCTCGCGAGGTCCGAACCCGCTCCGGGCTCGCTGAAGAGCTGACACCAGGCTGCTTCGCCGGTGGCGATGGGCCGCACGAGCTCAGCCTGCTGCTCGGCGGTCGCGTGTTCGAGCAATGTCGGAGCCGCGAGGGTGGCCGCCATGGCGCCGACGGGTGGTCCGATGACTTTGTTGGCGGCCAACACGCCTGTGACCACCGCGGCGTCACGCCGGGAGAACCCCAGTCCGCCGAGTCCCACCGGCCAGGTGGGGTAGGCATACCCCACGTCGGCCAGCCGCAGCCACCACTCGCGCACCGTCAGTGCGGGATCCCAGTTCGCCTCCACCCAGTCCTGGACTACCGCCGCCAAATCCCCGCCTGGGCCCCCTCCGGGCCCTCCGTTCACCCCTCGCCCTTGGCCTTGCGCTCGGCGACGATCTCGTGGTGGCGCTCGAGCATCTGCACGGCCTGGGCCGCCAGGTCGGCCGGCGGCTCGGGCAGCCGGACGGGCCCGTGCTCGCGGCTCGGCAGCGCAACCGTGGCCTTGGCCGGGCAGGTCACCACGTCGCGCTGGTTGGTCCCGCGCATCTCGATGTCGACGACGCACCGGCCTTCGTCTTGGCGCTTGTCGACCACCTCGCCGGTGAGGATGTGCGTGTCGCCGATGTAGTTGAACTTGCGGATTTCCGAGGACTGCGAGACGAGCCAGCCGTCGTCGCCCATGTAGTCGGTCATGTAGTGGCTCAGCCAGCAGTCGCGCATCACTCCGTAGTCGTAGGCCATCGGGTTGCCGATGGCCTGGGCCCAGGCGGAGTCCCAGTGCACACGCTGGGCCACGTCGGGCACCCCGTACTCGTTCTTCACATAGAACGGGGCGATTCGCTGGCGGTTCTTGTAGGCGATGCGGTTGGCGCAGGGCTCGTAGGGCACGAACCCGTAGCCGCCGGCATGGAACACGATCATGTCGGTGGTGGTGAGTGGTCCTTTGGCCATGGGGTTCAGTACGTCGCCGACGTGCACGTCTTCCCAATAGCGAGGCTCGGATCCCTGCACCTCTTCGGCGGCGTAGACGGCATCGATCTTCTCGATGTCCCCATCGGTGTAGGTGGCCGGCTCGATGGAGGCGTACTTCCCCTTCTCGCGTGCGGTCTTGCGCTCCGTGTGGATGGCCAGTGTGCGCGAGATGGCAACGATCTCGGCCCGCTGGTTCATCTTGACGCTGGCATACGTGACGAGGAGTGAGCGCTCGGCGAACTCGGACTTCTTCTCGACCACCGATTCGGTGCCGCCGAAGCTGTACAGCGAATCGCCCTCGAGCAGCGGGCGGAACCACTGCCAGGTGGATCCGGAGACGAAGACATGGATGCCCCGGAACGACGGCCGCTTGATGCGCTCCTTGGGCGGGTCGGCGTAGAGCGGCCGGTTCAGCGCGATCGGGATCATGGGCGCGGCGATCTGGCCGCCCCAGCGCGTGGTCGTGCCGTAGTCCGCGGAAGTGAAAAGCGGGTTGTCGTCGCCGTAGCCACGGGCGAAGTTGCGCATGGCGTCGGGCGTCGCCGTGGTCAGGAATTCCCGCCCCCCGAAGGCGCCCACCGGCCGACCAGGGACTTGGCCCGCTCGATGTCCTCTTCCTTGAACTGATAATCGGTCGCCTTCTCGAACTCTTCGGACGTGGTGGTCGCCATTGGTTCCCCTTTGGTCGCGGCCAAACCGGGCATCTCGGTCCCACGAAAGAGTATCCTAAAAGGCCACCGCCTCGCCTCCCCCTGCGGCGCGGTCCCTCAGTCTTCGGGCGGCGACGGGACGCTCGGGAAGAGCTCTTGGAAGGCGCCGATACGGATGCGCCGGCTCACAGTCTCGTCCACCCCGTCGAAGAGTTCGTGCAGCGTCTTCTGCGTGTGGCCGAACGTCCCTTCGAAGTGCGGATAGTCGCTCCCCCACGTGACGTTCTGCCAGCCCATGGCCCAGTTGGCCGCGACGGCCGAGAGGTCATGTTGGAACGACGCGTATACCTGTTCGTAGAGGTAGCGGCTCGGGAGCTTCGACAGGGCCGGCCGCACGGCTGCGCCGTGCTGGCGGTAGCCCTCGTCCATGCGGTCGGCGATGAAGGGACCCCACGTGGCGCCGCCCTCCGACACCAGCACCTTCAGCTCGGCGTGTCGGTCGAGGGCGCCGCAGGCAATCAGCTGTGTGACCACGCGCTGGCCGCCGTACGTGGTCTCGACGTAGTTGAGCACGGCGCCGCCACGGCCGCGGTAGTAGACGCCGGTGCGCTGCGTCGGGTCGTGCGGCTCCGTCCCGATGTGGAACCCGATGACCATGCCGGTCTCGGCGAACGCTGCCCAGAGCGGGTCCCACTCCTCGTCGTTCCAGTCGGGTCGCCCGATCGGGGGCTTCGTGGGCAGGAAGCCGCAGAGGAAACCGCCGTCGCTGGCCCGGTGCACCTCGGTGACGGCATCGTCGATGTCGAGGAGCGGGATGGAGGCCACACAGACGAAGCGCGGGGAGTGGGACTGGAAGTCGATCGCCCAGTCGTTCATGGCGCGGCAGCCTTCTTTGACGACCTTGGGCGTGCGCACGTTGAAGGTCCAGATGCCGAGCGACGGATACATCACCTCGCCCCAGATTCCTTCGTTGTCGAGGTCCTTCAGCCGGCCGACCGGGTCGTTGCCCCCGATGGCGCGGCTTATGAATTCCTCCTCGTCCGAGTCGACCGGGTGTGCGTTGATACCCAGCCCCTTGCGGGGTGGCTTCCCCTTCGGCAGGTCACGACGGAACTCCTGGCCGTCGATATAGATCGTCTCGAAGTCACCGCTCGGATCCTTGACGCTCCGAGGCAGGCGCTCCTTGACGTCGTCGGGTAGAGACGCGAACAGGTCGGGCGGCTCAACCAGGTGCGAGTCGCCGGAATTGGCCCAGAGCTTCTTCTCTCCCAGGTCGCTCACTGCGTCCTCCCCGTCCGGCACAGCCCGCGGCACCGGTTCAATATGAAAATCATGTTCTCATATAGGGGCGTCTGTCAAGGCCAGGGGATCGGCCGAGTCGGGAGGCCCTCAGCGGAGCGGTCAGCGCATGAGGGCGCCCAGCGCCTCGAGATGCCGGCGCATCCGGAGTCGGGACAGCTCGTCGTCGCCCGCCTCGACGGCAGCGGCGATGCCCTTGTGAGTGCGGAGCACCTCGGCCCTGATCTGCTTCTGGGCCTTCGGCGCCAGCCGCTCGATCTGGTGCAGCCGGCTCAGGCGGATCAACACCAACGCCACGAGTTGCAGTACGCGGTTGCGCGCCGCGGCCGCGACGGCGGCGTGCAGGTCGTGCACCGCCTCGACCCGCTCGGCGTCGGTCGCGTGCTCCTCGTGCTCGAGGGCCTCGTCCAGGCCGGCCGCCCCCTCCTCGTCGATGCGCTGTGCCGCGAGGCCGGCGATGGCGACCTCGACGCCTGTGCGCATCTCGGCCAGCTCCGCCAGCTGCATACCTTGACGAGCCAGGTAGATGGCCGCCACCTCGGTGACGGCATTGATCGTCGGCGCCACCACAAAGAGGCCGCCGCCCGGACCGCGCCGCATGCGAGCGATCTGATGGTGCTCGAGCAGCCGGACCGCCTCACGCAGCAGGGCCCGGCTGACGCCCTCGCGCGCGATGAGCTCGGGCTCGGTGCCCACCAGTTCGCCCGGCTGCAGGCCCTCCGTCACGATCGTCTGGGTAATGGCACGCGCGACGGCCTCGGCCCCCTTGCCCTGGGCCGACTCGGCCAGCACGACCGAGTCCGGAAGCAGCTGGCGCGTCGAGCGGCGGCGGCGGAAGAAGTCAGCCTCGGCCTGCAGATGCTTGCGCATGCGCTTGCTGGCCAGTGCCCCGTCGCCTGCGAGGATCGCTTCCGCGATCAAGGCGTGGGCGTGCACTGTCTCCTTGCCGATGTCCGTGCCGAGGCGTTGCCAGTCCGGCGAGTACAGCTGCGCCACGCGGTTGAACACCTCGACGAAGAGCTCGAGGCCTGCATTGCCGCTGACGGCCGCGATGAGTGCGTGCAGCTCGCGCGGATCGCTTGCCGGATCGACCGGCGTGCCCTTTGCGAAGGACGCGAGCTCGGCGAGGTTGCGCTCGTCTGCGCGTCGCGCAGCCAGCTGGCAGGCGAGCTCCTCGAGGACGATACGAGCTTCGAAGATCTCGTCGAGTCGCGCGTCCACCCGGTGCAGGTAGAGGACCACCGCGTCGATCACCGCACCAACCGTCGGTTCGGTGACGACGAGGCCACCGCCCGGTCCGCGCCGGGTGCGCGCCACCTGCTGGTGCTCGACCAGGCGCACGGCCTCCCGAAAGACGGCTCGGCTCACCTGGTACCGCTCCAGCAACTCAGTCTCAGAGCCCAAGACGTCGCCCACCGGCCACCCCAGTGCCATCACGTCCTCGATGATGAGGTCGGCCACCTTCGCCGCCCGCTTCGCGTTCGAGTCGGCGCCCGGACGCGCCAGGTCACGGGTGGCCGGCGTCGGCGTCATCAGCGAGAGGTTACCCCGTACCGGTCGCCGTTCATACCTTTTGACCAGGGTATTCGGTAAAAGAGTGGGCGAAAAGAAGACCCGCGTGAACTCCGGAACTACCATGAAAACATGATTTTCGAAATGGCGGTGTGGTGACGACGGTCGCCCCGGCGCCCTCCGATCCCGTACCCGCACCACCGGCGCGGCGACCGGGGTCGGTGCGCAGGACCTCGACGATGCTGATGTCCTGGCCGGGCGGCCTCGGCACCGAGCTCTACCTGCAGGGCCGGGCCCGCGATCTGCACACACCGACGGAGGGCGCCCCGACGGTCGTGGCCGAGGCCGACCTCAACGTCCTCACCGGACGCGAGCGCGACATCCAAAGCATCGAAGCCGATCCCGACGTGGCCCGGTTGGACCGTCTGCTCGGGGTCCGCGCCGGCTCGGGCCTGCGCGCCGCCATCGCAGCAGAGCTCCCCGGCGAGGTCGAGGGTGGGACTCCCCTCTACCTCCTGCTCGACGACCTGGGTGGAGCGACCCTGATCGCCGGGTACACCTACTTCCGGTGGGCTGACGTCTACCCCGAGATGCGGAGCCGGATTGAGAACGGTCCGCAGCGCGTCATGCAGGGCACCTGCTCGGGGTTCCGCGAGGGGTCGATCGCGCTCAAGTCCGATGGGACTCTGTCGCACGTGCGCCAGAACACGGCCCGCACCGCATCGCTGGTGGATCCGGGCGACCCACTCGGCTGGCACGAGCTGCAGGAGCACCCAGTGATGGGCATGCGCCGCGCCCGGCGGATCGACGTCTGGGCCAACGAGGGGGTCCTCGAGATCGACGCCTGGTTCCGCGACAGCGTGTGGGTGCCCGAGGGGCACGAAGAGGCCATCCACGAGTACCAGATCCTGGGCACGGCCGACCGCTCGACGGGGACGCTGCTGTCGGTGCGCGCGGTGCCCCGCGTGCTGCCCTACGGCGAATGCCCCGGGGCGGCACCGAACGCCGAGCGCATGGCGGGAACGGACTTGCGCTCCATGCGTGCGCAGGTGCTCCAACAGATCCGCGCCACCGACTGCTGCACACACCTGAACGACGGGCTGCGCTCGCTGGCCGAGGTCCCGATCCTCGCGGCCGCGTTGCCCGACTGAGTCGGGCCTGACGAAACCACCTCAGAACTAAGGGAAGGAAGGCACGCGAAGGCAATGCCTGAGACGCTGAAGGACAAGACGGCGATCGTCGGCATCGGCGCGACGGAGTACTACAGGCGGGGCGAGTCCCTCCCACAAACCGAGCTCGAACTGGCCTGCAAGGCGATCCTCGCTGCGCTCGCCGACGCTGGCTTGACCGTCGACGACCTCGACGGCTTCACCATCTACTCGAGCTCGTGCGACCCGGCGCAGGTGGCCTCGGTTCTCGGTGTGCCCGAAGTGCGCTTCGCCGCCTCGCTGACGTCCGGCGGCGGCGGCTCGGCCGGCTCCCTGGGACTGGCGGCCTCGGCCATCGTGTCGGGACAGGCGGAGGTGTGCGTCACCCTCATGACCCTGCAGCAGGCCAAGCGGCGTCTTGGTGGTTCCGCGGTCGGGGACGGCGGCCCGGGGCTCGGCGGTGGCGGCAGCCCGTACGGCGGCGGCGGCGTGCCCAGCTGGGCCGCCTTCATCAGCGGAGCCGGCCTGATGGCGCCCGGGCACAGTTTCTCGCTGCTGACGCGGCGACACATGGAGCTCTACGGCACCAAACGGGAGCACCTGGCCGAGGTGTGTATCTCGCAGCGGGAGAACGCGATCAAGCGTCCGACTGCGCTTCGCCGAGATCCTTTGACGCTCGACGAGTATTTCGCGGCGCGCATGATCAGCGACCCGCTGTGTCTCTTCGACTACACGATGGAGACCGACGGTGCGGTGGCCGCAATCGTCACCTCGGCCGAGCGGGCGAAGGACCTTCGTCAGAAGCCGGTCTACATCGGTGGCGCCGCGCACGGCGGTGCGGGACGCTGGGGTTCGGCGATCTTCACCTACTTCCAGATGCCCGACGAGTACTTCGCCTCCTCGGGCAATCGCCCGGTGGCCCGGCGTATGTACGACATGGCCGGCCTCGGCCCCGAGGACGTGGACGTGGCTCTCTTCTATGACCATTTCTCACCCATGGTGATCATGCAGCTCGAGGACTACGGGTTCTGCCCCATCGGAGAAGGCGGGCCGTTCGTCGCCGACGGGCACATTCGCTTCGACGGCGGGTCCATTCCGGTGAACACGCACGGTGGTCACCTCTCCGAGGCGTACATCATCGGCATGACGCACATCCGCGAGGCGGTGGAGCAGCTGCGCGGCGTGGCCGTCAACCAGGTTCGCGATGCCGAAGTCGCCGTGGTGACGGGCGGCCCGTCCGGACTGCCCATCAGCGGCACGCTGCTCCACAACTAGCCCCGGCGCGACGAGCAGAGAGGATCCGAGAACATGCCAGAGCTCACCCAGGGCACCTTCCCCTCCATGATGAAGGATCCCTTCGCCGACGAGCTGACCCAACCGTTCTGGGACGGCACGGCCGAGGGCCGGCTCCTCGCGCCCCGCTGCACGACCTGCGGCACGGTGGTCCTCCCCCCGCAGCCGTTCTGCTTCACCTGCCGAGACCAGGCGTTCGAGTGGATCGAGCTGCCGGGCACCGGGACGATTTACACCTTCACCGTCGTGCGCCATCCCCTGTCACCCCAGCTGGCCGGCGTGGTGCCGTACGTGTCGGGGGTGATCGAACTCGACGGGACGCAGGGGGCGGGGGCGCGGCTGCTCCTCAACATCACCGATGCCGATCCCGAGACCGTGGCCATCGGGGACAAGGTGGTGATCTGGTTCGACCAGGTGTCCGAGACCTTCCATCTCCCCCGGGCCCGGATGGCCTGAGAGGCCGATGGGCACCATGCCAGGACCCAAGGTGGCACCAGCGCGCGGGACGACCCCGGCGTTTCGAGGCAGAGGAGGAGTTGCGCATCCTCTTGGACGCCGCGCTCGTCGTCATGGAGCGCAATGGCTACCAAGAGGCGGCGGTGGCGGACGTCCTCGCCGAAGCCAACCTGTCGACGCGGTCGTTCTACCGGCACTTCGAGTCCAAAGACCAGCTGCTGTGCGCGCTCTTCCGCCGCGAGACGGAGGGTGCCGCAGCCCGGCTCAACGCGAAGGTGGACGCGGCGGGCGACCCGCGCGCCGCACTCGACGCGTGGATCGACGAGATTCTCAGCTTCGGGCACCACCGCGTGAAGGCATCACGGGTCAGCGTCCTCGGCTCGCCCGCCGCGATGAAGGCCGAAGGCTATGCGGAGGAGATGCGTCACGCTTCGACGCTGTTGCTCGCGCCGCTCGAGGCCGTGCTGGCCGAGGGAGTGGCAGACGGCTCGTTCCCGCTGGCTGACCCAGCAGCTGATGCGCCGCTGATCCAATCCGTGGTGTGGGCCGCGGCGGGGCTCAACCCGAGCCGCGACGCACCGATGTCGCGAGGGAATGCGACGCGGCACGTGCGCTCGTTTTGCGAGCGCGCACTGGGAGCCGGCCCGGCCGTCTGATATCGCCTAGGACGCAGGAAGTCGCGCGCGTCCCCGGGGACGGCGTTCGTAGAGGTCGCTCAGCCGGCGCCGGGTTCCCGGAGCGACCAGAGTGCCGGCTCGCCGTCGTCCACCTGTACGACGCCGTCGATCTCGAGCGCGCGCAGGTGCGAGGCCGCTTCGCCCACGGCGGCGCGGCGCATGAAGCCGGCGATGTCGTCCCAGGGCCGTGACCACCTCATGTGTGCCGCGATGTCCCACGCGTCGTGTGGACCCTCCTTGAGGATGGCGATCACCTCGGCAAAGCGGTCCCGGTGGTGCTGGCGCAGCTCCTCGAGCCTCGTGTGCAGGTCCTCGAAGCGGTACTCGTGGGCCGGCAGGACCTCGTCGACGTCGTAGGGCTCGAGCTTGTCGAGGGAAGCGAGGTAGTCGCCGAGCGGGTTCGCACCGGCCTGCGGGTGGAAGGGGATGTTGGGCGTGATGCGCGGCAACACATGGTCACCCGAGAGCATCAGGTCGTTGGTCGACTCGTAGAAGCACAGGTGGCCCGGCGAGTGACCCGGAGTCCAGATGGCCGTGAGGTCCCAGCCCGGCACCTCGGGCTTTTCCCCGTCCTCGAGCAGCAGGTCGGGGACGACGGGGTCGACCAGCGGGAGGATCGGCATGGCGGCGTTTTGCAGCGTCGCCAGCTCGTCGTCCGGCGCGCCCATCTTTCGCAGCGCGGCGGCCACCCGTTCCAAGAGGTCGCCAGGCTCGTCGTAGCGGTCATGGATGAGCGCGGCGTCCGCGGGATGGAGGGAGATCCACGCACCGGACGCCTCGCGGATTCGGCCGGCGAGCCCGTAGTGGTCGGGGTGGATGTGGGTGACCATGACGCCCTGGACGTCGGCGACCTTCACACCGATCTCGTCCAGGCCCGAGGAGAGCGCGCCGAACGCGTCGTCGGTGTTCCAGCCCGCGTCGATCAGATAGGGGCCGCGGTCCGTCTCGAAGACGTAGACGAGCACGTACCGCAGTGAGTTGTTGGGCAAGGGGACGGGGATGCTCCACAGGCCGTCCCGCACCTTCTCGACCCCCGGGAAGGGATCGTTGGCCGCGGCAGCGCCTCGCGCCCGCTCGGCGTGGGCCGGCTGGACGGGATGGGGGTGGCGTGAAGTTGACGTCACTTCTGACCGCCCTTGGGCTCTCGGGGCAATCCGAGACCCCGCTCGGCGATGAGGTTGCGCATGATCTCGTTCGATCCTCCGGCGATGGTGTAGGCCCGAGCGTAAAGGAACATGTCCTGCCAGCGCCCATCCTCGTCGCTCAATTCGTCGCCCTCGATCGCCATTGACCGTGCTCCCTGGAGGGCCAGCGCGGTCTCGGCGATCTCGAGGTTCAGCTCGCTCCACCAGATCTTGGCCAACGGGGCATCGGCCGCGGTGATCTGCCCCCGCATCGCCTTCGTCGCAATGCGCTGGCCCAGGTGGCGCTGGATACGCGCTCGGGCCGCCAGGGCGCCCAGCTGCTGGCGCACGGCGCCGTCTTCGACGGCGGGGCGGCCACCCCGGCGGTGGCGCCGCGCCACAGCCACCAGGCGGCGAACGGGATCGGCGCCCGGTCCGCCCCCCGCCCCCACCCCGGTGCGCTCCTCGGCCAGGCTGGCACCGGCCACCTTCCACCCCTCACCGGGGGCTCCGATGATGTTGGCCGCGGGCACGCGCACCTCGTCGAAGAAGACCTCGTTGAAATCGGTCGTCCCCGTCATCTCGCGCAACGGTCGTACGTCGACGCCGGGCGTGTGCATGTCGAGGATGAACGCCGTGATTCCGCCGGCCCCGTCCACGGGCTCGGTCCGCGCCAGGAGGTATCCGTAGTCGGACCACTGGGCCCACGTGCTCCACACCTTCTGGCCGACGATGACGTAGCCGTCGCCATCCCTCGTGCCCCTGGTCAACAGGGCGGTGAGGTCGCTGCCGGCGTCCGGCTCGCTGAACAGCTGGGTCCAGATATGATCGCCGCGCGCCATCGGGGGCAGATAGGCGGCACGTTGCTCCTCCGTCCCGAAGTGCTTGAGGGCGCCCGCCACGAGGGGGTTCCCGAGGACGGCCGGGATCCCTGCCGCGGCAAGCTCCTGCTCCAAGATGCGCTGTTCGAAGGGGTCCCCGTGCTCGGTCCGGAAGCGGTCCGACACGTACCCCGCGTCGTACACGGCGCGCACGTAGGCGCGCAGCGCCTCGACGTCCTCGGCCCTGTCGGGTACCCGCAGGCCGGAGCGCTGCTTCCACTCCAGCACCGGCTTGTGCTCGACGATAAACGCTCGCAGGGCGGCGCGATAGCCGTCGTAGTCGGTCGGTATGGCAGGGACGATCACATCCATGTCCTCAGGCTCCGTCTCCGTCGATGGCGCCCTCGGTGAGGGCCAGCAGGCGCTCCCGGTGCCAGGCACCGTCGCCGTATTGCACCTGGTTCACCTTGGCCCGGCGCGCGAACAAATGGGCATCGTGCTCCCACGTGAACCCAATCCCACCGTGGAGCTGAATGGCCTCGCCGCAGAGCCATGCGAACGCGTCGTCGACGTAGCCGCCGGCGGTGGCGACCGCCTCTGGGGCATCCTCGAGTCCGTCCCCCAGAGCGAGCGCGGCGTACTCGCTGGCGACGCGCATCGACTCGAGCGTCACGTGCAGGTCGGCCAATCGGTGTTTGATGGCCTGGAAGCTCCCGATCGTCCGGCCGAACTGCACACGCTTCTTGGCATATGCCACCGTCTCTTCGAAGACGGCCTCGGCCGCCCCAACCGATTCGGCCGACTGGAGCACCGTCGACACCGCAAGACAGCGCTCGACGACGGCCCGGCCGCCGGTCACCTCGTCGTCATCTTTCACTCCGACGCCGTCAAAGCACACCTCGTCGAAACGCCGGGTGAGGTCCATCCCGGTCAACGTGCGCGTCGCCAAGCCGGTTGCGGGCGGAGTCACCACGAACGTGTGCAGCTCGTCTGCGCTGTCGGCGGCCACGACCATCAGGAGATCGGCGTTGTGCGCTGCATGCACGTACCGGGCCACCCCGTCCAGCCGCCATCCACCTCCGTCCCGCACGGCGCGCACCTCGACGGCGTCGGGCTCCGGGGACCCGTCGCCGCTGAGGCACCAGGCTGCGGTTCCATCACCTCTGGCGATGCGGGGCAGGTGTTCCTTGCCCTGCTCGGTGGTGCCGAAGCGAGCGATCACGTCGGCCACCGCGTTGCACGGGACGAACGGCCCCGGGTTGAGGGCGCGGCCCAGCTCCTCGGCGAGGACGACGAGATCGACCAGCGGCTGTTCGCTGACGCTGCCACCCTCGAGCTCCGATGGCACCAACATCGCGGTCCACCCCAGCTCGGCGCCGCGCCGCCACACGTCGGGATCGAAGACGTCAGGCTCTTCGATCAACCGCCGCACGTCGGCGACCGATTGGTGCTCGTCGAGGAAGCGACGCGTCGTGCTGCGCAGCAGATCTTGATCCTCGCCGAAGCCGAAGTCCATCTCGTGACGCTCCCTTCCGCGGTTCGGGCTCAGACGTTGCGCTCAGCGCTGACCCAGTACTCGTCACGCAAGAGGCGCTTGAAGATCTTGCCCGCATCGGTCCTGGGCAGATGGTCCCGGAAGTCCACGCTGCGTGGGCACTTGTAGCGGGCGATCTGCTCCCGGCAGAGCGCGATGAGCTCGGCGGAGAGCTCGTCGCTCGGCTCGACGCCGTCGATCAGCTCGACGACGGCCTTGACCTGCTCACCCCATTCGGTGTCCGGGATCCCGATCACGGCGACGTCGCCGACCATCGGGTGTGCGGAGAGCACGCCCTCGACCTCGGCGGGGTAGATGTTGACGCCGCCGCTGATGATCATGTCCTTGGCACGGTCGCGGATGAAGAGGTAGCCGTCCTCGTCGAGGTAGCCGACGTCACCCAGGGTGAAGGCGCTGCCGCGTTTGACGGACTCTGTCAGAGTCGGGTCGTCCTTGTAGGCGAAGCTGTCCCCGCCGCCGTCGGGCTCGAGGTAGACCCCGCCCAGCTCGTTGGGCGGCACCTCGTTCCCGTCCTCGTCGAGGATCTTTACGTTCATGCCCTTCACCGAGCGTCCCACCGTGCCCGGCCTCTCGAGCCATCGGTACGGCTTGGCGATGGTCGCCGCGCCCTCCATGCCGCCGTAGGTCTCCCAGATCACGGGTCCCCACCAGGCCATCATCTGCCGCTTGACCTCGAGCGGGCAGGGTGCCGCCGAGTGGACGATGACTTCGAGGCTGGAGTGGTCGTAGCGAGCCTTCACGTCCTCGGGGAGCCGGAGCAGACGCACGAATTGGGTCGGGACCATGTAGCCCGTCGTGACCTTGTACTCGTCGATGGCGGCAAGGGTCTGCTCGGGATCGAACTTTCCCAGGATGGCCAGGGCCTGACCGACGTTCAGGGCGCCGAAGTAGAAGCCCTGGCACCCGCCGTGGTGCATCCCAGCCGAGACGAGATGCACGCCCTCGAGCGGCTTGAACTGGAAGGCGCGACCGAAGAGCTTTGCGGCGTCGGCCGCCACGGTGGGGTCGATCCTGCGGGACGGGCGGGCCCGGATGACGGCTTTGGGCTGCCCGGTCGTGCCCGAGGAATACGAGATCGGCAGGCCGAGCTCGCGATCGGGCGGCTCGGTGGTGGGCTGACCCTCCACGAGCAACGCAGCGGGCATCCATCCCGGGATGTCGCCACCGACCGAGACCCGTAGCTTGATCGACCCCGTGCCCGACAGGTGCTCGACGCGCTCGGCGAAGTCGGCGTGCAGGACGATGCCAGCCGCGTCGGAGTGGTCGACGATCCGCTGGATCTCTGCACCGGAGAGCGCCGGGTTCAGTGCGATCGACTGGTAGCCGCCCTCGTTCGCAGCCAATTGCCACACCACGATGTCGACGTCGTTGGGCAGCGCGTAGGCGAAGATGTCACCGGCCACGAGACCGTGAGCCCTCAGGCCATGCACCACCTGGTGGGCGCGCCCGGCCAGCTCGGAAAAGCTCAGCGTGACGCCCGACGGGGAGGCCACCACAGCGGCTTGATCAGGATGTTCCTTGGCAATATGCCACACGCCGAGCGGCCGGTCCCAGGGGTGCTTCATGACGAAATAGAGTATACCAATAATGGAATTTGCCAATGGCAACCGGGGTGGCAAATCTGCGGTGGCGCCGTGGCCGGTCGACGTGTGTTGGGTCTTCGACGTGGACGGCTGCCTGGTCGATTCGCTCACCGGTACCTCGCTGCGTCCCGGCGCGCGCGACATCGTGACGCGCCTCGCGGCACAGGCTCGCGTCCTCCTCTGGAGTGCCGGCGGCGGCGACTACGCGCTGGCCCGGGCGGTGCAATTCGGGATCGCTGAGTACTTCGATGGCTTTTACCCGAAGGAGGGGCGTGATGAGACGGGCCACTACTCGACGTCGCACCTCCCCACCGCTCCTGGCCGCACCGTCTTCGTCGACGACCGACCCGAGGACCTCGCCGAGAGCCTGGAGGTGCTCGCCGTGTCGCCCTACCTGGCGGACGACCCGCACGACCGGGCGCTGGAGACCGTCGCGCGCTGCGCTGGGCTCGAGTTGTTCGGCACCGGTGTGCGGAGCGGCGGACTCGGGGTCTAGGCCGCCGCGTCGGCGCGGGCGAACAGGGGGGGCCGGTCGACCTTGTAGCCCTATGGCGCGATCTCGTCCACGAGCCCCCACGCATGGGCGGTCGCCGCATCGATGGTACGGCCCGAGAAGGCGAGCCAGGCGGTGCGCAATCTGCCGATGCGCCGGGGCAGGCTCACCGTCCCTCCCGCACCGGGCACCAGGCCGAGGCCGATCTCTGGGAGCGCGATCTGCGTGTCCGGCGCCGCCACCACCGTGCCGGTGAAGGCCGCCAGTTCGATCCCCGACCCGACCGTCGCACCGTGTACGTAGCTGACGCTCGCCTTGGGCAGACGGGCCAGCGCCCTCGCCACGCTGCGCTCGAGCCGGATGAGGTGCGCGCTGGCCGGGTCCGACCGCGAGCCGAACTCGTCGAGATCGCCTCCGGCGCAGAACGCCCTGCCCTCGCCGCGCAACTCGACGCGGGTGATGCCCGGGTCGGCCGAGGCCAGGGTGAGCGCCTCGACCAGCTCGTCACGCATCTGCGCGTCCAGCGCGTTCAGGCGTTGCGGCCTGCTCAACGTGATCCCCAGCACGGCTCCGTCGCGCTGCACGCGCACGCGTGGGCCGGGGTCACGCTCGCTCCGGGCGGGATTCGCCTGGCGCCAGGCGGCGAACTCGGGACCCGCCTGCAGCACTGAGTACGCGGCGGACTCTGCCACCAACCCGTCCCCCACCGAGAGTCGTGCCTGGCCGCGCAGCAACAGAGCCAGCGTGGCTCCGGTGATGGGGTGCTGGTCGAGATTCGCCTCGATGTCGGCCACGACAGGGTCGTCCTCGTCGACGACCACGTCGCACAGGGCCAGCCATCCCTCGTCCACCACGCCGTCGGCCACGCCGACGACAACGAAGGGCAGACTGGCCAATCGGTCTTCGGGCACCTCCCCCGGCGGTGGGAGCTTGTCGTGCAGGGAGACCTGCACGGCCCCATCACGCTCGGGGGCGAAGTCGCTCCGCAACTCGTCGAGGAGCGCGTCGGCGCTGATCAGCTGAGGAATCGCGAGACGTTACCCTGCCCCCATGTCGGACTCCTCGCTGCAGCGCTGGGCGGCGAGTGGCGCCATGGCCCTGACCGGGCTCCCCGACCACCCGTTGGGTCCGCCCGACGGCCTGGTGGAGGGGATCGATCACCTCGCGCGGTCGTTCCCCGGACTGGACGGATTGACGCTCCTCGCTGAGCGCGCCGCGTTGATGGGGCTGTGGCGGCGGGGCGCTGTGAGCTGCGGGGGGACCTGTCGGCTCCTCCCTTCTGCCGACGGCTTCATGGCCGTGTCGCTCCCGCGCCCCGAAGACATGGAGGCGGTTCCTGCGTGGCTCGAGCTCGATGTCACGCCAAGTTCGGTCCCGGCCGCGTGGGCTGCGGTCGCCTCGAACCTTCGTGACGGCGATCCCATCTTCCTCCTGGAGCGGGCCGAGCTGCTCGGGCTGCCGGTGGCCATGGTCGGCGAGTCCGCCGGGCGGATCGGTGTTCAGAGGTCGTCCCTCGGCGATGCACCACCTCGGCCCGACACCATGGGACTGGTCGTCGTCGACCTGTCGGCGCTGTGGGCGGGTCCTCTGTGTGGCGACCTCCTCGCCTCTGGGGGCGCGACGGTGCTCAAGGTCGAGTCGTCACAGCGTCCGGACGGGGCGCGCCGCGGCCCCCAGGAGTTCTTCGACCTGTTGAACGGACGGAAACGATCCGTTGCGCTCGATTTCAAGGATCGTGACGGTGTCCGGATCCTGCACGACCTCGTGCGGCGGGCCGACGTCGTGATCGAAGCAAGCCGTCCGCGCGCGCTGAGGCAACTGGGGCTCGATGGTCCCGAGCTGGTGCGCAACGGCGGTCCCCGCATCTGGGTCTCCATCACCGGCTACGGCCGCGCCTCCAACCGGGTGGCGTTCGGTGACGACGCCGCGGCTGCAGGCGGGTTGGTGGTCTGGAAGGACCAGGTCCCCCTGTTCTGCGCCGACGCCCTGGCTGACCCAGTCACCGGCCTGACGGCGGCAGACGCCTGCGTGCAGGCGCTCGCAGCAGGCGGTCGCTGGCTCCTCGACGTATCGATGGCGGCCGTGAGCGCGGCGCTGACCGGCCCGACGCTTCATGCTCCTCCCGATCTCGCGGTGGCCCACCCCCGGTCGCGCCCGGCCGTTGCCAGCGCGCCTGCGCTGGGGTCCGACACCGCGCGCACTCTCTCGGAACTGGGCATCGACCCCTGACCGGCAACGGATTGCGCCAGCGCTGTGAGAGATCTAGGACACCACGACGACCGGCAGCGACTCCCATCCGCGGACCGTCGAGGTGTGCGCCTGAACGGCATGTTCCCAATCGACCTCCCAGGTCGGGAATCTGACCAGGACCTCTTCCAAGGCGATGCGTCCCTCGAGCCGGGCCAGATGGCTCCCGAGGCAGAAATGGATCCCGTACCCGAAAGCCAAGTGCTGCTGGATGGTGCGGTGAATGTCGAAGCGGTCCGGGTCAGGGAACTTCCTCTCGTCCCGATTCGCCGCGGCGCTCATCAACAGCAGCACGCTTCCTTCGGGCACCTGGCGTGCGTGGTGCTCGACGTCCCGCGTGACAAATCGGGCCTGAACCGGTGAGGGAGATTCGTAGCGCAACAGCTCCTCGATTGCACCCGGAATCAACCCCGGATCGCCCACGAGCTCGGCGCGCTGATCGGGGTGCTCGGCGAGCACTTTTCCCGCCCACCCGATGAGCCGTGTCGTGGTCTCGTTCCCAGCGGCGGCGAGAAGCCCTATGTAATTGAGAATCTCCTCACGACTCAGCTTTCTGACAGTCCCGTCACCGTCTTCAACCTCCGCGTTGAGAAGATCGGTCATGAGATCGTCGGATGGGTGACGGGCTCGCCAGTCGATGTACGCTCCGAAATCACTGCCGTCGAGTGCGCTGAGACCTGCGCCCGTGTTGTCCGGCGCGTCTCCCTCTTCGAGCCGCATCGCTTCGTCCATACGATCACGTATGGCGACCTGATCCTCCTCGGGAACGCCGAGCAGCATGCCGATGACCCGCATCGGGAGCTCGGCGGCCAGGTCGTGGATGAAATCGAAGGCTCCCCTCTCCATCAAGGGGTCGAGCGTTCGGGCGCAGTAGGCCCGTGCCTGCGGTTCGATCTCGGCCAGCCGTCTCGGGGTGAAGACCCGACTCAGCAGTCCCCGGTGCAGATCATGCGCCGGGGGATCCTCGAACAGGATGATGCCGGGTGGGATCTCCATCCCACTCTTGATGAGCTCCAACACCGAGCCCTTGCCCGAGATGTACGTCTTCCAGTCGGCGCTGCATTCCCTGACATCGTCAAAACGGCTGAGCGCGTAGAAGTCGTGGTTTTCGTTGTAGTACAACGGCGCCTCGTCGCGCAGGCGTTTCCACACCGGGTACGGGTCGGCATCGATGGTGAAGTCGTACGGGTCGTAGTACAGCTCGCTCTCCGTGAGCTCACTCACGTCCGTCCCTCCAAAGTCGTTGTGTCAAAAGCTGCGGCAATAGACGGTGTCCATCTTCTGGGTGCGCGGCCGGGTCACGATGAAGAGGTGGACGTCGCCGACCGCCTGCACGTCCTGACCACCGTTGTGGCCGAACGCCTGGGACATCAAGCCGGAATTGGTCCACAGGTCGATGGCCTCCGCTCCGTGCTGGGGATCCCACTCCCAGTCCGTTGAGCCGCCGCCGCCACCGTTCGTCCCGCCCTGGATGACCGTCGTGACCCGGATGTCGTCGTCGCGCACCTCTTGCGCCAGGACGAGGGCGAACGCCTCGAGGGCTGCCTTCGTGGCGACATACATCGACAGCATGGGAAAGGGGTGCAGCGTCGACTCGCTCGACGTGTTGACGATGTCGCCCCCGCCGGCAGCACGGAGCAGTGGGATGGCCGCCCGGCAGGTGTACACGGGGCCGGCAAAGTTGGTGCGCATTTGCTGCTCGATATCGAGGTCGCTCAGCAGCTCGACTCGGCACGGTCTGTAGACGGCGGCATTGTTGACGAGGATGTCGATCCGGCCGAAGCGCTCACCGATCTCGACGAAGGACCGTCCGACGCTGCTCGCGTCACCCACATCGGTGACGATGGGCACGGCCCGGGATCCCAGTTCCTTCGCAGTCCGCTCGAGGCGCTCGCCGCCCCGGGCCAGCAGCGCGACCGTGGCGCCCTCTTCCGCGAAGCGGGAGGCGACGCCGAGGCCCGAGCCGCTCGACGCGCCGGTGACGACGGCGATCTTCCCGTCGAGCGCCCCCACGATCGTCGATCAGTTCCAGGCCAGGTTCTTGATCTCGGTGAAGTCCTCCAACCCGTGCCGCCCCCATTCGCGACCGAGCCCCGACTGTTTGTACCCGCCGAACGCGCCGCTCTGGCCGATGCCCTTGAACTCGGACCCCCACCCGGGCCCCTGACCGCCGCCGGGACCGAGGTCGGCGAGGGGTTCGGCGCCGACCTTCTGCACCGTCACGAGGCCAGCGCGGATCTGGCGGGCCACGTTGAAGGCCCGGGAGTCCGACGTCGAAACCACACCCCCTCCGAGCCCGTAGATGGAATCGTTGGCCAAGCGCACGGCGTCCTCGTCCGTGCCCGAGTAGGGCACCACCGTGAGAACCGGGCCGAAGATCTCTTCCTGAGCGATGCGCAAGTCATTGGTGCTCACGAAGACGGTCGGCTCGTAGTAGAAACCCTTCTCAATCCCGTCGGGTCGCTTGCCACCACAGAGCAACTCGGCACCTTGCTCGAGGCCCGACGCCACATAACCTTCCACGCGCTGGCGTTGCTGCTCACGGATCAGCGGGCCGAGCACGGTGTTCTCGTTGCGAGGATCGCCGATCGTGATCATGGGACGCATCGCCTCGAGCCCTTCTTTGTAGGCGTCGAGGAGCGACTCGGGAAGCAGCAGGCGCGGTGCAGCACACAGCCCTGGCCACAGTGCATCAGCACCTGCCCGAATCCGACGGAGCGGGCGTAGTCCTCACCCGCGTCGCCCAGCACGACCGTGGCGCTCTTGCCGCCGAGCTCGAGTTGGACCTTCTTCACGGTTCCCGACGCAGACGCCATGATCCGGCGACCGGTCGCAGTCGACCCCGTGAACGTGACCATGTCGACCATCGGGTTCGATGTCAGTTCGTCACCCACCTCGCCATGACCCGTGATCACGTTGAGCACGCCCGGTGGGATGCCGGCCTCGGCGGCCGCCTCGGCGATCATCATGGCGTCGAGCGGCGTCCACGGGTGCGGCTTGAGGACGACCGTGCAGCCGACCGCCAAGGCCGGAGCCACCTTCACCACGTTGAGCATGAAGGGAAAGTTGAACGGCGTGATGGCCGCGACCACGCCGATCGGCTCGCGCACAATGGCGCTTCCGCCCACACCGGTGGGACCACCCGTCGGAGCGCCGCTCTCGACCCAGGGAAAAGAGTGCTCGACGAGGGCGGCGTTCGAACGGAACATGCCGATCGATCCGGCCCCTTGGATGGCATCGGTGAGAAATCCGGTGGAGCCCGTCTCCGCGATGATGAGTTCTCGGAGGTCTCCCGCCCGTGCCTCCAAGATCTCAGCCAAGGCCAGCAGCTTCGCGGCGCGCTCCGATGGCTTGAGGTAGGGCCATGGGCCCTCGTCGAACGCTCGCCGCGCTGCCTCGATGGCGCGCACCGCTGTCTTGGTCGTGGCCTCGGGAACGGATCCGATCACCTCCTCAGTGGCGGGATCGAGGACGTCGATCGAGCCATCGACCCCCTCGGAGGTCCACTTGCCGTCAATGAACAGCTCGTAATTCCAGGTCATCTCGTGGTCTCCGTCCTTCGCTCCATGCTCATCGGCCCTTCTCAACCCAGCGCGCCGGACTGGCGCAGCTCGCTGATGGCGTCCCAATCGTGCCCCAGTTCGAGGAGGATCTCCTCGGTGTGCTGCCCGAGTTCGGGAGCCGGCGCGGCGGGCACCGGCGCCACGCCGCCGAACTGCATCGGAGGCGCGGGAATCCGGAAGGTGGCGCCGTCGTGCGCAACCACTTCGGGCAGGTACCCGTTCGCCTCGACCTGCACGTGCTGGTGCACCTCGGCCGGCGTGAGCGCAGGCGCCCAGACACCGGTGAAATCGGCAAGCCGCTTGCGCCAGTGCTCCAGCGACTCGCTCACGAACGTCCTCTCGAGCTCGCTGACGCACGCTTCGGCGTTCTGGGCGCGGACGACCATGTCGGCAAAGCGCTCGTCGGAGACCAGCTCGGGCCGGCCGATGGCAGCGCAGAGTTCGGCCCAGAACCGGTCCGCTTGCAGGCAGACCAGATACAACCACCGGCCGTCCGACGTCGGGTAACTGTTCGTCAGCGGGTTCGGGGCGCGGGTCCGATCCATGGCCGGCATCGATCCCACGAACGGGCCCGCCATGATGTCAGGGCTCAGCGTCCAGATGCCGACTCCAAGGAGCGATACATCGACTTCGGTGGGAACGCCGGTCCGCTCTCGTTGGAACAAAGCCGTGCCGATCGCGCCGGCAATTGTGTTCGCTCCTTGGAGGTCGAAGAACGCCGCCGGCTGGAACATCGGCTCCTGGCCGGGCCTCGTCATTTTGAACGCCATGCCCGCCGAGGCCCATCCGGCGGCGAGGTCGAACCCGCCGGTGTCCTTCATTAGGCCCCGCGCCCCCCAACCGTGGCCGCATGTGTAGATGATTTGCCGGTTGGCTCGCCGCAGGTCATCCAACTCGATCCGGAGCCTCTTGCGAACAGCGGGAAGATAGCTGGTAAGGAAGACGTCTGCTGTGGTCGCCAATTCAAGGAGCAGGTCGTGACCTTGCTCAGTGGCCAGGTCGATGGTCATCCCCCGCTTGCCGCGGTTGGGGATCTCCACGAACGGATTGGGCCCGGAGCCGTCAGGGCGCCCGAGCAGGTTCATCAGCCCGCGCTGGGGGTCGCCGTTGGGCGGCTCGACCTTGATCACATCCGCACCGAGATCGGCCATGGCCGCTCCCGCCGCCGGCACAAAGGTCCACGAGGCAACCTCGAGCACCCGCACGCCGTCGAATGGACCCGTCATGAACCGGTCCGGGCCGAGCGCGGAAAGTTGAAGACCCGGCGGGCGTTGTCCTCTGCGATCTTGCGGGCGTCATCGTCGGGAACTTCGTACAGGACGTCGGCGAGCTTCTTCCGAGACGCCGGAAAGTTGCTGTCACTGTGGGGGTAGTCACCCTCGAACATGATGTTGTCGGTTCCGATCAATTCTCGCTCCTCGATTCCTGCGTTATCGGCGATGAAGCACCCGAACATATGCGCTCGGAACAGATCGGAGGGTCGTACGTCGGGATTGATGCCCGTGTACCAGCGGTGGCGCTCCCACGTGTAGTCAATCCGTTCCAGGACGTAGGGAATCCACCCGATGCCCCCCTCAGAGAGCGCGACCATTACACGTGGAAACTTGTGGAAGACGGGCGACAACAACATGTCGACGGTCGTGGATTGCGAGTTCATCCCGAACAGAGCGATGGCGACGGCGAAATTGGCATCTGGCGCGGTCGCCGGCGCACCGCCGCTGCCGAAATGCAGGCACAGTGGCATGTCGGCCGCCTGGGCCGCTGCGAGGAACGGATCCCAGTGATCGCTGTGGAACGACGGCAGGCCGAGTCGGTGTGGTGCCTCGGTGAAGGTGATCGACTTGGCACCCTTGGCCGCGGTGCGTTCGACCTCGGCGACTGAGGCCGCCACATCCCAGAACGGGACCATGATCATCGGAATGAAACGGTCAGGTGCGGCAGCGCACCACTCGTCGAGGATGAAGTCGTTCCACGCCACGACGCACGCTGCCGCGAGATTCTTGTCCTCTGCTGCGAAGAACGTCCCTCCGGCGAAACCGGGAAAGGACGGAAAGCACATCTGCGCGTGGACTCCGTCGAGGTCCATGTCGCTCAAGCGGGCCGAGACGTCGTAGCAACCGGGGAGCATCTCGTCGAAGCGGACAGGGTCGACGCCGAAGTCCCGGGGATGCTTTCCCGCCACGGCATTGAGCCCGATGGTGGGAATGGTCCTGCCCTCGAAGCTCCAGGTCTGTTGTCCGCCGTCCAGCTCGACGATGCGTGGTCCGGCCTCGAGGTACTTCGCGGGCAGACGATCGAGCCACACCTGCTCGTGCTCGATCACATGGTCATCGACCGAGACCAACTGGACGTCGTCAGGCAGCATGCCGATCCCCCCGGGACGTCGATCCTTCAAAGCGAAGAATCGTCATACTCTGTCAATCTACGCCCGGCGCGTTCGTCCTGGCAAGGGGTGCCCTTCGCCTGTGGACCGTCACGGCGACCCGCGGCGTCTCTTGCGGATGAGATCAGGGGTGGCCGCCTCGGCCGCGTCCAGGATCTGCGGAAGGCTGAGCCTGGACCGGCCCCACAGTTCGATCACCGCCATCTCGATCCCCACTACCAAGCCGGCCAAGAGGCGCGGATCAGGATCGTCCGAACCGCGAGTCCCCATGGACTTGGCGCAGTAGTCAGTGACAGCTTCAGTGAGGTCATGGACGCGCTCGCCACGAACCCGTGCATGGATCTCTGGAGCACCCGCCGCCGCCCGTCGCCACAGCCTGAGCAGCCGGACATCCTGGGGGTTTTCCAGAGAATGTTCGCGAATGAGTTGCCAGACCCTCTGGAGGGGATTCGGGTTGGGTTCGAGGTCGCCGATCGCATCGACCAACGCGTGGGCGCCACGCCGGGTGAAGCCCAAGAGAAAGTCCTCCTTGGAAGGAAAGTAGCGGAAGAGCGTCCGCGCAGAGACTCCGGCAGCTTCGGCGATGTCGTCGACCGTCACCTCTCGGTATCCCCGCTCGGCGAACAGACGCCAGGCGATCTGCTCGTACTTCGCCTCGAGCACGCTTCGCCGCCTGCTCCATCCGGACTCCTCGGCGCCGTTCACCAAAGCGATTGTCGCGCAGGAGGCGCCGGCTCTCCTGGGCCAGTCACGCGACACACTCGGCTCTACCGGGTCAACACCATGCAGCCGGCAATGGGGCCCCCGCCGTTCGAGACGACGGCCACATCGCGCTTGTGCACCTGGCGCGCCCCGGCCTCGCCTCGCAACTGCAGGCAGGCCTCGTGCAGCACCCAATTGCCGTGCATACGACCCGCCGAGAGCTGTCCGCCATAGGTATTGAGCGGAAGTTGGCCCTCGATCGCAATGCGGGCGGCGCCCTCGACGAACGGTCCCGCCTCCCCGTCACCACAGAACCCGAGCGCCTCCAGCCACGCCAGGGTCAGGAACGTGAATCCGTCGTAGAGCTCGGCGACATCGACGTCGGAGGGCTTGAGATCGGTACGGCTCCACATCTCTGCTGCCGCGTCCGTGGAGGCCATCTTGGGGTAATCAGGCCTCTGGTCCCAGCCACCGAGTCCGAGTGCCCCGCCACAGGCCTCGACCCGAACGGGGTGGTTACAGTCGGCGACCACGTCGGAGGTCGAGACGACAAATGCGACGGAACCGTCGACCGGGACGTCGCAGTCCAAGAGCCCGAACGGGTCCGAGATCATCCGCGCCGAGAGGTATTCGTCCATTGAGAGCGGAGCGCGATAGGCGGCACGCGGATTGAGCGCAGCGTTCTTTCGGCTGTTGATGGCCAACCAGCCAAGCTGCTCCTTGGTCGTGCCATAGAGGTGCATGTGACGCCGTGCGTGGAGGGCCAGCCAATTCGCCGCGGAATAGGCGTGGGCGGCGATCAGCCGAGGAACGTCGGCCATCGGGTTTCCCCTCTCCTGTAGCGGCGCGGTCGCGACGCCCCGCGATGGAGGTGGTGCGGAACCGGGAGCGTCGTCGCCCGACCCCGACGAGGGCAGTACTGAGCCCCCCATCATGTGCACGGTCCGGTAGACGAGGACGTGGCGGGCTTGACCGGTGGCGACGGCGTGGAAGGCGTTGACCACGGGGCTGAGAAGCCCCCAGCGGCCGACCGGTGAGCCGGTCCACACGTGATCGATGCCGAGGCGAGCCGCCGCGGCAGCGACAGGGGTCTCGCCCATGGTCGAAATGCCGTCGATGTCGTCAGACGAGAGGCCGGCATCCGCGATGGCCGCTGACGAGGATTCCGCGGTGAGGTCGAGCCCGGCGATGCCTGTTTTGCGTCCGATGCGCGAAATGCCGATCCCCGAGATGATGGCGCCCCGTTCCACGATGTCACTCACGCGGCGAACTCTAGAGTGGGTGTGTGGCTGAGATCGCTCCGCGCATCACACCACCCCTCGACGATCTCAACCGACCGTTCTGGACGGGCGGTGCGACCGGTGTGCTCCAGATCACCCGCTGCAGGTCTTGCCGACGGTGGGTCTTTCCCCTCTCTGACACGTGTGCCGAGTGCGGGGGCACAACGGAGTACGAGGCCACGAGCGGGAAGGGAGTCGTCTTCACCCACACGACGAATGCACACCCCTACAACCCCGTCGTGCCGGTGCCCTACGACATCTCGATCGTCGAGCTGATAGAGCAGGAGGGACTGCGGTTCACGACCAACGTTGTGGATTGCCCACCCGGGGACGTCCACATCGGCATGCGTGTGCAGGTGAGGTTCGAGCAACATGGAGAGGTGTTCACGCCGGTGTTCGCCCCCGATCTCGCAGACGAGGGCCGGTCGTAGCGCTGTCCCAATTCAGTACACTCTGTTTGCCGGTATCGACGTTCTCGGACCGGGCGTCCAGATGCCCTTAGGCGAGCACCGCTCGGTGCCGGCTTTCTGAAGTCGGGTTTGGCGCGCCCCCGATGCTTCAGCGATGCTGCATCAGATCACCACGGCCTCGAACAGGCACGAAGGGGAGGAGTCCGCGTTGCCAGAGATCATGAAAGGTGTCCGCATCCTCGAGGTTGCCGAGCACACCTTCGTCCCGGCCGCCTCGGCGATCCTGGCGGACTGGGGGGCGGAGGTCATCAAGATCGAGCACCCCGAGCGCGGCGACGCCATGCGCGGACTGGCGTCGAGTGGCGTCATGCCCTCCATGGGAAACGTGCACGTGCTCCTCGAGCACTCCAACCGGGGCAAGAAGAGCATCGGCATCGACGTCAGCACGGAGCAGGGCCTCGACCTCATCTACCGGCTTGCCGCGACGTCGGACGTCTTCTTGACCAACAAGCTCCCGGCGGTGCGCAAGAAGCTGCGCATCGAGCTCGAGGACATCAAGAAGCACAACCCCAACATCATCTACGTGGCCGGGACGGGCGGCGGCGAGCGCGGTCCGGAGGCGGACCGGGGCGGCTATGACTTCTTGAGCTACTGGTGCCGGGCCGGCAGTGCCATGGGCACCACGCCGACCGATGTCGACTACCTGGCCGGTCAGCCCGGCCCGGGCTACGGCGACTCCATCGGCGGGATGACGATCGCGGGAGGGATCATGGGCGCGCTCTTCCACCGCGAGCGCACCGGCGAGGCGCTGCCCCTCGACGTGTCGCTGCTCGGTGTCGGCATGTGGTCCATGAGCCCGGCCGTCGCACTGTCGCTCCAGCTGAACATGCCGTGGCGTCCCGGCCCGAGCCGCGGCGGGGGTGCCGGGCCGGCCAACCCGCTGGTCGGCACGTATCGGACCGAAGACGGTCGATTCCTCGCGTTCTCCTGCCTGCAGGGCTTCAAGTACTGGCCCTCGGCCTGCCGATCGGTGGGTCGCGAGGACCTCATCACGGACGAGCGCTTCAACTCGCACGAGCAGCTGGCGGCCAACGCGGGCGCGGCGCGCGAGATCCTCAAGGAGATCTTCGCCTCGGCCCCGCTGAGCGAGTGGAAGGTCCGCTTGGACTCCTTCGAGGGCCAGTGGTCCGTCGCCCAAGACAGCCTCGAGCTGACCACGGACCCCCAGGTCTTGGCCAACGGCCTGCTCGGTGACACCGCCACCGCGGATGGCACGCCGTTCACACTCGTCACGACACCGGTGCAGTACGCGGGCGAGCCGTACCCGCCGAAGCGGGCGCCCGAGTTCAACGAGCACTGCGACGAGATCCTCGCCCTGATCGACCTGAGCGAAGACGAGATGATGGAGCTCAAGGTGGCGGGAGTCGTCGCCTGACCGAGCCCCGCACCACCGCGCTGCTCTTCATCGAGTGCCAGCGTGGGGTCGTCGGCGACCGTTCCGTGCTCCCGGCCCTGGCGCACGCCGCGCAGCCGGCGCTCGCCGCCATGGGCCGCCTCGCCACCGGGGCGCGTGGCGCCGGCGTGCAGGTGGTGCACCTGACCTACCTGCCGCTGGCCGAGGGGCGCTCGACCAGCCGCCGCTCGCCGCTCATGCGGACGACGGCGTCGACGGCGACCTGGCGCGATGACGATCCCGCCCTCGAGGTGGTGCCCGAGATCGGGGTGGAGCCCGGCGATCTCGTGCTGCCGCGCCACCAGGGCATCTCGCCGGTCCACCGCACCGAAGTGCTGGCCATCCTGCGCAACATGGGCATGGACGAGGTCGTGGTGGCCGGCGTCTCGACGAACCTCGCCATCCCCCTGACCGCGGCCGGAGCCGCCGACGAGGGATTCGCCGTCACGATCCCGACCGACGCGTCAGTGGGCACGCCGGCGAAGCATCACGAGTCCATGCTGCGCCACAGCCTCGCCTTCGTGGCGCGACTCGCGACGACCGACGAGCTGCTGGGCGAATGGGGGGCTGCCTGATCGCTCAGGCGAGCGGCCAGGCGATGGCCTTGGTCTCGAGGTACTGCTCGAGGCCCTCGATGCCGCACTGGCGGCCGATCCCGCTGTCCTTGTAGCCGCCGTAGGGCGAGTCCGCGCCGTACCAAAGGCCCCCGTTGACTCCGATGGAGCCGGTGCGGATACGCCGGGCGATGGCGGTGGCGCGCTCCTCTGACGCCGAGACCACGCCGCCGGAGAGGCCGTAGTGGCTGTCGTTGGCGATGCGCACGGCGTCGTCGTCGTCCTCGTAGGCGATCACGCAGAGGACCGGCCCGAAGATCTCCTCTTGGGCGATGGCCATGGAGTTGTCGACGTCGACGAAGAGCGTCGGCTCCACGAAGTACCCCTTGGGCAGGTGCGAGGGCCGGCCGCCGCCGACGACCAGCTTGGCGCCTTCCTCTTGCCCCTTCTCGATGTAGCCGAGCACGCGGTCGCGCTGCTTGGCGCTCACCACCGGTCCCATGACGACGGCGTCGCTCGAGGGATCGCCGTAGGGCACTGCGGCCATGCCGGCGCTGATGAGCTCGACGCCCTCGTCGTAGCGCGAGCGCGGCAGCAGGAGTCTCGTCTGCATGGCGCAACCCTGGCCCGCGTGCACGCACACCATGGAGGCCATCGGGACAGTCGAGGGGAAGTCCGCGTCGTCGCACACGATCATGGCCGACTTGCCGCCGAGCTCGAGGAAGACGCGCTTGAGCGTGGCGGCGCCCTTCTCCATGATGCGCTTGCCGGTGGCGGTCGACCCCGTGAACGAAATCAGGTCCACCTTGGGCGACAAGGTCAGCTCCTCACCGACGAGGTGGTCGGCCGAGGTCACCACGTTGACGACGCCGGCGGGGATGTCGGTCTTCTCGGCGATCAGGCGACCCAACCGGGTTGCGTTCCAGGGCGTATCGGGCGCGGGCTTGATGATGGTGGTGTTGCCGGTGGCCAGGATCGGGCCCAACTTGTTGAGCGTGACCTCGACCGGGTAGTTCCACGGGATGATGGAGCCGATAACCCCCATCGGCTCCTTGATCACGCCACGCCGGCTGGCCATCCCCATCATTTCTGTGTTCGGGAGCGAACGCTCCCACTCGAACTCGTCGATCATCTTGGTGGGCCAGCCCAGGGCCTCGTCGACCGGCCAGTCGACCTGCGCCGCGAAGGTCATCATCCGCGGCGTGCCGACCTCGGCGATCACCTCTTCCCGGAACTCCTCGCGCTCGGACTCCAGTGCGGCCTGGAGCTGCTCGAGGCAGCGCTTGCGCAGGGCGCGGTTCGTCGACCAGTCGGTCTCGTCGAAAGCGCGACGGGCGGCGTCGATGGCACGCCGCATGTCGTCCGCGGACGCATCGGCCACCTGGCCGAGCACCTCTTCGGTAGCGGGGTTGATGTTGTCGAAGCGCTTGCCCGACGCCGCCTCGACGAGCTCACCGTCAATGAGCATGCGGACTTCACCGCTTCCGGCCTGGCTGGACATGTGTCGACCCCTTTCGGATCTTCAAGGATCACTGCGAATTTCCCCGCGTGGGCGAGGCTACGTTTCGCCGGCGAAACCGGTCAAGACCGCCCGGGCGTGCACCGTCTGACCCTCAATCCCTTCCAAGCTTTCCGCAACCCTCGGTCACCCGGCCACGCCCGCAGCTGCAGGCGCGCCGGCGGCAACGTCCCGTACACCAGCACCGCGTGCCCGCGGGGCAGGCAACGCAATTCCTCGGGACGCAGCAGTCGTCGTGGCCCTGTGGTCGAGGTGGTCGACCGCCGTCCCGCCGGGTCTCGCGTGATGGAGGGTTGGGCAACCTCCTCGTCCCCGACCAGGTGGCTGGCGTAGTCGAGCGTGTCGGGGTCGGCGATGCCGGGGAGGAACAGCTTGGCGCGGTGGTTGTTCAAGACGGTCGGGGCGCGCGCGCCGAACCGTCCGCGTACTTGCGCCAGGTCCTGCCAGACCGTGACCAGCTGGATCCCGTGCGACGCGCACGTGGCGGCCAGCCCGTCGAGCTCGGGCAGCGGTGCGATGTGGGCTGCCTCGTCGAGGACGACGAGCAGCGGCGGGTCGAGTGGGCGGCCCGCCCTCGTGGCCGTCGCGAAGGCGTGCGCGAGGACCTGCTGGGTGATCGTCGTGAAGTAGCCCCGCAGCCGGCGCTGGTCGTGCGCCGGCGCGCACAGGAACAGCGTGTTGGCGCCACCGAGGAGCTGCTCGGGCTCGAAGGACGGTGCGCCCGCCCGCGCCGGCGCCTCGTGGGCGAACGGCGCCAGCACCGTCTCGGCCGTGGTGTATACGGAGCTGCGTGTGCGCTCGTCGCGGCACCAGGTTGCCTGCGCCGCGTGCAGCGGTTCGGCGACACCCGCGCGTTCCAAGATGCCCGCCACCTCTCCCACCTCCTGGGTGTCGACCCAGCGCACAACGTCGGAGACGGGTCGGTCCTCGAGCGCGGCGGCGAAGAAGAGTGGGGCGAGCAACTTGGCCGCGGTCGCGTACCAAAACTCGCCGTCCGCCGTCGTGCCGCCGGCTTTGGCGGCCTCGCACAGGTCAGCGGCGATCCGGCAGGCGCGCTGCCAATCGCCACACCCGGTCAGCGGCGACCAGCGACTCCGGCGCGCCGCGGTCGACCCCGTCGGGTCGAGGCACCACACCTGGCCCCGTCGGCTGCAGGCGCCGAGCGTGTGGTGGAGCAGATCGCTCTTGACGCTGGCGGCCACGACGGGTCCGCGCCAGCCGAGGATGGCGGGCACCGCGAGGCGGGTCGTCTTGCCGCTCTGGGTCGGCCCGACGACCACGAGCGACTGCGCCCGCTCGGCGGCCACCACGCCGGCACGGACGATGCCCGGCGACACCCCCAGCACGAGCCGGCCCGGTGATGGCACGTCCGCCCGCACGAGGAGCGGGCGCAGGTCGCGTCGGCGGGCCCAACGCGCGCCACGTCGTCCGCGTGCCCGTCTGGACCCGTGCCCGGTTCCCGTAGGCCAAGAGCCGCCCGCATACGAGATCCCAGCCAGCAGCGCGCCGCCGAGGGCGACCGGCACCACGGCCGACTCGATCCCGGTCATCGGCTCCGTCGCACCGAGCGCGCCGCCTACCGACCCCGGCCTACGACGCCGACCCCGAGCGAGACGCCGACCCCGACGCCAACCCCGACATGGCCGCATCGGTATCAGCGATCAGGCGTTCTGTCGCGCTGAGACGGTGCTGGACGAGAAAAGACCGCTGGCCGATCTTCCACAGCGCGATGCCCCGACGGAGCTGGGGTAGCAGCTCGGACTCGGTGTTCGAGAGGGACAACAGCTCCGTTGCCGCCTCCAACTCGCCCGGCGACTGCGCGTAGATCACCCGCGTTTCCGAGTCCGCCAGCAGACCCTGGGCGAGCGCAACTTGTTCGGAGTCGGAGGCGCCGACGGAGCGGAGGTCCGAGACGCGGTGCAGCACGGCGATGTTGGACACGCCGAAGGCTCGTGACAGCTTCCACGAAGACTGCAGCCAGCGCGCCACCCCGAGATTGGAGAGGATGGCCCACGCCTCGTCGACCACGAGGAAGAAACGGCCTCGCCCCCCGCCCGGGGCCGGCCTCGCGACCGGCGTCGCGCCGGCGTCAGCCCCGGTCGCCGAACGCGCCAGCGCCGCCTGCAGCCACGCGGTGGCGCACGCCATGAGAACCCCCAGCGCCGCCGACGAATAGAGAGCGGACAGGTCGAGGATGACCAGCGGAGCCGAGAGGTCGAGGCCCGGCGTGGTCGGCCCGTCGAACATGCCGCACAGGTCGCCGTGCACGAGCCGGCGGAGTTCGAGCGCGACGTCGCGCCCGTCCTCGAGCAGATCGCGCAGCGTGGTGCGCAAGGCCCGCGCGGCGTCCTCGCGCGGCGCGAGGAGCGCCTCGACCACCATCGGAACGGTCGGCACGGCGTGACCCGCGCTCACGTCTTCGAGCGCCGCGCCCAGCGCGGCGCGTTCGCGAGGGGTGAGGTCCCGCCCCAGGCACGAGCTGGCCAGCGACGACAGCAGGCTCATGCGCCGCCGACCCGTGGCGTCGCGCTCGAGGTCGGGCGACCCCGCGTCCATCAGCTCCGGTCCCGGGTCGAGCGGGTTCAGCCGGATCGACCCGCCGGGCCGGAGCGCCACGGGCCGGACACCCCAGGCATCGGCCAGGTCGGCGTACTCGCCCTTGGGGTCGACGACCCATGCCCGGCGCCCGAAGACCGCCTGGCGCCACAAGAAGGTCTTGACGAACGCGCTCTTGCCACGACCGATCTGCCCGAACACCACCATGTTCGGGTTGGACACCACACCGGCGGCGTAGAGCTCGAAGGGGTCGAAGACGAAGGAGCCGCCGAGAAGGTCGTCGCCGATGACCACGCCCCGCTGGCCCAGGCCGGCCTCGGCAATGAACGGGTACGCGGCCCCCAGGTTGCGCGTCGTGACCTGATGCGCCGGCACCTTCGGCATTCGCTCCCTCATGAACACTGAACGGTCGGCTGGTCCGGACGGACTCGGACTCACAGGGGTGCAATACCCGTTGTTCCATGGTTAGAGTTCAGGGACATCCGGTCGGCGAAGGGTGGGGCACGTGCTGGCGGTGACGTTCGCAGATCTCTGGTTCAGGGCCCGACAGTTCCTCATGGCCGTCGTCGGGGTGGCCCTCGTGCTCGCCCTGGCGCTTGCCCTGAGCGGGTTGGCCGACGGCTTTTACTCCGAGGTAGCCGGGACGGTCGACGCCTTCGGCGCCACGTCGTGGGTGATGTCGGACTCGGCTCAGGGTCGGCTGACTGCGTTCGCTGCTTTTCCGGCGGCGGACGAGCGTGCCGTGGCACAGGAGCCAGGCGTCCGGCACGCGTCTGCCGTGCTCGTCGCCCCAGCTCAAGTCGTCTTCGTGTCCGGGTCGACGCAGCCGCTGACGGTCAACCTCTTCGGCGTTCGGCCGAACGGACTGGGCGACCCTCAGGTGGCCTCGGGCCACCCGCTCAGTGGCGCTGGCCAAGCGGTGGTCGACACCAAGGTGGGTGGGGTCGGCGATGTTCTCTCACTGGGCGGACGCCGCTTCGATGTCGTCGGGACGGTCGACAGCCGCACGATGACGGGTGGCACCCCGCTGGTGTACATGACGCTGGCAACCGTGCAGCAGGCAGTGACCGGGGGACGCCCGCTCATCACGGCTATCGCCACAAGCGGGACTCCGACGAGAGTGCCGGCGGGTCTCGTGGTCCTCTCGCCGGCGAAGGTCATCACCTCCACCGTTGGTCAATTGAAGACCGGCGTGCAGTCGATCGACAACACGCGTTGGTTGATGTGGTTCGTGGCCGCCGCCATCGTCGCCTCGATGCTGTACGTCGCAGCGTTGGAGCGAAAACGCGACTTCGCTGTGCTCAAGGCGCTCGGATCCTCCTCGCGGGCGCTCTTCTTGAGCCTCCTCGTCCAGGCCGTGGTGGTGACACTGCTCGCGGCCGTCCTGGCCGAGTTCCTGGCGAGTGCCCTGACTCCGACTTTTGCGCAGCCGCTGGACATCACGCCCGAGGCGCGGCTGGTTCTCCCCCTGGTCGCAGTGGTGGTCGGCGTGCTGGCCAGCCTGACGGCCTTGCGTCGCGTCACCGGCGCCGACCCGGCGGCGGCTTTCGGATGAGCGATCACCTGATAGTCGACGACCTCACGATGGCCTTCGACTCGGGGGGCTACGTGATCAAGCCACTCGACGGGCTGTCATTCACGGCGAGTGACGGGGAGCTGGCCGTTCTGCTCGGACCTTCGGGCTGCGGCAAGACGACGCTGCTCTCGTGCCTCGCCGGCCTGCTGACGCCGACATCGGGTCGGGTGGAACTGGGTCCCATCGCCGTCACCGAGCTGCGCGGCGCAGCCCTGGCGGAGTACCGCCGGCAGACCGTCGGGGTCGTCTTTCAGGCGTTCAATCTGATTCCCAGCCTGACCGCCCGGGGCAACGTGATCGTGCCCATGCGGCTCGCAGGAGTCCCGCGCGCCAAGGCGAAGGCTCGTGCGAACGAGTTGCTCGCGCTGGTCGGGCTCGACGAGCGCGCCAATCACCGCCCCGCGCAGCTCTCAGGGGGACAACAGCAGCGGGTGGCGATCGCTCGAGCGCTGGTGCACGAACCGCAGTTGATCCTGGCCGACGAGCCCACGGCCCACCTCGACCACATTCAGGTCGAGGGAATCCTGCGCCTCATGCGGGAGTTGGCCAGCGCCGGGCGGATTGTCGTGGTCTCGACACACGACGATCGGGTCACCCAGCTCGCCGACAGAGTGATCGAGCTCGCGCCCCACTTCTCCGACGCCGACCACCCGCCCGAGGAGGTCGTCTTGGGTGAGGGAGAAGTGCTGTTCCAGCAAGGCGATTGGGGTGAGCTGATCTACCACATCGAGTCGGGTCTCTTGGAGGTCTATCGTGAGTTGACCGATGGCAACGTCGAGATCCTCGCCCAGGTGGCGCCGGGCAGCTACGTGGGGGAACTCGGGCCTATCTTGAACCTGCCTCGCAGCGCGTCCGTGCGCGCGCTGGAGGACACGGTGGTCGTCGGCTACACAGTGCGGAGCTTCCGCCAGATCAATCCCCACCAAGCAGTCAGAGAAGTCGCAGTCCCCGTGCTCTGACTCGGTGTGGCACGCCGGCGACGGCGGCCTCGGCGATGAATGTGTATGCAGCGGCGCTGGAAGCTTCTCCGTTACGTTGGCGCTGGCCGTGGCCGACCCCCGGTTCACGGGGAAGGTGGAGCGCACATGAGCGAGCCGAGTCGTACATCCCAGTCCCTCGTGGCGTCGCTGGCCGCACTGACCGTGGTGAGCGGCTTCCTCGATTCCGTGAGCTTCCTCGGTCTGGGTCACGTCTTCACCGCCAACATGACGGGGAACGTGGCTCTCCTGGGCTTCGCGGTTGCAGGCGCGGCCGGGTTCTCCGTGACCGCCAGCCTGTGCGCCCTCGGTGCTTTCCTCGTCGGGGCCGCGATCGGTGGTCGCGTCGCCCGTCGGGCGCCGGTACGCCGCAACCTCATGATGGTCGTGATGTCGATGGAGGTGAGTCTGACGATCGTGGCTGCGCTCATCGCCGCCGGTGTCTCGGCGTCGGGGATCGCATCGGGCTGGCCACGGTTCACGGTCATCTCGCTGCTCGCCGTCAGCATGGGCGCCCGCAACACTGCCGTCCGCCGCCTCGGTGTGGCGGACATGACGACGACGGTGCTCACGGCGCCGCTCACCGGCCTGGCCTCGGACTCGTCCTTCGCAGGGGGCAACAACCAGAACGCGTCGCACCGCCTCACCTCGGTCGTCTCCATGTTCGTCGGGGCAGTGGTGGGCGCGACCCTGACGATCCACGTGCACCCCGCCGTGGCTCTCGGGGTGGCCGCCGTCTTGGTGACGGCGACGGCCGTCTACCTGCTGCGGGAACGCCCGCCCGAGCTGAGCGTCGCCTGACGTCGCGGCACACCCGGTCAGACCACGCGCCCGTCCTCGAGGTAGACGCAGTCCTGCGCGGCGAGCGCCGCCCCCACACGGCGGCGCAGGGGACCGCTCAACAGCTCGAGCGCGCGGGCCGGCTCGGCCACGAGGTACTCGGACAACTCCTCCGCCTGCAGCTCGATCCGCGCCAGCTCCTCATCAAGAACCTCGCCGCAGTCGAAGAGGAACCGCATCCCTCCCGGCTTCGACGGCTTCGGGCGCAAGAAGTCCACCACGACGAGGCGACCGTGGGTGACGTCCAATGCGACTTCTTCTCGCACCTCGCGGCGGCAGGCTTCCCACGGCGTCTCCCCGTCGGCCTCCATGATCCCGCCCGGGATCGTCCAGTGCGCCTTGTACGTGGGGTTGACGATCAGGAGCCGCCCCGCGCCGTCGAAGATCAGTGCGCCGGACGACGCCGGGATGCGCGGCAGGACGAACGGCACCGCGTCGCCACCATCGCCCGCCCCCGTCACGCGATACCGAGCCGCTGGAGCTGCTCCTCGGGCGCCGCCACGTCCTTCAACGCCACCCGCAACAGCTCCACCATGTCTGACTCCTCGGCGCCGCCCGTGCCCGCGCGGTTCTCGTCCTCGCCCGGGTCCGACCCCAGATCGAAGAGGAAGTGCGCGTCAATGACGTTGTGACCCACCCAGAAGGGGAGGCGGTCGCCCGGCTCGAAGGGCTGGCGGATGACGGGGATGTCGGTGCCCGGTGGATAGTCCAGGCGGGCGCGACGGTCGGGCGGTGGCAGGCGGACCAAGTCCTCGAGGCCGTGGATCGTCATGGTCGACCACCGGTTGGACCACATGGAGAGAGGGAAGTTCGTTCCGTCGGCGCCGCGGGCGTACTTGAGCCGCCCGTCGGTGACCTGGACCCAGTTGCCGTAGACGCCCCCGATGGCCCACTCGCGCGTCTGCTCCGCTGCGCCGAGCAACAGCGGGACGAGCGACGCGCCGTGCACCGCGCCGCGCGGCGTGACGCCGAACACGTCGGCGATGGTGGCGTGGATGTCGACGTTGGTCGTCAACGCGCCGCGGGTCGCGCCGCCGGCCACGCCGGGCCAGGACACCAGCAGCGGGGTGTGGCCGAGCGTCTCGTACTGCATCACGCCGGGCTTGCCCCAGATGTCCTTCTCACCGAGATAGTGGCCGTGGTCCGTGCAGACGATCACCGCCGTCGAGTCCCACAGCCCCCGCTCCCCTAATGCCGCGAAGACCTCACCCACCCAGTGGTCGATCATCGACAGCTTGGCGCCGTAGTTAGCGCGGATGTGCCGGCCCTCGCGCTCGCTCAGGCGGCCCTGCGCCACCGCGCCGATGTCGTACGGCGGCCAGATGAGCAGCTCGCCCTCCCAGTCGGGGTCGTAGCGGCCGACCCACGGCTCGGGCGTGTCGAAGGGCTCGTGCGGGTCGAACTCGTCGACGAAGAGGAGGAAGGGCGCGTCGTCCGGCGCGCCGCGGCGCAGCCAGTCCGACGCGATGCGCATGGTGCGCGGCCCCGGGAAGTCCTCCTCGGCTCGGAAGAACGAGCGCGAGCAGTCGTAGGGTCGCTCCCCCGAGTCCATGCCGAGTCGCTCGCTCCAGTACCAACCGCCGCTACGCGCCGGCAGCGCGGGCGCGCCGACGTACGACGGATCGTGATAGGTGCGCCACGGATCGCCCTCGTGCCCGCGCACGTAGTCCCACACGCTGAAGTCGGTGTGATAGTTCTCACCGCCGACTTCGAAGAGGTGCGGGTGGTCCGACACCAACATGGTGGTGACGCCCGCCCGCCGCAGCGCCTGGGTGATCGGCTCCTCCCAGATCTCGATCGATCCCCACGGCCGCCACAAGAAGTCGAGCGACCCGCACAAGATGTCGTGGCGCGCCGGCATGCACGGCAGTGAACCGGTGACGTGCGACGTGAATCGCACCGCCCGCTCACGGGCGAAGCGATCGAGGTTCGGCGTCTCGAACTCCGTGCCGCCGTAACTGCCGAGCATGTGACGGTTCAGGCTGTCGAGGAGCAGCACGACGAGGTTCGTGGGGCCGCCGCGGCCTTCCGCCGCGCCCGTCGCGGCGGGTGACTCGTCGGCTGCGCCGGGCATGGACGCCATCGTACGCAGCGCCGTTCGGCGCGGAGTCAGCGCAGGCCGCGGCACAGCGGCAGCGTGCACGTGTACGCCGACGCCTGGTCACCGTAGAGGCGGCGCAGCGCCAGCCGGCTCTGGCCGGCCGCGTGCTGCACGGCGTCGCAGGCCGTCGCCAGCTCATCCTCGTTCGGTGCGGACACCGTGATGTATCCCGAGTAGCGGAAGGACGCATGGCCCTCGGCGAGCTCCGCCTCCCGCCGGGCGAGCACCTCGGACTCGCGCGCGTGGCGAGCCGTGGACACGAATCCGCCGCGCCGGCGCAACTCCGCATCGGCCAGGTCGGCCGTCCGCGATGCCTCCACCTTGCGGATCGCGGCATCCGGGCCGAGGGGCTCCATCACGACCGAAAACGTGCTGCGGGCCGATCCGAGGAGGATCGGCGCCAAGAAGTCGCTCCGCACCTCGATGCGCGGCCACTCCGCCACCCAGAACGTGGCGTGCACCATGGCGTCGACGCGCACCGCCGACCAGCTCTCGTCCATCGCCATGGGCCACGGATCGTTGAGCGGGGACGTGACCTCGCCCATGGGGCTGTGCGGCTCGTAGGTCCGGAGCAGCTGGCGGGCGAGGTCCTCGGCCGTGAGCACGGACTCGACCCGCACCTCCGCGTCACCAAGGAGGCGCACGAGCGAGCCCACCTCACGGGCCAGCGCGGCACAACCCACTTCGACCGACTTGGTCAGCCGCACCTGCAGCGCCAGGACGACGTCGTGCGCGCACGTGTGCGAGTCCATGTCGGACAAGAGGGACTCGTAGGAGCCGGTGCAGACCGAGGACCCTGCCGACGCCGCCTCGGCCGCGAGATACGACCGCACGCCCTGACCCTCGTCGGGAAACGACGCGGCCACCCACTGCACCCTGTGCACCGGTGACCCCTCGCGCGCCAGTGAGGAGAGGACCGAGGCCCAGGCCCCGACCCTGCGGTCCTGCTCGTCGGCGCCGAGCAGGGCGAAGCTGCTGCCGCGGAGCGCCACGGCGGCGGTGAGCGTGCGGCCGGCGCGGTCGTGCACCACACCCATGTCGTGCCAGTCCGCGTGCAAGAGCCGCAGCGAGCGCAGCGTGCCCATGCGCCCGCCGCCACCCATCGCACCGCCGGCCATCGCAACCCCGCCCAGCGGACCCCAGCCACGCGACCGCCGGGCGCCCCAGCAGACCACGACGGGCAGCCACTCGTCGCCGGTGCGCCCCGCCACGGGCACCGTCGCCAGCGCGCCGTAGAGCACGAGGACGCCGATCGCCGCGGCAACCCCGACCGCGTTGGGCTCCCAGCGCAGCACCAGGACGCCGAAGACCAACCCCACCGCGACGGTGAGGATCTGGCCGGCCCGCCACCCTGCCAGCGCGCCGCCCCGCTCACGCGGGCCGAACCGGTAGCGCGGACCCGGGTCCCGGCTCAAGTGCCCGCACCCCCGCCTGCGCCGCCGCCGCTGTCGGGTCCCTGGCCGGGTGGCCAGACCGCGGGGAGCCACTTGAGCTGGGGGCCGTGCCCGTCGTCGCCCCCGCAGTGGCGCATCTTGCCGGGTTCGACCGGGCCCAGGAGCGTGTAACCCGCCGGCACGCCCTCCCACTTCCACGCGTCCTCAGGAGTCGCCGGTCCCAACGGACGGCCAGATCGTTTCACCGGCAGCTCGCCTCCGTCAGCGCCACCGTCAGCGCCACCGTCCGCGCCACCCTCACTGCGACTGTCGGCGCTGCGCGCCGCCGCGGTCTTGGGCGCGAGGATCGGCTTGGGCCCCCTTGGGCCCGGCACGTTGCCGCGGGCGACACTCTCGTCGTAGATGCGCTGCGAGTTCGGATCTCCTTCACCCAGCTCGATCGCCGGCGCGCGCTCGGCCGCCTCGTCGTTGCTCGCGGTGCCGCCGGCGCCGGCGGCGCCACCCGAAGCGTCGCCACTACCCCGAGCCGCGCCACCGGCCGCGGGCGTCGCCGCCATGAGCCGCGCCTCGCCCAGTGCCTGCAGTCCTTCGTTGAGCACGTGGCCCGCCGCGCTGCGCGGCAACCGCGTGAGCGCTGAGGTTCCGCGCGAGCGCAACCCGTCGAGGTGCGCCACGGCGCCGGCCTCGACCGCCGGGATCATCCGGAGGATGGCGAAGGGAACGAAGGTCGCCATGACCAGGAGCGCACCACCGGCGAGCACGGCCGAGAACCCTGCACCATGGGTGCCGGTGCCAGCCGTGCCCGACGACACGGCGCCCGCGGCCAGGCTCAGTGTCGCCACGATGACGAACTTGGACAAGATGAGTGCCCCGAGCGTCTCGACCAGGCGGCGGCACCAGTGCGACACGGCCGGCCAGACCAAGGTGGCGAGGGCCAGGGGCAAGAACAGCACGGCCACGTAGACCGCGGCCGCCCTGATGAGCAGCTCCAGCCAGAGCACGAAGGCGGCCACGGCGACGAGGAGGGCGACCAGGAGCAGCACGAAGCTGGCGAGGGTCGGATCAGCGGCCGACTCAATGAGCCCTTTGGAGACCCCCGCCAGCAGCGACGTGACGTCGCCCGCCGTACCACCCGCGACCGCCGTGCTCATGGCGTCGGTCGCCGACAGGCACAAGATCACGATCTGGATCGCGACGACTGCCAGCAGCAGTGCGAGCGGGAGCTGCACGAGGAAGGTGCGCACGAGCTGACCCGGGTTCTGACGCAACACCGCCTGGAGCGTCGAGACCAAGAGCAGCGGCAGGATCACGACGCCGGCCAGCGCGGTCATCTGGCCGTAGTGCGTCCGGAACCACGTCGCACCGACGTCGATGCTCGTGGTGGACACGAGCACATCGCCGATCTGGCCGAGCAACCACTCGGCGCCGCTCGCCACCCACTGGCTGATCCCGTCGAGGACCGACTCGAACCCGGAGGCCGCGATCGAGCCGCCCAGGCTGCCGACCTGGCAGATCGGGTTGAGTGCGTCGAGACCGCTGCAGCCGGCGTCAAGCATCGAAATGAGGCGTCGAGCTGGCCGTCAGTGCAGGTTCGTCCCGGTGTGGAAGAAGAAGTTGATGATCGGTGGCGCCGCGCCGATCAACAACGCGGCCAGCCCCGACACCAGCACGGCTCGCTTCCCCACCATGGACTGCTGGAAGTTCTGTGCATGCACGCCCAGGGCCCACGCGGCGGCGCCGATGAGCAGCCCGGCCAGCGCCGCGATCAACGCCCACGCGCCAAGCCCGTTGGTCAGGTCTTGCAGCGTCCCTCCGCCCGGAAGCGCGTTCACGCTCGGATTGAGCGAGACATCGGCTAGATGCCAGACGACCATCGGTGCCCTCCGTCGTGACTGCCGGCGCCGGGACCTCCGGGCCGTGTCGCTCGGAGAATGGTTGACGCTGTGGCTCGGTGTGATCCGACTTCGCCCGGCCCGCGTCACACGGTTCCCATCAGGGCGGACTTCTCACGTGGGCCGCGGATGTTCGCTCTACCTGTTCAGCCCTGCCATATTGGGGGCGTGCCGCTGCGTACACCGGGGGAAATCAGCCTGAGCCTGTCGCAGGAGGTCATCTTCATTTGCGTTGCAGTCGGCGTCTGCATCCTCGTTGGCCTGGTGGCCGTGTTGCTCGGCCGACGCTCGGGCCGGCGTGCCATCTCCCAGCGGCTCGCGGCGCTCGGCACCCGGCTGGGCCTCGACCCGCCCGATGACGAGTACAACATCGAAACCTCGCTCGCCTACCTGGAGCAGGTGACGGGCGGCGCCGCCCAGGCGGTCACCGAGTCGAGCTCCGACGCCATCCGCCTGCGCCGCTCCCTCGACACCTTGACCCAAGGGGTCGTCCTTTGCGACGAGAACGGCACCGTGATCTATCGCAATGGCCGCGCGAACGCTCTGATGGTCAGCCGCCACGGTGACGCCCTCGCGGCCCAGGCGGTGACCGAGCTTCTCGAAGACGCCTGGCACGAAGGTTCGGCGGAGCGCACGCTCGATCTCTACGGTCCGCCGCGCCGCACGCTCCAGGTCCGGGCCCACCAGATCGACGACGGACGGAGGCCGCTCGGTGTCATCGCCCTCATTGAGGACGTGTCGGAACGCCGGCGACTGGAGGAGATCAGGCGCGACTTCGTCGCCAACGTGAGCCACGAGCTCAAGACGCCCATGGGAGCCCTGGGCCTCTTGGCGGAGACGTTGGTGTCCGAGCCCGACCCCGAGGTGGCGCAACGCCTGGCCGGGCGCATCCACAACGAGGCGTTCCGGGTGAGCCGCATCATTGACGACCTGCTCGACCTTTCCCGCATCGAGTCGGAGGAGGCTCCGCCTCGTGAGCCGGTCCTGGTGAACCTGGTGATGGCCGACGCCATCGAGCGTGTGCGGGCCACCGCCGACCAGCGCGGCATCGAAATCGTCCTGCACGAGCCGTCTCCTCCGGTCGCCGTCATGGGGGACCGTCGCCAGCTCGTCTCCGCCATGCACGCCCTCTTGGAGAACGCGATCACCTACTCGTACGACAATTCGAAGGTGGTCGTGACCGGGACGGTGCAGCGAGCCAACCCGCACATGGGAGCCCCATCGGGCGCCCTCCCCTCGGGCGTCGGGCCCATGATCGTCGAGGGGATCGCGAGCTCTCGGACGGGCGAGATCCCCACGATCACCACTCAGCACCCCGGCATCACCGGCGAGGTACCCGTGGTCAGGAGCCGGGGGACGTCGACGGGCGACGACGTGGACGTGGACGTCGCAGAGGGTGGCCGGGCGCCCGACGGCAGCACCAAGAACGCGACAGAATCCAGGCGCGGAGCGCAGGCAACCAGGCAGGAGGGCCCGGTGGAGCCGGTCTTCACCCCAGAGATCCTCGATCAGTACACACCCGAGAACGGGACCGCGGGCGCGGCCGCGCCGGCGACCGGCACCACGCCGCCACCGCCGCTTCATCCGGAAGGTGACGCGGCGGGGACGGGTCCAGCGGACACGACGCCGGTGATCTCACCCAACTGGCGCATCGAAGAGCGGGACAACGTCCGGCTGTCGGTGCAGGACCACGGCATCGGGATCCCCGCACGCGACCTCGACCGCATCTTCGAGCGCTTCTACCGGGTGGACCATGGGCGCAGTCGCGACACGGGAGGCACAGGCCTGGGCCTGTCCATCGTCCGCCACGTCGCCAACAACCACCAGGGGTGGGTCGACGTCGAGTCGCGCGAGGGTGAGGGCTCGACGTTCACCCTCGTCCTGCCCATTCAGGCGGAGCGTGTGGCGTGACGAAGCCCGCTTCGAGCAGGGGGCCCGCCAAGAAGGGACCGCGGTCGGTGCCGGGCGACGGGCCGGTCAAGGTGCTCCTCGCCGAAGACGAGGAGTCGTTCATCGAGGCGTTGGTGATCGGGTTGACCAACGAGGGCTTCCGGGTGACCGTGGCCCGCGACGGCATCGAGGCCCTGCAGCTCTTCGAAGAGACGTCGCCCGACATCCTCCTGCTCGACCTGATGTTGCCCAAGATGTCAGGCATCGACGTCTGCCGGACCATCCGCACCCGCTCGCACGTCCCGATCATCATGGTGACGGCCAAGGGCACCGAGATCGACACCGTCGTGGCACTCGAGGTTGGGGCCGACGACTACGTCACCAAGCCCTACCGCCTGCGGGAATTGGTGGCCCGGATGCGCGCCGTGCTGCGGCGCACGCCGGGGGGCCCCGAGGCGTCGGAGACGTCGGGTTCGATCGAGTTCGGCACCGACGGGATCTGGGAGTCCAACGGGATCAAGGTGGACTTCGACCAGCGTCGGGTGTTCGTGCGCGGCGATGAGGTCCACCTCCGCCGCAAGGAGTTCGAGCTCCTGCGCCTCCTCGTGGAGAACTCCGGGCGCGTCCTGACCCGCGACGTGCTGATCGACCGCGTCTGGGGGACCGACTACATCGGGGACACGAAGACGCTCGACGTGCACATCAAGCGTTTGCGTTCTCGCATTGAGGCTGACCCCTCGACGCCGGTGCTGATCACCACCGTGCGCGGCGTCGGCTACCGCTTCGCCGCAGCCGCCGGGGCCTGAGACCCGTTCGAGCGGGCTCGCGCCTCGCCCCCCCCGGGGGCATCCGGGACCCGCTCGAGTCGAAGTTCTTCTAGGTATGTCGAATTCTTCTGTATATGCAGCCTTCCGAAAAGGGGGTGGATTTTGGAAGGATAGGGGGGTGGATTACGGAAGGATATCTTCAGATCCTTCGTTAATTGGGGTGGCGATCCTTCGTTAAACCGGGGGGTTTTCGGAAGGATTCATATACAGATCGACAGGCCACCCCGTGGTCTGCCGCTCGTCGGTGCAACCCCGCTCAGACGGTCAATCGCTCGAAGTCTGCGGGCACCGTCACGCCGGAAAGCGACGCCAGGTCCACCTGCTCGCCCAGATGGGTGAGGATGAGCTGGACATCGTCGTGCGCGGCCTGCAGGGCGCGGATCGAGGCCTCGTCCATGTGCGCCGTCGGCACGTCGGGCGGCGTGTGGCGGCCGTTGCACTCCACGACGAGCACATCAGCCTCCGTGGCCAGCTCGGTCAGGCCCGGACACGGGGTGGTGTCGCCCGAGTAGGCCACGATCTGATCACTCCGATCGAAGAGGTAGCCGAAGCAGCGCAGATACGGGACATGCACGACTTCGATCGCCCGGAAGCGCAGTGGGCCCGCCGACTGCCAGGACCCGTCCACTTCGAGAAAGCGGAGGTCGAGGGTGGCGTATGCAGCCTCGGTGATCGAGCCCACCGCACCGGCCTCGTTCATGTTGGCCAGATGCGCCTCGATCCCGGGGGGACCGACCACCTGGAGCGTGTGACCCGGGACCTGCTCGGTCATGGCCTCGAGCAAGAAGGGCCAGCCGAAGCAGTGGTCGGCATGGAAGTGCGAGACCACCACCACGTCGATGGCATCGAGCGAGAACCCGCACCGGCGCAGATGCGGCAGCGATATGGGTGACGGCTCCACCAGCACCGACGTGTCCATGACGAAGCTGTTCCAGTAGCGCCCGGGCGGCGCCAGGAAGTTACCCGTGCCGAGGAAGGTGAGTTCGGTCACGACGTGTCGGCCAGCGACAACAGCGCGGCAACCAACATCGGATCGCCGTCCACGGCGGTGTCGGGCACGGCGAGTCGCCGATACAGCATCAGCACCAACTCCGAAGCCGTGGCCCGCAGCTCCGATACGCGTGTCGTCCGGGCAACGCCATCGTCGCCGCTGAACGTCCAACTCCCCCCGGTATCGGTTGCCCTCAGTGTCACGGTCCCGGGCAAGGCAGCGAGGTCGGCCCCCACCATGATCTCCACGAACTCGGGTACTCCGTCGCTGGCGAGACTGGACTCGAGCGGTTCCCGGGTCTCGGGAGCGGCGACGCCCTGGGCGTCCCAACGGTGGACCGCGACCTCTTGGGCCTGATGACGCGCCACGGCGCCCGAGGTGCGGGGCTCAGGCCACCATGCCCAGCAGGGCGCGTCCGGCCCTGCATCGCGCAGCGCGCCGAGCAAGGTGTACGTACACCACCCGAGCCACGCCAAGAGATCCGCGTCCTCAGGAAAGCCGGTGAGCTCGCCGCCCGAGCGGCGCTCGGCGTTTTTGGCCGCGATGTTCTGGCCCCAGTACCACTGCACCTCGCCGATGTGGTGAGCCAGGTCGCGGACGGACCACTTGGGGGTTGTGGGGACTCGGACCTCCAGGTCCGAGCGCGCCACAGCGTCGACCAGGAGGCGGCTCTCGTCCGCAATGGACTCGACCATCTGCGCGAAGCCGAACCCATAGGCGCCGGATCCTTCTGGCGCGCTCACGGGGCCTTGATCAAGAGCTCGCCACCCAGATACGGCGCCAGCGCCTCAGGCAGCATCACCGTCCCGTCCTCCTGGCGGCCGTTCTCCACCAGCGCGGCCCAGATGCGCGGCCACGCCAACGCCGACCCGTTCACGGTGTGTACCAGCTGGGGCGCGCCACCTCCATGCGGCCGGTAGCGGACGTTGGCGCGACGGGCCTGGTAGTCGCGGAACCAGCTCACCGAGGACACTTCGAGCCAGCGGTCGACGCCGGGTGCGTACGCCTCGAGATCGAAGGTGCGGGCGGACGAGCCGCTCAGATCCCCCGTGCACAGGTCCAGCACGCGGTATGGCAGCTCGAGGTCCTGAAGCATCGACTCGGCCCGGCGCAGGATGTCGTCCTGCGCGTCGAGCGCGCCCTCGGGTGTCGCGTAGGCGAACAGCTCCACCTTGTCGAACTCGTGCACCCGCAGGAGCCCGCGGGTGTCCCGACCCGCCGAGCCGGCCTCGCGCCGGTAGCAGGCGGTCGCGGCGGTGAAGCGCAGCGGCAGCTGGGACTCCTCGAGGATCTCGCCCCGGCGCAAGGAGGTGAGCGGGACCTCCGCGGTCGGGATCAGCCATAGGTCGTCGCGCTCGATGTGATACGCGTCGTCGGCGAACTTGGGCAAGTGGCCCGTCGAGGTCATCGTGTCGGTCAGCACGACCGTGGGCGGACGGATCTCCTCATAGGCCGGCGAGTGCCGGTCGATGGCAAAAGCGGTCAGAGCCCGCAGCAGCCGCGCCCCCGGACCGCGGTACAGCGGGAACATGGACCCCGCCAGCCGCGCCCCACGTTCCATGTCGAGGATCTGCAACGCCTCGCCGATCTCCCAGTGCGGGATCTGCTGGTACTCGAGCCGCTCGGGCTCGGGGCGTCCGACGTCCTGTCCGGGCCACCAGCGACGAAGCTCGACGTTGTCCTCTTCGCTCAGCCCGTCCGGAGCGTCGTCGGCCGGGATGTTGGGGAGATAGAGGAGGCCCGTGCGCACCCGTTCCTCCGCCGCGTCGGCCAGCGCCGCGGCTGAGCGCTCGTCCTCCCCGACACGCAGGCTCTCGGCCCGCAATTCGCCTGCCCGTTCCTCGTCGCCATCCCTCTTCGCCTGTCCGACCTGGCGTGAGAGTTCCTTGACCGTGGCCCGCAGAGACTCGAAGCGCGTCTGGTTGGCCCGCCATTCCTCGTCGGCCTCGATCACCGCGTCCACTTCGGCCGCCTCGACTCCGCGCCGCGCCAGTGCGGCTATGACTGCGTCGGGATCGTCGCGCAGGGCCCGGATATCGATCATTTGGGGGCCAAAGTAGCCTGCGACGCCGTGCCAGCCCTCCAGGTCATCGGCCTCACCGTGCGCTACGGCCCGGAGGGCACGCCAGCCGCCGTCGACGATCTGCACCTCACGGCCGAGCGCGGCGAAGTGGTGGTGGTACTGGGCCCGAACGGGGCGGGCAAGACCTCGACGGTGGAGAGCCTCGAGGGATACCGCCGGCCTGTCAGCGGACAGGTGCGCGTCCTCGGTCTCGATCCCATCGCCGACCACGCAGCCCTGACCGGGCACATCGGTGTGATGCTCCAGCGCGGCGGGGTCTATCCGATGCTCGGACCGCGCCGGGCCCTCGATCTGTTTGCGGGGTACTACCCCGACCCGATACCCACCGACGAGCTCCTCGAACTGGTCGGCCTGCGTGCAGTGGCGAGCACGCCCTGGCGCCACCTCTCCGGCGGGGAGCAGCAGCGGCTCTCCTTGGCCTTGGCGTTGATCGGGAGGCCAGAAGTGGCCTTCCTCGACGAACCGACCGCGGGCGTCGACCCGGAGGGACGCGTCGCCATCCGGGGCGTCGTGGCAGGGCTGAAGGAGAAAGGGGTCTGCACCCTCCTCACGACGCACGAACTGGGAGAAGCGGAGCGGGTGGCGGATCGCATCGCGATCATGTCGGCCGGTCGCATCGTGCGGGAGGGTACGCCGCACGAGCTCCTCACCACAGATCCGGGCACCATCGGCTCGGCCAAGACCGGCCCGGCTCCGGTCACGCTCACCTTCGGCGCCCCGCCGGGGCTCGACGTGAGCGCACTGGCGGCCGCAGTCGGCGCAGGGACGAGGGTCACGGAGACCGCTCCCGGCCGCTACCGCCTCGAGGCCGGCAACGTCGAGGGCCCGGCCGCCACGGCGGCCGTCGCCACGTTCCTCGCCGAGCGCGGCGCGGCCCTGACCGACCTGGTCGCGGGCCGCACGCTCGAGGAGGTGTACTTCGAAGCGGTCGGAGCGGCAGCCACGAGCGAGACCCAACAACCCGCACTTCCAGCGACGCCGACCGGGAGGCGGCGGAGACCACCTCGCAGATCCACGCGCCCGCGATGACCGACACCTCGACACCCACCGCCCCCCCGGGCCCCACCAGCCCCCGTCGGCTCCGACGCGGGCTCCGGCCGCTCGCAGCGCAAACCGGCGCGGAGATCTACATGACACTCCGCCGCGGCGAGACGCTCTTGCTCACGCTCGGCATCCCGGTCGTGTTCCTACTGTTCTTCTCCAAGGTCAAAGTGGTGTCGACCCCCACGGCCACGCCAGCGAACTTCTTCGTGCCGGGGATCCTGGCGCTCGCCGTCATGTCGACCGCGATGGTCTCGCTCGGCATCGCAACCGGCTTCGAGCGCGGCTACGGCGTCCTCAAGCGGCTCGGCTCCACCCCGCTCGGGCGGCCACGCCTCCTGGGCGCCAAGATCGTGACGATCATCGCCGTCGAGCTGCTGCAGGCGGCCGTCTTGTTGCCCGTCGGGCTCGCGGTCGGCTGGAACCCGGCGGGCGGAGGCTTCGTCGCGGTGGGTGGCGCCATCGGCGCCATCCTGCTCGGCTCGACCGCCTTCGCCGGGATTGGTCTGTTGATGGCCGGCACGCTGCGAGCCGAGGTCAACCTGGCCGCGGCCAACGGCCTGTATCTGATCCTGCTCCTCCTCGGCGGCATGGTCGTCCCGATCTCGAAGCTCCCGTCCGGCCTGGCCAGCTTCGCCAAGCTCCTGCCGGCGGAGGCCCTCTCCGCTGCCCTGCACGCGACGCTCGGCCAAGGCCTCTCGGTGCCCGGAGAGTCGTGGGCCGTGCTCGTGGTCTGGGCGGTGGCGGCGCCGGTTGCCGCAGCGCTCACCTTCCGCTGGGAATGAGGGTGCGCTCGTCGACGGTGAACGAGGCCGAGGAGAGCTGCGCGCCGGTGACGACCCGGGCCACGCTGCCGTCGGCGTTCACGAAGACCGTGTAGGGGTCGCCCTGGAAATGGAATGCGCCCTGGGTGATGGTCGCGTCGGGATCGGACGCCACCGGGAAGGTGACGCCCTCGTCTTGAATGAACGACCGGCCGATCGACGCCGAGTCAAGCGTGTCGACGCCGATCACCCGGATACGAGAGAGCGCGCCGTGCCCTTGGTCCTGCCGCTTCACGGCCGCGGCGATCGGTGGAAGCTCCGAGCGACACGCGCTGCACCAGGCGCCGAAGAAAAGGAGGACGGTTGGCCTGGCGGGCCCGCCAGAGTGGCCCGACACTGAGACGTCCTTCGGCCCGGTCGGCCCGACGTTGGGCGCACTGAAGGAGGGCATGGGATCACCCGCCACCACCACCTGGCCCGAAACGTTGTTGCTGCTCCCGAGGCTCGTGAAGAGTCCGATCCCGATCACAACGGCCAGGACGACGCCAACGAGTAAGAAGACCTTGCGCGGCTTACACGGCGGAGGCGACGCGCCCGGCACCGAGTCGGTGGTCGCCGGCGGGGCGGGCACTTCTGTGGACATCGCGAAGACGCTAGTGAAGGTGGGCGCGGACGAGGACGTCGCCCGCCATGGCCACGAAGAGCACCGTCAAGTACGTGATGGAGTAGCCGAAGACCTTCATGGCGTCGCGCCCGGTGACCTGGCCGTTCTGAGCCAGCCCCCACAGGCGGGTGACGAGGTACAAGAAGCCCGCGCCGAGCACCGCCGCGGTGATCATGTAGATCCAGCCCAAGTGGGCCACCGGGCCGAGCAGGAACGACACGGCCACCAGCGCCACCGTGTAGTACACGATCTCGGTCGTGGTCCGCTTCATCGATGCGACGACCGGCAGCATCGGCACATCGGCCGCCTCGTAGTCCTCCTTGTAACGCACGGCCAGCGACCAGAAGTGCGGCGGCGTCCAGATGAAGATGACGGCGAACATCACCACCGGCGCCCAGGCCAGGCTGTCGGTGACCGCGGCCCAGCCCACCAGCACCGGGACGGCGCCCGCGGCGCCGCCGATCACGATGTTCTGGGAGGACCGGCGCTTGAGCCAGAGCGTGTACACGAACACATAGAACAGGGTCGCCGAGATCGCCAGCACGGCCGAGAGCAGGTTGACCGCCAGCCACAGCTCCACGAAGGCAGCCACCTCCAGCGAGAGCGCGAAGACCAGCGCCGCCGTCGGAGTCATGGCCCCGGTCACCAGCGGCCGGTTCTTGGTCCGGTTCATCAGGCGGTCGATGTCCCGGTCGACCACCATGTTGATGGCGTTGGCACCCCCCGCCGCCAGCGCGCCGCCGGCGAGGGTGGCCGCCATCAACCAGACCGGCGGCAGGCCGCGCTGCGCCACCACCATGGTGGGCAAGGTCGTCACCAGCAGAAGCTCGATGATGCGCGGCTTGGTCAGGGCGACATAGGCCCCGACCGTCGACCACGACCACCCAGCCTGCCGTCGAGCGAGCGCGGATGCCTCAATAGACATGCGAGTCCAGCCTACGACCAGGGGCTCGCCCGGACCAAGCGGCAGGTCCCCGGTACGCTTGGCCCGCGTGTCGAGGCGCCGCACCCCAACCATCACCCCTTCGCTCAGCCACCGCCTCGATGTGCTGGCCCTGGCCATGACCGCGCTCATCGTCCTCACCGGCGCCGCCGTCCGCCTGACCGGCTCGGGCCTCGGCTGCAGCAATTGGCCGGAGTGCACGGCCGGCCACCTCACACCGGCGCTGCAGTTCCACGGGCTCGTCGAATTCGGGAACCGGCTGATCACGGTGCTCCTCACGATCGCCGTGGCCGCGGCCTTCTTGGGCTCGGTGTTTCGCTCACCCCGCCGGCGCGACCTCGTCTGGCTGAGTGGCGGGTTGGTCGTCGGCGTCCTGGCCCAGGCCGTCCTCGGCGGCATCGTCGTCTACACCAAGCTGAACCCCTACGTCGTGATGGTCCACTTCTTTGCCACCATGGTGTTGTTGGTCGACGCCGTGGTGCTGGTGCACCGCTCCACCCGCGACTACGCACCGGGTTCCGCCCACCTCCTGGTGCCGCGACCTCTCATCCGCCTCTACTACGGGCTTCTTGCGCTGCTCGCGCTCGTGATCGCGGCGGGCACGGCGACGACCGGGGCCGGGCCCCACGCCGGCGATGCCTCGGGCCAGCAGGTCGCAAAGCGCCTGCCGGTCGCGTTGCGCGACATGGCCGAGCTGCACTCGAGCCTGGCCCTCTTGCTGATCGGCGTGACCATCGGCGTCGTCGTGGCCTTGCACATCGGTGACGTGCCCGAGCGGGTACGCCGTTCTGCGCGCATCTTGATGGTGGTCTTTGTTGCTCAGGCCGCGGTCGGGTACACGCAGTACTTCACCCATCTCCCGGCTCTGCTCGTCGAGGTGCACATCATCGGCGCCACCGCACTGGTGATCGGCGCCGTGCAGACCTTTCTCGTCTGCACCTATCACGCGCCCGAGGCTGTGCCCACGCCCCTGGTCCACGACACATCGTCGCCCGGGGTCCCCATCGGTGCCCATTAGGCTCGGTTCTCCACGCCCCCATCGTCTAGCGGCCTAGGACACCGCCCTTTCACGGCGGCAGCACGGGTTCGAATCCCGTTGGGGGTGCTAGCTGGTCTGGACGAGACTATGAACCCCTGGCAGGAGACGGGTTCGAATGAGCGTCCTGTTCGGTGATCAGATCCTGGTTAATCCAAACCGCCTCTCGAGTGGCGCTTGTGGATGTTGGGCGCTGGCTGCTAATCGACCTCGTGTCCGTGGCGGTGGGGGTGCGGGACAGTCCGCCTCGGCAAGCTCGAGCAACAGGTCATGGACGTACTCTGGGACGGCCCTGGTGATCTTGGTGCACGAGAAGTCACTGACCGACTTGGTGCTTACGCGCTACCAACAATTTCGACCGTTCTGGACCGCCTCTCTCACAAGGGCATCGCGATTCGCCACAAGCAGGGTCGGTCCGTTCGTTCTCTCTGATGGAGTCGAGATCGGCCCATACCGCGAACACTCATGCGCGAAGCACTCGCCTGCTCTTCCCAGCCCGAACACGCGATCGAACAGTTTCATTCGGGGCGCGTCCCGTGAAGAAATCAATGTTATTCGGCGCTTATTGACCGACCGGGCGAACACCACACCACACCACACATGTAGCGTTCCGCTCCGACCTGCGAGAGCCTGCCGATCGGACGTGAGCACTGATCCGTGGAAATGACCCCTGTCCGAGCGCGCCTTTTACGTGTCTTTACGGTGCGGGAAGGGATTGTCAGACCATCGCCTCCCCGCCCCGTGGGGCTTACCTCGGCCAGCGCGGGAACGCCGTCGCCGAACCGGAGTCGCGGATGTCACCGTGGCTTCCTGCCGGAGGTGGGATCGAACCACAGCGCCGTCTTACCGGGCGCGATGGCCAGCGAAGGATCCCACCACATCGTCTGCCACGGTTTCTTCTCGGTCGCGCTTAGACCTTAGGTGTCCAGACCCATTCCACGCGGACATGGGTTCATCGGGACGCCCTCCTTTCCTGCCAGCAACGGTGGGACGTACGAGGCGTGTCCACGGTCAGAGAATGAGAACGGCGGGAGTCCCGCCGCGCTCCCAGACCGACTAGGTGTGCACCTTGTAGTCGATACCCGTGTACGGCGGGCTGGAGTCGTACACCATGAAGTCCAGTACGACGGTCGCTGTCGTCGAAGAGCACGCCGTGGTTGTGTTGAACGTAGCCGGCGTGACGAAGTTCTTCCCGTTGGCATGCTGAGGTATCGCCAGATTGACGCCGTTCAGATAGCCCGCAACGTAGTTGTCGGCAAGAACCTGGCCCTTCACCTTGAGGAGGGCGCCGGGCGTGCATTTCAGCACGGCGTCGTATTCGTAGACCGCCGGTGGCGGGTTCGGGGGATACGTCACGGCATTGGTACAGGGTGCGGCGTTCTCATCCGCGCCGCACTTGTTGATACTCACCCAATCTGTGCCGGCGATGATGGAGCACCAAGGACGAGGGGGCGCTCCGCATGAGAGCGGAGGAACTTGATCCTTGGTCACGATGGCCAGCGAGAAGCCAGACGCGCACGTCGGTGCCGAGGTGAAGTAGGACGCCGGCAGGGAGTTGTAGTTGGCCGATGTGACACCACTGGGATTCACGCAAAGCGAGGTCGAAAGTCCACTCTTGTAGTTGGCCGCGCCCGCGCTCGACGCCGTGATCACGGAGAAGGCGATCGGTAGGACCGTCATCGACACGGCCACCGCGACGAGCAAACGCGCACGGCGTCCGAACCTTCCACTGCCAAATCGCCGAGATGCTGGTCCACCACTCATGGAGTACCCCCCTTTAGGTGCCCCTTCTTTGGTGGAGCACCAAGACCGGAACCGATTGGCCCCCAGGATGAAGGGCCAGCCACATACGCAATCCTCATTGCCGATTCGTCATTGCTAGTTCCACCGAGCGTCGACGTCAAGGGTCGCGGGTATTCAAACTTGGTGAGCACCTATCGCCCTCGGGGCCACCACTACGAAGGCGCGGACCTCCCTCTGTCACCCCTATTGCCACCATCTGCGCTGAGGGTGTAGCCGGTAAGCGGACTAGAACTCGTTCTTGTTCGAATACAGCTCCGTTAGGAGTGCTGCGTGGGCTTGAACCCATCCGGTGGACCGCGCTTATGACAATGCTGAGGTCGGTGACTCGATCCGAGTTAAGTCCCCAGACCTCTCAGATTTCGAATGGCCCTGTAAATGCATAGTCAAGATACGGACCTTGGGGTGAGAGACACCAACCTGCGGCGAAGGTGCCCGAACCACCCCAGCTGTTGGTGAAGGTTCCCGTCATGTAGTACAAGTCGTCGTATTCCTGTCCGTTCTGTGGGCAGGCGCCCATAGCCTCCGAGGTGTTGACGTCAGAAAGAGTGGTCGTCTGACCGCTTGCCCACTTGACCACGCCGCCCGACCCCGGCTCACGGTACACACCACGCCCGTCAGTCTTCATCTTGTGCGTGCACTCGGATAGGTCGAACTTCGGTACGACACCCCTCCCTGCCGCCAAGGCGCTGCAGGTCACAGCCCCGTGGCCTCCTGCAGCCGGTTCAGCGACAGCCGGCTGTTTCGAGGCGCCGCACGATGCCGGGAGGCACAGGCAAACCATCGCCACGGCAAGCGTGCCGAGGACGCTCGCGGTCAGGCCTCTCCTCACCGCCGGCAACGCTCGACCCAGGTGAAAACGACGCACCGTTGGCTCGCCAAAGTCCCGGGTACGCCGAGAGTAGGTGTGGGACATCGCATCACCTCCTAACGGGTAGCCCAAGCTTCGCTTACGGTCCCAGCCGGCAAGGTACCAGCCACGAGTCGCATTTGCTCTATCGCTTGAGGGAGCCGAAAAGCGCGCTGGGCGGCATGGGTTCTCCCAGTTGCGACCGGTCGAAAACGGTCCAAAGCGCCACCCAGGCACGAACTTGGGAGTGTCGGCAACTCACTCGAGGTTCCAGAAATGTCTCGTTCGCTCTCTCAGCGATCCGCCAGGTTGTCCCACTGACCTTGACCCCGTTTCAGCGACCAGACATATAGGAGTCAGGTCTCGACGGATGCTGTTTGGAGTGCGTCTTCGAGCTCCACGGGCGGAACGCAGCCCAGTGAGCTGTGGAGGCGCTCGGGGTTGTAGAAGTGCTCGATCGACTCGGCCACGGTGCTCGAGAGCTCGAGAGCTCGAGAGCTCGAGAGCTCGATGACGTTGTTCCAGCTCTGGTGCGGCAACCTACGCTCTGAAGCGTGAGAGTGATCGATGCCGACACCCACCTGCTCGAAACTCGAACCTTGTGGGCTGACCACCTGCCCGCAGGCCGCAAGGACCTCGCGTTGCGCATCGCCGACGACGAGCTGGGGTATGCGTGGCTGACCGCTCCGGACGGTAGGCGCATCCACCTGGCCGAGGCCCAAGCGCCCGGGGACGTGCCCGCGATGGGGGCGTACCGCGCGCGCCAGCGTCGAGGAGAGCCGGCGCCGGCCAGATTCGAGGAGGCCGTGGCAGACCACGACGTCGACCCCGCGGCGCGGGTGGCCCTCCTGGATCGTCAAGGGATCGACGAGGCCGTGGTCTTTCCTAACTTCGGGCTGTTCTGGGTCCGCGCCCTGGAGCATCAGCCTGTTGCGCAACTCGCCAACATGGCAGCGTGGAACCGGTGGACGGTGGAGGGCCTACGACCCGCCGGCGCCGGTCGTCTACGACCGGTGGGTCACGTTTCGCTGCGCGATCCGGACTGGCTCGAGGACCAGCTCGCCATGCTCGCTGAGGGAGGCGTCGAAGCGGCAATGGTTCCGATCGGCCCGGTCGACGGGCGGCCCTTCTCCCATCCTGAACTGGACCGCTGTTGGTCAGCGTTCGAACGCAGCGGGATCTCGGTCATGTTCCACATCTCCGACGGTGCCCGCCCGTTCGGCCACGCCTGGTATCAGGGCGACGCCAACCCGGTCGAGCCCCTGCTGATGTCCCTGTCCATCTCCGTGACACCGATGCTCGCTCTCCAGGACCTGAGCGTGGGCGGTGTGCTCGAACGCCACCCCGAACTCCGGGTGGGGCTGGTCGAGTTCACGTCCTCGTGGTTCGCCCAGTTCCTCCCGGCCCTCGACGCCAGCTACCGCTTCCACGCCGCGTACAACGGGCTGGCACCGGACAGGCTTCCCCTCGACCCGAGCGACTACCTGCGACGCCAGGTTCGGGTTGCGACGTTCGGGTTCGAGCGGCCCGACCGGTTGAGCGCGACCGTCGGAGATCTGTTCATGTTCGGGAGTGACTTTCCCCACGCCGAGGGGCTGGCCCGTCCGTTGGAGGACTTCCAGGCGACAGGAGGGCCGCCCATCGACGAGACGACCGGCGGGCTCTACCGGGGCAACGTCGAGTGGCTGCTCGGCCGGTGAACGGCCATTCCCTCGGGGTTCTGGGTCCGGTCACGATGGTGACCACCGTCGTACGGGTCAGCGACCTCGCTGCATCCATGACGTGGTTCCGGGAGCGGCTGCAGATCGAGCCCGTGTTCGTCAGTCCCCACGACGCCGCCGAACCTCTCGCCTCGTATCCGTTCGCGGGAGCGGTCCTCACCCTCTGGGAACTGCCGCGGGGCGAGGCGCGCGATGGCACCGACCTCGACCGCACCACCTATGTGGTTCTGGTAATCGATGGTGAACTCGGCCCCGTCCACGACCGGCTGGCAGCCGCCGGGGTGGAGGTCACAGAAGTGGCGCCGGGCGCCGACAATGAACGTTTCTATTTCTTCGACCCCGACGGCAACCGGTTTGAAGTCAGCCGTCCGACCGCCGGATCAGGCCGGCCCAAGGACGATTCCTTGGACGGCGGTGAGGTTTGAGAGAGCTCCCATGAGGAGTGCTCGCTTCTGACAGGGACGAATTGTCCCTGTTGAAGAACCCATTTCGGCCACACTCGAACTCCCATACAGGAACGCAGTGACCTGAGCCCCGTTTCGGGGACCGGTGTTACAAGAGTTTGCTCGTCTGCAGGCTCGTGGCACATGGCAGCTCTCGGCCTGGGACGGCTGCGACCAACCTTCATCCTCAAGACCGCTCGGGTCGAGCGAAATTTTGTTCGTGATTTTCCCGTCGCACCGGCATCCAACCCCCGGAACGGCTCCGGATGAAGACCGGAGAACGGAGCGGAGGGTAGCCATGAGCCCTGATCCGGGTGACGAGAACGCGCGGCAGCCTGGCGGTTGGCGAGGGGGTCTCAGCCGCCGAAACTTCTTGCGTCGCGGCACGTTTACCGCCGCCGCTGTTGCCGTCGCGAGCAGTGTGCCGGGAATCTCGACACTCGTCGCGACCACGACCGCAGACGCACCTGCCGTCGACACCGGGGTCAGCGACGCCGCGGATGACGGCGGTGCCCTCACTGAACCACTGGTGGCGCAGGTAAAGGACCCCACCACCGGTGAGATCAGCCTGTTCCAGGGAGAGCGAGAGGTCGTCGTCCACTCTCCTGCACTCGCCCGCAGCTTGATCGCGGCCGCCCGTCCGTAGCCAATCCCCCCATCAGCGAACCAGATATTTAGGAGGAAGCCAGTGTCGTCACATCGCGAAGCGCCCGAGATCTCCAAGGATCCAGTGGCCGACAGCACCGATCTGTACGCCTTCATGAGCCCCGACGAGCCAGGAACGGTCACGCTCATCGCGAACTACATCCCGCTCGAGGCACCCGATGGTGGGCCGAACTTCTACGAGTTCGCCGATGAGGTGCTCTACGCCATCAATATCGACAACACCGGGGACGGCTTTCCCGATATCAGCTACCAATTCCGGTTCACGACCGTGAACAACATCCCAGGATCCTTCCTCTACAACGACGGTCCGATCACGGAGTTGACACCGCCGTCCTCCACGTCGAGCTGGAACCGCCAGCAGACCTACACCCTGACCCGCGTCGACATGCCGTGGAATCGATGGAGGAATCCTGGAGAGGTCGTGTTGGGCTCCGGACTGCTGAGTCCGCCCTGCAACATCGGTCCGCTCTCGACGCCGAACTACCCGATGCTGGCGGGTGCCGCTCTCCACTCCGTCGGAGCGGGACCGTTCTCGGCGCGGGTGTTCGCCGGGCAGCGGGCTGAAGGCTTCTACGTCGACCTTGGTGCCGTCTTCGACCTCGGTGATCTGCGCGGGTTCGCCGGTGACCACGCCGGCGGTGGCGGCCCCGGTCTGATGAACGGCATGCCCGGCGTCAATTCGACGGCCGATGTCAATGTCCACACTCTCGCGTTGCAGATCCCGGTTGACCAACTCACGAGCTCGACCCCCTCGGGCCCGGGCGACCCTGCCGCCGTCATCGGCGTCTGGACCACGGCAAGCCGGCAGCGGGTGCAAGTGCGAGGAAACTGGCAGGACGGAGGGGGCGGCAACTTCGGAAGCGGCCCGTGGACCCAGGTGTCGCGCCTAGGAAATCCGCTGACGAACGAGCTCCTCATCGGTATCGGCGACAAGGACCAGTGGAACGTGCTGCCACCGGCCGCTGACGGCGGGCCTTTCCTCAAATACTTCGCGAAGCCTCTCCTGGCGCAGCTGTTGCCGGATCTGTATCCCGGTGTCTTCCCCAAGCTGGCGGCTTACAACAGCGACCCGCAAAACGCTCGACCGGACATCGAGGCGATCTTCCTCACGGGGATCCCGGCCGGGGTGATCATTCCTGCTCCGACCTTCACCAATTACAACGGGACCGGCATCAAGGCGGACATGCTGCGGTTGAACACCGCTATCGCTCCTGCGTCGAGCCCGAACAGCTTGGGGCTGCTCGGGCTCGACGTGGCGGGATACCCCAACGGTCGGCGGGTCTTCGATGACGTGGCGACGATCGCGCTGCGGGCCGTGGCCGGGGCGACGCTGGGCTTCGTGGCGCCCTCATTCACGGCGGACGCCGCCGCCGGGCTGGTCGACTTCGGACTCACAACTGGGGGCACCGGCACGGATCTCTCGGCGAAGGGCACCGAGCACTACCTGAGCAGCTTCCCGTACTTGGGCACGCCCTACAGCGGCTACTCGAACCCGTCGGTGACGCCCGTGTCGGTCGCGCCCTAACGCCATGGACACCCGCCATCTCGATGGGCCCAGCGAAAAGGGCAGCGTCCTCCTCGACATCGGGGGAGACGTCGGCGCCGCCATCGTCAGAACCCCGGCATCGCTCGTCGGCTGCGAAATTGAGATCCGTCGTTGCGGCACGGCCTGGGACGGGACACATGTCGCCGTCCGGGAACGGCGCGTGTCCGGGGCCGCGGTGCACGCGGCACTCTTCTCCGGTCTGGGGCACGGAGACTACGAGGTGCGGATCCGGGGCGAGGCTGACAGCCCCACGGTTACATTCACAGTGGAGGGTGGCCGGGTGGGTGAGACATATCTCACGTGGCCGTGAGCCCTGAACCCTGAGCAGTGGACGGTTTGCCGTTGGATCTTGCACGGTTCGCGACTGAGGTTCCTTCCCTTCTGCTGAGCACCGTTTCATCGGGGGTCGAGCTGGAACTGGGTTGAGCGTCCGTCTTCGTTCGTCCTCGGTGAGGCGGGCCAGACGACTGTGTGGCAGCACCAACGACCGCTGCAACAACGTTCCACCTCCTCCACGACACACTCCGTCGCGTCACCGAACGTTTGAACAAGAGACACATTCGGCGTTCGACGAACGGTTCACACCGCTGCACCGCAATCTCGCCGACCGAGTCCGACGTACGACCGTGTGACTCCGAGCGGAGCAGGGACCGCCAGAGCGGCTGAAACCGGACCACGCAAGCGAAAGGGGACCAATGAATGCAAAGAGGCTGATCATGCGCGTACGCCCGAGAGCACACCTGAACCGGTCGGCACTGCCTACGCGCGTTTGGCTCGCACGAGCAGCCTTGTTGGCTGCGGGATCCGCGTTCATCGCCGCGTTCCTGCCTGCAGCGTCCGCACCGGCGTCGGCGAGCGCCACAAACTCGTTCGCCCAGACGAACCTCGTTGCCAGCAATGCCAAATTCGGGGCCAAGCTCGTCGACCACAACCTTACGAACGCGTGGGGCCTCGCCTTCGATCCTGGCGGTCCCCTCTGGGTCTCAGACAACAACTCGGGGAACGCCAGTGTGTACAGCGGCGGCGTGAAAGGCAGTGCCGTCCATCTCGACCTCACGGTGCCCGTCCCTGGAGGCAACCCGACCGGTCAGGTTTACAACGGAACGGGCGCGTTCCCGGTGGGAGGTGCCACCGGGTCGTCGTCCATCTTCATCGTGGACAGCGATTCCATCGGTGCGACGCAATCGCCGGGTGAGATCGCGGCGTGGGACGGGGGTTCGAGCTTCGTGGTCGAGGACAGCCCGACCGGAGGCCCGGGCGGAACCACGCCATCTGGAGCCGTGTTCAAGGGTCTGGCGATCTCAGCGGCCCCGACTGCTGGACCAGAGCTCTTCGCTGCTGACGTCGCCAACGCCAGAGTCGACGTGTTCAACAAGGACTTCGCGCCAATCTCCACGCCCACCGAATTCATGGACCCGAGCATCCCGGCCGGCTACGCGCCGTTCAACGTCCAGGCACTCGGGAGCGACATCTATGTCACCTACGGCATGCAGAACGCGACGAAGACCGACGTTGTCCCCGGCGCCGGACTCGGGTACGTCGACGTCTACAGTCCCAACGGCGTCCTAGTCAAGCACCTGATCAACGGCGGCACGTCCAGTCCGCTGAACGAGCCATGGGGACTCGCGATCGCGCCGAAGGGATTCGGACCGTTCGCCGGCGACCTCCTGGTCGGGAACCTCGGCAATGGCCGGATCAACGTGTTCAACGCCAGCACGGGCGCCTTCATCAGTGCACTGGACGGCACGAACGACGCGCCCATCGTGATCAAGGGTCTGTGGGGTCTCCAAGTGGGCACCTCTGGCTTCGGAGGAGCGAAGGCCGTGATCTTCAGTTCAGGACCGAAGGCATACGCCAAGGGCCTCCTGGGGATACTGACGCACTCCTGACCCCCCGCCACCAGAGCGTCGAAACGGTGCTCCCCAGTCCCCGGCCGGCCTGCCTTCGGGCGGGTCGGCTGGTGCCGGGACGGGCCTTCGGGCGCTGACCGCGTGAGCTGTCGAGGCCAGATCAGACCGCCGCACTCTTGCGGCGGGGTAAGACCCAGCCGGGGCGCGGGAAGTGACAGGTGTAGCCGTTGGGATAGTGCTCCAGGTAGTCCTGGTGCTCAGGCTCAGCCTCCCAGAACGGGCCCGCGGGAACGACCTCGGTCACGACCTTGCCGGGCCACAGCCCTGAGGCCTCCACATCGGCGATGGTGTCCTCGGCGATCCGGCGCTGGTCGTCGTCGAGGTAGAAGATGGCCGACCGGTAACTGGTACCAACGTCGTTGCCCTGGCGGTTGAGCGTCGTCGGGTCGTGGATCTGGAAGAAAAACTCCAGGATGTCCCGATAGGAGATCTGCTCCGGATCAAAGGTGATCTCGATCGCTTCGGCGTGGGTGCCGTGGTTGCGATACGTGGCGTTCTCGACATCCCCGCCGGTGTAACCCACACGGGTCGAAATGACGCCTGGGCGCTTGCGGATCAGATCCTGCATGCCCCAGAAGCATCCGCCAGCAAGGATCGCCTTTTCGGTTCTCTCACTCATGTTGCTACCTCCTTCTCGCCTTCGCCGTCTCGCTCAAAGAGTCGCTTGTACTCGCCATAGCCCTCTGCATCCAGATCCTCGTAGGGGATGAAGCGCAAAGCGGCCGAATTGATGCAGTAGCGCAGTCCCCCCTGCTCGGGTGGTCCGTCGTTGAACACGTGGCCAAGGTGGCTGTCCCCGTGGGTCGAGCGGACCTCGGTCCTGATCATCCCGTGACTCTCGTCTTCGTGCTCGACGATGTTCGCCTTCTCGATCGGGATGGTGAAGCTCGGCCAGCCGCAGCCGCTGTCGAACTTCTGTGGTGATGCAAACAGGGGTTCACCCGAAACGATGTCGACGTATATCCCTGCGTCCTTCTTGTCCCAGAACTCGTTGCGAAAAGCGGGCTCGGTAGCGCTCTCCTGGGTCACGGCGTACTGGCTGGGCGTCAGCTGGGCGATCGCCGCCTCATCCTTCTTGTAGTCGTTTTTCATGTGTCTCCTCCCGGTTTGATTGTCCCTCTTGGGCCGCCGTCTGTCATCACCTGTCCTGACACGAGTCTGATCAGCAGACCATCGGGCGTCTCGAGGAGCGATCTCGCAATGGGCGTCCTAGGGAGGCGGAGCGGCGGCGGTGAGAGCTCGCCGCAGAGCTGCCAATTGGAGGCTCTGCGCAGGATCGTTCGGTACGTAGCCGAGGTTGCCTGAATCGATCACGAACTCAGTGGCAGCCGCCACACCGTTCTTGAACAGCGTGCCTTGTTGTGCCTGGTCGAGATCGAACTGCGTCGCCGTGATGCCGTCGTTGTCGATGAAGATCGTCCGGGCCGCCGTAGCCGATTCGATGGCGTTCACGTCCCATTCGTTCATCATGGTCTCGACACAGTCGGCCCCCAGGCCCAACGTGTGTGCACAGGCAGTCGTCGGAGCAGAGGACGACTCGAAGCTGTTGAGTTTGATCCCGATGGTCGGCCAGCGTGGTGCCTTGCCATCGATTCGGTCGAAGGCGGTGATCGGGAAGTTCTGCAACATCCCACCGTCCACCCAGGTACATGTACCGGCACCGAAGTGCTGTGGCGCCGTTCGGCCGCCGGGCATTGGCACGTTGATCACCGCGTCCGCAGCTTCGAACTCGAAGGGCTCGAAGAAGAAGGGGATGGACATGGAGGCCCTGACGGCATCGATGATCGCCATGTCGTCACGATCCTTGCCGTAGCGGTCGTAGTCCCAGGGCAGGCGGGCCAAGACCCGTCGGGTCACATCCGACGTGTGCACGAGCAACCGGTACCGGCGTTCGACCGGCAGGCTCATCCCCTTGTCATCATCCTGAGTGATTCTCAACTTCAGGAAGGTCTCGACGTCGAGATCTTTGAGGATCGGTCCCAGCCACTCGAAGAGGTACGTACCGGGGTAGAGGCCCATCCGTTTGAGAAGGATGGCGAAATCGGCCGTGACATCCCCGACATGACCACCGATGCGGTCCAAGAAGTGGTGGATCTTCCCCTCGGGCATGAACTTGGTGAACTCCATGCTGTCGAGATACTGCTTGAGTTCAATCATCGGACGGCCGCGCTGCACAATGGCTGCGATGAGAGAGGCGGCGATCGCGCCAGCGCTCGTGCCGGCCACCCGTTGGATCTTGTAACCCGCTTCATCGAGCACCAGCACAGCACCGACGAGGGCGATTCCCTTGACCCCGCCGCCTTCCAAGGCAAGATCGCACCTCAGTTCGGGCGGTCCCGGGGGGTCCTCACCATCCTCGGTTTTCCAATGGTCGAGCTGGCGAAGGCGCGTAGCAGCTGCATCGAACTGCGCTTGCAACTCCGCTGTGCGTGTGTAGCCCCTCGGCGCACCCGGGGCGAGCGAAATATCGCTCGCAGGCGACTGCTCCATAACTCCGTCCTCCTGTTTCGGTTGCTCGATTGCCTTACGCCGCGGCCTCAGTGGTCACGGTCCGCTGCTGACAGGCCCGTGCGGTGCGTTGGTGCATCCTCTCCTCGCTCCAACCCCGAATGCGAGAGGAAGTGCGTGACCCATGCGCGGCGGCCTCGTTACCGACTCTGGCCTTGGGGTGTCGGAACGATTCCGGCCCCGAACCTCAGCGACGTAGCGACCGAGCCGGAGCGCTCTTAGGACTAGGTCAGAATCAGCGGGAAGGGTCATAACGAGCCTCCTGCCTTACCCTCACCAACTGTCTAATGCACGCGCCAGGGCGGTTGCTTGCCGGCGCTGCGGTCTGAGAACGCAACGCAAAGACAAACCTTCGATCAGCGGCGTCTCGTCGTCGATCTTGCGCCGTTCACCAGGTCGTCACGCTCAAGTGCCCACTCGGGCCATCCGATGCACACTGCAGAGGGAGAGATGTCGTCGCACCGACTGATGACGGCGTCCTAGCGCAGCTCCGTGCCGAAGTCCGGGCTGCACGGGAAGGAGCCTGAGCATGAATCAGCCAGCCGGGTGGTGCGCCGACCCCTTCAACCGCGAACAGGAGCGGTACTGGGACGGCAAGGTCTGGACGGCACATGTCCGCCCGCCCGGCGCAGCCCACGACGCGCCCCCACCGGGCTTCGAGACTGCGGTCCCCACCGTGACGAGCACCCACAGACCCGGCCCGGCGTATGCGACCCCTGCCGGCGGCGCGTCGCCCACCGCCACCGCGTGGTCGCCCGGCGCACACGCGATGCCCGCGTCCGCGCCCCCGCCCCATCGGCGCGCGATGGTACTCAGCGCGATCGCGGCCGCCGTGCTGGTCGTCGGTGGCGTCGGTGCTTACCTCGTCCTCGGCGACCACGGCTCGGCAGCGGGATCAGAGGCCATCGCCAACGCCGTGACCCAATCCTTGAGCGAGCAGACCGCCGACATGTCCCTCGACGTCCAGATCTCTGCCGCCGGGATGAACGAGCATGTCACCGGGAACGGTGCGTTCGACTTCACCACGCACTCGGGAACGATCACCGTCAACGTGCCGGCCGGTGACGAACAGATATCCGAGCAGGTGATTGAAGACAGCTCCACCGTATACGTGAGCATGCCGTCGCAATTCGCGGCAATTGCTACCCGGTAAGAGCTGGGTCTCGGTGGACGCCAGCACGTTTGCTTCCGGGAACGACGACGGGCTCGGCTCGGGATTCAACGGTATAGAGGATCCCGCTGCCCTGCTCCATCAGCTTCAGAGCCAGGGTGATCCGGTCGACTCGCTCGGCCCGACCACCTACGACGGCACATCGGTCATCGGGTACTCCGTGACCATCCCGCTGAGTCAGCTCGAGAAGGACCTCGGGCAGCTGCCGGCCGACGATCGTCAGCTTGCGTCCGGACTACTGCCGTCGTCGATCACAGAGAAGGTGTACATCGACAGTAATGGGCTGCTCCGAGGAGTCGTCGTGCCGATCACTTTCTCCCTTGCCGGCCACACGCTCAACGAGACCGTGCAGATGAGCTACTCGAACTACGGGACCCCCGTGTCAGTGACGCCACCGCCCGCGAACGAAGTGGCCACGCTTCAGCAGCTCGAGGCCGTGGCGGGCGGTTCCGGAGGAGGAGGAGGAGGAGGACTCGGTGGACTCGGCAGCGGGAACACCGGCAACACCGGCAACACCGGCTTGTCGGGCAGCGGGAACACCGGCAACACCATCTGACCGGAGGCTGGCCGACGCGTGTGACGACGTCAGCTCACGGGCAGGCGCCGGCCGTCACCGTGACGTAGACCTGCAGCGGTCGCCCCTCGGTCGCGATGGTCAGGTGCGTCGAGCCGGGCGGCGAGGTGATGCGGCCGCCACGAGCGGCGGCACACCAGCCATTGGGGTAGTGCTGCTGTGCGGCGACTGCGACGATCGTGCTGCCCTTGGCCGAGAGGCTCGGCGTGTAGACCATGCCCCACGCGCCGGTGAAGGGGTTGAAGAGAATGGAGCTGGCGACGCCCGCCACCTCCTGTGGGTACGTCCTCGACAGCTCGGTCACGATGGGGCTGTACGTACCGTTCGGCATGACCAGCCCCTCTGCAGAGGACCCGGTGGGGTCGTCGTAGTACTTCCAGGCCCAGTAGGCCCACCCCAACTCGTCGAGCCCCGCCCACTCGGAGTCGAACCCGGCCAGCGCCTGACTGGTCGTCGCGCCGAACTCGCTCATGAACATCGCCGGTCCGTCGGCCTGGTAGCTCGAGCTCATCGACAACCTGGTGACGTCCTGCTCCGATGCAGCCGTCTCCTCGGATTGGAGGCACCGCAAGAGGTTGGTCGGGTTCCCGGTAACTGGGCTGCGGTCGCCGCAGTAGACGTGGAAGTTGAACACGAGACGCGGGAACGGCAGCGGGCCGAGTTGCGACGGGATGTTCCCGCCGGTGACCCAGTAGATGTCAGGCTCCACGAAGATCAGGTGGTGGCTGTCGACCGACTCGATGGTCGGCACCGCGCCGTCGGCGGGCACGGTCGGCGGACAGATGAGCGGAGTGGCGCCATCTGCGAGGTAACCCGCGTGGTCGCGGCCGGTGTAGAAGCACTCGAGCTGCCCGGTGAACGTGGATTCCGATGCGATCTGCGTCTCGGTGGAGAAGGGTTCGTTGTAGGGGTCGTAGCCCACGACCCACCGGTCGTTCTTGAAGTAGTCGGCCACGGTCTTCCAGACGAGGTCGAACTGTCCCTGCAGGTTGCCCACGACATCGTTGGCCCAGAAGTGCTGGACGGCTGTCTGCAGCTGTACGTTCGAGTAATTGTTCGACCAGCGGCCGCCCTTGGGCACGATAGGCACGTTGTTGGTGCAGACAGCCCAGTCGGGCGCGCCCTCACCGCGGAAGAGCCGGTTGTACACGTCCTGGTGCATGTCGAGCAGCGTGTAGATGCCGTACTTGCCGAGCAACTTCACGGTCGCGGCGACGTGCTTGAGGTACTGGTCCGCCACGGCCTGGTTGAACTCGTTCGGGTTGCCCGGCGTGCCCCGGGTACAGATCTTGGGTTGGTTCGGCCCGCCCGAGCCGGGTTCTAGCCCCTGCCACTCGAGCCCCAGGCGCACGACGTTGAAACCGAGCTTCTGCATCCGAGCCGCGTCGGAAGCGCTGAAGTTCCACGGTTCGCCCGGATCCGGGTAGGCGATGTAGGGGGCATGCTTGTACACGACGTTCGTGCCGTGCATGATCACCATGCGCCCGTCGGAGTCGTACATGTAAGGACCGCCCGGCGAGGACATGAAGCTCGGGACCCCGTCCGGCGAACCCTGAGTCGTCGGCCCGCTGCTGTACTGGTACTCGACGCCGGGGCCGCTCAACGCCATGACGTGCGGGCTGAGCGCGTCGAGATTCGGCTCGTTCACAATGTGTTGGGGCACCGTGGTGCTGGTCGTCGAGAGCGATGGGGCGGTCAGCGTGGAGCTCGGCGACGTGGTCGAGGTTGTCGTTTGCGGTCCCGTTGTCGTCGCGGTGGTGCCCGGGGCCGAGGGTTGGGCATAGGTGCTGGTCGCCGTCGGTCGCCCGTGCGGGCTGGTGGTGGTGGTCGTGGTTGGCGCCGGGGGCCTGGTGGTCGTGGTCGGATGCCGTGCCACGTTCGAGGTGGTCGCGGCCGAGGCAGATCCGATCGTGAGAGCCAGCGAGCTGCACGGAGCGAGGACGGCGGCAACAACGACGAGCGCGCGGCGCAGCGGACTCGGCCTCACGCCCTCCACCATGCTCTGGTACGAGCCAACCCGAGCCATCCCCAGACACGCATCGCCCCGGACCTTTCTGCCGCCTGCGCCAACCGCAAAAAGCGCTTCATGGTACCCACGGGTGCAGCCTGGTCGGTCGTGGGCCCTGGGCCACGCATGGCGCGTCGGCCGACCGAGAAAGGCTGGGTCAGATCAACGCGCTCTTGCGGCGGGTGAAAAGGTTTGCGGACGCCAGCAGGTCTACTTGCATTTGACCCTGGCTCTCGAGCACTTCGTCGGCCCACAGCATTTGCAAGGTGGTCTGGACACGGTCGGCACGCCCCTGCTCGCCCACGTCCTCGAAAGCCTTGCGCAACACGCCATGGAGCACCTCATCGTGCGCTGACGGCAGGTCCAACGACGAGCGGCGGTCGGAAAGCAGATCCGCGAACTCCTGGTACCAGTGGCGGCTCTGGGCATAGGAGTCGCGCAAAACCGACTCGGCGACCTCGACGGACTCGACTTCGGGCAGGCCGGGTGTCGGCGGGCTCACACGCTCGGCGGCCAGGGTGAAGGCGGCGGTACGGAGCCGGTTCGACCCGATGAAGAGGCGGGCGATCGTCTCGATCGAGACGACTTTGGCCCCGCGCTCCGCGAGGAACTGCCGGAAGGCGTCGTCGAGCAGGAAGTAGGCGCGCTGTGAGACCTGTTCGCTGGCGGACGTATCGACGTGTCGCCGCGTCATGGTGAGCCGGTCCACTGCGTCGGCGAGGTAGCCCGAGCTCGCGACGAACGCATTGGACATCGCACGCCCGAGCGCCGCCGTAGCGCCCCTGGGCCAAAAGAAGAACCCCACGACGATGCTGACACCGCAGCCGATCGCAACGTCCTCAATCCGCGTCAGACCCACCCGCCACCCGGCCGGCTGGATGATATTGAACAAGATGACGACCATAACTGTGAAGGCGGCCTGGCCGGCAGTGAAAGAGATCATGGAGGGCGCGATACCGGCCACGAGCGCGGCAACGGGAAGCAGGATCCACAGCAAGTACAGGTGCGTGCCGATCCCGACCATGAGAGCTGCACCGACAAAGAACCCCACTGCCGTGCCACCGATGGCCCGCACGGCCGTCGACCCCGTGCCAAGCGCGTTGGAGCGCAGCACGGACAAGGTGCCGAGCACCACCCAGAAGCCATGCTGCACATTGGTGACCTCAACGACCGCGACGGCCAGCGCGAGGCCGATGGCGCCGCGCAGGGCGTTGCGGAACCACACCGACCGGAAGGAGAGGTGGGAGAGCAGCCGATGCTTGAAGACGTTGGCGGTCGACTCGTCCATCCCGAAGCGCCGGCTGGACACCGGATCGGCTCCGACCGACTCGAGGGCGGCGTCCGCAACCAGTTCGGCGGCGATGCCGACGGCGCGGGCATGAAATCCCGGGTCGAGCTCCCCCGCGATGCTCTCGTCGCCGCTGCCTGCATCTTCGACGTCGCTCGAGCCAGTCTGGCTGCGCGCGTCCACGGGTCGGTCCATGTCGCCGCGCTCGGCCTCGGACTCGGCGACTGAGCTCACCTCGGCGTCGAGCGCGGCCGCCATGAGCTGATCGAGCTGGCGGGCCGCTTCCTGCAAGGCGGTGATCCGCACCGGATCCTCGACCGGATGCCCCTCACCGTCGCAAATGACTCCGGCGGCCTCGTGCAGCGTCTTGGCCACGGAGCGCGTCACTGCCAGCGCGGGGGCCGGCTCGCTCGACCAGTGGTCGTCGCCCAGCATGGCCGCGTTGCCGGCGAGCCACTCGATGCGTCCCACGAGCTTGGAGAGCGCCACGGCGCCCGAGGCAGCACCGGTCGGGGGATACGGCGTCGCCGAGAACTGGCTCCGCAATTTGGCCAGCTCGGTCGTCACATCTTCTTGTGCGGCGGGGTCGCGGCCGCCAGCGGCCCGCGCGTCGGCCAACCGGGCCACGGCGGACACCGCGGTGGAGAGCCGGCGCCGGAGGTTGTCGTGCCACGGCGGTGGCCACACCAACAAGGCGGACGCGATGCAACACACGCCCGCCATCGCCCAGCCGATCATGCGCCAGCCAACCGCGGATGCCGGTTGCGCCACCGCCACGGACAGGACGAATGTCAGCAAAACCGCGGTCGATGCCGTCGCCGCCTGGGGTGCCACGATCCCAGCGAAGAGCACGACGAATCCGACCACGCCCATCGTCACCACCGCGGCCGCCTTGTTGGTCGACACCACGGTGCCGAGGACGATCAGGACGCTGCCGACTACCCACAAACCAAGGTACGACACGAGGCGGGAGCGCGGCGCGCCGGTGAATTCGACGAGCAGGAGGAGGGCGAACGACCCAAACGCGGCGAAAAGGCCGACCTGGGAATTCGTGAACCCGAAGTGCGCGATGGCAAAGAGGGAGGAGACCACCACAGCGGCCCGGACCGAGCGCTTGAGCACCAGGTAATCGGGGTCCTGGGCACGCAGCCAGGCGAGCGGACCGTGGTCGAGCTCGCTGGGCGCGGGTGGAGGCACAGTCGGTGCCGCCGCGCTCGTCATGCGTCTGCCCCCGACACGACCCGACTGCTCTTAGCGCTTCGCCGGCAGCGGTCGGGCATGTACTCGCACCGGCACATCGCACCGCCCGCTGGCGATGACGGCGATGTTGCCGCCGACGAGGATGGCGAGCCCGCCGGAGACCTTGTTCTTACCCAGCCTCGCCCGGAGAGGACCCAACCCCGGGTGCGCCCGGCAAGAGCCTCGTCGAAAGGCACGCGGCCAGCGTAGACAACGACCAATGCTCTTTGTCCTGGCGGGTGGCCCGTCTGCTCCGGCCGCGCCCTTCATCGACGTCGTGCCATTGGGCGCCCAAGAGCGACAACGCGAGCGCGGCGACCTCGGGAACGGAAACAACCGTATCGAACCCTGCATCCACCGACCGGCGACACCAGGCTTGGGGATGGGCAGCGATAGTGTCCACCGCGATGCACGCGCTGCCGGCCGTCCGGCGGGACCGAGGAGAGAGATAGACCGTGCCAGGAATGGGCCGCTCGCTCCAGACGGGCAATTCCCTCGTCGTGTCCAGTTTTCACAGCGCTCTGTTTCGCCAGCTCCTCGTCGTCCTCCTGGTCGTCGTTCTGGGTGCAGTGGCGTTCAACGTCGTCAGGACCATCCAGTACCGGCGCCTCAGGGAGCACGGCCTGAACACCTTCCCCACTTCCTCGCCTGCACACCCCCCCGAGCCGCTTGCCCGGCGCGTCCTTCGCATCGGATTCGGCTGCATCTGGGTGCTGGATGGCCTGTTGCAGATCCAGTCGTCCATGCCGCTGGGCCTTCCATCGAACGTGATGCAACCGGCGGCGAACGGATCGCCGAACTGGGTGCAGCACCTGGTGAACAACGGCGTCACCATCTGGTCCGATCATCCCGTGGAGGCAGCAGCAGCCACGGTCTGGATCCAATTGGGGCTCGGGATCTGGCTGCTGGTGGCGCCGCGCGGTCGCTGGTCGCGACTAGGAGGGGCGGCCAGTGCAGCCTGGGGGATCCTGGTCTGGATGTTCGGGGAAGCGTTCGGGGGCATCTTCGCCCCGGGACTCACGTGGCTGTTCGGGGCCCCGGGCGCCGTCCTTTTCTACTGCGCCGCCGGGATCCTCATCGCCCTCCCAGAGCGCGCTTTCTGGTCACCTCGGCTCGGCCGCATCGTCCTCGGGCTCGGGGGTTTGTTCCTCATCGGCATGGCCACCCTGCAGGCCTGGCCCGGTCGAGGATATTGGCAGGGGCACGGCGGCACGCTGAGCGCCATGGTGCGAACAATGGCGCAGACGCCGCAACCAACATTCCTCTCCTCGTGGCTTGACTCGTTCGCCGGCTTCGACACCGCCCACGGCTGGGGGGTGAACCTTTTCGCGGTGATAAGCCTGGCGGGAATCGGAGCCCTGTTCCTCACCGGCCGCAAGCGCCCGGTGCTCGCCGGCATCATCGCATTGGTCGTCCTGTGCCTGGCCGATTGGGTCCTGGTCGAGGACCTGGGCTTCTTGGGCGGCCTCGGCACCGACCCCAACTCGATGCTACCGATGGCGCTGCTCTTCGTGTGTGGCTACCTGGCTCTCGCGTACGTACCCGTTGAAGCGGCAGACACGGTTCAGTTGGACGCTGCGACGACAGGCGCGGGCGACCCGGTCCACGGCGACCCGTGGTGGCGCCGGGCGACCCTGTCCTACCTCTTACCGCGAGCGCCGCGATCGCCGCGTTGGTGATCGTGCTCATCGGCAGCACTCCTATGGCGCTGGCCGCCATCAACCCCAACGTCGACCCCATCCTCAGCGAGGCGGTGGATGGCACACCAAACGCCATCGACGAGCCCGCTCCCCCGTTCGCGCTCGTCGACCAGCACGGGCAGCGGGTGAGCCTCGCCAGCTTTCGAGGTCACGTGATCGCACTGACCTTCCTCGATCCCGTCTGCACGACTGACTGCCCGCTCATTGCGCAGGAGTTCCGCAATACCGATCAGCAACTGGCGGGGCAGAGCCGCCAGGTCGACTTCATCGCAATTGTGGCCAACCCGATCTATCGGTCGGAATCATTCACCAATGCCTTCGACCGCGAAGAAGGCCTGATGCATATCGCAAATTGGTACTATCTCACCGGCTCTCTGCCCGCGCTACGCCGGGTCTGGAACTCCTACGGCATTCCTGTCCAGACCATCCCGGACGGGGCGATGGTGGCACACGCCGAGCTCGCCTTCGTGATCGACGACCACGGTCGCGAACGAGATGCCCTCGTCGACGACCCTGGCGGCAGCCAGACGACGGCATCGTCCTTCTCGTCTCTGCTCCTGAACGAGATCGACCAAGTCCTCAATACGTGAGCATCCGTCTCGTTCGAACTCGGTACTCGCGTCGCAGCATGTGGCGCGCCGTCGCCACCGCGACCTCCTGCGCCCTGCTGCTCTCCTGGCCAGCCGCGATGAGCGCTGCACGGGCCGCGCCACTCGAGAGTGGGGTCTCGTCGTCCTCGGGCAGTTGGGTCGTCCTGCCCATGGGCGTGTTCTCCGAAGAGTCGAATACGTTCTGGCAATTGCTTCACGCCTCACCTGGTTCGTCGCGCTGGTCTGTGGTGACACCACCAGGCGTTGCCGACAACGGTGGGTTGGTTGCCGGTGCGTCACAGAATTCGATACTCGTCGGATTCGTGCCGAATGCCCGGCTCCGTTTCTCGCCGCTCGCGCAGAGTGATGACGACGGGAGTACGTGGAGCCCGGTGTTCCTTCCGGGGGGCCTCGCCGTGGTCCCCGACGCGCTGGCGTATACAGAAGGGAACCCGGGCGGCGCGCTCGCGGTCGTCGGTGGCCGCTTCGTGTACGAGACGGGGACGGGCCTCGGGCGGTGGTCCGCGATCGCTTCCGCCGCCCAGTTGCGCCGCGACGCTCCGCACTGTGGGGTCTCCGTCGTCAGCGCGGTCGCCTACTCGAGTTCGGGCGAACCCATGGTCGCCGCCAATTGCTCGGGCCGGGGCACGGTCGGGCTCTTCACGCGCAGTGCGGGGTCCTGGCAGGCGAGCGGCGCCGAGCTGCACGGAGCGCTCGGTCGCGCGAGCACGTCGGTCCTCCGGCTCGGGTCATCGGGCGCGAACATGATCGCCCTCGTGCAGGCGACGACGGCGAGGAACCGTTCGCTGGTCGCGCTCTGGCAGACCGGATCGGTGTGGTCGGGCTCGCCCCCGCTGGCTGTGCCCCGCGGGGGGAGCGTCGCCGCCACGTCCTTGAGTCTCGGCGGGATGACGGCGGTGCTCGTCCACACGAAGGGCGGCGGCCTTGTCGCCGAGTACGTGGGACCGGGACGCCCCTGGGCGGCGCTGCCGGCGCCGCCGGGCGACACTCTGGCCCTGGCCGACGTGGCCCCGTCCGGTGTCTCGTACGGCGCGACCCTCTTCGACGCCTTTGCCGTGAAGGGCACCGTGTTGTCCGTCTACGGGCTGACTCCCGCCGGCACGAGATGGGTCCTCGTGCAGACGATCCACGTCCCGCTTGCTTACGGGTCGTCGAGTTGAGCCCGCCCGGGCTACCGTGATGCTTGCGCCACCTGCACGTGGAGGGACTGCATGAACTACGTGCTCGACAACTGGAGCTTCGACCCCTTCGCCATCATCGTGGCGATCGTCGTAGTCCTCCACGAGGTGGGTCTCGCGAACTTGCGCCGGCGCTCGACCCCGGCCCACTCCAGGACACGGCGGCTGCGCTCCCTGTTCTTCTACGGCGGGCTGGGGTTGCTCCTCCTCGCCGTGATGTCGCCCATCGACTACTGGGCGGATGACTACTTCTTCGTCCACATGATCGAGCACATCCTCATCGCCTTCTTCGCCCCGATCCTCATCGTGGCGGGTGCCCCGTGGCTCCCGTTGTTGCACGGCCTACCCGTCGGCCTTCGGCGCCGTTTCATGCGTGCCCTGTTGCTTGGTCGCTCGTCTCCTGTCGCCCGCACCATCGGCCGCTTTGTCATGAACCCGTGGACAGCACTCATCTCCTTCAACGCGGTGATGGTGCTCTGGCACGTCCCGGCGCTGTTCGACACAGCCGAGCAGAACCAACTCATCCACATTTGGCTGATGCACGCGAGCTTCTTCGTGACCGGTGTGCTCTTCTGGCTGCAGATCATCCCGTCACACCCGTTCCGGTTGAAGGCATCCCCGCTGTGGCAGATCGGGGCGATCATCTCGACCAATGTCGTCATGTTCGCCCTGGCCATGAGCCTCTCGCTCTTCACGGAATCCAGTTGGTACTCGGTCTACGCCCACGTCCCCGGAGTGACGCTGTCGCCCTACGCCGACCAGCAGATCGGTGCCGCCATCCTGTGGATCTGCGGCGACTTCTGGGCTGTCCCCGCACTGGCCGTGACCATCCGGCGAGCCATGGACAGCAAAGAGGGATTCTCTCTGGGTGTCGACCGGATCCTCCATCGCTCGCCCGATCCCTCCCTCGAGGCATTGCGGGCACCGGCCCCCGAGCACGTCTCCCAGGCCTGATCGGGATATCCCGGGCGGCACACCCTCCTTGCAGCCGGTGCTGTTCAGGGCGCCAGAGCGACATGAAACAACAAATGGTTGACGAGACAGAAACAGGACCTTAATGTCCCAGGAGCCAGGAACTCTTGGGGGAATTCCTCGGGTTCATCGAATCGTCGGTCCGTCCGCGGACGGGGGTCGAGCATGAGCTTGGCGTGGAAGGTGTCAGCGACAGTGGTGCTCTTTGCCATCGCCGTCGTGGCCGCCGTCGTCCTCATCGTCAACTTGCTGGGCACCCCTCCGGTGGTCGACTACTCCGCGCCGAGCCCGGGTGCGCCCGTCAGCGTCACACTGCAAAGCGTCGGAGCCTACGGATCGGCCCCCCACCCCACGTGGGTGTCCTACCTCGTCCGGTCCCCGAACGGGCAGTGGATCCACACCACCGTGTTCCAGGTGCCCCAGCACACCCGCATCAACGTGACCATCTACCAGTACGACTCGGGCAGCCCACTGCGCAACCAACAGCTGGGGCAGGTAGCCGGCACATACGGCAACGTCGCCACCCTGAACGGCAAGGCGTTCCGGGTGATCAACTCGAACGCCGGCAACGGAGTCGGGCACACCTTCTCGATTCCTTCGCTTGGCGTCAACGTCCCCCTCTACGGCAACTCGAGCAACGCCAACCTGTGCGGAGCGGCGCCCTGCACCACGAAGTCGCCCCACAACATCATCCGCTTCTCCTTCACGAGCCCGGGTCCCGGCAACTACCGCTGGCAGTGCTTCGTGCCGTGCGGCCTCGGGTTCCTCTTCGGTAACGGCGGCCCCATGTCGACGCTCGGCTACATGGCCGGGTTCGTGCAGGTGGTCGCATGAGCGATCCGAGCGCAACGGGCGCCACGTCGGCGCCCGTCCCCGAGGCGACGCCGACGGACGAGACCCACCACTGGTGGCGCCTCATCGCCGTCTGGGTCGTGCTCTCTGCTGTCCTCGACCCGCTCTACTACTACCTGGCGGGGCCGCACATCCCGCCGGGCACCATGACCGACGCCGCCCAGGGCGCGCAGTTCGACTTCAACGTGCTGTTCGTCATCGCCTTGCCCGTGGTGCTCGCCGTCTGGATCTACCTGGTCTATGCGATCTGGATGTGGCGGGCCTCGCGGGGCGGTCCCGAGCCGATCGGCGGCCCGGATGCGCGAGGACACCTCGGCGTTCAAGTGGCCTGGATCCTGATCACCACCGTCATCGTGCTGTTCCTAGCCGGCTTCGGGACCTACGAACTGGTCCAGCCCGGTGGCGCCGGCGGTGGTGAGGGGTCGAGCCCGATCTGGACGCCGACGTCCAAGACGATCCTGCCGATTCAGGTGATCGGGCAGCAGTGGAAGTTCACCTACCGCTATCCGACCTTCGGCGGTTTCGAGACCGACGAACTGGTGGTGCCGAACGACACGACGATCCAGTTCAACGTCACCTCGCTCGACGTCATCCACAGCTTCTGGGCCTACCAGCTCGGCGTGAAGGCCGACGCCAACCCCGACTACAACAACGTTGCCTACGCGACGACCCAGCAGCTCGGCTCCTTCATCGTGCGCTGCGCCGAGCTCTGCGGCATTTGGCACGGCGCCATGTTCAACAGCGGCGAGGTCGTGACCAAGCAGCAGTTCGATGCCTGGGCGAAGCTGACCGCCATCAGGTTGCGGGCGAACACGAAGCTGCTCCCGGCCTACGCCCTGACCTACACCCCCGACGCCAACGGTGCCGACGGGGGCTACTACCCCGACACCCAGGACCCGTACTCCAAGGTGGAGACGTACGGCGCCCCCCAGCCCAAAGGCGGTGGGTGACGTGAACGCCATCGAGGAGCACGCGGTCGAACCGGTCCGCGAGACGAGGGAGCCGCGCCATGGCCGTTGACACCTCCGTCGGCGAGTCCGAGTACCCCGGCGAGGAGCAGATCGAGTCGCCGCCGCGGGCCGAGCCCCCGTGGCGCCGTTCGGCCTGGCTGCAGCCGAACATCATCTGGGCCTTGGCGGGCGGAGTCGTCGGCTACCTGATCGGTCACTGGCTGGGCAACGTCATCGCCAGCGGCTACGCCCAGGTCCAGGACACCGGGCAGAACGACGTCGCCATCGTTCTCGGCCTGTCCCTCGGCGTAGTCGGCTGGATGGGAGGCATCGGCGGGCTCAACTACCCGCTGGCCAAGGTCCTCGGCTATGAGCTCTCGCCGCACCCGCCGCAGCAGAGCTGGGTGCGCTACTTCCGCTTGACCGACGACCACAAAGTTGTCGGAGTGCAATACGTGGTCGGCGTCCTCCTCTTCTTCTTTACGGGCGGCCTGCTGGCCATGCTGATCCGCACCGAGCTGCTGAGCCCCACCAACCACACGTTCGGACCGGGCACCTACATCGCCATCGTCAGCGAACACGGCACCATCATGATGATGATGGCTTCGTCCGCCGTCGCCGGCACCCTCGGGAACTGGCTGATCCCACTGATGATCGGCGCGAGGCGCATGGCCTACCCCCGCGTCGAGGCGTTCTCCTTCTGGATCTTCATGGCGGGTTACCTGGTGATTGTGAGCGCCCTCTTCTTCGGGGGGTTCCCCACTGGCTGGACGGCCTACGCGCCCTTGCAGACGCAGGCGGCTGGCGGCATGGATGCGTACCTCGTCGGTTTCGGCGTGATCGGCATCGGCATGATCCTGGCCGGGTTCAACCTGGCCGCCACCATCATCAACTACCGGGCGCCGGGCATGACGTGGGGCAGGCTGCCCATTTTCGTGTGGGCCATCCTGGCCACGACGGCGCTCCTCACCCTGGCCACGCCGACGCTGGTGGTGGCGTGCCTGTGCGGGATCCTGGACCGCACCGCCGAGACCGCCCTCTTCGTCAACGAGCACGGTGGCAGCAGCTTCTTGTGGCAGAACCTGTTCTGGTTCTTCGGCCACCCTGAGGTTTACATCATGGCCCTGCCCGGCTTCGGCATCGTGATGGAAATCCTGCCGGTCTTCACGCGCAAGCCGCTGTTCGCCTACCGGGTGGCCGCCGCCGGGATGCTCGGTGTCGCCTTGCTGTCGTTCTTCGTCTGGCAGCACCACCTGTTCCAGAGCGGGATCAATCCGGACATGCGGCCGCTCTTCATGCTCACCACCGAGCTCATCTCCATCCCGACCGGCTTCTTGTACCTCGTCACGCTCGGCACCTTGTGGAAAGCCAAGATCAGATTCGACACGCCGATGCTCTTCTGTCTCGGGATGCTCTTCAATTTCCTCATCGGTGGCGTGACCGGGGTATTCCTCTCTGACGTCCCGGTCAATGTCACGGTCCACGGCAGCTTCTTCGTGCTGTCGCACTTCCACTACACGATCATGGGGGGTCTCATCTTCGCGTTGTTCGGCGGGTTCTACTACTGGTTCCCCAAGATCACCGGCAAGACGCTCAACCGCAAACTTTCCAAGTGGCACTTCTGGACCTTCTTCATCTTCTTCAATCTGACCTTCTTCCCGATGTTCCTCATCGGGCTCCTGGGCCAGCCACGGCGGGTCTTCGAGTACGCCACGAACCTGCAGACCCTCAACGACATCTCGAGCGCCGGCGCCTACCTCCTGGGTGCCTCGTTCTTCTTCTTCATCATCAACGTCGTCTGGTCGATCTACCTGGACCCGCACCCGGCTCCGCCGAACCCCTGGAACTCGTTGGGCCTCGAGTGGCAGACGCCGACGCCCGTGCCGTGGTTCAACTTCGAGCACATCCCAGTCGTGATGAACGACCCCTACCACTACGGCGAGCCGGAGGCGGCACCGGTGGCCGACCTCGGCAGACCCATGGCGTCCGTCGGTGCACCAGCCGGCTCCGTCAGCCAGGACGAGCTCGGGACCGGCGTGGAGGGCGACGGCGACCCGCGGCCCCCGATCTTGTGAGACCCATGCAGTGGGCCCATCCCGTAAGCCCGATTCCGTAAGGACCTAGGAGATGACAACGGCAGAGAACCCCGTCGAAAACCAGCGCTTCGAGAGCTTCCCCGAGCTGAAGGAGACGCCCGAGGAGATCGCGTTCGAGTTGCGTGCCCAGGAGGGGGCGTTATGGACCGGCGGGCGGCTCCTGATCGGCATTTGGGCCTTCGCCTTCGCCGCGCTCGGGTTCGCCTACTTCTATCTGCGCTCGGCGAACAACGAGGAACTCTGGCGTCCGAGGGGTGTCACGGCCCCCACTGCGGTCGGCGCGGCGATCTTCGTCATCACGGTGGCAGCCGCCCTCATCATCCAGTTCGGAGAGAGGCGCTTCAAGGAGAACGAGACGCTGGACTGGCAGGTCGCGGGCTGGACGGCCGTCCTGGGTGGTCTCCTCGTTGTCGGCTTGCAGATCTGGCAACTGACGACGCTCCCGTTCTTCCCTGGATCGAGCGGGTACGCCTCGTGCTTCATCGCCTGGGCCGCCTTGAACATCGCGGTAGTGCTGGCCGGCACCTACTGGATCGAAACCATCCTCGCCCGGGAGATCCGCCTGCGGCGCGCCATGACGCAGGACGGGGGCGCCCCGACCTCCACCCTCCCCGTCGCCCGGCTCTTGCGGGCGAACCTGAACGGGTGCACGTACTTCTGGGGTTTCATCGCCGTGGTGGCGACGCTCTTCTGGCTAATGTTCTACGTGATCTGAGTCTGGGAGGCCTGCGCACATGATCGCCGATGTCGCCGCAACGCAGGCTCTGACGTTCGCCATCCCCCTCGGGACGCTCTTTGTGGTGCTCCTCTGGGGATTCTTCCAGCGCCGGCCGACGCGATGAGCGGTGGGGCTGCCGGTGAGCGGCCCCACCAGCACGTGACCGCCCCGAAGGCCGCAACGTGGCGACTCTGGTGCCTCGTGGCCGCGACGATCGTGGCGCTCGGTGCACTGATTCCGCCACTGGCCACGGTTGCGCGGCGGGAGGACTACGGCCAGGCCCTGCAGTTCTCTTTCCTCGCCATCGCGCTCCCTGCGCTCCTCACCCTCGGAGCCCCCTGGCGCCTTCTGCGGCTGTCGTCTGTCGCGGCACCCGGTGTCTCCTCGTCCCGCGTCGTCGACCGACTCGCTGCACGGCGGTCGCGCAACCGCGAGCTCCCCCGGGCGCTCGCCTTCATCGTCCCCGACCTCGTTGTGATCGTCCTCTGGCACACTCCGGGCGCCGTGGCCGCTGCCGCGCGCGACGGCTGGCTGGTGCTGCTCGAAGCGGCCACCCTCGTCTCCTTCGGCGTGGCGCTGTGGCTCGAGCTCATCCCCTCCCCGCCCCTCATGCCGCGCTCGGGGCACCTACGGCGAGCCGTCCTCAGCGCCATCGTCATGTGGGTGCTGTGGATTCTCGCCTACGTCACCGGACTGTCGAACCACGGGTTCTACCCGAACTTCTCCCATGCGCCCGGGGGGCTCGGCGCCGCGGCCGACCAACAGATCGCGTCGGCCATCTTGTGGTTCGTCGCCGCCGTGTCCTTCGTCCCGGTCATCTTCTGGAACGCGGTCATGTGGCTGAGGACCGAGGACGACCCCGACACCGAGCTCCTCGCGCTCTCGCGCGCGGAACGGAGACGGGGTCAACCGCCACTCTCCGGGGGTGACGGCTTACCCTCGTCGTGACGCGCCGGATCTGCGGGGCGGGCAGAACGACAACACCCCGGGGGCTCAGCCCGAGCTGTTGGGCGCGGTGACCGCGGGCAGATCGACCGGCTGGAGGTGCGTCTGCAACGTGTGGTCGGCCGCCTGCTCCTGGGCGATAGCGGACCCGCGATCGTCGTCGAGTTGGGTCTCCTCCTTGGCCAGGTTGTGCAGGACGCTCGCATCCTTGGGTCTGTTCATGAGCGTCTGCACGTCCTCGATCGCCCGCACCGCGTCCGAAGTGGTCCACAGAATCGTCGTGGCCACCATGTCGCCGAGGTGCTTTCCGGCCGACGTGCCGGGCACCTGGACATCGGCTAAGTCGTTGATGCCCTCGCTGGCGAACGAGCAGGCCGTCTGGTCGTCGCCCAGCAGGCCCGGCGTGGACGCCCGGTCGTCCGCCGTGAGCCGATGTGTCTCCTGAAGCGTCCAGATGCCCACCGCCTGGTGGATGGCGAGCGCGCATGGCGCCAGATCGCTGTTCACCTCGCTCATGACACTGCGCTCGGCGCTGATGTCGCTCGCCCGCGACGTGCTCACCGGCAGGTCGGTCAGCACCGTGATGACCACGATCACAGCCACGACCGCCGCGATGGCCAACTTGCGGTGACCGTGCCACCACGGCGCCCGCGCGCCGGTCGACGAGGGCGACGGGCCAGGCGGACCAGGCGGACCGGTCGGATCGCTCACTGTCCCAACAGCCTCTCGGCGTAGGTCGCGATGCCCTCTCCCCAGCGCGACACCGTCGCCGCGGGCGAGCTGAACGCGCCGGTCGCGCTCTCGTCGGCGAAGGGTGTGGCCCGGTACACGACCCGGCCGTCAGGGCTGATAAAGACCATCACGTCGTTGTGGGCTTCGAGGCCGGTCTTGGGGTCGACGGTGATGGAGACCCCGTAGTCCTTCCAGATCGTGTCGAGCGTGGAGAGCGGTCCGGTCAGCATGTGCCAGTTGGCGAGCGCCCCGAGGCCGGTGCCGCTGAGGACGGGCGCCTCTGCCGACTGCGCCAGGGCCACCGGGTCGCTGTTCACTGTGACGAACTCGACCTGCGCCGCCCTGGTTCCGAGGTCGGCGTCCGCCTGCTCGAGCTCGGACCCCAGCACGGGGCAGATGTCGTTGCACGGCGCGTTGAAGAAGGTCAGCACGACCACGCGTGGCGGGTGCGCCGGGACCGTGATCACCTGTCCTGCCTGATCGGGCAACGAGAAGGCAGGGGCCTGGCGCGGGTGAGCGGCGGACAGGCCCATGAACGCCGGGAGCGGCGCGCTCACCGATCGGCCGGACGTCGGTGCGGGTGCCACGGGCGCTACCGATGCTGCTCGTGGCGCCGGCGGCGCGGTCGTCGTGGTGGTGGCCGTTGGGTTCAGGCCCGCCGAGGAGAACAGGTGCTCACCGACCAGGCCCCCGAGGCTGAGGACCAGGACGACACCGAGTACCCAGAAGACGAAGTTTTCCGGAATACCCGGTGCTCCTTGCGCCAGCGCCGCCCTGCGGTCGACGGGCGGTTGGGGTGCGTGTCCCGGTCCCGCGTCGCCGGGACTTGGACGGGCGTTGGGCACGGCCACGGGCCCGCTCGCGCTGTCCCCTTCGGTCTCCACCGGCCCGCTCATCGTTGCCCCTCGAGGCGCGCCACCCAGCGCTGCAACGACAGGACCGTCTGCGGGCCAAGGGCGGCTCCGGCAACCCGGCCTTGGGCGTTGAGGAAGTAACTCACCGGCAACGCACTCACGAGATACCGGGTGGCGATCGTGGCGCGCGGATCGAGCCCGACGGGGTAGTGCGCGCCGGCGGCGGCGAGCAGACGCACCGCCTCGGTGTCCGAGGACTCGTTTGAATCGACCCCGATCACCGCGACCCGTCCGGTCGCGCGCTCCGCCACCGTCGCGACGGCGGCCAGCTCTTGGCGGCAGTCGGGGCACCAGGAGGCAAAGAAGTTCACGATGACCGGTGTGCCCCGGTAGGCCGCCAGCGCGACCGGCTGGCCGCCCTCCAGCGAGGGGAGCGAGAAGGTCGGGGCGACAGTCCCTGCGGCCAGGGCGGGCGGCGGCGGCGCCTTGAGCGCGGCTGTACCGGCGTCCGTCGGGTGCGACGGACCACGGGTGACGACGAAGACGACGAAACCGACGAGGCACGCACCCGCCACGAGGGCGACCCACCTGAAGACCCGGTCACCGCTGCCGGCTCGGCGCGTCCCGACCACATCGGACACGGTCAACCCCGCGATCGCCATGCCGCACGGCAGCGACCCCCCGGATCCATCGAAGTCAGGCTAGCCAGCGCCTTTCGCCTTGATTGGTCGTCCCACGGTGCCCGAGCCCGACCCATGACCGGGCAGCCTGCCCGCCCTGCCGGAACACGGGCGAAACCCGCAGGACATCACCATTCCGCCTGACGCTCGGCCGGGTCCACTTGCTCACGCACCGTGCGGCGGGCCGCCCGAGCCTCGGGGTCCTCATGGATGAGATGCCACCAGGCCGCCACGGCGATGCCAGCGAAGATCGGCCATTCGAACGTGTAGAACCAGCTCAGTCCGTTGCCCCCGAGGGCCCGTCCCGCCTGCCACCAGGTCGCGGCGGCGCAGCCCGCCACCACGACGAGAAACTCCACGTGGAGGAGGAGGGCGCGGGGTGAGAGCCACCGCTTCATCACAGAGGGCATCGTACGGCCACACCTCGGCCGATGCCTTGGTGCGTCACTCCAAAGGCCGTGAGAAGCGGTCGGCGTCAGCGGTCACCCGCTGGACCGCCGGGCTACAGCTCGCTCAGCAGCTCGCGGCAGCGCTCCGCGTCGTGCAGCAGCTTGGCGCGGAAGCCGTCCATGCGCTCGAGCTTGGCGCTGATCTGCTGGGCCAGCGACTCGTTGAGCACCATCGCCTCTTGCAGTGTCGCCTTCTGCTCCGCTCGCGCCTTCTTGGTCGTCGCCCCCTCGTTGGCGCGATACGTCGTCCGCAGCTCGTCGAGTCGCGTTTCTCGTGACAGGAACTCACGGATCTCGTCGAGGTTCATTCCCAACACCTCGCGCAGCTCCAGAATGCGCGCCAGGTGCGCCAGGTCGTCGAGCGTGTAACGGCGCTCGCCGCCGGATGTGTACAGCGACGGCGTGAGCAGGCCGAGCTCTTCGTAGTAGCGCAGGGTTCGCGCCGACACGCCGGCCCGGGCCGCTGCGTCGCTGATGCGGATGCCCCCCTCGCCGACTGAGTCGGCGACTGGGTCGGATTCGGCGACAGGCTCAGGTTGGGTCGTCACCGGCATGTCAGTCCACCAGCAGGGGCTCGGTCTCGGCCACCGCCTCCTGGGCCGGCACCCAGTCCTCCTCGTCACGAGCCTCCCCGCCGGCCGCCGCGCGGATCCCCGAGGTCGTCTCGGAATCCTCGTCCTCGTGGTGGTACTTGCCGCCCCGCAGCAGGGACGCCACCGCGCCGAGCAGGCACACCGCCGCAGCAAACGAGAAGGCCTCGGTCAGGCCCTGTGAGAAGGCCGGCGCGATCAGGTGCGGGAAGAACTCCCGGCTGGTGAGGTAGTGCGCTGTGGCCGGCGAGAGGTGCGACAACTCCGTGCTGCCGAGCAGCGTCTGGATGGGGTTGTACCCGAGGAAGGCGGCGAACAGGCTGCCGACCGGCGGCAGGTGCGAGACGCGGGTAGCTACGGACGTGCTCACCCCCTGGGCCGTCAGTCCGTGGAAGAGCGCCGAGGGCAACGTGGCGGCGAGCCCGAGGATCATCAAGGTGAAGAAGATCCCAATCGAGAGGACCTGGGCCGACGAGTTGAACGTCCCCGCCATGCCGGCACCCGCACCGCGTTGACTGGCCGGGAGGCTGTTCATGATGCCGGTCTGGTTCGGCGCGATGAACATCCCCATGCCGATGGAGTTGAAGAAGATCAGCACCGCGAAGCCGAGATACGGGAAGTTGACCGGCAACATGATCAGCGCGATGAAGGTCAGCGCCACGAGCACCAGCCCGCCCGTGGCGAAGGGGCGCGCCCCGTGGCGATCGGCGAGCACGCCACTCACCGGCCCGGCCAGCAACAGGCCCACGGTGAGCGGGATCATGTAGATGCCGGCCCACAGCGGCGTCTGCTCGAAGCTGTAGCCGTGCAGCGGGAGCCAAATGCCCTGGAGCCAGATGATGAGCATGAACATCAGGCCACCGCGGCTGAGGGAGGCCAGGAAGCTGGCCACGTTGCCGGCACTGAAGGCCCGGATCCGGAAGAGGGAGAGCCGGAACATCGGATGGGAGACCTTGGTCTCGATGATCCCGAACACCACGAGGATCGCCAACCCACCGAAGATCTCCGCCATCACGACCGGGCTCGTCCAGCCCATGGTGTGGCCGCCGTAGGGCAACAGGCCGTAGGTGATGCCGATGAGCACGAGGATGAGCCCGACGGCGAAGGTGAAGTTGCCCAGCCAGTCGATCTTCGCGGGCGTGCGCACCCCGCGGTCCTCGAGCTTCACGTACGCCCACATGGTGCCCAGCACGCCGAAGGGCACCGAGATGAGGAAGACGAGGTGCCATTCCACCGGGGCGAGCAAGCCGCCCAGGACGAGGCCGACGAAGGAGCCCGCCACCGCGGCCACGTTGTTAATGCCAAGGCCGAGACCGCGCTTGTCGGCCGGGAAGGCGTCGGTGATGATCGCCGAGGAGTTGGCGAAGAGCATGGCCCCTCCCACCCCTTGGCCGACGCGCATCACGATCAACCAGATGGCGCCGGCCGTGCCCGAGAGCCACGTCACGGCCAGCAGGATCGAGAAGGCGGTGAAGACGGCGAAGCCGAGGTTGAAGATCTTGACCCGGCCGAACATGTCGCCGACGCGACCGAGCGTCACGACCAGCACGGCCAGCACGACCATGAAGCCCATGAGCATCCAGAGCATGTAGCTGGTGTTCCCCGGAGTGAGCGGGTTCAGGTCGATGCCGCGGAAGATGTCGGGCAGGGAGATGAGGACTATCGACTGGTTGATGAAGACCATCAGGGTGCCGAGGGTCACGGTCGACAGGGCGATCCAGCGGTAGTTCGAGTGGTCGGCGGCCCCAGCGGCCGGCCCGGGCAGCGGGGCGTGCCCGTTCGTCTGGGGAAGGGCCGCGGTGCTCACGGCAAGGGAGTTTAACGTTAACGTCAGAGTCATGAATCGGCTGATCGGCTGGGACGGAAAACGCCCTGACCAGGACTTCAGGTGAGAGGAGGGGTGGGAACCAACGATGCGGTCAACGCAGCCTCGAAGACTGCGTTCACGTCGTGGGAGTAGGCCACGGCGGCCTGGCTGCCCAGCTGGGTCACCGACATGAGGATCGCGAGCATGAGGGCGACGATCCCGGGGCCGACGAGGGCCGGATCGATGTCCGTGCGCACCGTACCGGCCGCCTGCCCGGCCCGCAGCAGCTCGGTGCACGCCTTGCGCAGCTCGGTCAGCGCCGGCATCTCGAGCACCCGCATCGTGACCTCGGGCTCGAGCCCGGCGAGGAGGCGCCGAGCCAGCGGGTGGCGCTCCACCGCGTCCACCAGGGTGAAGATCAAGGTGCCGTGCCAGGTCCTCACGTCGGGCACGTCGAGGACGGTGGCCAGGCCCTCGTGGATCACGCCCGCCGCGTCCTCGTCGACCGCAGCGAAGAACAGGGCCTCCTTGTTCTCGAAGTAGGCATAGGCCACGGTGCCCCCGACGCCGGCATCCCGCGCGATGTCAGCGACCGAGGTGGCGCGGTAACCGTCCCTCCCGAATCGAGCGATGGCCGCCGCCAGGATGGCCCGCCGGGTCTGGGCGCCCTTGCTCTCGGGCAGCGGCTGGTCCGCCTCGTTTCCGTGAGCCTCCGCCCGGTCGGGTCCCACGCCTAGTCAACCGCCTTTTCTCTCGTAGAAATGAGGATTTGAGTAAATTCCTCATATATTCTAGCATGCACGGACGTAGCCGAGCGGGAGGCGAACGACATGACCCAGGCATCGACGGACCGGCGCAAGGCCACATCGACCGGGGCCAACACCGAGAACCAGGCGGCCGAGGGCGCCGAGCGCGGAGCCCAGGCCGAGAGCAGTGCGCAGACGAGCAACCCGGCGCGCAAGGTTCCGACCCGGCGGATGACCTTCGAGGAATCCATGCGGGATTTGCCGCGCTACTTCGCGCAAGACGGCGACCTGATCTCCGGACACCTCATCGCGGCACTGTCGTCGGTGTTCCCCGACGGCGAGGACTACTTCGTGCGTTCGGTGCGCCGCTTCCGCGACCAGATCACCGACCCGGCGCTCAAGCGGCAGGTGAGTGGGTTCATCGGCCAGGAGGCGGTGCACGGCCGGGAGCACCGCGTCTTCAACGACCGCCTCGCCGAGCTCGGCTACCCGACCAAGCAGTACGAGCGGTTCACCCGGGCGGCCCTGCGTTTCCGAGAGCGCATCCTCTCGGCCAAGTCCAACCTTGCTGCCACCGCCGCGCTCGAGCACTTCACCGCGACGCTGGCCGAGCTCGTCCTTTCCAACGAGGAGGTCCGGGTCGAGATGGGTGCGGACGCCGTGCGCGACCTGTTCGTCTGGCACGCTCTCGAGGAGTCCGAGCACAAGGCAGTGGCGTTCGACGTCTACCGGGCCGTCGGCGGCGGCGAGCGCCTGCGGGTCTGGACGATGAACTTCTTCCGTTTCGGCTTCGTCACCGGTATGGCGGGTGCCGTGGTCGTCTCGCTCCTGGGCGACCCCGCCACCTACCGACCCGGGAACCTTCGCCAGAGCTGGCACAAGGTGCGTCGCTCACCGATCATGGGTCGGGCCGTCTGGGCCCAGCTCAAGGATTACAACCGGCCCGACTTCCACCCTGACGACAGCGACACGACCGATTTGGTGGAAACCTGGAGGGCCGAGCTGTTCGGGGAGCACGGCACGTTGAACGACAAGCTGATCGGAGCCACAGCCTGATGGTGCCACTCGTCGCCGGGTCCGGAACCACCCCGCCGGACCTCGACGTGCTCGTCGTCGGCGCCGGCCTCTCGGGGATCGGTGCCGGCCATTACCTGCAGACCCAGTGCCCGTGGGCCCGCTACGCCATCTTCGAGGCGCGCGGCGCCATCGGTGGCACATGGGACCTCTTCCGCTATCCAGGCATCCGCTCGGACTCGGACATGCACACGCTCGGGTACTCGTTCCGGCCCTGGGACGGCGAGAAGTCGATCGCCGATGGCGACTCGATCCTCCAGTACATCAAGGACACGGCGGCCGACTCGGGTGTCGACACGCACATCCGCTTCCACCACCGCGTGACGGCGGCCGACTGGTCGAGCGCCGACGCGCGCTGGCACATCACCGCCGAGCGCACCGACACCGGCGAAACCCTGCACCTGACTGCCGGCTTCCTCTTCTCCTGCAGTGGCTACTACCGCTATGACCGGGGATACCTGCCCGACTTCGCCGGCATGAACGACTTCGCCGGCCTCGTCGTGCACCCCCAGGCCTGGCCCGAGGACATCGACGTGAGCGGCAAGCGGATCGTCGTGATCGGGAGCGGGGCCACCACCGTCACCCTCGTCCCCGCCCTCGCCCGCTCCGCCGCGCACGTCACGATGCTGCAGCGCTCGCCCAGCTACATTGCCTCGCTCCCCGAGCGCAGCCCGGTCGCCGCACTGGCGCGCAAGGTTCTCCCCGCCCAGCAGGCCGGGACGGTCGCCAAGTGGTTCCACGCCCTGTTGACCCAGGCCTTCTACCACGTGAGCCGCCGGCATCCCGCCTTCGTCAAGCGCATGCTGCGAAAGGGTCTCGAGCGCGCGCTGCCGCCGGGCTACGACATCGATACTCACTTCACCCCGCGCTACAACCCGTGGGACCAGCGCTTCTGCGCCACACCCAACGGCGACTTCTTCGCGTCCATCCGCGCCGGCACGACGTCGGTGGTCACCGACCACATCGAGCGCTTCACCGAGAAGGGCCTGTTGCTCACCTCGGGCGCCAAGCTCGAGGCGGACATCATCGTGACCGCCACCGGGCTCGAACTGTTGTTCCTCGGCGGCATCGCGCTCAGCGTCGACGGCGCGGCGGTCGACCCGGCGACCCGCCTCACCTACAAGGGAATGATGATCGAGGATGTGCCGAACCTGGCCGTCGCCATCGGCTACGTCAACGCGTCGTGGACGCTCAAGTGCGATCTGACCTGTGACTACGTGTGCCGCCTGCTCAACTACATGCGTGCCCGCGGCCTGACCGAGTGCGTGGCCCGCAACAACGACGGCGCCTCGGCCGAGGACGAGCCGCTGCTCGGCCTGACCTCGGGCTACATCCGGCGCTCGGCCCACCTGCTGCCCAAACAGGGCAGCCGCTATCCCTGGCGGGTCAACCAGAGCTACCTGCGTGACTACCGCGCGCTCAAGATGAGCGACATCGACGACGCGGTCATGCAGTTCTCGGGCCGTCGCGGTGCGCCACCGCCCTCCGGTGGCCGGGCACGCCCGGCGCGGCCGGCTGTCGCGGTGGCTTCGAGGTGAGGGCGTTCCAGGGACGTGTGGCCGCCGTCACCGGCGCGGCCTCGGGCATCGGTCGTGCACTCGCCGAGGAACTCGCCCGCCGCGGCGCGCACCTGGCGCTGGCCGATATCGACGACGTTGGGCTATCCGCGACGGTGGCGCGCTGCGAGGAGCACGGCGTGAAGGTGATGGCGCAGCACGTCGATGTGGCCGACCGGGCTGCCGTCTACGCCTGGGCCGATCAGGTCGTGGCCGATCACGGCCGGGTGAACCTCGTCATCAACAACGCCGGCGTCGCGCTCGGTGCCACAGTGGAGTCGATGTCATACGAGGACTTCGAGTGGCTCATGGGCATCGACTTCTGGGGCGTCGTCTACGGCACCAAGGCCTTCCTCCCTCACCTGAAGGCCTCGGGTGAGGGGCACGTCGTCAACATCTCGAGCGTCTTCGGGCTGGTGAGCGTCCCCTCCCAGTCCGCCTACAACGCGGCCAAGTTCGCCGTGCGCGGCTTCACCGACACGCTGCGCATGGAGCTCGAGATCGAGGGCGCACCGGTGTCGGTGACGACGGTCCACCCCGGCGGCATCAAGACCAATATCGCTCGCAACGCCCGCGTCGACCAAAGCGTGGCCGAGTTGGCCGGCGACGCCGAGGCGGCGCGGGTGGACTTCGAGCGCCTCTTCGTCACGAGCCCCGAGAAGGCAGCCCACCAGATTCTCGGCGCGGTCCAACGAGACCGTCGCCGCGCCCTCATCGGGCCCGATGCCAAAGCCATCGACTTGCTGGCGCGCTTGCCCGCCGGGCTTTACCAGTCGGTGCTGACGCGGGGCGCCCGTGCCGGCCGGGCGCGCCACCAGTCGACGCCGACACCGGCCTGAGCCGGCGGGCGCACCGGCTCAGGCCGCCAAACCGTTCAACACAGTCCCGACGGCGAGTCGCCAGCGCCGCTCGATCGACTCGGTCGACGTCCCCAACCGCCCCGCCGCCTCGGCGAACGCCATGCCCTGAATCAGAGCGACGAGGATGTGTGCGACGTCGGTCTCGTCGCCGCGCAGGCGGCCGGCGTCGATACAACGCCGGACGCGGTTGACGATGAGGACGCGCACAGAGCTGGTGGCCGCCAGCTCGTCGGGCCCGGGTGCGAAGTCGGAAAAGGGCCGCGAGAACATGACCTCGGCGAGGGCGCGATTGGCCCGGATGAAGCGCCGGTACGCGGCGGCGAGGGCCCAGATGTCGGCGATAGGGTCATCCCCCTCGCGCACCGCCGCGAGCTCGTCGCCGAGCATGCGGAAGCCCTCGAAGTAGAGCTCGCGAACGACACCGGACTTGTCGCCGAAGAGTTCGTAGAGGGCGGGTGCCGACGTCTCTGCCCGGGCGGCAAGGGAACGGGCAGTCAGGCCGGCGGCGCCGCCCTCGGCCAGCAGGTCGACGGCGCTGGCCAGGAGCCGCCCTCGCAGCTCGGGCGTGCGCTGCTTGGTCCGGGGCATCAGTCGGACGCGCCGGCGGTCCCGCCCTGGACATCGGCGGCGCCATTTGTAACACTGTTTCGAAACATCATTTCAATATAGCCACGCAAAGCTCCCTGGAGAGGCCACCATGACCACCACCACCAGCACCGACGCCGACCGCACCGGCGCCAACAGCGCCGTCACCTATGCCAGCGACGACGTCATCAGCACGATCACGATGGACGACGGCAAGGTCAATGTCTTGTCCATCGCGATGCTCCGGGCCCTGCACCAGGCCTTCGACCAGGCCGAGCGGGACGGGACCGTCGTCGTCCTCACCGGCCGACCAGGCTGCTTCTCGGCCGGCTTCGACCTCGGCGTCCTGCGCGACGCACCCGAGCACACCCGAGAGCTGCTGCGGCTGGGCGCCACCATGGCCGAGCGCATCTTGTCCTTCCCCGCTCCGGTCGTCGTCGCGTGCACGGGCCACGCGCTTCCCGCCGGCGCCTTCCTCCTCATGTCGGCCGACACTCGCATCGGGGCCGACGGTCCGTTCAAGCTCGGCCTGAACGAGGTCCGGATCGGGCTGACCCTGCCCTGGTTCGCCGTGGCCCTGGCTCGCCACCGGCTGACCCCGGCGGCGTTCGACCGCGCCGCGGTCACGGGCACCCTTCTCGACCCCCACGCGGCGATGGAGGCAGGACTGCTCGACGCCGTCGTCGCCCCCGGGGCGTTGGCCGGCGCTGTCCGCGCCGCGGCCGAGGACCTGACCGGGGTCGACCGCGACGCTCACGCGGCCACCAAGCTGCGCGTGCGTCAGCAGGTGCTCACCGAGCTGCGCCAGGCGATCACGACCGAATTGGGCTGACACGGGCGAGCGCGGCGTACTGGACACAGGCCGCCCCAGCGCTCATGATCGCGGCGTGGAGTCTCCATCGCTGGTCGAGTCGATCATCGGTTTCCCCGGTGCCGTCCTGCGCCTCCCCTCTACGACGCTCGCGGCCATGGAGGCGGTCAACGACATGGCCGAGCGGCTGGACCGGCTGATGACGTTGCTCGAGCGCCTTGACGGCGGCGTCAACAAGGCGGGCGCGGGGATCGACTTCGCAGCACTCGGCATCTCGGCCGCGGTCTCGGGTCTCGAGCAGGCGGTCGGCATGCTCGATTCGTCGCTGCCCTCGCTGTCCGACACTGCCGGAGCGCTGCGCAACCTCACCGAGCGACTGAGCGGTGTGGCCATCGACCTGGCCAACGAGCTCCCCAAGGCCACCCGGTCACTGCAGGAGGTCTCGCCCGAGCTGGCGAGCGTGGCCGGCATCCTCGATGAGCGCTTCACGCACCTCGACGACGTCGTGACCGATATGGCCAGGCTCGTCGAGGCTGTCATCGGCACCATCCCGGGCATGCGGCGCGTCCTGCGGGTGAGCACCAACACCGTTCCCTTCGAACTCAGCTGACGACAAGGAGTCCCCATGGGTGCATCGGATAAGGACGCCGCGCTCGCGGCCGTCCGCGCCACATCGGTCCCCATCCATGACATCGGCACCGCCATCTACTTGAGTCCTGACGTGATGGCACTGGCGGCCGAGTGGGGATGGTCCAACCCGTTCGCCTTCTACTTCGCCGGCCGCGGCGGCATGCTCGGCGACGTCGGCGCCGACGTCGTCACGTCCGCCTTGGGGTGGTTCGAGCCGAACGCCGTGGCCTCGATGTATACCGAAGGCGTGGGCGTGGCCGGCGCGAAGGCGGCGGCGGCGCGCATGGCCGAGGCGCACGGGGAGTGGGGCAAGAAGCACTACGCCGGCATCGAGGGGATCGATGACATCGTGACGGTGAGCGAGCAGCTGGTCGACGGGATCGAGGGATCGGCGATCCCGCTCTTCGTGGGCTGGCGTGACGCGGCGCGCTCGAACGACGCGGCGGGTCGGGCGGCCCAGCTCATGCAGATGCTGCGCGAGTGGCGCGGCGGACTGCACCTCGTCGCCACCACGGCCGTGGGCCTCTCACCACTCGAGGCGATCCTCACCAACGAGGGCGAAGGTCAGGCCAAGTTCTTCGGGTGGTCCGAGCCCTTCGCCGACGTCAGCGGGATCAAGGCCAAGCATGACGAGGCCGAGGAGATCACCGACCAGCTGTGCGCGTCGACCCTGGCCGGCGCGCTCGATGCCACCCAATTCGCTGCGTTCGAGGCCGGCGTGCAGGCCCTGCGGGCGGCCACCCCGTAGGCACCGCCGGACTCCGCCCCCGGGGGTGGCGCCGAACCGGGACCGACTAGTGTGAATTGCTGCTCAACGGGAGGCCCATCCCCCGACCGGGGAGCACGGCCAATCGCCGCCACGGACCTGTGGTGCAGCTCGGAGTGCACGCCGCCCTGTCAAGGCGGAGGTCGCGGGTTCAAATCCCGTCAGGTCCGCCACCAGGCTCTGTTTCGCCCCCGGGCAGCAGGGCCTGGGTACCCCGGTCGGGTAGCTCAGTTGGTAGAGCGCGCGCCTGAAAAGCGTGAGGTCACCGGATCGACGCCGGTCCCGACCACCGGTAGGCGCCCTGACGAGCGCGCACTTCGCCTCGACTCTGGCGCCGCACGAGGCGGGCAGCCGCATCCTGAAGGGAAGGCCTCAGCTGGGGCACTGAATCACTTCAAGATGTTCACTGCTCGGGCCACGACCAGTAGGGCGACGACCAGTGAAATCGCCTCCTCCGCCATCATCATGAGCTTCATCCACGGCCGAATGGCCGAGACGTCCGTGGGGCTGAACGCCGTCGCCGTCGCGAACGAGAAGTGGAAGTAGTCGACGAACCTCGGGGTCCACCCGGCCCCCACGAACTCTTCGTTCTTCATCTCGGGAAAGATGAGCGCCGGGGGTCGACTCGTGTTCCCGGCACGCGCCGCTGGGCCGCCACGGTCGAGGGCCCAGTACCAGAGCCCGAAGGCGATGACGTTACTGAGCCAGATGGCGCCGCCGCTGGCCAAGAGGAGCTTTGCATCGTTGGTGAAGGCGGAGACGTTGATGATGGACACCACGAGTCGAACTGCGGCATCGGCGTTGGCCAGTGAGATCACCGCGATCAGGCAGTTGGTCATCACCCGCAACCAGGGAACATCCCGGTCGATACGTCCGGGGTCGCCAATGATGAGGGCGACCAGTAGAGCCACCACGATGACCGGAAACAGCCATCGCGCGTCACCGTTGCGAAGTTCGGGCGGCAGCGTCGCCCGTAGGAGACCGGTGGCCAATACTGCCAGAGCCATTGGCCACCGCGGTTCGCCGACGTGAGGCTCTCGCCCCGCGTTCTGGGCTTCCCCTCTGTCGCTCACGGCGCTAACTCGAGAGACACGCAGGCTGTACGGAGGTCACTTCGAACGCCAGTCGATTTCGGGCCAAACGACGCAGGCATCTCAAGCTCCGGCGAACAGTCTCCGGACGAACCGGTTGCAGTATCCGACGATCTCGCTGGTTGTCTCCGCCAATTCGGCACCAACATGGCGTAAGGGCTTTGGATCCGCTCCTTCCGTTTCTCGTTCTGTTCTCTCCGTTTCTCTCTTCGTTCTCACCGTTTCTCTCTCTGCTCTCAACGTGTCGAGCTCTGCTCTCATGGCCACAATCTCCGCTCTCATTGCCACTATGTCGGGTCTCATCGCCTCTATTTCTGGTCTGATTACCTCTATTTTCGCCGCTCTCATGGCTTCTCGCTCTGTTCTCATCGCATCGCTCTGTTCACATTGCATCTCTTTCGTTTGCTTCCGATTCTCTTTCTGATCTCATCCGTTCTCTTCCTGTCGTGTCGCTTCTCGTCCGGTTCCTCGTGACCGAGTACCACGATCGTCTCATCTGTTTTGTCGATCCCTGACTAGCGAGGCGTCGCTCGGCGTGTCTTAATCGAATCCGAACGGTGACAGTGGGACCGGTGCCGAACAGCCAGCCATCTGACTTTCAAGGCTTGAGCCGTGGACACCACCGGCTGGATTGCCTTCATGGACCGGGTCATCGGGTTCCCCGCCCGCTTCATGGCATGCTCAAGAATCATGCGTTTCATCGGACGACGAAAAGGCGCTCTTTGACGACGGGAGCCGGGATCGCCATCGTCGGAGTGTCGCTGTTGCTCGTCGCATCGGTGTCGCGGTACCTGTCGGGGACCCCACTCACCCCGGCGATCCTGGTCGTCGCCATCGGTGTTCTCGTCGGCCCTCTCGTGTTCGACGAGATTGCAGTCCGACCGACCAGCTCGACTGTTCGGACGCTCGCTGAGGCAACCCTCGCCGTTGTGTTGTTCTCTGATTCGTCTCGCGTAAACCTGCATGCACTGAAGAGTGGAGCATCGATCCCAGTCCGTTTGCTCGGCGTTGGCTTGATCTTGACAGTCGTTGCCGGTGGGCTCACGGCCTTTGCGATCTTCAAGTCGTTCTCCCTCAGCGATGCCCTGATCCTTGGGGTCGTCCTTGCCCCAACCGACGCCGGGCTCGGGAGCGCCGTCGTCACCGATGACCGGCTTCCCCAGGTCGTGCGGCAATCGCTGAACGTTGAAAGCGGCCTGAACGACGGGATCTGCGTGCCGTTACTGCTCATCCTTCTCGCCACCGCCGCAGGCGCTGGGGCCCATCCACTTACCGTGGTGGCTGAAGAGATCGGTTACGGCGTCCTCTGTGGTGCCGGGGCTGCCTTGCTTTCCGCCGGCATCGTCGTCCTCGCCGGCCGGCGAAATCTCATCGACAAGACCTGGCAGCAGATCGTTCCCCTGGCCACGACGATTGCCGCCTACGGAGCGGCCAACGCACTCGGCGGGTCCGGGTTCATCGCCGCCTTCGTGGCGGGAGCTCTCTTTGGTCTGCTTGCTCGAGATGAGGTGGCCCACGCCATGCTCTTCACCGAGGAGACCGGGGCCACGCTCGACAGCGTCACGTTCCTCGTCTTCGGGGCGGTTCTCCTCGGCCCGGAGTTCAAGCACTTGAGCTGGCACATCGTCCTCTATGCGGTGCTGAGCCTGACCGTCGTGCGGATGGTGCCAGTGGCCATCGCGCTCTTCGGCACCCATGCCCGACCGCCAACCGTTGCCTTCATGGGTTGGTTCGGCCCGCGTGGACTGGCGTCGATCGTGTTCGCGGTGATCGTCGAAGATGCACACCTCCCGCACTCTGCGGAGATCGCCACCGTGACGTATCTCACGGTCGGCCTGTCGGTCCTCGTTCATGGGCTCTCGGCGTCACCCCTAGTGAACCGCTATGTCACTTGGTTCCAAGCGACTTCGGGCAAGAGTCCGGCCCTCATGGAGACGAAACCGGCCCACGAACACCGACCTCGGTTGTTGGGCCGACTCTGAGGTAGGGCCCGGACATCACTGCCCTGCGGCCCTTCGTCGCGACGTTCTGACCGCTTCCCGGGCGCTACGTCGCGACTACCAGATCCGCGCAGGCGGCTTCGGAATGAGGTAGGCAACCACGCCGATCACGGGACGAAGACGATGAAGACGAACCACAGGGCTTTGGCGACACCGCCATGGTCTCGGCGCCGGAAGTTGTCGATGAAGACCCAGATGACGATGAATACTTTGTATTAGTCAAGCTTCGTGCCCACAGCGTGCCCATAGCGCGAAGCAGGGTGGATCAGAGTGATCCACTGCACAGCAGCGAGAGTCCATTTTCTGGTCTTGAACAGGAATGTCGGGCGAAATCGCCCGTCACGACAGAGATGCGAAATTTTCCCTCTTTCAACCTAGAAAGCGTGAGGTCACCGGGTCGACGCCGGTCCCGACCTCACAGATAGTCCCAGCGCAGTTGGCATAACGACTCACGCTCGGATTCGTGCCCACAACGTGCCCCACTTGGAATTGGAATCGGTTCTAACTCCGACGATTGCTCCGTCCTTGTGCGGACTTGGAAGAGAGGTCCCATTGGCGACCGACGGGCGGCATCCGATCACCGCTCGGCATCCTCCCCCGTCGGAGCTGGTGACGTCACCATCGGATCGAAGCCAGCCTCGGGCGTGAACTCGATCTTCACCTCGGCCTCGGGTCTTCGGACCTCCATCTGGGCCAGGCGCTCGAAGACGAGCCTGTCCGCAGGGGTGAGCGGCGGTTGGGTGACAGACCTCGGCCAGAGGCGGTATCGCTTGACCACGTTGATCTCCGCAGCGAGAAGGAAGAGCTGAGCCCCCAGGAAGATCCAGGCCAGCAAGGCGAGCACGATCCCGAAAAAACCGTACGTCTCCGTGGCGTGCCGGAGTTCCCGACCGACGTACCAGCTCCCGAAGAGCTGGAGCACTTGCCAAAACACTGTGGCCAACGCGACTCCGAGCACGAGGTCGCGCCACGCGAATCGTACGGCCGTCATGACCATAAAGGCCACGAGGATCAGGACGAAGTTCAAGACGAGGGATCCGATTAGCAAAAGCACTCTCGACACCTGGTCGTGTGACGTCAGGGTGGCGAATCCGGTGAGCACGGTCGATCCGATCGCGGAGGCGGCGAGCAGAACCAGGACGGCAAGACCTCGCAGATATCGCAATGGGAGGGAGGGCCAGTCGACGTAGGGGATGTTCCACACCTTGTTCATGGCGCTCTGGGTGGCCAATCCGAGACCGATGGCACCGTAGATGAGGAGCAGGCCACTTATGACAACAGCGAAGACGCTCCCTGTCAGGGGATGGATCTGCGATTGCAATTGGGTTCCGATGACGGGAAAGCTCCCGAGCGCGCTGTCGACGAGGTCCTTGTGAAGCTGTTCGTTGTTGTGGACGACGTAGCCAAGGATGGTCGTAAACAGCATCAAGAGCGGGAAGACGGCAAAGAGGCCGTAGTACGCAATTAGCGCCGCCTTGCTGCCCGCCTGGTCATTGCCAAACTTCTGCAGGACCGCGAAGGGAAACCCGATAACGCTGTGCCGCTGTTGGAACCTGTCGATTCGGCGAACGAGCCTCTCGAGGCGGCCGGGTCGCTTCCGGATGTCCACGTGTGCGGCGTCGTGTTCATCTTCTGGCGACCAAGTTGGCTGATGATCGGGAGCGCTCATAACGGTTGACGATTGGTCTGCTTGTTGTGGTTAGACGAATGCCGCGACTGTGAGGACGACGAGAAGTCTCAAGTAGCCGGTCATGGTCGCCACCACCTGGGGAGGATCCCGTAGCCGATTCCAAGGGCGATGAAGCGCACTCGCGGGCTGTGAATCAAGCGAGGAAGCAACCCGCCAATGGCAAGAACTGCTGCTGCAATGGCGATCCCAGTACTCCGCCAAGCGGGCAGGATCCGCTCTTGTGCGAAGTAGGTCCTCCGAGACGTCTCCGGGTAGCGACGTTCCGACTCGGAACCAGCATCGGTCACCTCAACCCTCCCCGGGGCGATGTCTCACGTTGAGCACCGCGTGAATCGTCTCACCAAGGCGCCACGTGTGGCATTGATTACCTTGGGTTACTCAAGTTCGTGCCCCCCAGCGTGCGCATACGAACGCGATACAGGCCGGATCAGCGTGATCCAGGGTGCAGGACGGGAGGCACATTTCTTGCCATTTACCAGGATCGACGCCGGTCCGACCACCGGCGAGGTCCTCACGAGGGCCTCTCCTCCGATGGTTGCCGTTGGGACCCGGTGCGCTCGTCGAAGCGTCCTCGGGGTAACAGCCCGGCGGCGGACCGATGGCGGTCGCCTCGTCCGGCGCGATTGTGTGCGGTCGTCTACCTTGGCAGCGCCAAACCGCCCGTTCACGCACGTCAGCCCGGGAGTCGAGGGAACACCCACATGCCGCGAGCGCACGCCCGTCACTGTCTCCGTGCCTGCTCGTTGGTGCTCGTCGCCATGCTGAGCGCCGTCGCCACGGGCGTGCCGGCGGCCGCGCCGGCGACCATCGTCTCGCAAGCTCCGCAATGGCCCGCCCATCCCGACTGGCAGCGCTTCGTCATGGCGCCGACGACACCCGACGTCCATCCGGTGCGCATCGTCAGCACGACCGGCGCCGTCAGTGGGGCCGCCACGCTGGTCGGATCGGGCATCGGACGGGCCACCTTGACGATGACGCCGGGAGGAATGTCTCCCGTGATCGTCGTCGACTACGGCCAGGACGTCGGTGGCATCCCCTACTTCGTCGTGCAGTCGGAATCCGGAACGCCCCTGCTGCACTCCGCCTACAGCGAGGGTCTGCAGTACCTCGGGCCCCAAGGCGACCAGACGCCCCCGAACAGCCCGACCGGCGATCCCAACCGGTTCGACGACCTGATCGTGGACAGTTCCGGGACGCTCACGACGGGGACCATTCAGGGCGGCGAGCGCTACGAGCGGATCAGTCTCACCTCCCCGGGCCGGGTGACCCTGACCTCGATCGGCGTCCGATTCACCGCCGTCCGGACCACGGCGAAGGACTACCGCGGCTGGTTCGACTCGAGCTCACCCGAGCTCGATCGCATCTGGTACGACGGCGCCTACACCACGCAGCTCGACGAGCTGCCGCCCGATGCGGCACCCTCGGCCTGGACGATCGGGGCGGGGGCGCTCCACGCCGTGATGGGGACCGTCGGCATCGTGCGTCAAGGCGTCAGCTGGACCGACTACACCATGTCATTCGACACCCGCGTCGTGGACAACCAGGCCGGCTGGTTGGTGCGGGCCTCGTCGACGTCGTCGGGCTATCTGCTCGTCCTGCACCACGCCGCCTCGGGGACGGGCACGTCGAACTCCCTGATTGAGATCGCGCTCGGTCCCACCGAGTTCGCCACCATCGGCCAGGTGGTCCTCCCCAAGTCGTTCGATGCCGCGGCCTGGCACCACATCACGACCAAGGTTTCGGGGAGCACCATCACGACCTCCCTCGACGGCCGCCAGGTTGCCTCCTTCGACACCGATGCGCTGCCGGCCGGGACCTCTGTCTACGAGACGGGTTCGGTCGGGTTCGCCGAGCTGGGATCTTCTGCCGTTTTCCGGGACCTCGACGTCACCAGCGCCACGGGAGCGGCTCTCTATGCCAACACCCTGTCGGACCGCTCGGCCCTGAGCGACTTCAGCGGCTCGGACAACGTGACCTCCGATCCCCTGCCCGTGATCATGGACGGGGCCAAGCGTGATCGGGTGGTCTGGAGTGGTGACCTCGGCGTGGAGACACCGAACGTGCTTTACACGACCGGAGCCGGCGACTACGTGCAGGGCTCGCTCCAGCTCCTCGGCAGCTACCAGGTGGCCGACGGGGAGACGGGCACGAACGTCAACCCGACGGCTCCGTTGGCCACGTTCCCCCAGAACGGATCGACCTACTCGACCTCGTACTCCATGGACGAGGTCGACAACATCGCCACCTACTACCTCTACACCGGTGACCTCGCCTTCGTCCGGGCCGAATGGCCGGTGATCACTCGTGAGCTGGCCTACAACGCGGCGCTGGTCGACGGGCGCGGACTGCTCGTCACCAACTCGGGCGATGGGCAGGACTGGGACTACTACAACGGGAGCCATGCCGGGGCGGTCACCTACTACAACGACATCTACTTCGAGACCCTGACCGACGCCGCCCTGATGGCCGATGCGCTCGGGCAATCCAACCAGGCCGCCTCCTTCCGGCAGGAGGCGGCAAGTCTCCGGACGGCGATCAACCGATACCTCTTCGATCCCTCCAGCGGGCTCTACGAATTGTCCGACCAGCAGCCGGCCGCCGTGGCCCAGGACGGCAACTCCCTCGCCGTGCTCTTCGGCGTGGCCCCGACCGGGCAGGACGCGGCCATTCTCACCGCGCTGGCCAAGACGCTGCCGTCGACGCCGTACGGCCCGCTGGCGTTCACCGCCAATGCCGGGCTGCAAAACGGAGTCAGCCCGTTCGTCACCAACGACGAGGTGCGCGCCCTCTTCGCCAGCGGCGACACCGCCTCCGCCCTCTCGCTGCTGCAGAGACTCTGGGGATACATGGACGCTCCCGGGCCGGACTACACCGGGGCCGACTGGGAGCTGGTCGGGCCAAGCGGTGCTCCCGGTTTTGGCGACGAGACGAGCCTGGCGCACGGCTGGTCCTCGGGGGCCACGGCCGATCTGTCCTCCTACGTCCTCGGAGTCCAGCCGACCACGGTGGGCTTCGACACGTGGTCGGTCGACCCCCATCCGGGCTCCCTCTCGTGGGCCGAGGGCAACGTCCCGACGCCCCACGGCACGATTGAGGCTCGCTGGGCCCAGCAGCCTTCGTCGGGCCGCTTCTCCCTGCAGGTCACCGCGCCGGGTCGGACGACCGGCACCCTGACGGTGCCGGTACCGCGGACCGGTGCAGTCGTGACGGTCGTGACGACCAAGGCCCCTTCGGGTCGTTCAAAGAAAGAAATCACGGTGGCTCCGGGCGCCACGTCTCTGCCCGTCTCTGTTGTGGGCGGGGCGACCTACGACGTGTACGTGGCGCCGTAGTCGCTCACGTTCTTCCCTCAGCCCTACAGCTCACGCCCGCTCGCGCCGCCGATGGCCGCCCGGTCTCGCAGCAACCCAGCTTGGGCATCCCCGGCGTGTCCATCGCCGGCCCGAGGTGGCAGTGCAAAACCGGCATACGCGACGCGTCGCTCCCGGCTCGTCGGATGTGTCGAACGGTGAAGAGTGCAGGACATGTGCACCGAGACGTCGCCGCGGTTGGCACGCAGGGTCACGGCCGGCAGGTCGAGCGTCCGGTCGATCTGCGCTCGGGCGATGTTGGCTCGGTGTGATCCTGCCATGACGTCGAGACCGCCGTGGCCTTCGTCGATGGGCGTAAGGCAGATCCCGATCGTGAGACCCGAACAGAACATGGAGTGCCCGCCTCGGTCGCAGTCCTTGTGCCACGGGAGACAGACCAACCCCTCGACGGAATCGACGCGCTTGAGGAGCCCTTCTGCTGTCACGTCGGCGAAGTGCTCTCCAAAGGGATCGCCCGGCCGGTGACCATCGCCGAGCAGGTCGCCGATCGAGGTGTAACGCTCGTCGGCGATCAGCGCTCGGAGGGCGGGCGACTTCTGTGCAAAGTCGAGAATCCGACAGGGATAGGCCTCCCCGTTGCGGGTCTTCGCCCACCACGACGTGCCGTCGTCGTGCCGGGCCGCCTCGACCGCAGATTTCAGGTCGGCGTCAACGCCATCCATCTCTGCTTCCGTGAACACGTCTTGCAAGAGGAGGAACCCGGCTTCCGCGAGGAAATGGGCGGTTGCTGTCGGCGTCTGGCCGAGACGGAACCGCTGGTCGAGATCGAGGGGCGATCCATCAGTTGCATGCAGCGAGACGTCGCCGGGTTGGTAGACGGGCCTCGCGTCGAGAAGTGAACGGAGGACCGGATCCCAGGCGCAGAAGGCTTCGTTCGAGGCGGGGTCGCCCTCGACCCGCCCGCCAATGACAAGGCCGAGAGCTGTCCGCCGCTCACAGAAGAGATCTGCGAAGGCTGTTGCGTCGAGGGCGACGCTCAGGGTGGCGCCGGCGGTACCCGGGACGATGTCGATGCCCTCCGTGCCGGGCTGGAGTGTCCACTGTGCGTCGTCCACCTGAATGGTGATTGGAGGGAGGTCGAGCCGTGCCGCGTCCTCGGCCGCGCGCATGCCGCAGCGGGCGACGGCCTCGCACCACTCTCCTCCGAAGAACGAGGCAGGATCGGCGGGCCCCGTTGCGTTGATGGCCCGCGTGCGCGTGTCGACGCTCATTCAGGTCCTCCCTTCGCCGTCCCACAGGACGAGTAGTCCCTTCTCGGCCAGTCCCACGAGTGAGTCCGGCGGCGAAACGTGATGCCGCCGTGCAACGTCAGCGATCAGGTTCACGTCCTTTCGAAGCAGCGGTCCAGCGACCCGGCCGAGACCGCTGGTGTCGAAGCCCGAGGCCGAAAGAATTGTGGCCGCTCGGCTCGCACCGCTCCCACGCTCGAAGACCTGAGCCATGGCCGCTCCGTCCAGGCCGAGTGCGTCCACGAAGGCGAACGTTTCGAGAGAAAGTGCGATCTGGGCCGTGAAGAGCAAGTTGTTCACCAGCTTGGCCGTCTGCCCCGCACCGACATCTCCCAGACGCAGTATCGGTTCGCCAAAAGTCGCCAGCACCGGGCGTACGCGATCCAGGACAGCGGCTTCGCCTCCGACCATCACGAGCAACGTTCCCTGTTCGGCCGCCGGACCACCACCGCTCACGGGCGCGTCCAGGAAACCCACGCCCGTCTCGGCGGCCTGCCGACGAAGTCGGATGCATGTCTCGGGATGCACGGTTGAATGAACGACCATGGTCCCGCCGGAGGCCATGCCCGCCAACACTCCATCGGCTCCCAGCGCGACCTCCTCCAGGTCCTCGTCCCCGGTCACACAAATGCAGACGATCGACGAAGCCTCGGCCACGGCCGCCGGCGTGGATGCCGTGTTCGCCGCAGTGTCACCGAACGGCTTCAGGGTCTCTTGACGCCTCGCCCAGAGTGTCATGGGGAAGCCCGCCTCGATGATCCGATGCGCCATGGGCGCGCCCTGGCTCCCGAGACCGATGAAGCCCACACTGAGAAGACCGGACGTCACCATCAGACGAGGGACGAGGGAGCATGTGTCTTGGTGGGATACCCCCGGATGGACGCAAGGGCGACGCTCGAGACCGGTGCCTGCAGGAAGCCGGCCAATCCATCGAGCAGGTCGGCGACGTGCACCGCGAATGGGAGTACCTCGAAGCTCTGTGCTTTGGCACGCTCCCGAGCGCTGGCCGCATGGACGCTGAAGCGCACAACTTGAAGGATCCGATGCGTACGCAGCGGTTCTGGCACGTCGGTCATCAAAGCTCCCACCTCGTCGCGAAAGCTCTGGGTCCTCGCCCAGAAGCGTTCGGGGAGGTGCTCGAAGATGCCGACCTGGTGCTCGACAGCGGCAATGAAGCTCATGTAGTGACTCCCGTCGATCTCGCCCTGTTCGAGCAAGGGAAGGACGTAGCACTCGACCCACGACCGGATGTCGTGCGGCTCGAGTTGCGCGATCAGGATGGAACGGCGGACATCGATGTAGTTGAGTCGGTTCTCGAAGATCGCGACCACGAGCTGTTCCTTCGACCCGAAGTGATATTGGACGGCCGAGTTGTTGCTGCTCCCCGCCGCAGCGCCGATCTCGCGGAGCGAGACGCCCTCGTAGCCGCGTTCGGCGAAGAGCCGCTCGGCCGCGAGGACGATCTGCTCTTTGGTCGAGAGCGCGATTGTCGTCGTCGGCATCATCTGACCACCTCACCCATGTGACCACCCCTTTACAGAACAAGTCAAGTGACTTAGAGTGCAGACGTTCTGCTCAGCGGAGCGTTTGCCGACACAACAGGGCTGGTGACCACCGACGTGGACGACGAACCGTGAGCGTCACAGTCATCACCGGGGCTGGCGGCGGAATGGGCCTGGCGTGCGTCGAGAGATTCCGCGAGAGCCGGCTCCTCCTCGTTGACATCGACGACCGGGCGCTCGAGAGGGCTCGGATCCTTGCGCCCGAGGCGTCCTTGGCGGTGGCAGACCTTGGTTCCCAGGCCTCGATCGATGAGCTCGTGCGTCAGACCGAGGCGTTAGGGGGCTTCGACAGACTGATTCACCTTGCTGGAGTCTCCCCGATGATGGACGACGCCGAGCGCATCCTCCGAGTCGACCTCGTTGGAACGGCGGCCCTCCTCGAAGGTCTCGAAGAAACAGCAGGAGCGGACTCCGTCGTCATCTGCATCGCATCGATTGCTGCGCACCTGATCCCTGTCTCACCCGAGGTGCAGGCTGTTCTCGACGAACCTCTTTCGTCGGACGTCTCCTCCAAGTTGGAGCGCGCGTTGGGGTCTCCGCTCGAGCCGGGGACGGCATATGCATTGGCGAAACATGGAGTGGTCCGACTGTGTGAGCGGACCGCTTCCAAATGGGGAGCTCGAGGCGCCCGGATCCTTTCTTTGTCTCCCGGTCTCATCGATACGCCGATGGGTCAGCTCGAGTTGAGGGACAATCCGGGCAAGCGAGGCCTCATCGGGCGGACACCGATTGGCGCCCCCAACGACGGGGAATCCGCCGAGCTGCCTGGTCGTCCGTCGGACATCGCCGATGTGATCGAGTTCCTGGCCGGCCCAGGAGCGAGGTTCGTGAGCGGCTGTGACCTACGGGTCGACGGGGGTCTGTTTGCCGCGCTCAAGACGACAAACCCGGTGTAACAGCCCGCCGTCGAGGATCGGCCGGTGCCTCGGCTAATCGTTGAGAAAGCACCATTGGGAAGGGACCACATGGACATCTGGACAGATCGAGACGAACGGCAAGCTGCTGCTCGGGCCGAATATGAGCACGTCATGACCACGCCCAGTCCCGATCCCACCTCGGCGTACATCGACGTCGGCGTCATTGGCTTCGTCTTTGGGGAAATGTGGCGACGAGGGGTGCTGACCGCCCGTGACCGCCGCTGGATCACTTTGTCTTGTCTGGGGTCCACCGACTCGAGCTATCCCATTGAGACCCACGTCTGGGCCGCCCTCAACAGCGGCGACATCAACGGTGAAGAATTCGATGAGTTTGTTCTGCACTTCGCAACACAGTTGGGCTGGCCGAAGGCGTCCGTCCTCAGCATGCACGGTGCCATTGCGATGACCAAGCTCGCTGAGCAGCGGGGGGAGGAGATCCCGTCCATCAACTTCGTGCCGTGGACCGATCCGGTGACGGTCGAGCAGCGCCACGCCCGAGGCGATGCGGCATACCGTGCCGTGCATCACCAAGCACCGCGCCCGACCACGACGCCTTTCCGCCGAGGGGCCTACCTCGACTACCTCTATGGGGAGATCTGGACGAGAGAAGAGCACCTCACCAGACGGGACCGGAGGATCATCAGCATCTGTTGCTGCGCCGCCGCCGGCGTCGTATCCGAGACCCGTGCTCACCTTGAGGCGGCACTTCGGAACGACGAACTCACCCTCGAGGAGCTGCAGGAGCTCGTCGTGCACTTCGCCGTCTATGTCGGCTGGGTTCTCGGCGGCCAACTTGACGACCTTCTCCTTGAGGTCGGGCAAGAACCCTGAGCAGCGATGGTGGCGAATCTGTGGCTCGCTTGAAGGGCCGGGGCGGCGGCGGACTTCAGGCGAGGCCGTAGAGCGTCGCAGCGTTGTCGTGCAAGACCTTGGCGACGATGTCATCGGCGAGACCGTCGAGGGCCTTGGTCGCGTACTGGCCTGGAGGCGCTCCGATGCTGGCGGGCCCGGGGTGCTGGCACGTGGGATGCGGGAAGTCGGTCTCGAAAAGCATGTTGTCTGGGAAGCGCTCGATGGCGACGCGCGCGGCGGCTTCTTCGAACCAGAAGCAGCCGTAGATCTGACGCCGGAAGTACTCCGACGGCAACAGGTCGTACTCGGGATGCGCCTCTCGGATCGCGCCGTTGCCCCACTGCCAATCGAACGTCTCGAGCACACCGGGTAGCCAGCCGACGCCCGATTCCACCGAGACAAAGCGCAGCTCCGGGAAGCGGTGACACACCCCGCCGAAGACGAGGTCGGCAAGCGTCTCGATGTTGTCCAAGATCATGAGGGCGGAGACCTTGGGGAACTTCGCCTCGAAGCTGAGATGCGGATCTTTGGTGAACGACGCGGTGATGTCGCCGCCACCGATGTGGAAGGTGATCGGAACCTCCGCGTCCTGCGCGGCAGCCCAGAGGCGGTCCCAGTGCGGGTCCGAGAGCGGTGGCTCGCCGTGCGAGTCGGGGTGGTTGCAGAAGTTCACTGCCTTGTGACCGTTCTCGACGCAGCGCGCGAGCTCCGCAACCGCGAAGTCCAAGTCCCAAAAGGGCGTGGACATCACGGGAATCAGCCGCGATGGGTCGGCCGAAGCCCACTCGACGAGGAAGTCGTTGTAGGCGCGCACGCACGCCGTGACCAGCTCCCGATCACCCAGCTTCAGGAAGTACGCCGATCCGAATCCAGCGACGTTCGGATAGAGCACCTGCGCGTAGATGCCCTCGTTGTCCATGTGCGCGAGGCGAGCGTTGGCGTCGTAGGCCGCCGGCGGGATCTCCTCGTAGGTTCTGGGGCCGTCGGGCACATAGCCTGGCCAGCCCGCGATCGCCGTGTTGCCCGGTGTGTTGAGGAAGGTCCCGGCAGCCACCCAATAATCGCTACCGCGCGCGTTCACGACGTGGGGTACGGCGTCTCCCCACTTCGACGCCACCCGTGACGTCCACAAGTCGGGTGGTTCGGTCAGGTGGGTATCGACGTCAACGACGCGATAGCGCTGGAACAACTCCGCCGGCATGCCTTCGCCTCCAGTTTCTCTCCTCCGAAGGGTACCGCCCAGCCAGGGAGGCCGCCCGCGCAACGAGCGGCATGAGGGCTCTGATGAGCGTGACTACGCCATTCGTCGGAGACACTCATAGGCCGCGTACTTGTACGCATCACTCATCGTGGGCACGTCGAACGTGGCGTCTATGAAGTAGTCGACCGTCCCGCCGAAATGCAGGACGGCCTGACCCTGGTGGATCAATTCGGTGGCCCCCTCCCCGACGATGTGAACACCAAGCAATCGCCGGTCCCCGCAGTCGACGACCAGTTTCACCATCCCTTCGGTCGTGCCGGCTATGGCGGCTCGGCTGTTGTTCGCAAAGCGGGATATACCGGACGCGTACCGCCGATTCTGCGCAACAGCCTGTTCCTCGGTCAGTCCGACCATGGCGCACTCAGGGATCGAGTACACGCCGAATGGAGTCACGAGATCGACGCTTTCCTTGAACGTAATCCCCAGCGCGTGGCAGGCCGCCACCCGGCCCTGCTCCATGGATACCGATGCGAGCGCCGGAGGACCGATGACGTCCCCGGCCGCATAGATCCCTGGGACACACGTCTGAAAGTGTTCGTCGACACCTATTCGCCCGCGCTCATCGACGAGTACCCCGAGGTCGACCAGACCCAGGTTCTCGGTGTTGCTCACACGGCCGGCGGCGAAGATGACCTTCTCGGGCCGGATGACGGCGCCATGATCGGTCAGTACCGACAATCCCTCGGCGTCGCGGGACACGCTGGCCACCGCAGTCTCGGGCAGCAATTGCATCCCGGAGGAAGTGAAGGAATCCGTCATCAGCGCCGAGCACTCGGAATCGAGGAAGGGCAGCAATCGTGCTCCTCGGTCGACCAGGGTCACCTGTGCACCGAGGGCCATGAAAATCGATGCGTACTCACACGCCACCGCCCCGCCGCCCACGACGACGAGGCTGCCCATCGGCCGCTCGAGATCCCGAGCCGTTTCGGAGTCGAGCACATCTGGGTCATCGAACGGGATCCCGGGCGGGTGGAAAGGCCGGGAACCGGTAGCGACGAGAACGACGTCGGCCACCAGGACACGCTCAGGTTCGCCCCTGGCGGAAGTGACGGAGACTCTCCGGTCCGGGCCCAGCCGTGCCGTGCCCGCCACCAACTCGATGCCATGACGGGCCAGGTTCTCCTCCACGGAGTCGCTCATCGATCGAGCGACGTCGATCGCCCGGCCCCGGAGCCGGTCGATCACGGCCTGGGGATGGAGGTCGATACCCGCTCCGTAGATGCGACGGCGCTGGAAGCCGGTCAGGTAGAGGGCGGCTTCCCGCATGGCCTTGGTGGTCACCGCGCTGGCGGCCATCGCCCCACCGAGGGCCGGTGCAGCCTCCACGACGGCGACGCGCTTGCCGAAGTAGGCCGCTTGGGCAGCGGCCTTCTCTCCTGCCGGTCCGGCCCCGACCACCACCATGTCGAACCGTTCTTCCATCGCTCTGGTGTCTCCTCCGGTGCCGATACTTCGATCACTCGACTCTCAGGCCCATAGCGTGCCCAAGGAACGAGCAAGAGAGCGAACCAGCGCCGCACAGCCCTGGTCATCGGCAGCCAGTCTTGCGCCTAAGAACAGGGAGGCCGGATGAAACAGACTGAACAGACGGAACCCGTGCCCAGCCTTTCGAACTTGATCGAACGAGAGTGACAGCCCCGCCGCCCCTGCGCACTCGCGTGAGCGAGCTCTTGGGAGTCGACTATCCCCTGGTACAGGCTCCCATGGGATTCATCGCTCGCGCCCAACTGGCCTCCGCCGTGTCGAACGCCGGCGGCTTCGGGATCATTGAGACCTCGTCTGGTCGGCTGAACGAGGTTCGAGAAGAGATGGCGGCGATGCGCGATCTGACCGAGAAGCCATGGGGCGTCAACATCGCCCAGATGTTGGTCTCCGATCCCAACATCGTCGACTTCGTCGCCCGACAGGGTGTCCGGTTCGTGACCACGTCGGCGGGGGACCCGCAGCGGTTCACACAGCAGCTCCATGACGCCGGGATCACCGTGTTCCACGTGGTTCCGTCGTTGCGGGCCGCGCGGAAGGCCGTTGACGCCGGGGTCGACGGACTCGTCGTCGAAGGTGGTGAGGGCGGCGGCTTCAAGAGCACCAAACCGGTTTCGACCATGGTCCTGGTGCCCCCAGATCTGCGGAGAATTCGATATCCCTGTCATCGCAGCAGGCGGGATCGTCGACGGCCCTTCGATGGCAGCGGCCTTCGCACTGGGAGCCGAAGGGATCCAGATGGGGACGCGGATGGTCAGCGCCGCCGAATCACCAGTGCACGACAACGACAAGAGACTGGTCACTGAGGCCGACGCCACCGACACCGTCGTGCTCAGCGCCCACTCGAGTCCCGCCTACAGGGTCATGCGCACCCGCTTCAGCGAGAGCCTGGAGCAGGAGCCATCGGTCGTCATGGGTCAGACCGTCGGCATGGAGGGAGTCCTCAAGCTGTATTTCGAAGGTGATCTCGACGCTGGCTTCGCCTTCGGAGGCCAAGTAGCCGGACGCATCGCCGAAGTCCTTCCCGTTCGACAAATCGTGCACGAGACCGTGCAGGCCTTCTACGACGTGGTGACCGCTCTGTCCCCGGTTCGCCAAGGAATGATCCCGCACTGAGGAACCCGCAGATGTAGTCCGGCGAACCCTACGGGGAGACCGAGCGCGGCGGGCCAAAGAAAAAACCCTGGCCGTACCGACATCCCATCGTGGTGAGCGCATCAGCTTGCTCCGCGCGCTCGATCCCTTCGGCGATGGTGTTCAACGACAGCGAGCGGGCAAGGGCGACGATCGCCTCGGCAATCCGGGCGGCTTGGGGGTCCATATCCACGTCTTGCACCAGGGCGCGATCCAGTTTGAGGAAGTCGACCGGCAGTCGGCGCAAGTAACCCAGTGACGAGTAGCCCGATCCAAAGTCGTCGAGTCCGACTTGACATCCCATCTGTCGAAGGCTGCCCAAGAACTCCGAAGCCACGTCGAAGTTGTCCACGACGAAGGTCTCAGTCACCTCGAACAGCAGCCTCCCGGGCGAAACTTCGAGCATGTGCAGAAGCCGTTCCACCCGTGCCGGGAAACCGGGCTCGAGGAGCTGACGCGGTGAGAGGTTGACGCTGAGCCGTTCGACGCTGCCAGCACGCAGGATTCCCAATGCTCGACCCAGCACCCAATCGCCGATCGAGATGATGAGGCCGGTCTCCTCGGCGAGAGCAATGAAGACCTCGGGGCTGACGTCATCGCCGCCACGGCGCATCCAACGGACCAGTGCTTCGCCACCCTCGAACTTCCTCGTGGCCAGGTCGACCACGGGCTGCACGAAAAGATCGAGCTCGTCACGCTCGATGGCATGGCGAAGTTCCGTCTCCAGGGCGAGGCGTTCGACCGCCATTGTCCGCATTTCCTCGTTGAAGACTTCGACGCCACCGCGCCTCAGGGACTTCGCCCGGGTAAGAGCTGCGTCCGCGTCTCTTAGTATGGAGTCGGGCGTCGTCGCGGGGTCCCGCAGGGCAACGCCGGCGGTCGCCGTCAGGTTGAGCTCCCGTCCCTCGACGTAGAGCGGGCTGGCCAGGCCCCACACGAGCTCCCACACGAGGCTGAAGGCCCGGTCGGACTCGAGGCCGACGAGTACGACGACGAACGTGTCGGCGGCGAAATGAGCGATGACGCTGTCAGCGGGCACGAGTGGGATGAGCCGGCTGGCCGCGGCTCGAAGCACCATGTCTCCGAATCTGTGCCCGAGGGAGTCGTTGATCCTTCTGAAGTGGTCGACGTCGATGAAGGCGACGGCGAGCGGTTGTACCTTCGTCATCTCCGAGTGGAGCCGGTCGAGGAGGCCCCGCCGGTTGGGAAGATTCGTGATCGGGTCTTGGAAGGCCAGAGCACGTAGATATGCCTCGTGTGTGCGCAGCGCCGTGACATCGGTGGCGCTGATCACGATGCCTGACGCGCCGGCGTAGTCGAGCAGGTTGGTCGCGACAATGGAAAGGGTCTTCCACGACCCGTCGGCTCCCCTGATCCGGTATTCCACTGGTTCGCCTGAACTGTGTCCGGCGACGACGCGCTCCAGGCTCTCCTCGACACGGTCCCGATCGGAGGGATGGACCAGGTTCAACACCTGCGTGCCCCTGAGGGACGAGGGGCTCCACCCGACAAGGCCTGCCGCAGCCGGATTCGAGTACCGGATCTTGCCGTTCTGATCGAGGAGGAGGAGTGGTGACGTCGTGCGGTCAGCCAGCGCGCGCATTTCGGGCGGCAGTGCCGCGCCGCTCCCTGTTTTCGAGTCGCCACCCCCTTCGTGTTCTGACACCAGCGGCATCTTCGGGGATCGACCAGGTGCTTTTCTATCGACAGAGCGCTGTTTGGCCTAGGCAGACCGCTCAAAGTGCCGGGTGGGCGGGTCTGGTGTCGCAACCCACGTGCGAGCGAGGTGCACGGTTAACATTTCCGTGCGGCGGGATTGAGGAGGCGACATGGGTGGACTTTCGGGTGCTCCCGAGCGAATCCCAGAACCCGTTCCCACCGATGCGGGGGGCCGCGAGCTCGCCCTGGCTCCGATGGCGCAGGCCAGTTCGGAAGATTTGCATCTGGCCTTGCATCGCTGCGAGTTCCCTGTCGTGGTGTGGAGCCCGCCCGAAGGGACGATTCTTCTGGCCAATGAGGCCGCGGCCGCACTCGTCAACGTGCCGCTCGAACGTCTCGTCGGACGTCAGGTGTTCGACTTCTTGTCGCCCCGACCGGTCATCGAGCAATTGGGGGCCATCATCGCCGCGGGTGACGTTGACGCCTTGACAGGCATGCGCCAGCTGCATCCGGAGGGAATGGAGGACGTCGCCATTCAGTTCTGGACCCGCGTCATCGAGCTGGACGGTCGGCGCCAAGGCGTCGCGCTCCTTCTCCCGCAAAGCGAGCTACCCAAGATCGGCCGGGATCCGGCAGCACCATGGCGTGACCTGATGCCCATTGCGGTCGGGGTGGCGGATGATCAGTGGCGCATCATCGAGGTCAGCGCTGACATTCAAGACATCGCCGGCTGCACTCCCAAGCAGTGCATCGGCACGGACCTGCTCGCATTGTTCCGTCAGTCCGACGTCTCGGAGATACCGAGAGGACCAGGCGTCGCCCAACTCGAGCCCCTGTCTCTTCGGCACGTGCAGATGGCGCATCAGGACGGGAGATGGCTCGAGATTTCGCTCCTGATTGCACCGTTCAACACGGCGCGGAGACAATCCGTGTTCGCCATCGTCGGAAGGCCCAGGAGACCGGCGGACGTCACGGCCGACCGGGTCGCCTCGCTGGAAATGCACCTACGCCGGATTGGCTCCGAGGTCCGTGCGGCGGGAGTGCTCGAGGCATTCGAGGGCTTGCGGACCGCGTCACAACACCCGCAGCTCCGGGAGTTGACGACCCGGCAGTGGGAGATCCTCAATCTCCTCTTGGAAGGGCAACGCGTGTCCACCATTGCCGACACGCTGTTCATCAGCCAAAGCACCGTTCGAAACCACCTGGCGACCATCTTCAAGAAGTTCGGCGTCCACTCGCAGGCGGAGCTCCTCGAACTCCTCAAGCCGGCGGCGCGCACCGATTCTTGACGATGGACGATGTGGAAGCGATCAAGCAGCTCAAGGCCCGCTATTGCCGCCTGATGGACACCAAGGACTGGGTGGCCTTCCGGCAGCTCTTCACTGACGACGTCGAGATGGACGCGACGGCGTCGGGCGGCACCGTCGTGACAGGAGCAGATGCTTTTCTCGAGTTCCTGGTCGACGCAATCGGTGACGTTGTCACAGTCCACCAGTGCCACACCCCTGAGATCGACACCACGTCGCACACGACCGCGACCGGCATCTGGGCGATGGAGGACATGCTCCGGTTCCCGGACGGATCGGAACTCCACGGCTACGGTCACTACCACGAGACATACGAGAAGTCATCCGAAGGGTGGCGCATCAGCTCGTCGAAACTGACCCGACTTCGGATGGACTTCAGCGATCCGCCGACCCGATGATCGTGGTGGGCCGGCAACACGGACCCAGTCCGCCATGACCTGGCATGACGCGAATTCCGCCACGACCGTGTGGTAACAAGGATCACTCACGGGGCTGGACGGTTCGAGACGGTCTGCGCCCCGAACCTCCACTGTCAGTCATCTCATACACCCGTCACTGACACAGGTGGGAATGTCGAAACCAACAGACGACAACGGTGGCGGCCACTCCGATCCTCTGGACGGTCTTCGTTCCCTCGGTTCGCCGATGGAGCCGGTTGATCCCGACGTCGCTACACCAGCCGGTGAGGAACCCGAGCCATCCTCTCCACACAGCGCATTCGCAGGCTTGGACGCACTGGGTGCCGAAATCGAGCGCACCCGCACGGCGCGGGGAGGACGGGGACGACACAGTGCAGGCCCCGGCCGCACACGCCGGCGCTGGCGCCGGTGGGTCCTGGCCGGATTGGCGGTGGTGCTGCTCTTGGTTGCGGCCGGAGCCGGCTACCTCTACTACCTGGCCCACGACTTGCAGCGGATCACGGTCCATGGGCTCCACTCCGCCTTTCATTCCGGGCAAGAAGCCGGGACCGAGAACATCTTGATGGTCGGATCCACGTCTCGCTGTGCGCTCACTGTTCAGAATCCTGCCTACGGCTTGTGCTCGCAGGGAGTGAACGGGATCAACAGCGACGTGATGATGATCCTGCACGCCGATCCGGCACACCATCGCTTGGCGCTCCTGTCCATCCCCCGGGACCTCTTCATTCCCAATGCCCGCAACAACGGTCCGAACAAGATCGACGCCGGTCTCTTCCAGGGCCTCACCCAACTCGTCGCTGCGATCGAGGAGGACTTCGGCATTCCCATTCAGCATGCGGTCTCACTCGACTTCGACCAGTTCGCCAACATCGTCGACTCTCTCGGTGGCATCAACATGCAGTTCCCTGTGTCAGTGTTCGACTGGGCCCCGACAGGCGGCGGGGTGAGCGGCGACCAGCCCGTGAGCTCCGGCCTCAACCAGCGGGCCGCCGCCTGCGTGCACCTCAACGGGACCCAGGCGCTCCAGGTCGTGCGAGCTCGCCACCTGCGCTACGAGACGCCCTCGTCCAATCCGGACGACCCCTACGCCTGGCCCCAGGAAGCCGAGAGCGACCTGGCGCGCATCAGGCGAGACCATGAGTTCCTACGGGTCCTGGCCGCCGCGGTCGCCCAGCACGGCCTCGGCAACCCCATCTCCGACCTCGGACTCATCAACTCGGTCAAAGCCGACCTGACCTTCGACCAGACGTGGCCCGTCAGTGACATGGTCAACCTCGTCTTGGACTTCCACTCGATCGCAATCGACTCGGTTCCCCAGCTCACGCTCCCGGTTCAAGTCGTCTCTGATCCCAACGGAGCCGGGGGAAGCCTCCTCTACGAGGGTGACAGCTACGGCGACGTCGAGTTCCCCGCCGAGGCACAGGACGTGACCGCGATCGACCAGCTGCTGGGCATCGGGGCGACGACCGATTCCATGACAGGAACCCCGCTGCCAGCGTCGTCGTCGGTGTCCGTCTCGGTCCTCAACGGCACGGGCGCCGCCAACCAGGCCGCTGACACCGCCTCTGCGCTGACAGCGCTCGGCTTCCACGTCGTCGGCGTCGGCGACACCGCCTCTGTAGGCGACGTCTCGGAGACCTACGTCTACTACGGCTCTCGGGACGGACAGGCCGAGGCTGCCGCCGAATCGGTGGCGCACGCCGTGTCGGGGTCGGTCGTCATGGGCTACGACCCCGCCAAGGTGGTCGACGGCGCCCAGGTCACCGTCGTCACCGGCTCGCAGTTCTCCGTCAACGCCCCTGCTCCGCCGGCTACGAGCTCCACCTCTGTGACATCTCCGAGCACGACCTCGAGTACGTCGCTCCCACCGGCCTCGGGAACGGCGTCGGGCGCGATCGCTGCGCCAAATCCGCCGACGACCAACCTCGCCAAGTGGGACCCCCGGGCCTGCGCCGCCAATGCGGTTCCGGTGACACCGTCGCCCAACTCGACCTGAGCAGGCCGGCGTCAGCTGGCGAGGTCCTCCCTCTCCTGCTCCGAGCCGGCGCCGGATCTCCGGTCCCGGATTGCGTCGACGCGTTGGCGGGCCCAGCGCACGGTCGGGAGCGCCCGCACGAGCGCCGACGGGAGCGCACCCCCGAGCGGGATGACATAGCTCACCACGTTGAGCCGGTCGGGGTACAAGCGGAGCAGAGGCTCGTTCCCCTGGTAGGTACAGCTGTCGATCCAGTCGGCGTCGGTGCGTTCGTGGAAGTACTCGATCGCGCCCAGCTGCATCTGGACGCCCGGTCCGAAGGCACCGAGCGCCTCGTCATAGGTCACCTTGAGCGCGAACAGCCCGCCGCCCCCGCGCAGCGAGAGCTGCATGGCGGCGACGTGCCCGTTGCCTTCGAGCGTGAGCACCTGCAGGCGTCCCTCCCCGGCAAAGCGCTCGCACATGTCGTTGAATTGCTCGACTTCGCCGGGCACGCTGGTCATGGCGACGCCGCTAGTACCCTTGTAGCCGCGCGATTCGAGGTCGACGAGCAGGTCGAGCACACCCGGTCGGTTCGCCACGTTCTCCACCGTCACGGGACCACCCACCTCTTTCTCGAGCTGGCGGAGGCGGCGGCGAAGCACGCCGCGGTACTTCGAATTGAATCCCTCGTCGTAGGTGGCCTCGGGCCGCCGTCGTACGAGCGGCCGATCGAACGATTCGGCTTCGTAGACGGGAAGCCTGAGATCGTCGAGCGCGCCTCGCAACGCGAGATCGACGGGGCCGCCGCCATGCAGCCATTTCACGTGGAGGAGGTGTGTCCGCTCAGAGCGCCGCCGCTCCATCAGGGCGTCGATCATGACGCGGCATGCCTCACGCGCCGCGAGGCGTCAACGAGCGGCGTGCCCAAGTAGGTCATGCGCCGCACGTCGGTCGTGAACGCCCGCATCGGCAGCTGACCCGCCCTCGGCACCGGCCGCACGGGGCAGCAGCCAAAGAGACGGCCGCCTTCCTCCGCCACCACGATCTCGATGTCGCCACCGTCCCGCAGATGGGTCGCGGCCGGCAGGACGCAGCCGGGTTCACTCAGCGGGTTGGGCTCGACAGCGCTCGTCGCCAGATCCCGCCAGGCCTCGAGGGTGTCCGCAGACAGGCCGCGCACCGCCAGACACCGCCCCTGCATGGAGCCAAGGATAGGCAGCGTGCGTGAGCGCCCACCGTGACCTTCGCCCGAAATCCTCGAAATTGTCGTTGCCTTGGCCCGACAGTCCACTGCGAGCAGCCGCCCCCCGCTCGGCGTTCCCGAGCGCAGCCGGCAACGACCGCCAAGGGCCATGATGACCCCATGCACCGCTGGCGACGGCACGCCGTCACAGGGATGGGGGCCGTCCTGGCCTTCGTCCTCGCCTCCTGCAGCAACTCCCCGCCGGGAGACCAGGGCCAGAGCGCAGATCGCCCCGCGACCACAGCCACCGTGACGGCGATCACGGCCTCGTCAGCGTCCACGACGGCGACGACGCCGCCCGCCGTCGCGGTGCCGAACATCATCGGGTTGAAGATCGCAGCGGCCCGGTCAGCTCTGCGAGACGTCGGGTTACTCAGTGTGGGTTTGAACAAGCCGTGCAACAAGGGCACGCTCCTCAGCCAGAGCGTCGTGGACTCGCTGGCACTCCCCGGCAAGGAACCCACCCCGAACGTCGGCGCCGTGCCCGTCGGACCGGGAAGCAGGGTCCCGCCGGGCACCCGGATCGCTATCACCTGGTCGGGGTGCTACGGCGACACCGTCGTCGTGCCCGATGTCGTGGGCCTGTCCTTCGCCGTCGCCAGGGACGCCATCACCGGCGCCGGGCTGACCTGGGCCTGTTACTCCGTCGAGAGGCCGAGGAAGAAATCCTCAAGCACCACGTCCCTCACGAGCCCCACGACGACACAGCAGGCGCCGGGGGTCGTCCTGACCCAAAATCCGCACACGGGTGCCGTGCTCCGGCCCGGCGCCACTGTCGCGCTCACGATGCACGCCTGTCTGCAGTGACCACGGCGCCCGAGCCGTCGGGCGTCGAGCGCAACGCCCGCGCCGTCGGGCGTCGAGCGCGGCGCCCGCGCCGCTGGCTCTGCGCAGCGCTCGGGGGCGCTGGGTGCTCGCAGCCGCCGTGCTCGGCTCGGGGATGGCCGGGCTCGATGCGACCGTCGTCGGCATCGCACTTCCCTCCATCGGCCGCTCCTTCCACGGCGGCGTCGGCACCTTGCAGTGGGTCGTGACCGGGTACTCGCTGACACTGGCGGCCTTCTTGCTCCTCGGGGGCTCGCTCGGTGACCGCTTCGGTCGCAAGCGTGTCTTCTCCATCGGGGTCGCCTGGTTCGCAGTGTCCTCGGCCCTCTGCGGCCTCGCGCCCAGCGGCCTCCTGCTCATCGTCGCCCGCGTCGTGCAGGGCATCGGGGGCGCCCTGTTGACCCCGGGCAGCCTCGCCATCATCCAGGCCTCCTTCCGCGCCGACGACCGAGCGCGGGCGATCGGCGCCTGGTCCGGGCTGGGCGGCGTCGCCACTGCGGCCGGGCCGCTCATCGGGGGCTACCTCCTGGCCGCGGGGTCGTGGCGCTGGATCTTCTTCATCAACGTGCCCGTCGCGGCCGTCGTCCTGGTGCTCACGGCGCATCACGTGCCTGAGAGCAGCGACCCCACCAACACCGGGCGCGTCGACGTGCCCGATGCCACGCTGGCCGTCGCCTTCCTGGCCGGCCTGACCTACGGCCTCATCGAGGGGCCATCCCACGGCTGGGGCAGTCCCGCCGTGGTCACGGCGATCGTGATCGCGGCGGTGACGGCGCCGGCGTTCCTGTTCGTCGAGCACCGCCGGACCAACCCGATGCTGCCGCTCGACCTGTTCCGCTCCCGCCAATTCAGCGGCGCCAACACGGTGACCTTCGTCGTCTACGGCGCGCTCGGTGGCGCGCTGTTCCTGCTGCCCGTCGAGTTGCAGATCGTCGTCCACTACAGCCCGCTCGCGTCGGGACTGGCCTTGCTGCCGGTGACGCTGGTGATGCTGGCCTTCTCCGCCCGCTCCGGGCAGATTTCCACGCGGATCGGGCCGCGGCTCCAGATGACCGTCGGCCCTGTCGTCGTCGGCGCCGGGCTGGCCCTGCTCGCCCGAGCGACGACACCGGGCAGTTACTGGGTCCAGGTCTTCCCCGCCGTCCTGCTCTTCGGATTCGGCCTGGCCATCACCGTCGCCCCGCTGACCGCGACCGCGATGGGCGCCGCACCGGCCGAGCACGCCGGTGTCGCCTCGGCCGTGAACAACACCGTGGCCCGCGCTGCCGGGCTGGTCGCCGTAGCCGTGCTGCCCCTGGTGGCCGGGTTCACCGGCGCGGCCGCCCTCGCGCCGGCGGAGCTGGCCAGCGGGTTCCGCATTGCGATCTTCGTGTCGGCCGCCACCTGCGCGGCGGGTGGGCTGCTCGCCCTGCTCACGATCCGCAACCCCGCCCGTACGGCGGGGCCGCCCTCCCACCACGCGCTGGAGTTCCACTGCGCGCTGAACGGCCCGCCGTTGCGGCCCTCGCCGCTTCCCTCGGCCCCGCCGCGCTGACCGCAACGAACGCAGGACGTGCGCCGTCGCCACCCCTGAGCCAAGGTAGGGCCGATGCCGCGCCCCGCACGTCCAGCCGCCCCACAGGTTTTCGCGCCCGCGCCGCTCGGACCACTGACACTGCGGAACCGCATCATCAAGGCGGCCACCTTCGAGGGCGTCACGCCCCGTGGACGGGTCAGCGACGAGCTCGTCGAGTTCCACCGCCGCGTGGCGGCGGGTGGCGCAGCCATGTCCACGGTCGCCTACCTCGCCGTGTCGCCCGAGGGCCGCACCGACCGGCACTGCCTGCTTCTCGACCCCGAGACCGCACGCGAGCTCCGCCGGCTCACCGACGCCGTGCACGCGGAGGGTGTGGCGGCGGCCGCGCAGATCGGCCACGCCGGGCCGGTGGCCAACGCCGCGCTCCAACGGTGCACCCGCCCTCTCGCCATCGGGCGGGTTCACCCCCATGGGCTCGCGCCTCCGCGCCGTCGACCGTGCCGGCATCGAGCGCATCGTCGAGGACTACCGGCGGGCGGCCACCCTTGCCGTCGAGGCCGGCTTCGACAGCATCGAAGTGCACGTCGGGCACAACTATCTGCTCAGCGCGTTCTTGAGCCCGAAGCTCAACCGCCGCGACGACCAGTTCGGCGGCTCGGTGGAGAACCGCGCCCGCTTCGCCCGCACGGTGCTGCGCACGGTCCGCGACGCGGTGGGGCCCGAGACGACGGTGACGGCCAAGCTGAACATGGCCGACGGGGTGGATGGCGGTCTGTGGGTGGACGAGAGCCTCGAGGCGGCGGCGCTCTTCGAGGAGGACGGCTCGCTCGATGCGCTCGAGCTCACCGGCGGCAGCTCGCTGGCCAACCCGATGTACCTCTTCCGCGGCGACGCGCCGCTCAAGGAGTTCGGCGCCACGCTGCCGCCGCCCATCCGGCTCGGCTTCCGGGTCCTCGGACACCGCTTCCTGCGCGCCTACCCATTCGAGGAGGCCTACTTTCTCCCCTACGCCCGCCAGTTCCAGCGGGCGCTGCGCACGCCGGTCATCCTGCTCGGGGGCATCACCGAGCTGGCCACGATCGAGTCCACGCTGGCCGAGGGCTTCGCGTTCGTCGCGATGGCCCGTGCGTTGCTGCGTGAGCCGGACCTGCCGAATCTCATGCAGGCCGGCGCGACGACATCGTCGCTCTGCATCCACTGCAACAAGTGCATGCCCACCATCTATTCAGGGACGCGCTGCGTCCTGGTGGCCGACCGCCCCGGTTCCCCCTAGGTTTAGGCCGCGACCGGCGGCCGGCGCCGCGCCCACGGGGCCGCGCGCTCGAGCTCACCGGCCAGCGCCAGCAGCGTCTCCTCGTCCCCGAGGCGCCCCACGAACTGCACCCCGATGGGCAGGCCCGCGTCGTTCCAGTGCAGCGGCAGCGAGATCCCGGGCTGGCCTGACACGTTGAAGGGCGGGGTGAAGGGGACATACGCCGCGGCCCGGAACAAGCCGGCGAGGGGCTCGCCCGGCGGGGAGTCGAAGGTGCCGAGCGGCGCGGGCGGCTCGGCCAGCGTGGGGGTCAACAAGACGTCGAAGGTCTCGAAGGAGGCCGCGATCTGGCGCGTCGCCTTCTGCAACCCCTGGACGGCGCTCAGGTACTGCGCCGCGTTCAGCGAGCGGCCGAGGGCGACGAGCGCCCAACTCAACGGCTCCATGTCCTCCTCGCTGGCGGATCGCCCGAGGCGATCCTCCCAGTCCGCGATGGCCCAGGCGTTGCCCGCAGCCCACACGTTGACGAAATCTGCGACGAACGCGTCGCCGTCGACGTCGAGCGACGCCTCCACCACGTGGTGGCCGAGTGATTCACACAGCGTGGCCGCCGCGTGCGCTGCGGCGACGCAGTCGGGGTGCACGTCAGAACCCGTGGGCGAGGCCGTCAACACGGCGATGCGCAACCGCGTCGGTGGCGCGGCCGCCGCGGCGGCGAAGGAGGGGCCGCGCCGGGGCGGCGCCCAATAGGGATCACCGGGGACCGGGCCGGCCGTGGCATCGAGGATGGCCGCCGAGTCGCGCACCGAGCGCGTGAGCACGTGCTCGCACACCAGGCCGCCCATCAGGTCGCCGTATTGGGGTGCCAGCGAGTTCCGTCCACGCGTCGGCTTGAGCCCGACCAGCCCACAACACGACGCCGGGATCCGGATCGACCCGCCGCCGTCGTTGGCGTGTGCCGCGGGCACCATGCCCGACGCCACCGCGGCGGCCGACCCGCCCGACGAACCTCCGGTCGAGTGTTCCGTCTGCCAGGGGTTGCGCGAAGGGCCGAAGCGGCGCGGTTCGGTGGTGGGGAGGATCCCGAGCTCGGGGGTGTTCGTCTTGCCACAGATGACAAACCCCGCGTCGATGTAACGCCGTGCGAGCTCCTGGGTCACGCTCGAGCGGTAGTCGCCGGCGAAGGCCAGGCCCTCGCAGAAGGGCGTCCCCGCCAACTCGGCCCCGAGGTCCTTCAAGAGGAAGGGCACGCCGCGGAAGGGGCCCTCAGGCAGCGCGCCGGCCGCTTCGGCGCGGGCGCGCTCGTAGAGCTCGTGGATGATCGCGTTCAGCTGCGGGTTGAGCTTCTCCATGCGGGCGATCGCGTCGGCGACCAGCTCGGCCGGCGTGACCTCCTTGGTACGCACCAGTTCCGCCTGCGCCGTCGCATCCAACCAGGCCACCTCGTCGCTCATGGGGGCCACGGTAGCGATGTGCACGCGTGGGTTCTGGGCGCTTTCTGGGCAACCAGCCTGCCGGGGGGTGGGGGGCTCAGGCCCGAGCCGGCTCGGCCGGCTGCTCGGCCGGCTGCTCGGCGCCGGCCGCCTCGCCCGGGCGCCGCGCCCCGGTGCGGATGGCCACGGCCTCGGTCACCGTCACGTCGGTCCCGCAGGTGGTGCAGCGCCTCCGGTCGTCGAGCTCGCCGCCGCAGCCGCGGTGCTGGAGGATCATCGGGCGCTCACCCTCGAGCCCGTAGTGGTCCCCCCATTGGAGCAGCGCCACGAGCACGGGCCACAGGTCGGCGCCCTTCTCGGTCAGGCGGTACTCGCTGCGCAGCGGGCGCTCCTGGTACGGGCGCTTGACCAAGATCCCCTCCTCGACCAGGCGCTCGAGGCGGGATTGGAGGACGTTGCGCGCCACGCCCAGATCACGCTGGAGGTCGTCGAAGCGCCGTATGCCCAAGAAGATGTCCCGGACGATCAGCAGCGTCCAGCGCTCGCCGACAACCTCCAGGGTGGCCGCGACTGGGCAGTACTGGCTCGGGTAGTCACGCTTGAGCATCCCTGCAGGATAGCGCATGTTTCCGCCCAGAGCGTTGTTTTATAAAACTATCTCATCTACAGTACGTTTCATGACAGAACTCTCTCGGCAGTCTGCCCACCCGGCCACCGGCCGCATACCCGGCCCAATGGCCGGACGCACCCGCCCGACGGTGACGGCCCTGATCGTGCTGACCGGCGTGTTCCTGTCGTCGCTGGACCTGTTCATCGTCAACATCGCGTTCCCGAGCATCTCGGCCACGTTCCACGGCGAGAGCCTCAGCTCGCTCTCATGGGTGCTCAGCGCGTACACGATCGTCTTCGCCGCCGTCCTGGTCCCGGCCGGGCGCTGGGCCGATCGGGCCGGGCGCAAGAAGGCCTTCCTGATCGGGCTCGGCATCTTCACCACCTCGTCCGCGCTCTGCGCAGTGGCGCCGTCACTCGAGTTCCTGGTCGGAGCGCGCGTCCTGCAGGCGTTCGGCGGCGCCCTCATGTTGCCCACGTCGCTGGGCCTGCTCCTGCCCGCGTTCGGCCCGGCGCGCAAAGGGGCCGCCATTGGCCTGTGGTCGGCCGTCGGCGGCGCGGCGGCCGCCTTCGGTCCCCCGATCGGCGGCCTCTTGGTCCAGGTCAGCTGGCGCTGGGTCTTCCTGGTGAACCTGCCCTTCAGCGTTCTCGCCCTCTTCTTCGGCATCCGGCTGCTTGACGAGGTGCGCGACCCGATCGCCCACCGGGCCGACCTGCCCGGCGCGGCGCTGCTCTCGGTGTCGGTGGCCAGCCTGGTCGCGGCCATCGTCGAGGGCTCCGACTGGGGTTGGACGAGCTGGCGCATCATCGGGGCCTTCGTGCTGGCGCTGGTGTCGGGCGGATGGCTGGTGGCGCGCTCCTTCCGCCACCCCAACCCCATCCTCGAGCCGGCGGTGTTCCGCCACCGCGCCGTGGCGCTGGCCGACCTCAGCTCACTCGCCTTCTTCGGCGGCTTCGGTGCGCTCGTGCTCGGGGGCGTCCTCTTTCTCACCGGGGTGTGGCACGAATCGGTGCTGCACGCCGGGTTCATGATCGCTCCCGGGCCGCTGCTGGCCGGTCTGACTGCGTTCCCCGGGGGGTTGCTCGGGGCCCGCCTCGGCCACCGCGTCGTCGGCGTGGCCGGCTCCCTGTGCTTTGCCGGCGGCGGGCTGTGGTTGATCACCCACGTCGGCGCGACTCCGGACTGGGCCGGCGCCTACCTCCCGGGCAGCCTGCTCGGCGGCTTGGGCGTCGGGCTCATGCTGCCCTCCCTCGGCGGGGCCGCCACGGCGCCGCTGCCGCCGCAGCGCTTCGCCACCGGCTCCGCCCTCTATGCCATGACGCGCCAGATCGGGGTGGCGCTCGGGGTCGCCTGCCTCGTCGCCATCCTCGGCACGGCAACCGGCCCGGCCGCGGTCGGGGCCTTCCACCACGCCTGGGCCTTCATGACGGGCTGCGGCCTGGTGTCCGGGGTGGTCCTGCTCGGCATCGGCGCCCGGGCCACGGAGACGGCGGACGCCCGGCCGCTGATCGAGGAGGCCACGACCGCCAACGCAGGCGCCTTCGCCGGCGCCGGCGCCGGCGCCGGACACGCCGACGGTGGACGAGGTCCGGGCGTGGAGGGTTACGCCGTGGCCGGCAAGTAGGAGGGGTTCGCGACCAGCAGCTGATCGCGCGCCGATGCCGCGAGCGCGCCGGCGACGCGCTCCCACTCGTCGTCGACGTCGCCGGTACGAATGGCCGCCGCCAGGGACGCGTCGTCAGCCGCTCCCAGAGCACGCAGTCGCTCGGCGTGCGCGGCCGCGATGGCGGGACCGAGTTGGAGCTCGCGTTCGACAATGCCCAGCGCGTTGCGGGCCACCCGTGCCTCGAAGCGCGTGCCGCCCTCGCTCTGCTCCATCACTCCGGCCTCGAGGTACTCGCGCACGGCTTCGACCAGCTCGGCCGCCGTCGGGCGACCGAACGGAGCGCCGGGTCGATGCGCCACGGCAGCTGGCACCGGATCGTGCGCATGGGCAGGAGCAGGAGCAACCGGCGCCACCCCCAGCAGAGAGAAGAGGTCCCACTCGCTCTCGCAGACGCGCCGTCCGATGGTGGCCAGCTCCACCGAGCGCGTGGCACCGCTCAGGTGCACCGAGGCCTGCAGCGCGCAGATGGTCGCCCACTTCACCGTGGCGTAGACCTGCCACCAGTGGACGCGGTCGGCGTCGATCGCCTCACCACCCGCGGCCTCGTACGCGCCGAGCAGATCGCCGACGCTCCCGAAGCCGCCGACCTCGCCCGCGCCCCCGAAGCGCCAGGCCGGTGCGCACAGCCACCCGATGTCCTCCGCGGGATCGCCGGCGTGGGCCAGCTCCCAGTCCAAGACGCCGCGCAGGCCGTCGTGATCGACCAGCAGGTTGCCGAGACGGAAATCGCCGTGCACGGTCACCCGCGACCCTGGTGCGGGCACGTGCGCGCCCAGCCAACGCGCTCCGAGCTCGAGCGCGGGGCGCGCCTCGCCGAGCAGGTCGAGATACGGCAGCGGGTCGCCCAGGGGATCCGCCGGCGGCAGCCCACCGATGGCATCCGGATCGATCGTGTGGATCGCCGCCACCGCGCGCCCACACTGGGCGGTCAGGACAGCACGTGCCGCGGCCCACTCGCCATCGCGCAGGATCTTGCGCGGGATCGTCTCGCCCTCGAGACGCTCGACCACCAGCCACGCCGCGCCCAGGCCGTCGCGCGCGCCGTCGCCGCTCGCCACCACCTCGGGCACCGGCACGCCTGCCGCGCGCGCGGTGTCGAGCAGGGCGCGCTCGAGCTGGACCAGCCCGGCCTTCCCTCCGCCGTCGCCCCGGTCCATCTGCAGGATCAGACCGCGCAACCCGCCGGGCTGCGCGAGATCGAAGGAACTCGTCACCCGCGACGCCCCGCCCGAGAGGCGGCGCAGGTCTCCGACGGTCCCACCCAAGCGCGCGCCCAGCGCGGCGGCGAGGTCCTCGCTGCTCGACCGGGCCGCCATCGCCGGCCTAGGCGACCGGGACGACCGGTCTCCCGCCGTCGTCGAGCTGGTGCAGGTACTCGCAGATGCCGTACCCGGTGCGCGTCTCGCCAGTGGGGTCCTCGTAGGTCCAGCGGGCGAGCCCCTCGTTGACCAGGGTGCCGCCGGCCTGGCCGATGTTGGCCACCCGCAGCACCTCGCCGCGTAGCGGAAAGGTGCGCCCTTCCTTGTCGAACACGTCGAGGTGCACGACCCGATGGGTCACACCGTCGTCCTCGAGTTCGGTGCGCACGCGCCACTCTGCCACCGACACCGCTCGCGCACCGTCCCACACCCAGCCGCGGTGGAGGTCGCCGGCCTCGGTGCCGAGGCGGATCCCCCCGAAGTGCACGTCGTCGCCGATGTTGATGGAGAACCACCGCCACATGCGCGGACCGCCCCAGCGCCGCGGCCCCCAGGAACGGTCGCGGTTGCCGTGCGCGCCACGCCACTCGTGGCCCACGCCGTCGACGGTGAGCGTGCCCCTCCAGCGTCCAGCCTGCTCGAGGTGGCCCTTGCCGACCGTGCCCGCCGCTGCGGCCGCCTCGGCCGAGCGCGGGCCGCCGGGCTGGCCGTCGGTGCCCACAGCGGGCGTGATGGCGTCGAAGCGCACGTCGAGCGCGACGGGGACCGGGCGCGTCGCGGCGGGGCCCGGGCCGCACGGGCGCGCCTGGACCTCGCCCTCCATGCTCAGTCGCCACGACTGCAGCGGCTCGAGCATCTCGTAGCGCACGTTTCCGACGTCGAGCACCGTGTCGACCATCTCGCTCTGTTCTTTGACCCAGCGGTACTCGCCCAGCTCGCCGCCGGGGAGCCACAGCGACATGCCGACATCCATGGTCCCCTCGTTGGGACGGATGCCCACCCGGGTGAACAGTCCGGTGTCGGTGCCCTCGTCGTAGGCGTTGAAGTAATAGGACTCGCTCCAGGCGGTGTCACCTTCGACCGGATGGGCAAGGTCGTGTCGGGCGTCGAGGATCGGCATCGCCTACACCATTGCCCGTCCGGCGCCGTGGTTCAACGGGGACCCGTTCGAGGGCGGCGATCTGGGGCCGGGGCACCTCGGCCCCGGCGAGGGTGCCACGCGGTCCTCGAACGGACGGCCTTCGGGTTCGTGTGTGAAACTCGCCGTGGGGGCACCGAGGAGACCACCGCGACCGAACGGACCGCCGAGACGACGGGGAGAGCGATGACCACCATTGAGGCCGACGGCAGACTGAAATTCGGGATCTTCTTGGCTCCGTTCCACCCGGTCGGCCAGAACCCGACGCTCGCGCTCGAGCGCGACCTGCAGCTCATCGAGCATCTCGACCAGCTCGGCTACGACGAGGCCTGGTTCGGCGAGCACCACTCGGCCGGCTACGAGATCATCGCCTCGCCCGAGGTGTTCATCGCCGCCGCCGCGCAGCGCACGAAGCACATCCGCCTCGGCACCGGCGTCTCTTCTCTGCCGTATCACCACCCGTTCATGCTGGCGGACCGCATGGTCCTGCTCGACCATCTGACCCGCGGCCGGGTCATGATCGGCGCCGGCCCGGGCGCGTTGCCCTCCGACGCGTTCATGATGGGCATCGACCCGGCCCGCCAGCGCGACATGATGGAGGAGGCCCTCGAGGCGATCCTCCTGTTGCTCGCGGGCGAGACGGTCACGATGGAGACCGACTGGTTCACGTTGACGAAGGCCCGCATGCAGCTGCGCCCGTACCAGCGTCCCTTTCCCGAGGTCGCGGTGGCCGCACAGGTGTCCCCGGCCGGACCGCGGGCGGCGGGCCGCTTCGGCTGCAGTCTGCTCTCCATCGGCGCCACCTCGGCCGGTGGCTTCGACGTGCTGGGCGCGCACTGGGACGTCATGGAGGAGCGCGCCGCCGAGTTCGGCACCACGGTGGACCGCAACGCGTGGCGCCTGGTCGGCCCCATGCACATCGCCGACACCAAAGAGCAGGCCGTCGCCGACGTCGCCTTCGGCCTCAGCGAATGGGTCGACTACTTCCAACGGGTCGCCGCGCTGCCGCTCGCACCCAACACCGAGAACTTCGAGTCGCTCGTCGATGCGCTCAACGCCTCGGGCTTCGCCGTCATCGGCACCGTCGACGACGCCATCGCGCAGGTCGAGCGCCTGCGAGCCCAGTCGGGCGGCTTCGGGACCTTCTTGCTCATGGGCCACGAGTGGGCCGACACGGCGGCGACCCGCCATTGCTACGAGCTCATCGCCCGCTATGTGGCGCCCCAGTTCCAGGGCACGTCGGCGTCGTTGACCTCGAGCCGGGACTGGGCGGCCGAGAACCGCCCCGAATTCATCGGCGCGGCGGGCAACGCCGTCATGTCGGCCATCCAGAAGCACCACGAGGAGAAGGCAATGAAAGCCGGGCACGAGAAGGCGGCGCCCCATGGCTGACGTCGTCCACGAGCAGATCCCGGCCAACGACATCGAGCTCCACGTGGCCACGGCCGGGCCGGCCGACGGGCGCCCCGTCGTGCTGTGCCACGGCTTCCCCGAGCTGTGGTACTCGTGGCGCCACCAGCTCAGCGCGCTGGGCGACGCGGGCTTCCGCGTGCTCGCCCCCGACCTGCGTGGCTATGGGGGCAGCTCCCACCCACGCGACGTCGCCGCCTACGGCTCGGACCAGCTGACCGGCGACCTGTGCGGCCTCCTCGACCACTACGGCTACGAGACCGCCGTCTTCTCCGGCCACGACTGGGGCTCCATGGTGGTGTGGGAGCTGGGCCGGCTGCACCCCGAGCGCGTCGCGGCCATCTACAACATGAGCGTTCCCTACTCCCAGGCGCCGGGGCCGCCGACTGCGATCTTCCGGCACCTCTTCGGCGACGGCTTCTTCTACATGCTCTACTTCCAAGACGTCGGCCCGGCCGAGGCGGAGTTCGACGAAGACCCACGCCGCTACGTGCGCACCATGTTGTATTCGGCCAGCGGCGAGGGCATGGCCAATCCCGCCCCGCTCGTCTCGAACGCGCCGCAGGCGGGCACCCGCTTCTTGGACGTCTTGACGCCGCCGCCCGACGTGCTGCCCGCCTGGCTGAGCGAGCACGACGTCGACGTCTACACCGAGGGCCTGCGCCAGGGCGGTCTCTTCGGCCCGGTCAGCTTCTACCGCAACCTCGACGCCAACTGGGAGCGCTCCAAGGACCTGCCGGCGTCTCGCTATGCCATGCCGACCGGCTTCGTCACGGGCTCGCTCGACCCGGTCAACCTCATGATGCCCGGCGCCGTCGAGGCGATGGCCGAACTGCTGCCGGACTTCCGCGGCGCGACGGTGATTGCGGGCGCGGGCCACTGGGTGCAACAGGAGCGGCCGGCCGAGACCAACGCCGCGCTGCTCTCGTTCCTGTCCTCGGTGTGAGCGGGTTGGACGCCCTCCCCGGCCAGCCGCCCGGGGTCCCCTGGCCGACCGAGGCCTGGCCCGAGGGCCCACTACCCGCCGGTGTCGAGGTGCGCCCCCTGCTCGACGAGGTGTTCGACGACGATGGCCCGCTGGCCACGACCTATGCCGTGCTGGTGGTGCACCGCGGCCGGGTCGTGGCCGAGCGCTACCACGGCGCGCTCGAGCACTTCGACCGCCCCCCCACGCCGGTGACGGCGGCGACGCCCTTGCTCAGCTGGTCGATGGCCAAGTCGGTGCTGCACGCGGTGGTCGGCCTCCTCGTCGGCGCCGGACGCCTCGACCTCGACGCGCCGGCCGCGGTGCCCGAATGGGCCGGTCGAGATGACCAGCGTCATGCCATCACGCTGCGCCAGCTGCTGGCCATGCGCGACGGCCTCGACTTCGTGGAGAGCTACGACGACGACCGCGTGTCCGACGTGATCGAGATGCTCTTCGGGGAGGGCCAGCCCGACATGGCGCACTTCGCGGCCGACCGCCCCCTCGCCGCGCCACCGGGGACCCGGTTCTCCTACTCGTCGGGCACATCGAACATCATCTCGGGCATCGTCGCCCGCACCATCGGGCCCGGCGAGGCCTACGCCCGCTTCTTGCACAGCCGTCTGTTCGGACCCATCGGCATGACCAGTGCCGAGCCCGAGTTCGACGAGGCGGGCACATGGGTCGGCTCGTCCTATCTGCGCGCAACGGCACGCGACTTCGCGCTCTTCGGGCTGCTCTACCTGCGCGACGGGTCGTGGGAGGGCACCCGCCTGCTGCCGGCGGGCTGGGTGGACTACGCCAGGACGTGGGTCTCGGTGGATCCCGAGGACCTCAGTCCGTACGGTGCGCACTGGTGGGGTGTGGCGGGCGACACCCGCGGCACGTTTCGCGCCGCTGGCTACGAGGGCCAGTCGATCACCATCTGCCCCACGCTGGACCTGATCGTGGTGCGCCTGGGCAAGACCCCGCTCGAACGCCAGCCCCTGCTCGGTCCTTGGCGCGCCGCCATGGTCGAGTCCTTCGCGGCCGCGGGCTGACGCCGAACCCGCGGGCTGACGCCGCGCCGTCTCAGGCCGGGCTGGCCACGAAGACGGGGATCTGGCGGTCCGTGTTCTCCTGGTACTCGCGATAGGGCGGGTACGCGGCCACGGCACGCTCCCACCACTGCGCCCTCTCGTCGCCACTCACCTCGCGCACGGTCACGGCGAAGGGCTGGGGCCCGTCTTGAATGGTGATCTGGTCGGGGTGCGCGACGAGGTTGTAGTACCACTCGGGGTTCTCGGGCGCTCCACCCTTCGACGCGACGAGCGCGTACTCGCCGCCGTGTTCGACCCGCATCAGGGGGTTCTTGCGCACCTTCCCGCTCTTGGCGCCCCGGGAGGCGACGATGATGACGGGCATCCCGGTGTCGAGCAGCGTGTTGGCCCGCTGCCCGTCCGAGGCCTCGTACTCGGCCACCTGGTCGCGGACCCACGCGGAGGGGCTGGGTTCGTAGTCACCTTGCAGTGTGGTCATGGGACGACACTACGCGTGTCGGGCTACTGTCCGGCCGTGCCCCGCGCCCCCATGGCCACCGCGGACGTCCTCGCTCTGCACACCTCACTCTCCAACTGGGGTCGCTGGGGCGACGACGACCAGCTGGGCGCGCTGCACCTCATCACGCCCGAGGTGACCGCGGCCGGCGCCGCCACCGTGCGCTCGGGCCGCACCGTGTCGTGCGCGCGGGCCTTGAACACGCAGGCGGCGGCGGACAACCCCGCCCCGGTCGCCCACCACATGATCGGAACGGTCACCGAGGGCTGGGGTGCCGACTACCTCGCCGTCGCGCCGCACGGCTTCGCGACCAGCCACATCGACGCGCTGTGCCACGTCATGCACGAGGGCCGGCTCTTCAACGGCTACCCGGCCGAGACGGTGACCGCCCACGGCGCCACCCGGCTCGGCATCCACCACCTCAACGGCGGCGTGGTGACCCGCGGCGTGTTGCTCGACATCCCCCCGCTGCGCGGGGTCGACGCGCTCGAGCCCGGCGACCCGGTGTTCCCCGAGGACCTCGAGGCCGCCGAGACACGGGCGGGGGTGCGGGTGCGCCCGGGCGACGCGCTGCTCGTGCGCACCGGGCGCTGGCGCTGGCGCGACGAACACGGGCCCTGGGATCTCGGCAGCCTTTCCGCCGGCCTGGACGCCTCGTGCCTGCCCTGGCTGCGCGAGCGCGACGTGGCGGCACTCGGCAGCGACGGGGTCTCCGACGTCCTGCCCTCGCGGGTCGACGGCGTGGTGATGCCCATCCACACCGTCGCGATCGTCGCCATGGGCGTCCACCTGTTGGACAACCTGGATCTCGACGCGCTGGCCGACGCCTGCGCGGCCGAGGAGCGCTCGGAGTTCCTCTTCACGGTGGCGCCGCTCGTCCTGCGCCGCGGCACTGCCTCGCCGGTGAACCCGATCGCCGTCTTCTAGGTCACGGCACAACACGCCGGCCCCGTCGCATCGCTGCGCTCGGGCCCCCCGCCGGCGCCACCTCCCTCGGTCGGAGTGAATCTATGGGGGTTGCAGTCCGACCGCAAGGGCTTCTCGATCCGGTTCCCGCTCCCGAAGCCGCGGCGGGTACGGGCTTAGGCGCCCTCGTAGGGAAACCCGAGGTCGGGCGCGGTCAGGAGGGCCTGAAACGGAATTCCCTCCTCCGCTGCCATCGCCTCCACCGTGCCCCCACGGTCGACCACGGCGACGAGGAGCACGACCTCGGCCCCGGCCTCACGCACCGCATGGGCGGCCTCGAGGAGCGACGTGCCGCGGGTGACCGTGTCCTCGGCCACCACAACCTTGTCCCCGGGGTCGAGCGCACCGGCGATGCGCCCGCCCGCACCGTGGTCCTTGGCTTCCTTGCGCACGCTGAAGGCCTTGAGCGGGCGTCCGCGCGTGGCCGCGACGCCGGCGGTGACGAAGGACACCGGGTCCGCGCCCATGGTCAGCCCGCCGATGGCGGTCGCCTCCGGCGGCACCACCGAGAGCACCGCGTCGGCCACGAGCACCATGGCCTCGGGCCGGCACACCGTCTGCTTGGAGTCGATGAACCAGGTGCTGGTGCGGCCGGACTTGAGAGTGAATTGGCCCCGCTTGACCGAATGGGCGAGCAGGTGCTCGCGCAGCTCGGGGTGGCGCCCCGCTCCGCTCACGCGAAGCGCACGCCGGTGACGCCGGCTGCGATCTCTCCGATCGCGCGGGCGGGCTGCCCCGCCCTCTCGAGCACGTCGAGCGCACCGGCGGCTGCCGTCGCGTCCACGACGAGCACCATACCGATGCCACGGTTGAAGACACGGTCCATCTCGTCCTCGGCCACCGAGCCCAGGCGCTGGATCTCGGCGAACACCTCGGGCTCCTCCCAGGCGGCGCGCGCGAGCACGGCGTCGGTGCCCTCGGGCAGCGCGGCGAGGCAGGTTCCCGACGATCCCTCCGCCGGTGATGTGCGCACAGGCGTGCAGCCCGTCGCCCAGCGCAGCGCGCACGGCCAGCACCGCGGGCGCATAGATCACCGACGGGCGCAGCAGCTCGTCGGCCACGCTGTGGTCGGCCCCCGCCCAAGCGGGATCGCCGAGGTCGAGGCCGGCGCGCTCCAAGAGGACGTAGCGGGCGAGCGTGTACCCGTTGGAGCGCAGGCCGGGTGAGAGCAGGCCCACGACGGCGTCGCCCGGCCGCACCCGGTCGGGCCCGAGCTGGGTCCCGTCCTCGACGACACCAACGGCGAAGCCGGCCAGGTCGAGCTCGTCGCTCGCCATGACGCGTGCGTGCTCGGCCGTCTCGCCCCCGATCAGCGCGCAGCCGGCCTGGCGGCAACCCTCGGCCACGCCCGCCACCACGGTGGCGATGCGGTCGGGGTCGACCTTTCCCGTCGCGATGTAGTCGAGCATGAACAGGGGTTCGGCACCGGCGCAGACGAGGTCGTCGACGCACATGGCCACCAGGTCGATGCCCACGGTCTCGTAGCGACCGGTGGCCCGGGCCACCTCGAGCTTGGTGCCGACCCCGTCGGTCGACGCGACGAGGACCGGGCGGGCGTAGCGCTCGGTGTCGAGGGCGAACTGCGCACCGAAGTCGCCGATGCCGCCGACCAGCGCACGCAGACGGTCGACCGCGGCGTCGCCCGCTGCAATGTCCACACCGGCGCCGGCGTAGGTGGCGCCGCCCTGGCCCACCGCTCAGACTCCGGGGAGGGCGCCCTGGTGCGCCGCGGCGGCGGCCGGCTCGGGCCGGCCCAGCTCGACGGGCGTCGTGGTGACCGCGGGGACGGGTGTGGGGTAGTCGCCCGTGAAGCAGGCGTCGCAGAACCCGCCGTCTGCGTCGATCGCTTCCTTCAGGTTCGCGATGCTGATGTACGCCAGCGAGTCGGCCCCCAAGAGGCGCGCCATCTCGTCGACGGAGTGGTGCGTGGCGAGGAGCTCCTCGTGCGAGGGGGTGTCGATCCCGTAGAAGCACGGCCAGCGCCACGGCGGCGATGAGATGCGCAGGTGTACCTCCGCCGCGCCCGCCTCGCGCAGCATGCGGATCACCGAACGCTGCGTCGTGCCGCGCACGATGGAGTCGTCCACGACCACGAGCCGCTTGCCCGCGATGGCGTCGCTCAGTGGATTCAGCTTCCGCCGCACGGCGTCCGCGCGCTCCTGCTGGCCGGGCGCGATGAACGAACGCCCGATGTAACGGTTCTTCACCAGTCCCTGCCCGTAGGGAATGCCGCTCGCCCACGCGAAGCCCTCGGCGGCGGGGACGCCGGACTCGGGCACTCCCATCACCATGTCGGCCTGTGCGGGCGCTTGGAGCGCGAGCAGCTCGCCCATGCGACAGCGCGTCTCGTGCACCTCGCGGCCATAGAGGCGGCTGTCGGGTCGCGCGATGTAGGCGAACTCGAAGATGCACAGCCGGGGCTCGACGTCGCGTAGCCACGGGATCTCGAGACTCTGCGGCCCGTTGGCATCGATCACGACCAGCTCGCCCGGTGCGACCTCGCGCACGAAGGAGGCGCCGATGACGCTCAACGCGGGCGTCTCGGACGCGAGCACCCAGCCTTCGGGCGCGTCCGCAGGTCCGATCCGGCCCAGGCACAGCGGGCGGAAGCCGAAGGGGTCGCGCACCCCGAAGAGACGCTCGGAGCTCATGAGGACGAAGGAGAAGGCGCCCTCGAGGATGGGGAGCACGGCCTGGAGCGCCGTCGCAAGGTCCTCGGTCTCGGGGAACGAGTGGGCCAGCAACTCGGCCACCACGTCGCTGTCGGTGGCGACGGAGCCGGGCAGCATGCCGGCCTTCTCGGCCAAGGCGGCGGTGTTGGTCAGGTTGCCGTTGTGCCCGAGCGCGAAGCCGGCGCGCCCAACGGGCCGGTAGACGGGTTGGGCGCCGGACCAGTCCGAGGCGCCGTGGGTCGAGTACCGCGTGTGGCCGATGGCGAGATGACCGTCGAGGCCCGAGAGGGTGCGCTCGTCGAACACGGTCGCCACCAGGCCCATGTCCTTCACGACGGTGACGGTGTTGCCGTCGCTCACCGCCATGCCGGCGGACTCCTGGCCCCGGTGCTGCAGGGCGAAGAGCCCGTCAAAAGTCAGGTTGGCCACCCGCAACCCGGGCGCGTAGACCCCGAAGACACCGCACGCTTCCTTCACGCCCATCACCCGGCCTTCATTGTCGCACAGGCCGCTGACATCACGGGTCGCCCAGGGCAAACCCCAGGTTGCCCTCATTGGCCGCACGCACCGTCGCCACCGGGAGGTCGACGAGGTTCCCGAGGCGCACCCGGTCTCCGCCGGCGCGCCCGAGGACCGTTGCGAGGACGCCGGTCTCGGCGGCACGGGCGCCCAGCGCGTCGGGGTCGGCGGTGGCGATGACGATGCGCGACGGCAGCTCGCTGAACAGCTCGGCCGGATCGTCGAGGTCGAGCGCGCAGCCGATACCCGCCTCGGCCGCCATCTCGGCCAGGGCGATACCGAGGCCGCCGCCGGAGACGTCGTGGACGGCGTGCACCAATGCGTCGTCGCCCGTGGCGCCCGTCGCGGTGGCTACGGCCACCTGCGCAGCGACAAGCCCGGCCACGAACGCGCAGAGCGATGCGTGGGCATCGAAGTCCACGGCGGGGATGCGGCCGGCACCACCACGGTGGCCGCGCCGCTCGGTGGCCCAGCGCGTGCCCCAGAGCGGGAACGCACTCCCCGGCCCAGCGCCGGGAGCGGACGCGGCGCGGACACCGAGCAGCACCACCGTGTCGCCTTCGCGCCAGCCGAGGCCCGGCGGGCGCGCCTGCACCGCGTCGACGAGACCGAGGACGCCGAGCACGGGCGTGGGGTCGATGTCGGCCCCGCCGCTCTCGTTGTAGAGGCTCACGTTGCCGCCGATCACCGGCAGTGACAGGGCGCGGCAGGCCTCGGCCATGCCGTCGATGCACTCGGAGAGCTGCCACATCACCTCGGGGTGCTCGGGGTTCCCGAAGTTGAGGCAGTTCACGACGGCGACCGGCGTGGCGCCCACGCAGGCCAGGTTGGCCACGCCCTCGGCCAGGACCAGCGCGGTGCCGGCGCGCGGATCGAGGGCGCAGGCGCGCGGGTTGGAGTCGGTGCTGAGGGCGACCCCGCGCGAGGACGGGGGCAGGCCCGGACCGGCCAGCCGCAACAACGCGGCGTCGGAGCCCGGCCCGGCCACGGTGTTCAAGAACAACTGGTGGTCGTACTGGCGGTAGACCCAGCGCGGCGAACGCATCAGCGCGAGCAGGTCGGCCGCGCACTCGGCCGGCGCGGGCGGTTCGAGCGGCGCGGACTCAGGAGCGGCCGGCGCCAGGCGGGGCCGGTCGTAGAGCGGCGCGTCGTCGGAGAGCGACGCCGCCGGTACGTCGGCGAGCACCGGCCCGTCTGTGCCGTCGCGGATGCGCAGACGGCCGCCCCCGCCGGGCTCTGGAGCGGTGACGGTGCCCACGACCGAGGCGCGCACCTCCCACTTCTCGCAGATGGCCGCCACGGCCGGCCACGATTCGGGGCGCACGATGGCGAGCATGCGCTCCTGGCTCTCGCTCGTCATGACCTCCCAGGGCTCCATCCCGTCCTCACGGCGAGGCACGGCGGACACGTCGACGTCCATGCCGACGCCGCCCCGCCCCGCCGTCTCGCTGGTGGCGCAGGCCAGGCCCGCGCCGCCGAGGTCCTGGATCCCGACGACCAACTTGGTGTCGAGCAATTCGAGGCAGGCCTCAATCAGGCGTTTCTCCTCGAAGGGATCGCCCACCTGGACGCTGGGCCGCTTGGTGTCGTCAGCCGCGCCCGCGCCATCGCCGCTGAAGCCGGCGGAGGCCAGCACGCTCACCCCGCCGATGCCGTCGCGCCCGGTGCTCGAGCCGAGGAGCACGGCGAGGTTGCCCGGTCCCGACGCGATGCCCAGCACCAATCGCTCGACCGGCAGCGCGCCCATGCACAACACGTTCACGAGCGGGTTCTGCTCGTAGCAGTTGTCGAAGGTGAGCTCACCACCGACGGTAGGTACGCCGACGGAGTTGCCGTACCCCGAGATGCCGCTCACCACGCCCTCGAGGAGCCAGCGCTGGCGCGCGTCGTCGGGCGGCCCGAAGAAGAGCGGGTCCATCACGGCCAGCGGGCGCGCGCCCATGGTGAAGATGTCGCGCAGGATGCCGCCGACACCGGTCGCCGCGCCCTGGTGGGGCTCGATCGCGGAGGGATGGTTGTGGCTCTCGATGCGTAGCGCCACCGCGATGCCGTCGCCGGCGTCGATCACCCCGGCGTTCTCCCCCGGGCCCACCAGCACGCGGGAGCCCTCGGTGGGCAGGCGCCGCAGGTGCAGCCGGGACGACTTGTACGAGCAGTGCTCGCTCCACATCACCGCGTAGAGCGCCAGCTCGAGGTGGTTGGGCTCGCGCCCGAGGATCTTGCCGACGGCCTCGAACTCGTCGTCGGTCAGGCCGAGCGCCCGGTGCAGCGGCTCGTCCGGCGACGCCTGCTCCCCCGGCAGCTCCGGCAGCTCCGACGGCTCCGGCGTTTCCGGCGGCGACTGGTCGGGCGGCAGCGCCCCGGCCGGAGAAGTCATGATGACCTCCACGATAGGGGCCACGCCGCCACGACCCGGGCGGGCGGGCGCGCGCCGGGCGTCCTCAACCGGGACGATCGGCTCGCAGCACCGCGAGGTCGTGCTCGGACCACACCGCCGCCGCGTCGAAGCCGGCGTCGGCCAGCCAGCGGAGCTGGTCGGCCACCGTCGAGGGGCGGTCGTGGCCCTCGAGGCCCGGCGTCACCGCGTCGGCCGGATCCACGGGGATGACGACGTCGCCGAGGACGAAGCGCCCGCCGGGCCGTAGGACGCCGGCGATCCGGGCGAACAGCGCCGCCTTGTCCGGTCCCTCGAGGTGGTGGACGGCCAGTGCCGACACGACCAGGTCGAAGGGGCCGGCGGGCAGCGGGTCGACCAGGTTCCCCACCTCGAGCTCGACCGGCAGTCCGGCCAGGCGCGCGCGGGCCGCATCGAGCATCCGCTCGTTCTTGTCGACCCCGACCGCGTCCGCACCGGGGTGGCGGGCCAGCACGGCGGCCACCGTCTCCCCCGTGCCGGTGCCGAGGTCGAGAATCCGGGACACGCCCCGGGAGGCGCCCCGGCCCGCGTCACCGCCAGCGCCCTCACTGGCGGCGGCGACCGCCTCTTGGAGCCGGGGGTAGGCGGGTATGTCGGTCCGCATGAGCTCGGCGTAAGTGTCCGGGTCGAATTCGTAGGTGCTCACACGTCGTCGCCGCTCACCGGGAGAGCAGCGCCTCCTTTCGGGTCCAGGTCCAGTGCAACACGAAGACCGACAGGCCGAGCGTCACCAGATTGATGACGAGCTCAATCAGCCCGTTCGCGCCCTTGCCCCACACCCCGTGTTGGAGGTCGTAGAGCACGTCCATCGCCAAGAGATACAACCCGGCACCGCCCCCGGCCAGCAGCCAGAACAGGGCCGCCCGCCGCGCCGTCACGAGGCAGTACGAGGCGGCGACCAGACACAGGGCGAGCCAGCCGTCAGCCAGGGGAAAGGCGTCCTCGAATTGGGTGTAACCCGGCGTGGTCTCCGACGCCACCAGAGAGCGGTGAGCCAGCCAGGCGATCCAGTAGGCCACGATGAGCAGGGCGGCCACCAGGAGCACGGTGGCCATGGTGCGGCGACTCCGTGCATCGAGGGTGGCATCGCTGCCCGCGCGCATCCCAGCAGGGTAACCCCGGTGGCAGCGGTGAAATGACGCCGGCGGACGCGCACAATGCGCCAGCGTCCTCACAGCGGATTCTCTGGTGGATTCCAGCGGAATTGAACAGAAGGGTGCACGGATTCGGACCGAAATAAAACGAGCCGCGACTGTCACAAACTCGCGACCGGAATTGAGTTATATGCCCGGCGCGAACGCGACACAATAGGAGCATGCCAACAAAGGGAAAGACTTCGGCTCCCCGCAAGCCCATGAGCACTGGCCACAAGGCCGCATTGGCCCGTGGGCGTGCCGAGAGTGCAACCGTCCGTCACTATCTCGAGGCGCTCGAGACCTCGAAGCCCAAGCGCGGGCGCAAACGCACGCCGGCCTCCATCGACAAGCGGCTGGGCACCATCGACTCCCAACTCGCCGCGGCCGACGCGCTCACCCGCCTGCACCTGCTCCAGGAGCAGAAGGACCTCTTCGACGAGCGCTCACGCGTGGACCAGGTCAAGGACCTCACGGCGCTGGAGAAGCAGTTCGTCAAGGTGGCCAAGGCCTACGGCGAGCGCAAGGGCATCACCTACTCGACCTGGCGGGCCGCCGGCGTCAGCGCGGCCGTCCTGCAGAAGGCCGAGATCTCCCGGGCGCGGAGCTGACGCGGCCGCGGCCGGACGAGCGCCCGAGGAGTTCTCAGCCGCGCCCGGTCATGGGCCCGTGACGATGCGGCGACGCGGCGTCTGCGTTGTGACCCGTGTCCAGGCTCTGCACGAAGTACTGCTCCACCGCCTGGGCGAGACCACCCGCGATCACCTGCTGGCCCTGCGCGCTCGTCGCGATGTCGGCTTCGAAGGGATCCGTGATGAAGAGCGGCTCGATCAGCGCGCCCGGCATCGTGCTCGGCGTGGAGAACCAGCCGGGTACGGCCGGGCCGAGCAAGAGGAGATGGCCATAGTCGGCGGCCATCGTGGTGAGCGCCGGGCCGCCGAGCTCGCTGTCGTCGACGACGCCGAGGTTTGGCACCGCCCAGCCCTGCGCGTTCAGAGCGCCAAGCACGTCGTTCTGGACCAAGGTGGCCAGTTTGAGGTTCTGCGCCGAGAACGGCCGCGCCGTGTCGTAGCCGGTAACGGTGCCCGCATCGAACGGCGAACCCCCGGCGTCGAAGTAGATGCCCACGAGCGCGTTTGCCTTTGCCATGTCCGCACACTGGTCGCGCGCCGCCACGTCGTCGTGCACGCCTTGCGCGGTGAAGAGGCCGCCCGAGACGTCGTCGGGCGCGGGCCTGAGCACCGTCTCGTCCTTCGTGCGCGACACCACCACGGTGAACCCCTTTGCCCGAAGCAGGGCCATTGCGTCGAGCTCGACGGGAAGCGTCGCGTCTGCCTCGTAGACGGTTTGTCCGGACTCCGTAGTGCCGACACCACCCGGATCGAGGCCGCCGTGTCCCGCATCGAGGTAGACGGTCAGCTTCCGGTCGCCTGCGGTGGGCGGGTACGTGACGCAGGCCCCGGGCTCGTACTCGCGGGTCGAGCTGCTTGCCCGCTGACGCCCGCGCCACGGAGGAGTGGCGCGCCGTCCCCGCGCTCGCCGAGCCCGATGCCACCACGAAGAGGGCGACCGACGGTCCGAGCAATAAGGCGAGCACCAGGACCAACAGCACCCGGACCGGTGAGCCGTTGGCCGGAACCCCGTCCTGTTCCAGCCGCCGCTCGCCCATGACATCACACTACGGAACGGGCCGATCGGTGCGCGGTCGCCTTGGGCGCGGTCGACGGCCCAGCAGCGCGCTCGACCGCTCGGGAGTCAGGCCGCCGCGGCGCGTGTCGCGGCGGCGGCCACCAGCGAGCGCAACAAGACCAGGCCGTCGGTCGAGCCCAGCACCGCTGCGCTGGCGCGCTCGGGGTGCGGCATGAGGCCGACGACGTTGCCCGTCTCGTTGGTGATGCCCGCGATGGCGTCGAGCGACCCGTTGGGGTTGTCGGCGTAGCGCAGCACGATGCGCTCCTCGTCTTGGAGTGCGCGCAGCGTGTCGGCGTCGCAGGTGTAGTTGCCCGAGAAGTGGTTGATGGGGATGACCAGCTCGTCGCCCGCGGTGGTGCCCGAGGTGAGCACCGACGACGTCGAGGACACCACGACGCGTGCCGGCTCGCAGAGAAAGCGGAGGCGCCCGTTCTTCTGCAACGCTCCGGGTAGCAGCCCCGCCTCGGTCAGCACCTGGAAGCCGTTGCAGATGCCCACCACCGGGCCCCCGCCGCGGGCGAAGTCGCGCACCGCCTCCATGACAGGAGAGAAGCGGGCGAGTGCACCCGGGCGCAGGTAGTCGCCGTGGGCGAAGCCACCCGGCAACACCACCGCATCGACCGGGCCGAGTGACGCGTCGCGGTGCCAGAGGAGCACGCCGCTCCCGCCGGCGAGCTCGACCGCGGCGACGACGTCGTGCTCGCAGTTGGTCCCGGGGAAGACCACGACGCCGATGCGCGGCGCCATCTCAGATCGCCTCGAGCTCGAGCCGGCTCTGCTCAATGACCGGGTTGGCCAGCAAGCGGTCGGCCAGCTCGGTCGCCCTCGTGCGCGCCGTGCCCTCGTCGGGCGCGTCGACCTCGAAGCTGAAGGAGCGGCCGGCCCGCACATGGGCCACCCCGTCGAAGCCGAGCGCGGGCAGGGCGCGCTCGATGGTCGCGCCCTCGGGGTCCGCGATGCCGGGCCGCAGCTGCACCTCGACGCGCGCCAAGAACCTCACCGCGACCCCATCACGAGGCACCGTACCAGTCGCCTAACGAGCGCCCGGTCACGCGCTCGTAGGCCGCGACGTAGCGCGCCGACATGGCCTCGACCACCTCGTCTGGGAGCGCTGGCGGTGGCGGTTTCCGGTCCCAAGGCTGTTGCGCCAACCAATCGCGCAACGGCTGCTTGTCGAAAGCCGGCGGGGTCGTGCCCGGCACGACCGCATCGGCGGGCCACAGCCGCGAGGAGTCGGGCGTGCAGACCTCGTCGCACAGGCAGAGCACGCCGTCCACGTACCCCAGCTCGAACTTGGTATCGGCCAGGATGAACCCGGCCGCGGCGCAGCGGGCCGCGGCGCGGCAGTACAGCTCGAGGCAGACGGCCTGTGCCGCCAGGACCGACTCGGCGCCGACCAGGTCGATCGCCTCCGCCATGCCGATGTTGAGGTCGTGCCCCTCGGCCGCCTTGGTGGAGGGGGTGAAGATCGGCTTCTCCAGCTTGCTGGCGAGCAACAGGCCCTCGGGCATCTCCATCCCGTGGACCCTGCCCGACCGCTCGTACTCCTCCCAGGCCTGCCCGGCCAGGTACCCCCGCACGATGCACTCGAGCTGGAGCATCTCGGCCCGGCGCACCAGCATGGCCCGCCCGGCCCATTCAGGCGGCAGCGCCGCGCCCCGAGCTGGGCGCTGATCTCGACCGGGTCGGCGGTGAGCAGCGAGCCGGGGACCACGTCGGCCATCTCCTCGCACCAGAAGGAGGTCATCGCAGTCAGCACGCGGCCCTTGTCGGGAATGGGCTCGGCCATGATCACGTCGAACGCGCTGACTCGGTCCGACGCCACCATGAGAAGCCGCTCGTCGCCGGCGTCGTAGAGCTCGCGCACCTTGCCCGAGAGGACCCGCGGCAGATCGAGTGGGCCGGCGCCGCTCATATCGTGACGACGGCGTCGGCGAAGCGGTCGACGTGGCGCAGGGTCCGGGAGAGGTCGAAGGCGTCGTCGAGCTGCGCGGCGCTGAGGGTCACCTCGGGGTCGGTCTCGAGGACGGCGCGGAACGGGCGCCGCTCCGACCAGGCCGTGCGGGCGTCGCGTTGGACGATCCGGTACGCCTCGTCACGGGTCCAGCCCGCCGAGACGAGTGAGAGCAGGACCGCTTGGGAGAAGACGAGCCCGAGAGACCCCTCGGTCAGGTTCGCCAGCGCGCGATCGGCGTGGATGACGAGGCCGGCCGCCAGCCCGGTCGCCTTGCGCAGCATGTAGCAGGTCAGAAGGGAGGCGTCGGGGAGCGCCACGCGCTCGACCGAGCTGTGCGAGATGTCCCTCTCGTGCCACAGCGCCACGTCCTCGAGGCCGGCGCCGAGGTAGCCGCGGAGCAGCCGGGCCAGGCCGCACAGGCGCTCGGAGAGCACGGGGTTGCGCTTGTGGGGCATGGCCGAGCTGCCCTTCTGCCCAGAGCCGAAGGGTTCTTCCACCTCGCCCACCTCGCTGCGTGCCAGGTGGCGGATCTCGGTGCACATGAGCTCGATGGTCGCCCCGATCGACGCGCAGGCGGCGAGGTACTCGGCGTGGCGGTCGCGGGCGATGACCTGGGTCGCGGGCACGGGCGTGAGTCCGAGCCCCGCGCACACCCGCGCCTCCACCGCGGGGTCGATGTTGGAGTACGTGCCGACCGCCCCCGAGAGCTTCCCCACCGCGACAGCCTCGCGGCGGCGCGTAGGCGCCGGCGGTCGCGGTCGGCCTGCAGGGCCCACAGGGCGAACTTGACCCCGAAGGTGGTCGGCTCGGCCTGCATGCCGTGGGTGCGCCCGGCCACCGGGACGAGCAGCAGCTCGAGCGCCCGCGTCTTGAGCGCGAGCACGAACGCATCGAGGTCGGCCAGCAACAGGTCGGCGGCCTTGGTCAGCGTGGCGCACAGGGCCGTGTCGACGACGTCGGAGGAGGTGAGACCGAAGTGGATGAACGAGCCGGCCGGTGGGCCGATGCGCTCTTGGACCACGTCGACGAACGCGGCGACGTCGTGATCGGTGACCTTCTCGCGCTCGAGCACCTCGGCCACGAACACGTCGTCGACCACCGGTGCCTTGACCCGGCAGGTCGCCGCGTCCTCAGTCGGGACCACGCCGAGCGCCGCCTGGGCCTCGGTGGCCAGGAGCTCGACCTCGAGCCACAGTGCGAAGCGCGCCGTGTCGCTGAAGAGCGCCGCCATGTCCTCGGGGGAGTAGCGGGGGATCACGTGCCGCCCCCGGGCGCGCCCACCCGAGGCGCGGCCGCGGCGGCAGCCACGGCCGCGATGTCATGGCGCATCTGCATCCCCTCCCACTCGATCGGCGCCGCCGCCATGTACGCGCGCGCCCGTGCCTCCTCGAGTGTCGGGGCCACCGCGGTGACGCCCAGCACGCGGCCGCCGGCCGTGCGGAAGGGCCCGCCGGCACCATGGCGCCGCGTGCCCGCGTGGAACACGGTCGCGCCCGCGACGTCGGCGATCGACTGGCCCACCGAGTCCAGTCCCTCGATGGGGTCGCCGGTACGCGGGTGCTCGGGGTAGCCCTGCGACGCCATCACCACGCACACCGCGGCGTCGCCCGAGAACGTCGGGAGCCCGACGGTCGGCAGCTCCCCGTTGGCCGCGGCCAGGAACAACTCCGCGGCGTCCGAGGACAGCAGCGGCAACACGACCTGGGCCTCGGGGTCACCGAAGCGCACGTTGTACTCGACGACCTTCACCCCGTCGCCGGTCAGCATGAGGCCGGCATAGAGCACACCGCGGTAGTCGATGTCGCGACGGCGCAGCTCAGCGAGGATGGGGTGTACTGCGGCGTCCATGATGCGGTCCACCGCGCCGGCGGAGACGGCCGGCATCGGGGCGTAGGCGCCCATCCCGCCCGTGTTCGGCCCGGCGTCGCCGTCGCCGATGCGCTTGAAGTCCTGGGCGGGGACGAGCGGCACGGCGCGCGTCCCGTCGCAGAGGACGAGCAGCGAGCACTCCTCGCCCACCATCCCCTCTTCAATGACGATGTGGCGTCCGGCATCGCCGAAGGCGGCCCCCGAGAGCTTGGCGCTCACGTCCTCGCGGGCCTCGTCCATCGTGCGGGCCACCAGCACCCCCTTGCCCGCTGCCAGCCCGTCGGTCTTGATGACCCAGGGCCCCGGCAGGGTCTCGAGGTAGTCGAGGGCCGCCGCGGTCTCGAGCGCGTCGAAGGTGGCGAAGCGCGCCGTGGGCACCCCGGCCGAGCTCAGCACCTCCTTCATGAAGGCCTTGGACCCCTCGAGCAGGGCGCCGTCGGCGCCCGGGCCGAGCACGGCCTTGCCCGCTCCACGCAATGTGTCGGCCAGACCGGCCACGAGCGGCGCCTCGGGTCCGATCACGTAGAGGTCGGCGTCGATCTCCTCCACCGGGGCGTCGTCGACCACAGTGATGGGCGGGGCCATGCCGGGATTGCCCGGCGTGACGACCACGTCGGCGGTACGCGCCAGGACGTGGGCGAGCGCGTGCTCGCGGCCCCCGCTGCCGACGACGCAGACCTTCACGCGGTGACGAAGGAGACGGTCTGCTCGCGGCCGGGCCCGACGCCGACGAGTCGGACCGGCACGCCGATCTGCTCGGAGAGGAAGGACACGTAGTCGCGCGCCGCCGCCGGCATGTCGCCGGGCGCGGTGGCCGAGCTGAGGTCCGTGAGCCAGCCGGGGAGCTCCTCGAAGATCGGGACCGCCTTGTGGAACGTCGACTGGTGGTAGGGCAGGTGCGTGTAGCGGATGCCGTCGGCTTCGTAGGCGACACACACCTTCACGGTCTCGAAGGTATCGAGCACGTCGAGCTTGGTCAGCGCCACCTCGGTCAGCGAGTTCAGGCGCACAGCCTGGCGGAGCATCACGGCGTCGAACCAGCCGCAGCGCCGCCTGCGCCCGGTGTTGGTGCCGAACTCGTGGCCGCGCTCGACGAGGAGCTCGCCGACGTCGTTCTCCTGCTCGGTCGGGAAGGGACCGGCACCCACCCGCGTGACGTACGCCTTGGCGATCCCGATCACCCGGTCGATGTCACGCGGCCCGAGCCCCGAGCCGGTACAGGCGCCGCCGGCAACGGGGTTGGAGGACGTGACGAAGGGGTACGTGCCGTGGTCGAGGTCCAAGAAGGTCGCCTGCGCCCCTTCCAAGAGGACCTGACGGCCCTTGTCCATGGCGTCGTGGACCATGCCGACGGTGTCTCCCACCATGGGCTCGATCCGCGGGGCGTACTCGCCCAGGTAGTGGTCCGCGATGTCGCCGGCGTCGAGGGGGAGCCGGTTGTAGACCTTGGCCAGGACGGCGTTCTTCTCCTTCAGCGCGACGTCGAGCTTCTGGCGGAAGATCTTGGGGTCGAAGAGGTCCTGGACCCGAAGGCCGACCCGCGTCGCCTTGTCCGCATAGGCCGGGCCGATGCCGCGCTTGGTCGTCCCCAGCGCGTTCTTGCCGAGAAACCGCTCGGTCACGCGGTCCAGCTCCTGGTGGTACGGCATGATCAGGTGCGCGTTGCCGCTCACCACGAGGCGGCTCGTGTCGACGCCCTTGGCGGCAAGCGAGTCGAGCTCCTCGAGCAGCACCGCCGGGTCGACCACGACGCCGTTGCCGATCATCGGCGTGATGTGGTCGTAGAGGATGCCGCTCGGCACCAGTTGCAGCGCGAAGGCCTCGCCGTTCACCACGATGCGGTGGCCTGCGTTGTGGCCACCCTGGTAGCGCACGACCATGTCCATCTCACGAGCGAGATGGTCGGTCAGCTTGCCCTTCCCCTCGTCGCCCCACTGGGTCCCGACCACAACCGTTGCGGGCACGCGTCTCTCCGTTCGCTGACTCCGGATTACGCACCAGTGTAGCGCCGTGGAGGAGGGGGACCTGTGGCCTCGGTGCCGGGCGGGCGCCGAGGATCTGGGCCAGGTCGTCTCCCCGTCACCTCGTCGTCGCGTACCGCTGGAACAGGACCCGCTCGCCCGAGCGACCGATGCCGGAGGATCTCCGGCCTCGCTAACATGCCGCCAGCCGGATCACCCCCGGCGGGCTGGGGAGGGCACAATGAAGAGGTCGCGGGCTGGGTTGTTCTCTGTTGTGCTCGTGAGCAGCGCGCTCTGCGCGCTGCCGTTGGCCCTGGCCGAATCCTCGACCGCGGGTGCGTTGGACCCCGTACTCTCGGCGTCGGCGACCTCGGTCCAATTCGGAGCGATCACTCTTGGCACGTACTACCCCGAGGACCTTCACCGTCACGAATACCAGCGGTCCGACCGACGCGTTCAACGTGTCGACAGGGCTTATCTTGAGCGGCGTCGGGGCGGACGACTACGTCGTCACGCCGGAGGACAGCTGCCCGGGTAACGGCGTCGACGTCCAGTTGGCTGCAGGGGAGTCGTGCACCCTCGACGTGTACTTCTTCCCGGGCGCTCTCGGTTCCCGCGACGCAACGCTGAGTATCGATGATGAGGACAGTTCCGGCGTGAGCGTGGCACTCCAGGGCCAAGGGTCTATCGGCTACTACCAGGTGGATCAATACGGCGACGTGGCCAACTTTGGCGACGCCGGCTACTACGAGGATGCCGGCTCGCTGACGCTCAACCATCCCATCGTGGGGATCACACCGACCGGCGACGACGGCGGCTACTGGCTGGTCGCCAGCGACGGTGGGATCTTCACGTACGGCGACGCTCAATTCCACGGGTCGGCCGGAGGACTCGTCCTGAACAAGCCGATCGTGGGTATGGCGGCGACCCGCGACGAGGGCGGCTACTGGATGGTCGCCTCCGATGGCGGGATCTTCGACTATGGCGACGCCCCCTTCTTCGGTTCCGCCGGATCCCTCCGTCTGAACGAGCCCATCGTCGGCATGGCGCCCACCCCCGATGGCGGCGGCTACTGGCTCGTCGCCTCCGACGGCGGGATCTTCTCCTACGGCGACGCCCACTTCTACGGCTCGACCGGCTCGATGCACCTCAACCGGCCCATCGTCGGCATGGCATCGACCCCCGACGGCCGGGGCTACTGGCTCGTCGCCTCCGACGGTGGGGTCTTCTCCTACGGCGACGCCCAGTTCTACGGTTCCACCGGTTCGATCCACCTCAACCAGCCGATCGTCGCCATGGCCGCGATGCCCGACGGGGGTGGCTACTGGTTCACGGCCGCCGACGGTGGGCTCTTCAACTACGGCGGATGCGCCCTTCTACGGCAGCTCGACCGACCAGGGCTTCGGCACCATCGTGGACATGGCCACCGACGGCGCGCCGACGGCGCAGGCTCAAGAGGGTTTCCCCGCGATCCGCCACAACGACCTGCAGAACCTCGGCGAGCGCTTGGCCCAGGCGCGGCGCTTCGCCGGCCCGAAGGGGCTGACCGCCCCTCAACCGGCAGCGCTCCCTTAGCGCAGGACCAACTCGTCGCCGTCCACGGCGACCGTGACGGTCGACCCCTCGAGGTACTTGCCCTCGAGCAGGGCCAGCGCCAGCGGGTCCTCGATGGAACGCTGGATCACCCGGCGCAGCGGCCGCGCCCCGTAGTCGGGGTCGTAGCCCGTATGGGCGAGCCAGGCCTCGGCCTCGGGCGTGACCACCAGCGAGAGCCGGCGCTCGGCCAGGCGCTGACGCAGCTTGTCCAGCTGGATCTCGACGATGACGGCCAGGTCGGCTTCCGACAGCGGGCGGAAGCGCACGATCTCGTCGATGCGGTTGATGAACTCGGGCTTGAAGTAGTCCGACGGCTCGCCCTTGAGGTTCGACGTCATGATGAGCACGGTGTTGGTGAAGTCCACCGTGCGTCCCTGCCCGTCGGTCAGGCGCCCATCCTCGAGCACCTGCAGCAAGATGTTGAACACGTCGGGGTTGGCCTTCTCCAGCTCGTCGAGCAGCACGACCGAATACGGCCGCCGCCGCACCGCCTCGGTCAGCTGCCCGCCCTCGTCGTAGCCGACGTACCCCGGGGGGGCGCCCACGAGGCGCGACACGGTGTGCTTCTCCTGGTACTCGCTCATGTCGATGCGGATCATCGCCCGCTCGTCGTCGAAGAGGTACTCGGCCAGCGCGCGGGCCAGCTCGGTCTTGCCCACGCCGGTCGGTCCCAGGAAGAGGAACGACCCGATGGGACGGTTGGGGTCGCTCAGGCCGGCCCTGCTCCTCCGGATGGCGTTGGCCACGGCGGAGACCGCCTCGTCCTGCCCCACCACACGCTCGTGGAGGGTCGACTCGAGCCGCACCAGCTTCTGGACCTCGCCCTCCATGAGCCGCGACACCGGCACGCCGGTCCAGCGCGAGACCACCTCGGCGATGTCCTCGGGGTCGACCTCCTCCTTCAAGAAGCGCGTGCCGGCCTGCAGCTTGGCCAGGTCCTCGTTGGCCTCGGCGATGCGGCGCTCGAGCTCGGGCACCTCGCCGTAGCGGATGGCGGCGGCGCCGGCGAGGTCGGCGTCGCGTTCCAGCCGGGACGCCTCCTCTTCCTTGCGGTTCTTCTCCTCCTGCAGCTGGCTGACGGCGTTGAGGGCGCTCTTCTCCTGCTCCCAGTGCGCCGCCATGGAGTCGCGCTGCTCGCTCATCTCGGCCAGCTCGCGCTGCAGGCGCTCGAGGCGCTCCTTCGACGCGTCGTCGCTCTCCTTCTCGAGCGCCAGCTTCTCGATCTCGAGCTGGCGGATACGCCGCGAGATCTGGTCGAGCTCGGTCGGCATGGAGTCGATCTCGATGCGCAGCTTCGAGGCCGCCTCGTCAATGAGGTCGATGGCCTTGTCGGGCAGGAAGCGCCCGGTGACGTAGCGGTCCGACAGCACAGCCGCCGCCACCAGCGCCGCGTCCTGGATGCGCACCTTGTGGTGCGCCATGTAACGCTCGGACAGGCCGCGCAGAATGGCGATGGTGTCCTCCACCGAGGGCTCGCCCACGAACACCGGCTGGAAGCGGCGCTCCAGCGCGGCGTCCTTCTCGATGGAGGTGCGGTACTCGTCGAGCGTGGTGGCGCCGATCAACCGGAGCTCGCCGCGGGCCAGCATCGGCTTGATCATCTGGCCGGCGTCCATGGCACCCTCGGCCGCGCCGGCGCCGACGATCGTGTGCAGCTCGTCGATGAAGGTGATGATCTCGCCCTCGGCGTCGGTGATCTCCTTGAGCACCGCCTTCAGGCGCTCCTCGAACTCGCCGCGGTACTTGGCCCCGGCCACCATGGAGCCCAGGTCGAGCGCGATCACGCGCTTGCCCTTGAGGCCCTCGGGCACGTCGCCCTCGATGATGCGGTTGGCCAGCCCCTCGACGATGGCCGTCTTGCCGACGCCCGGCTCGCCGATCAGGACAGGGTTGTTCTTGGTGCGGCGCGACAGCACCTGGATCACCCGTCGGATCTCCTCGTCGCGCCCGATGACCGGGTCGAGCTTGCCCTCGCGGGCCGCCTCGGTGAGGTCGCGCCCGTACTTGGCCAGCGCCTGGTAGGTCTGCTCCGGATCCGGCGTGGTGACCCGGTGGTTCCCCCGCACGGCGCGCAGCGCGGTCAGGAGGGCGTCCTTGGTGACGCCGATCTGGTCGGCCAGCGCCAGCACGAGATGCTCCACCGACACGTAGTCGTCGCCCAGGTCCCGGCGGATCTGGTCCGCCGACTCCAGCACCTCCCGCGTCTCGCGCGAGAGCCCGGGCTCCGCACCGCCCTGGGCCCGCGGCAACCGGGACAGCTGCTCCTGCACCTTGCCGGCCAGCACGTCGGGGTCCACCCCGACCTGTGACAGCAGCGGCCGCGTCATCGTCTCCTGCTGTTGCAGCAGGGCGTCGAGCAGGTGCGCCGACGTCAGCTCGGGGTGGTTCGATGACGCGGCGTGACCGGTCGCCGCGCTGAAGGCGGCCTTGGTGTTGTTCGTCCAGCGTTCGGGGTCTATCGGCATGGGCCCGTCTCTTTCTTCACGTCCTTTTTCTTCACGCCCTTTGCGTTCATTGCTCGCGCTACTTCGCGCTCTTCGCGCCGCTCGCGCCCTTTGCGCCGTTGGCACCCGTGCGCCGCAGCCGGTAGGGCACCGGCGCCTGGCGCAGGGGCACCAGGTCGCGCCGGTACTGGCGGTGCGTCGCGGCGACGGCGTCGAGCGCCTGGGCCCGCACCTCGGCCAGCTCGTCGCGCAACCGGGCCAGCTCGGCCTCGAGCTGGAGCACCCGGCGCACCCCCTCGAGGTTGAGGCCGGTCGCTGTGAGCTCCTGGATGTGGCGCAGGCGGGCCAGGTCGCTCTCGGAGAAGCGGCGGCTCCCGCCACTGGTGCGCGACGGATCGAGCAGGCCCTTGCGCTCGTAGATGCGCAGGGTCTGCGGGTGCATCCCGGTGAGCTCGGCCGCCACCGAGATCACGTAGACGGCCTGGTCGGCGTTGCGCTCAGCCATCACGCCTCACCACCTCAACTCTCCGCCGCGATGCGCGGCGCGGCCTCGGTCACCTCGGCCAACGACTCGACCGCGGCGCGCTGCTCGTCGCTGAGCTCGGTCGGGACCAGCACGTCGATCTTGACCATCAGGTCGCCCGGCTTGGAGCCGTTGCGCCCCGACGTCCCGGGCACACCCCGGCCGCGCACGCGCAGCACCCGGCCCGACTGGGTGCCCGGCGGCACCTTGAGCGTCACCTTGCCGTCGAGCGTCGGCACCGTGATGGTGGTGCCGAGCGTGGCCTCGGGGAAGGTGACCGGCACGGTGAGGGTCAGGTTGCGGCCGCTGCGACCGAAGATCGCGTGCGCCGCCACGTGGACCACGACGTAGAGGTCGCCCGGGGGGGCCATGCCCTGCCCGGGTGCGCCCCGTCCCTTGACCCGGATGCGCTGTCCGTCCTCGACGCCCGCTGGAATGCGCACCTTGATCGCGCGCACCTTGTGCTCACTGCCGGTCCCGTGGCACACGGGGCACGGCGTGTCGAAGAGCGTGCCACGCCCGACGCAGTCGGGGCAGACCGTGCTGAGGGAGAAGAGGCCCTGGTTGTCGTTGAGGCTGCCGGTCCCGCCGCAACGCGGGCAGGTGTGCGTGGAGGTGCCCGGTGCCGCCCCGCTGCCGCGGCAGTTCGAACAACGCACCTCCTGGGGCACGTTGACCGACGTCGTGACCCCGTGCACCGCGTCCTGGAAGGACAGGTGCAGCTGTGCCTCCATGTCGGCGCCTCGCTGCGGGCCACGCTGGGTGCGCGTGCGCCCGCCACCGAAGAGACCACCGAAGAGGTCGCTCAGGTCGCCCAGGTCCTCCGTGCGGAAGGTGCCACCACCGGGCGCGCCGAAGCCGCCGCCGATCGGGCCGTGGCTGCGGACCTCGTCGTACTCCTTACGCTTGTCCGGATCGCCCAGCACGTCGTAGGCCGCGCTGATCTCCTTGAAGCGCTCCTCCGAGCCTGGGTTGGCGTCGGGGTGGTGCTCCTTCGCCAGCTTCCGATACGCGCGCGTGATCTCCTTGTCCGACGCCGTCGGGACGACGCCGAGCACCTTGTAGTAGTCCTTCTCGAACCATTCGCGCTGTGCTGCTGCCACTGGTCAGCTCACCCCCGCACGCGGACCATGGCGGCGCGCAACACCTGACCCTTCCAGCGGTAACCCGAGCGCAGCACCTCTTCCACGACGGTCTGGCCGCCCTCGCCTCCCTCACCTTCGGAGTGCGCCACGGCGTCGTGCACCGAGGGGTCGAAGGCGACGCCGGCCTGGTCGATGCGCGCGAGACCCTCCTTGGCGAGGATGTCCATCAGCATGGCCCGCGAGGCGCGCAGCGCCTGGGCGTCAGTGCTCACGTCGAATGACTCGTTCAGATGGGCCTCGGCCAGATCGAGCGTGTCGAGGACGGGCAGCAACTTGTCCACCAGCCCTTGGGCGGCGCGGGCCGCCTGCTCCTCCTGGCGGCGGGCGATCTGCTTGCGGTAGTTCTCGAAGTCGGCCTGGGTGCGCTGGAGCGCGAGCAGGTACTCGTCCCGCTCACGCGCCAGCACCTCGCGCGGGTCGGCTTCTTCGGCCAGCGCGCTGGCGTGTTCCTCCGATTCGTCGGACGGAGAGCCGGGCTCCGGCGCGTACTCGCGCTCACCCACGAGCTCAGGACCGGCCGCGCCCTCCACGTGGGGAAGGTGCTCGTCGCCCAGGCTCATTGCTCATCGACGATCTCGGCGTCGACGACGTCGTCGTCCGAGCCGCCCTCGCTCGAGGCATCTCCGCTCCCACCGCCCGCGTCACCGCCGGCAGTCGAAGCCGAAGCCGACGCCTGCTCGTAGAGGCGCTGGCTGAAGCTCTGCGACACGCCGACCAGCTTCTCGGTCGCGTCCTTGATCGCCTCGACCGACGTGCCGTTCAAGGCGTCCTTCACGTTGGCCAACGCCGTCTCGACGTCGTCCTTCTCGGTGCCCTCGAACTTCTCGCCCTGCTCCTTGAGCAGCTTCTCGGTCTGGTACACCAGCGTGTCCGCAGAGTTGCGCACCTCGGCCTCTTCGCGCCGGTTGCGGTCGTCCTCGGCGTGCGCCTCGGCGTCGCGCACCATGCGGTCGATGTCGTCCTTGGCCAGTGACGACTGGCCGGTGATCGTCATCGACTGCTCCTTGCCCGTCGCCTTGTCCTGCGCGGACACGTGCACGATCCCGTTGGCGTCGATGTCGAAGGTGACCTCGATCTGCGGGACGCCGCGCGGGGCCGGCGGCAGGTCGACCAGCTGGAACTTGCCGAGCGTCTTGTTGTACATCGCCATCTCGCGCTCGCCCTGGAGCACGTGGATCTCCACCGACGGCTGGTTGTCCTCGGCCGTCGTGAAGACCTCCGACCGCTTGGTCGGGATGGTGGTGTTGCGCTCGATGAGGCGGTGCATGACCTGTCCCTTGGTCTCGATGCCCAGCGAGAGGGGCGTGACGTCGAGCAACAGGACGTCCTTGACCTCACCCTTGAGGACACCGGCCTGCACCGCGGCGCCGATGGCGACGACCTCGTCGGGGTTGACGCCCTTGTGCGGCTCCTTGCCGGTCAGGCTCTGCACGAGCTCCTGGATGGCGGGCATGCGCGTCGACCCGCCGACGAGGACCACGTGGTCGATGTCGGAGGTCTTGAGCCCGGCGTCCTTGATGGCGGCGTCGAACGGGCCGCGGCAGGCGTCGACCAGGTCGGCGGTGAGCTCGTTGAACTTCGCCCGCGTCAACTTGAGGTCGAGGTGCTTGGGACCCTCGGACGTGGCGGTGATGAAGGGCAGGTTGATCTGGGTGTCCTGCACGGAGGACAGCTCGATCTTGGCCTTCTCCGCGGCCTCCTTCAGGCGCTGCATGGCCATCTTGTCCTGCGAGAGGTCGACACCCTCGGTGTTCTTGAACTCGGTGACCAGCCACTCGATGACCTTGTCGTCCCAGTCGTCACCGCCGAGCTTGGTGTTGCCCGAGGTGGACTTCACCTCGAAGACGCCCTCGCCGATCTCGAGCACCGAGACGTCGAAGGTCCCGCCGCCCAGGTCGAACACGAGGACCGTGTGGTCCGTGTCCTCCTTGTCCAGCCCGTAGGCCAGCGCGGCGGCTGTCGGCTCGTTGATGATGCGCAACACCTCGAGCCCGGCGATGGTGCCGGCCTCCTTGGTCGCCGTGCGCTGCGCGTCGTCGAAGTACGCGGGCACGGTGATGACCGCCTGGGTCACGCTGTCGCCGAGATACGACTCGGCGTCCCTCTTCAGCTTGCCCAGGATGCGCGCCGAGATCTCCTGGGCCTTGTAGGCCTTGCCGTCGATGTCGACCGTCCAGTTGGTGCCCATGTGGCGCTTCACCGACCGGATGGTGCGGTCGGGGTTGGTGATGGCCTGGCGCTTGGCCACCTCGCCGACGAGCACCTCGCCCGTCTTGGAGAAGCCCACCACCGATGGGGTGGTCCGACTCCCTTCAGCGTTGGGGATCACGACGGGTTCGCCCGCCTCCAACACACTGACCACCGAGTTGGTGGTTCCCAGGTCGATTCCTACGGCCTTGGCCATGTCTGCTCGTCCTTCCGTCCGTACTTTTTCTGTCGACGCCTCTGCGTCTACCAGCTGTCATCGATTCGCAGTGCACTCATTCTAGCAAAGTTGAGTGCCTTAATGTCAGGATTTCTGACAAATCCGTGTCACGGGCGCTGCACCCTGGCGCACACTCGCCACCAGACGGTGACCCCCCGACCCGGCCCGTCGCGGCCCCACCTTCGTGAACACCCAGCTCATCCTCACTATTCCGACTTCGGGCTCCGACTTTGGACGCCCGCCGGGCCCCACCGCCGGGCCCCGGGGAGGCGGAATTACCGCCTCCCTGCCGGGCGCACATACGATCCAATTCGTGCTCGATCTCGTCCTGCTGCGCCACGGCCAGTCGACGTGGAACGCCCAGAACCTCTTCACCGGCTGGGTCGACGTGATCTTGACCCCGGACGGGGAGGCCGAGGCGAGGGAGGGCGGCGAGCTCCTGGCCGAGTGCGCCGACGCCCCCGAACCGGACCAGCCCCCGCTCGACCTCCGGGTCCTGCACACCTCCGTGCTGACCCGCGCCATCCGCACAGCCGAGATCGCCCTGGCCGCCGCCGGGCGCAGCTGGCTACCGGTACGGCGGGATTGGCGCCTCAACGAGCGCCACTACGGAGACCTCCAGGGCAAGAACAAGGCAGAGATCAAGCGGGAGTTCGGCGAGGAGCAATTCATGCTCTGGCGCCGCAGCTACGACATCCCTCCCCCGCCCCTGGCCGCCGACAACCCCTACGACGTCGCTGGCGACCCGCGCTACCGGGACCTCGACCCGGCCGACCTCCCGCGCACCGAGTGCCTGAAGGACGTCGTGCGCCGCGTGGTGCCCTACTGGACCTCCGCCATCGTGCCCGACCTGCGGGCGGCGGCGGCACAGGGCGGCGCCGTCCTCGTGGCGGCACACGGGAACTCGATCCGCGCCCTGCGCAAGCATCTCGAGGGCATCGGTGACGACGTCATCACCGAGCTCGAGATCCCGACCGGGATCCCGTTCCGCATGCTCCTCGACGACGACCTCGGCGTGCATTCGGCCGAGTACCTGGGCGACCCCGAGGCGGCCGCCGCCGCCGCCGCGGCGGTCGCCCGCCAGGGAGACCGGCCCATCGCCTAGCGCTCCTCGGCCCCCCCATGCTGCGAGGGGTGTAGCCAAGAGGACAGGAAAGTGATATCTATTAGCTATCACTTAATGTCGGAGGAGCACGCCATGAGCATCGCCGAGACACCTGCACCAGCCATCACCCCCGTCGGCCACGACGGAGCCCGCGTCGACATCACCGAGCGCCCCGCCGTCGCCGCCAACGGGTGGTTCGGCGTCCTCGCCCTCTTCATCTGCATCGGCGGCATGGTCCTCGCCGGCTTCAAGGCCAAGGGGTGGCTGTGGCTACCGATCCTTGTCTTCGTCCTCATCGCCACCTCACTGGTCATCGTCCCCCCGGGGCAGACCTCGGTGGTCCAGTTCTTCGGCCGTTACATCGGCACAGTCCGCCGGTCTGGCTTCTGGTGGATCGCCCCGCTGACCGTGCGCCGCCGGGTCAGCATCCGGGTGCGCAACTTCGAGACCGGCCACCTGAAGGTGAACGACGCCGACGGCAACCCCGTCGAGATCGCCGCCATCGTCGTCTGGCAGGTGGCCGACACGGCCAAGTCGACTTACGCCGTGGACAACTTCGTCGACTTCATCTCGGTGCAGGCCGAGTCCGCCCTGCGCCACGTCGCCGTGAGCCACCCCTACGACGACACCACGGGGACGGGGACGTCCCTGCGCGGCTCCACCGACATCGTCGCCGGCGAGCTGGCCGTCGAGGTGGCGGAGCGGGTCTCCATCGCCGGGCTCGAAATCGTCGAGGTGCGCATCTCCCACCTCGCCTACGCGCAGGAGATCGCGCAGGCGATGCTCCGCCGCCAGCAGGCCAACGCCGTCGTGGCCGCCCGCTCGCGCATCGTCGAAGGCGCCGTCGGCATGGTCGAGATGGCGCTCAGCCGCCTCAACGAGGGCGGCGTCGTCTCTCTCGACGAGGAGCGCACGGCCGCCATGGTGAGCAACCTCATGGTGGTCCTGTGCGGGGACCAGCCGCCGTCGCCTGTCGTGAACACGGGTTCGCTCTATACGTGAGCGAACGGCGGCAGGTCCTGCTGCGCATCGATCCCGCTGTCCACGACGCACTGATGCGGTGGGCCAATGACGACCTGCGCAGCGTCAACGCCCAGATCGAAATGCTCCTGCGCCGGGCGCTGACCGACGCCGGGCGCATGCCCCAGCAGGCGGCACCGCTACCCAGGCGGGGCCGGCCGCCGGCCAAACAGGACTGAGCAACGACTGCCCGAACCGGGTGCTGCCACGCGCCCCAGGACGGCGGCAGGCCGGGGCGCCTCGCCGCGCCCCGGCCCCACCGACCTGGTAAGGACCGCCCGCGCCCTAGAGCGCGTCGCTCCCGCGTTCTCCCGTGCGCACGCGCACCACGGTGTCGACCGGGACGACCCAGACCTTGCCGTCACCGATCTTGCCCGTGGCCGCGGCGCTGACGATGGCGTCGACCACGTCGTCGACCTGCTCGTCTTCCACCAGCACCTCGATGCGCAGCTTGGGCACGAAGTCCACCTCGTACTCAGCCCCGCGGTACACCTCGGTGTGGCCGCGCTGGCGACCGAAGCCCTGTGCCTCGGTGAGGGTCATACCCTGCACACCGCGGTTCTTCAGGACCTCCTTGACGTCATCGAGCTTGAACGGCTTGATGACTGCGACGATCAGCTTCATTGTCGATCTCCTTTCGTCCTGATTGATCCGGGGCCTAGGAACCGACTCCGCCGGGTGGCGACTCGTCCGGTTCAGACGATCGTGTCCCTCCACCGGCGTCGATCCCGGCCATGGCGAAGGCGCCGTCGCTCCGCGTGGCCAACGTCTCCTCCGGGAAAGCCTCCTCGCCGTGGATGGCCAGGTCGCCGACCTCGAGGATCTCGTTCTTGTAGCGGGCGCCTCGCAGGACCAGGCCGATGAGCTTCATCAAAATGAATGTCACGAGGGCCGACCAGAAGATCACCCAGATGGCCGCCCGGAACTGTTCCCACAGCTGGTGGGCCGAGCCGGTGTACATCAGACCTTGCACACCAAAGGGGGTGCAGGTCTTGCTGGCGGTCAGGTAGGTCAACTGGTTGGTGGCAATGACCTGGCCGCTGGCGTTGAGGTGGCCGCAGCCGTACTCAATCATGTTCGGGTCACCGAAGATGCCCAGCAACATGCCGCCCACAAAGCCCGCGATGCCGTGCGTGTAGACGACTCCCAGCGCGTCGTCGACCTTCGAGAACGGCGGCACCTTGGACAGGTAGTTCCAGGCGAACCAAACGATGCCACAGGCGATCGCACCCACGGCGATGGCGCCCCAGCCGTTGACCCAGCCGGCGCACGGCGTGATGCCGACCAGGCCGCAGATCATGCCGTTGACGCCGCCGAGGAATGTCGGCTTCTTCTCCTTGGACAGCCAGGCGTCGAGGCCCATCCACACCAGCACGCCCGTCGCCGTGGCGATGTTCGTATTGATGACGGCCGCAGCTGCGCTCGCTCCGGCGTAGTAGGGGTCCCCGCCGTTGAAGCCGTTCCAGCCCAGCCACAGGATGCCGGCTCCGACTGCCGCCATCACCAGGTTGTTGGGCAAGGCATGTTGTCGATCTCGTAAGAGTCTCGGTCCGAGGACCCAGGCGGCCACGAAACCCGAGACGCCGGCCGACATGTGGATGACGTAGCCACCGGAGAAGTCGAGCGCACCCTCCTGGGCGAAGTAGCCGCCGCCCCAGAGCATGAAAGCGTCGACGCAGTAGACCAACGTCGACCAGAACGGCACCAGGATGCACCAGGCGCTGAACTTGATACGTCCGACCACGCTGCCGAGGAAGAGGAGAGGCGTGATGGCGGCGAAGACGAACTGGAAGTACGCCAGGCTGGCTGTCGGGAAGTGGAACGGGATGATCGTGTTCGCTCCCGACATGGCCTGGCCTTGTTCCTGGAGGCTGTTCAGCGTGGTGCCCGGTTTACCTATGAAGTTCTCGAAGAAGTGTTGCCACGTTCCCGTAGTCCCCGTGGCCTGGGTCGCGGTGACTAACCCGTGAACGACTCCGACCCCGCCGCCCAGGGAGGTCGAGCCGAACGCGAGTTGGTACTCCCAGACGAACCATCCCACGAGCACCAGTGAGAAGCCGGCGAACATCATCGCCAGGATGTTCACGGCCCACTTCTTCGGGACGATCGAGGCATAGAGCACGGCCAGGGCGGGGAGGCTCATCAAGCCGACGAACGTGGCGGCGGTTATCTGCCACGTGTTGTCGGCCGGATTGAGCCAACTGGGATACGGCACCGGAACCGATGCCGCTAGCAGATGGATCACTCAGCTCTCCTAACTGTCATGCGCCCCCGTCCACCTCACCTTGCGAGCAGGTCGCCTCGGTAGCCGGGCACGGCAGGTCCTCTTCAGACGGTTCTCCCCGCCGCAGAAAGGATGCAGTTCAGGAGTTTCCGCACCGTCACGCCTGTGTTTCCAGTGCGTTAATCCCTCACCACCGGCCTCGCCGCTCCTGCCCACACCCAAGCGCGCCCCACCGACCCCACTACGATCCTCCGATCGCGATGACCCACACTCCTTCCGCGCGCTCCTACGACGGCCCCGAGCCCGATCGGGGGAGCGACCCCGGCACGCCCGGTGGCGCCGAGCGGATCGGCTCTCTCCGCGGAGCCAGCGTGCAGTTCGACCGTCGCCGCGCCGGCCAGGTCGTCGTCGGATTGGTCGGCGCCACCCTGCTCGTGCTCGTCGTCGTCCTCACCGTCGCCGGGGCGCACTCGAACAATCAGATCGACACCCTCCACGACCGCGGCGTCCCTGTGACTGTGACGGTCACCGGATGCCTCGGCCTGCTCGGTGGCAGCGGCAGCAATGCGGCGGGCTACTCGTGCCACGGCAGCTACACGCTCGACAGCCGTCGCTACACCGAACCTTTGCCGGGCACCTCGTTCCACCGGCCCGGCGCCACCATCCCCGCCGTCGCCGTGCCCGGTGATCCCGCCCTGCTTTCGCCCGACAGCATCATCGACAAGCAGCACTCGTCGGCCGGGGTGTACGTCGTCCCCGCGGTGCTGGCGGGCGTGCTGCTCGTGCTGCTCGGACTGGTCGCGTGGCGGTACCGCGCTGGCCAGCGTGCCGAGGCGCGTTCGGCACACTCCATTACCTGAGGGCAACCGGCTGACGACTTTCCAGTCCCGCCCGCTGTCCTGAGCCGGCCCCGCGGCGACGGAAGACGCCTAGGTGCGTGACGCCTAGGTGGGTGGCGTGTAGCGCTTGTTGGCCCGCGGACGCGCGACGCGGCCCGCCTGCGTCCTGCTCTTGGTCGTCGGGCCTGCCGCATCGGCCCGCTTGAGCGACTGCTGCAGCCGGTAGGAGCGCACCAGGTACCACGCACCGGCAAGGATGAAGGGGGCGGCGAAGCCGACATAGGTGTAGTGGAGCTGGAAGAGCGCCAGCCCGAAGAGCGCGAGGGTGATTCCCTGGAACAGCCGCTTGCGGAGCAACGACGACACGAGGATCAAGACGGCCAGTCCGAGCAGAACGAAGGTGAGCTCGTCGTAGACCTGCACGCTCTGGTGATGCGTCCGGGCGTTGTTGATCAGCACGTCGCTCACAGTGATGCCGACGATGGCCGCGATCGGCGCCGCCACCAGGCCGATGGCGCGCTCCTTGTCGTCGGAACGCCGGATCGCCTCCCGAAGCTCGTCGGCTGACCGGTCGTCGACGACCGTCCGGTCCTTCGGGTCGTCGTCGGGGCGGACCATCGTGTACTTCACCCGCTCCCAGACGCTCAGCGTGGGCTCGCCGCTCTCACCAGAGGGGCCAAAGTCTCGACTCGCGGGCACGAGGAAAGGCTATCGCTCTCTCTTGAACGGCCCATTTCCCCCATATTTCGGCAACGTTTCCTCGCAGAAGCCCAGGTCCGACATCAACCAGGGTAGGCGGGCGACCGGCCCCTGGTCTCATTAACGTGCTCGGTGAGGCCGTGCTCGTGAGGGTGCTCGCCCGGTCGATCGTGAGGAGAGCGGAGATGAAGCTCGTGGTAGCAGTCGTAAAGCCTTTCAAGATCGACGACGTCAAGAACGTCCTCAAGAACCTGGGGATCCAGGGCATGACGCTCACCGAGGCACAAGGCTTCGGACGCCAGAGGGGTCACACCGAGAACTACCGGGGGGCTGAGTACCAAGTCGACTTCGTGCCGAAGCTACGCGTCGAGGTACTCGTGGAGGACGACCAGGCTGAGGCAGTGGTCGATGCGATCGTGTCCTCGGCGGCCACCGGAAAGATCGGCGATGGCAAGGTCTGGGTCGTGCCGGCCGAGACCGTGGTGCGGGTGCGCACGGGCGAGCGGGGGGCTGACGCGCTCTAGCGGAGCACCACGGGTAAGCCGGGGGGAGCAGGGCTACTGTTTGCAGCAATGAGCCCGCGTCATGACCTGGACCTCTCGAAGATCTGGCTGTTCTCCACCTCGTCGGCCAAGGACCTGCGCACCATCCGGCGCGCGCTCGAGGAGGTGACGGTGCCCGCAGGCCGGATGCTGTGCGAACAGGGCACCATCGGCCGGGAATTCTTCCTCATCGTCAAGGGACAGGCAGCCGTGCGGCGCAACAACCGCAAGGTGGCGACGCTCGGCCCGGGCCAGTACTTCGGCGAGATGGCGTTGCTCGATCGCCGCCCGCGCTCGGCCACCGTGATCTCCGAGACGGACATGACGCTGCTCGTGCTCGAGCAGCGTCAATTCAACGGCGTGCTCGACGCCGTCCCGGCCCTCTCCCGCAAGATGCTGGCCGCCATGGCCACGCGCCTGCGCGAGGCGGACGATCGCGCCATGTCCGCCATCTGACCCCGGCCGCCACCATCGTTCCGGCGGGCGTCGAACACCCCCTTCGGGCGGGCGGCATCCCCGCCTGTGGCTGGCGGCATCCGCGACCCGGCGGAGGCGCGCTGCGAGACTTCCTGTGTCCGATTCCTCGCCTTGGACAGGAGGCTTCTCCATGCCGGACTACAGGAAGGTATTAGCGGAATTCTTGGGCACGCTGATCCTGGTCGTGATCGCGGTCGGGGTGGCCACCGAGTCGTTCGGGTTCAAGCTCTTCGGGCTGAGCTTCGCCGCCGGCGTCGTCGCCACCGCGATGGCCTTCGGCCTCGTGCTCGTCGCCCTCGTCTACGCCATCGGGCCGATTTCGGGCTGTCACGTGAACCCGGCGGTGACGCTCGGGTTCGTCGCGGCGGGCCGCATGAAATTGGCCGAGGGGGTCTCGTTCGTCGTGGCGCAGTTCGCAGGGGCGATCGTCGGCGCCTACCTCCTCTACTGGATGTTCACGACCTCGCCGCTGTACAACAAGGGCATTCAGGGGCTCGGCGCTGACGGTTACGGGAAGCAATCCCACCTGCTGGTGAGCGAGGGGGGCGCCTTCCTGATCGAGGTGGTGCTGACCTCCATCTTCGTCACGGTCGTGCTCTTCGCCACGCACAAGGCGGCGATCCAGGGCGCGGCCGGCGTCGCCATCGGTTTCGGTCTCGTCATCGTGCACCTCATCGGCATCCCGCTGACGGGGACCTCGGTCAACCCGGCCCGGAGCCTCGGGCCGGCGCTGGTGGTCGGGGGCACTGCGCTGAGCCAGGTCTGGCTGTTCATCGTTGCGCCGCTGGTCGGTGCGATCGTCGCCGCGCTCATCCATTTCGTCCTCGCCGACAGCTCCAAGGACGTGATCGTGGCCTGACACAAGGCCGCGGGCCAGCCGGCTCCCCCGGGCGGGCTCCCGCTACGGTCGGGTCCATGGACCTCACCGATGCACTCGCATTTGCCCGGGACAGCAAACAGGGTGTCCTGGCCACCATCCGCGCCAATGGCCGGCCGCAGCTGTCGAACATCATGTTCGTGCCCGGCGACGGCCATACCCTGCTCATCTCGGTCACCGACGACCGGGCGAAGACGGTGAACCTGCGCCGCGACCCGCGGGCGTCGCTCTACGTGCTCGGTCACACGTTCTGGCAGTACGTAGTGATCGAGGCCACGGCCGAGCTCTCGCCGGTGGCGGCCGACCCGCACGACGCCACGGTCGACGCCCTCATCGCGTATTACCCGCGGGGCAGGGCGAGCACCCCGACTGGGAGGACTATCGAGCCGCCATGGTGTCGGACCGTCGGCTCGTGCTCACGCTGCGGCCCGAACGGGCCTACGGCATCCTCGCGCCGGGCTGAGCGTCAGCCCGCCGGCTGGGGTTCGGGCTCGCTCGCCGCGGCTCCGGCACCGTCCCCGTCGGCCTGGCCCAACGACTCTTCCACCAATTGGGAGAGGTCGAGTACGCGCACATCGTCCTCCTTACTGAAGGCACGCACGGCGTCGTCGAGCATGATCATGCAGTAGGGGCACGCAGTCGATACCACGTCGGCTCCCGTGCTGAGCGCCTCTTCGGTGCGCTCCATGTTGATGCGCTTGCCGATCGTCTCCTCGAGCCACATGCGCGCGCCGCCGGCCCCGCAGCAGAAGCCGCGCTCTTTGCAGCGCCGCATCTCGATTTGCTCGACCCCCGGCATGGCGCTCAACACAGTGCGCGGCTCTTGGATGATGCGATTGTGGCGGCCCAGGTAACACGGGTCGTGGTAGGTCACCTTGCCCGAGTACGCCGAGCCCGGGACGAGCTTGCCCTCCTTCACCAGGTGCTCGAGCAGTTGTGCGTGGTGGATCACCTCGTAGTTGCCGCCGAGGGCGGGGTACTCGTTCTTGATCGTGTTGAAGCAGTGCGGGCAGCTGGCGATGATCTTCTTGGCGCCGACCGCGTCGAGGGTGCCGATGTTGAGCTTGGTCTGCTCCTGGTAGAGATACTCGTTGCCCAAGCGGCGCACCGGGTCACCGGTGCACGACTCCTTGGGGCCCAAGATGGCGAAGGTGACGCCGGCCCGGTGCAGCATGCGCGCCGTGGCCTGCACACCTTTGCGTGCCCGCTCGTCGAGGGCGCCGGCACACCCGACCCAGTAGAGGTACTCGATGTCGTCGGGGATGGTGCCGCTCACGACAGGGACCTCGAAGTCGAGGCTCTGCGTCCATTCGGTGCGCTTGCCCTGGCCGAGGCCCCACGGGTCGCCCTGGTTCTCGACGTTGCGCAGCATGAGCCCCGCTTCGGAAGGGAACTCGGACTCCATCAGCACCTGGTAGCGACGCATGTCGACGATGGCGTCGATGTGCTCGATGTCGACCGGGCACTCGTTCACGCAGGCGCCGCACGTGGTGCAGGCCCACAAGACGTCAGGGTCGATGACGTTGGGCACCAGCGCCGTCTCCTCGCCTTCGCCGCCCATCAGCGGCCCGGCAGAGGCGAACATGTTGTCGCGCAGGTTCATGATCAGCAGCTTGGGCGAGAGCGGCTTGTCGGTGGTCCAGGCCGGGCAGGCCGACTGGCAGCGGCCGCACTCGGTGCAGGTGGCGAAGTCGAGCATCTGCTTCCAGGTGAAGTGGCCGATCTCGCCCACGCCGAAGACGGTGTCCTCGTCGACGTTCTCCATGTCCATGTCGGGGGTGCTGCCCAGGGCGCCGAGGGCCCGGGGCCGCCGCGAGAACGCGATGTTGATAGGCGCGATGAAGATGTGCAGGTGCTTGGAGTGCGCGATGAAGACGATGAAACCCGAGATGATGGCCACGTTGAGGATGAGGAACACCGTGGCCAGCACGGAGTTGGTACCCGCACCGAGCGGATGGAGCAGTTTTCCAACAGCGTGCGACGCGAAGGCTCCCCAGCCGTAGGGGAACTGCGTCGGGTCGGTGTTGACCTGCGCGCCACGGTAGAGGAGCAGCGTGATGATCACACCCGCGATCATGAGGAGCACGAGCCAGGCGGCACCGGTGTGCGAGCCGTAAAAACGTGACTTGCGCTCGAGCCGGTCGGGCGCATTCTTGAGCCGGATAATGGCGAAGGTGATCACCGCCAGCAAAACGGCGCAGGCGAAGAAGTCCTCGACGAAACCTACCCAGTCCCAGGTCCCGATGCCCGGGATGTGGAAGTACTTGTTGAAGAGATCGCCGTACGCCTCGATGATCGTGAGAAGCAAGATCGTGAAGCCCCACATGGTGAAGAAGTGGGCGAGGCCCGGCACGGTCCACTGCAAGAGCTTGCGCTGCCCCGCGACCTCGGTGACCTCAGCTTCCGCCTTGCGGCTGATGGGACCACGGGTGCGGGAGGGGTCCGGCTTGCCGGAGCGGATGAGCCTGGACAACCAGTGGAAACGCACGGCGGCGATGCCGAAACCGACCACCGTGACCCCGATGCCCAGAATGATCCTGATCGGCACGAAAGCTCCTCGTTAGGTAAAGACTGACTTCGACGGGGAAGGCGGCGGAATTGCGAGCGCCACCTGGGATGTACAAGCGCCCAGAGGATAGTGTGACGAACCATCGCGGGCGTAGTTCAGAGGCAGAACATCAGCTTCCCAAGCTGAGAACGCGGGTTCGATTCCCGTCGCCCGCTCTCGGCAAACACCGCAGGTGAAACCCGGGATCGGTGTTGGCACGTCGACCGCTTACAACAACCGGAAATACTGTCGTGCCACAACGCCGTGCCTAGACGTGCCTAGACGTGCCTAGACGTGCCACAGAGAAGGGCGCGTCCTTAGCTACAGAAACTGAGAACGGACGTGAGATTCAGGCGTTGTGGTAGCGACTGCGGTGGACCAATTGAGCAACGTTTCGAGTCGGCGCCATCGCCCCGAACTGACGGCGTACGGATGCGGGGGTGCTACCCGCTTCCTGACGCCGGCTCGGCTCGGTATTCGGTGAACTGGCTTGAGCCGCATTGAGGGCAATGGCTCAGTGCTTCTCTCACTTCCGCATCGGCCTTAGCACCACTCATGATCTGCTCCCAATGAGGCGAAGCTGCCGACTGAAGGTGGGGTTACCTAACCCACTTTGACGGAGGGATGTCTAGGCCCGCGTCGGCGGAATCGCCAGTTTCCCGGCCGGCATCGTCTGCTCGTCGGGACCGTCGAGATCGAGATGGGCGAGCTGGGTGCGGGAGCTGATATTGAGCTTCCTGAACACGTTGCGTAGGTGGAAGTCGATCGTGCGCGAGCTGAGGAACAACTGGGCTGCCACCTCTCGGTTGCTGAGGCCCTGGGCCACGAGGTGCACGATCTGGAATTCCTGTGCGGTGAGCTCGTCCGTGGTGCTTGGGTCACGTCGCCGGGCCACCTGCCCGCTCGCTCGCAGCTCCATCCGTGCGCGCTCCGCCCACAGCCTCGCTCCCAGTCCCTCGAAGCCGTCAAGAGCCGCGCGCAGGTGCTCACGCGCCTCAACTCGACGGCGGGCGCGCCGGAGCAGCTCACCGAGGGCGAGTTCGGTGCGGGAACGCTCGAACGGACGGGTGGCCTTGGCGTGCGCGTCCAGTGAGGTACGGAAGAGGCGTTCACATTCCCGCTCGTCATCGGAGAGCAGGCCCTGGCAGTGCAAGGCCACTGCGCGCGCCCAGGCAGCCCCGCCGTTTTCCGCCCATGGTTCGAAATAGGCAAGCCAGTCACGGGCTGCTTCCCGCTCGCCGGTGTGGACCGCCGCTTCGGCTCGATCGAGCATGGCCCACAACCCGATGCCCCTGTTGGAGATGGCTCGGGCGTGCGGGAGCGCCTCTTCGGTTCGGCCGAGCCCTAGTTCGAGCACCGTCAGCGCCCAGTGCGCTGACTCTGTGGCCAGGACGAAACGCCGCGCGGACGAGAGCTCGAGACTCTCCCCCGCCAGGGACCGGCACTCGTCCTCGTCCCCGCGGTGGGCTGCGATCAGAGCGAGCAGGGCGAGCTGGTAAGCGACGAGGTCGTGCTGGCCAATCTCTCGTGCGATCCGGAGGCCTTCGCTCAGGTTCGCTGACGCCGAGGCCCAGCTGCCTTCCCACAGCTCGGCGTAGCCCACCCGGGGAAGGATCTGCGTGAGGATGACAAGCAGGCCGGCAGTGCGGGCCCGAACTATCGCCTCGTGGTTGATGCGGTAAAAGGCCCGATCGTCCCCAAGGTAGAGGGCGGCCCGCCCGGCGAACAGGAGCGCCACGGGCTCCTCGGTCGTAGAGCCGTCATCAAGCTGCTCCGCCAAGCTCAAGGCCAGTCGAAGCTCCGGCGCGGCAGCGGCGAAGTCGCCCTCGAAGTGGGCGCCGAGCCCGGTCAGAAGGGCAACAAGCATGCGGCCGATCGGAGTATCCACGGCCAGGCCTTGAGCCAGCTGGGCGATCGCAACTGCCGCTTCACCGTCATCTGCGTAGGTCGCAGCGACGCTCGCAAGGAAGAGCAGGCGCAGCGCACGCTGGCCATCGAGCGGCGCGACCTCAGCCGCGGCACGAAGGAGAAGCTGACAGGCGTCGGCGGGGATGCCGTCGTTCATCTCGATCAAACCGAGATAGCGGGCGATGTCGGCGCGCTGGATTGGCTCCGAAGCGAGCGGCTGGGCTTGCGTGAGCAATATCGCCGCCCGCTCGACTCGGCCCCCTAACCACGCGTTCTCCGCCGCAGCGATCACTCGATGCACCCGCTGGCGGTCGTTCGATGTCAGCGCGGCAGCCCGCTCGAAGGCCAATGAGGCGGCGGCGAAGCCACTCCGCTTCCGCGCCCGCTGTGCAGCCTGGTCAAGTTCCTTCGCGACCCGCGAGGTCGGGTCCGACGGTTGCGGCGGCGTGGTGCCACGCCCGGCGATCGACTTCCGACTCGCCGTTGAGCACGCTCGCCAGCGCCCGGTGGGCGATGTGGCGCCGCGAGAGCGGAGCGCTGTGGTAGACGGCTGAGCGCACCAGCGGGTTATGGAACTCGAGCTGGTCCCCCCGTACCCGGACGAGCCCCTCCCGCTCGGCGGCATCGAGCGCTTGAGAAGTGGCTCCCAGTTGCGCCGCCGCGCTGAGGACGGTGGCGAGCTCGCCGCTGTCCTCGGCAGCGGCAACAAGCAGCAGCGTCTGGGTGTCCTCGGGCAGCTGGTGCACTCGCGCCAAGAAGGCACGCTGAATGCGTTCGCCTACCCGTAGCGGCGCGAGCATCGGCTCGGCGCCTGTGAGTTGCGCTTCACTCAACACCTTGGGGAGCTCGAGCAAGGCAAGGGGATTACCGCCGGTTGCCGCGACAAGACGCTGACGTGCGTCAGGCGACAGTGCGACGTTCGCCCGACGGCCGATCAGCGCCGCCGCCGCCTGCGGGTCGAGCCCACCAAGCTCGAGTTCTGGCAACCCCGGTGCCTCGAAGTGATGACCCTCGGGATCACGGACGGCGAAGAGCATGGCGATTCCCTCCGCCTCAAGTCGACGACCGACGAACACGAGGGCGTCGGAGGAAGCAGAGTCGAGCCAGCGGGCGTCATCGATCAGACAGAGAAGCGGCCGGTCCTCGGCCGCCTCGGCCAGCAGGGTCAAGACGGCGAGCGAGATCAAGAAGCGGTCGTGGCCTTCTCGCACCTCGAGCCCGAGTGCTCCCCGCAGCGCGCCACCCTGGGGCTCGGGGAGGCTCTCCAGGTGCCCAAGGATTGGACGGACGATCTGGTGCAACGCGGCGAAAGGGACGTGTGCCTCCGATTCGATCCCGCTGCCGCTCAGGACCTGCATGTCGGACGCTCGCTCTCGTGTGTCCTCGAGGAGGGCGGACTTGCCGACACCCGCCTCGCCGCGGATGACGAGCACCCCGCTTCGCGACCCGCGAGCATCCTCGAGGAGCGCGCCGAGCCGAGCGCGCTCGGGGTCCCTGCCGTAGAGCATCCGCTGTGACGATACCCGCGGTTGCCCGGAACTAATCCGGCGAAATCGCCGGTGCGAATGACTAGAGCGGGGAGCAATCTTGACACTGATCGCTGTACCCGACGGAAAGGACACCGAAATGACCACACCGAGACCACCGATAACAGATCCCTACACAGCCGTGAACACGCAAACATGAGTACTCCCATCGTGATCGTGGTCGGCGCCGGCAGCGGCCTCGGCCAGGCCACCGCTTTAACCCTCAACCGCGCCGGGTTGACAGTGGTCGCTGTGGATCGCAGCGAAGCCGGGTTGAAGCAGCTTCCAGATGAGATACACCGGGAGGTCGCTGACGCCACCGACCCGGCTGTCCCTGGACCTCTGGTGAATCGAATCGCCGCCGAGGTCGGTCCCCCGAGCATTCTCGTGAACACCATCGGCGCCTTCGAACTCGGCGACGCGCTCAGCGTGACCGCGCAGAGCCTCAGGCAGCTGATGGACGTGAACCTTGGCGCTGCGCTGTGGCTGACGCAGGCCGTTGCTCCTCACATGCAAGAAAAGGGCTCGGGTGTCATCGTCCATATCACGGCTCGATTCGGTGTCGAACCGACCGCCGGCTACGCCGCCTACGGCGTGAGCAAGGCCGCGCTCGTGCACCTGGTCCGGACTCTCGACGTCGAGCTTCGCCCCCACGGCATCAGGGTCAATGCCGTCGCGCCCCAGACCATCGCAACTGAGAAGAACAAGGAGTTGTTCCCGCCGGAGATGCTGGCAGGAGCCGTCGAGCCGAACGCAATCGCCGACGTGATCGCCTTCCTGGTTAGCGACGCCGCCGCCCCGCTGAGCGGAGCGGTCGTACCAACCTACGGCTGATGAGCGGCCAGGATGGAGGCCCGACGAGAGGCGCCGCGCCCAGTTAGCCGAGCCAGATCAAGAAGCGGTCGTGGCCTTCTCGCACCTCGAGCCCGAGTGCTCCCCGCAGCGCGCCACCCTGGGGCTCGGGGAGGCTCTCCAGGTGCCCAAGGATTGGACGGACGATCTGGTGCAACGCGGCGAAAGGGACGTGTGCCTCCGATTCGATCCCGCTGCCGCTCAGGACCTGCATGTCGGACGCTCGCTCTCGTGTGTCCTCGAGGAGGGCGGACTTGCCGACACCCGCCTCGCCGCGGATGACGAGCACCCCGCTTCGCGACCCGCGAGCATCCTCGAGGAGCGCGCCGAGCCGAGCGCGCTCGGGGTCCCTGCCGTAGAGCATCCGCGCCTGCCGTAGAGCATCCGCGGTGATGGTACCCGCCGTTGCCGGAAGCCAACCGGCGAATTCGCCGGTGCGAATGCCAACGACGGACAGTCATCCTTGACCCAGTGCCCGTGTTTCAACAAGTGAAGGACTTGAAAAGCCAGATCTGAGGCAAACGATGACCTCGCTCGACAACAAAGATCACGCCGGACTGCCCGTAGGTGAGCGCTCCGACCGCCAGGAGCCCCATCAACGGGTTCCGGCCATGTCCAATGGCGGTGCCGGAGGCGACCCGCCGTTAGCAGCGGCCGAGCCCGACGTACACCGCTGGCGGGCCTTCGTCCTACTGGCCGTCGCGTTTTTCATGACAATCGTGGACCTAACCATCGTCAACGTCGCCCTGCCCACGATCGGTCGCAAACTCCACTTCCCAGAGTCAGACCTTCAATGGGTGGTGACCGCCTACGGGCTCACCTTTGGAGGGTTCCTGCTGCTCGGGGGTCGAGCCGCTGACCTGCTCGGACGACGGCGGTTGTTCATGATCGGCATGGCCACCTTCACAGCAGCATCCTTGGCCTGCTCGCTGGCCACCACTGACACGTTCTTGATCGTCATGCGCGGGTTCCAGGGACTGGGGGCTGCCATATTGCTCCCCGCGGCTCTGTCGATCGTGATGAACATGTTTGAAGAGGGTGCTGAACGCAACAAAGCCCTCGGCGCCTGGGGTGCCCTTGCGGGCACCGGTGCAACGGTCGGACTGATCTTGGGGGGTCTCCTCACCCGTTACGTGGGTTGGCGGTACATCTTCGTCATCAACGTGCCGATCGGCATCGTCGTCCTGCTCCTGGCTCGACGCGTCGTGCCCGAAAGCCGGCTCGCCACCACCCGGCGACGTTACGACCCCTTCGGGGCGGTGACCATCACCGGGGGTCTGGTGCTTCTCGTCTACGCGATCTCTCAGGCTCCCCAGGTGGGCTGGGGGACCGCCCGAACATTGGGCATGCTGGCCGGCTCAGCTGTGCTTTTGCTCTCGTTCGTGATCCTCGAGACACGAGTCGAAGCCCCGCTTCTGCCGCTACGCCTATTCCGCATCAAGACGGTCGCCGGATCGAACGCCGTCGGGTTTCTCCTGACGGCCAGCTTCTTCACCTTCCTCTTCGTCGGGACCCTCTATATGCAACAGGTGCTCGGCTACTCGGCCCTCAAGGCTGGCCTGGCCTGGCTTGCAGCGTCAGTTACGTCTGTCGCAATGGCTTGGCTCTCCCAGATGATGGTCACTCGCACCTCGGCCAAGCTCGTGATGGCCTTCGGGATGACGCTTGTCGGGGGCGGGATCCTTTGGGCGGCCACCCAGCTGGCGACAGATGGGCATTTCTGGCAGAACCTGGCGGGCCCGTTCTTCATTACTGGTGCCGGAACGGCCTTTAGCTTCATCCCAGTCTCGATCGGGGCGCTCGCCGGCATCACCGAACAAGACGCCGGGGTCGCCTCGGGTCTCCTCAACACCAGCCAACAGCTCGGCGGCGCGATCGGCGTGGCAGTCGCCTCGACGGTCGCGGCGACCCACTTCCGTACTCTGCTTGCCCACGGTCACTCGACTGCGGCTGCCCTTACCGGCGGGTTTCAGTGGGCGCTCTGGGTGTGCGGACTGACCGGACTGGTCGCCGTGCCGGTCACCTTCGCGCTCATCCGGCACAAGGAGCTGGCTCAGGCGGTCGAGAAATCCTTGCCACGACAAACCCTGGTGCCGGCCACGGCCGATTGATGCTCGGCGGGAAATGTCAGAAGAGCAACCATCCGCCGTTCCGAACCAGAAGACATCCCGGACGCCCTCGATGCAGCCGGGCTCTGACCGCTCACTTGACCCCAAGGAGACAAGATGTACAACGTTGCCCTTTTCCTGCACCTCTTAGGCGTAGTTCTACTTGTCGGTTCTGTCACCACCACCTTGGTGGCGACGCTACGCGTACAGACCGCGGGGTCTGTAGCCGAGCTGCGCTCACTGACCGCCGTGACGAAACGGATCGACGTCGTGATCATCCCGGCGATGCTGCTACTTATCGGGCCTGGTCTGTACATGGTCTCTCGACATGGAGGTGATGGAAGCATTCCGTGGAGTGCCGGCTGGGTAGGAACTGCCCTGGTCGTCGTTCTGATGTTGGCGGTTATCGGGGGCACGGTGGAGGCGAGGAATGACAAGCGCCTGCGGGACGCAATTGCGAGTGCCTCGGGCGAGTGGCCGCAAGACGATCTACGCGAACTCCAATGGGCCTCCAGCCCGATTTACGTGGGCTTCTTTGGCGCGTCCCAGATTGTGGCGTTGCTGTTTCTGATGACGAACAAGCCGGGCCTGGCGGGCGCGATCGCAGCGTGCGCCGTCGCGGCTTCCGCGTCAGCCATTGCAGCGTCCATAAGGATCCGATCAGTCCGTCGAGCAAGGAACGTTCCTGTGAGTTGACCTCGGATCCTGGAAGTCAGCTAGGACCGATCGTGTCGGGCGCAGGCCACGTCATCTTGGTAATCGGTGACCAAAAGATAGTGTCCGATGTCGCTGCTGGCATCCGCAGAATCTGGGAGTACTCGCTTCCCCTCGAAGATTGGAGAGCTCGCGAGGTGTATGGCCTTCCAAGTGGTTTCAACAACATATTGATCATCAATCGATCCGTGCCGGGACCTCGTATCACTGTGATTCTTGTCCGAGAACGTCTCGGTTTCTGAGCGGGGAGTCCGTTGTGGCCTACCAACCCATCGAAAGCTACGGACTCATTGGAGACATGCGGACCGCCGCCCTTGTTGGATCCACCGGCTCGATCGATTGGCTCTGCTTTCCGAATTTCGATTCGCCCAGCGTCTTTGCTGCGATGCTCGACGACGAGGTAGGAGGTCGATTCGAAATTCATCCGAGCGCAACGGACTTTCGTACGAAGCAGCTGTATTGGCCTGACACGAATGTCCTTGTAACCCGCTTCTTTGTGGAATCAGGCGTGGCAGAGGTCGCCGACTACATGCCGGTCGGTCCAACGGCTCATCGTTACCACAGGCGGAGTGTTTTCCGGCACGTGCGCAGCATTCGCGGCAGAGTGGCTCTCCAGATGCGGTGTGCCCCGGCATTTGATTTCGCTCAATCCGAGCATCGAGCGGAGATGACGGACGGTGGGGTGTGGTTCCGCTCGCCGTCACTCGACCTGGCTCTGGGCTGCGATGTGCCGGTTCGGATCGAAGACGGTGTCGCAATAACGGAATTCAGCCTCGTCGAAGGCGAGGAGGCGTGCTTTGTGTTTGGGGAGCCCGAACGGGAGAGCGCTGATTTGCGCTGTCCGACCGATCTTCAGCGCGAACTTCTGACGTCGACGATTGACTATTGGCACCAGTGGCTGTCGAAGTGCACCTATCGCGGTCGGTGGAGAGAGATCGTCTATCGCGCTGCTCTTGCCCTAAAGCTCCTGACATTCGAACCCACCGGGGCAATTGTGGCAGCGCCGACCTGCGGCTTGCCTGAGGAGATCGGTGGTAGTCGCAATTGGGACTATCGCTACACCTGGATTCGCGACGCGGCGTTCACGACCTATGCACTCCTGCGTATCGGCTTCACGGATGAGGCGGCTGCTTTCATGAAGTTCCTCGAGGCCAGGTGTCACGAGCTGAATCCTGACGGATCGCTACAGATCATGTTCCGGATCGACGGCGGCCACGAGATCCCGGAACGACAGATCGGCGGCCTCGGCGGATACCGGGACTCGCGTCCAGTACGAGTTGGAAATAACGCGGTAGGCCAGCTCCAACTCGACATCTATGGCGAACTCATGGATGCGGTCTACCTGCACAATAAGCACGGCACTCCGATCTCCTTCGAACTGTGGAACTCTCTACGACGCCTCGTCGACTGGGTCTGCGACAACTGGCAGCGCGAGGACGAGGGCATTTGGGAGACCCGTGGCGGCCACGGACACTGGGTCTATTCGAAACTCATGTGCTGGGTTGCGATCGACCGAGCATTACGGCTTGCTGATGGGCGCTCGTTTCCAGCGGATCGCGTTCGTTGGCTCGGAGTTCGGGACCAGATCTACGAGGAGATCATGGCCCGCGGATGGAGCGAAGAGCATCAAGCGTTCATGCAGGCCTACGACAGCGATACATTGGATGCCGCCGTTCTGATGATGCCACTCGTCTTCTTCGTGGCACCCAGCGACCCGAAGATGTTGGCCACGATTGATGCAATCAATCGACCACCCGAAGACGGCGGTCTGGTGGCGAACGGTTTGGTGTACCGCTACAACCGGCTCGCCAGCCCAGATGGCCTCCCTGGTGCCGAAGGAACCTTCAACATCTGCACCTTTTGGCTGGTCGAGGCCCTCACCCGTGCCGGAAGGGTGGAGAGGATTCGATTGGAAGAAGTGAGATTCATCTTCGAAAGCATGCTCGGGTACTCGAACCACCTGGGCCTCTTCGCTGAGGAGACATCGATGACAGGAGAAGCCTTGGGGAACTTTCCACAGGCCTTCACACATCTCGCGCTCATCAGTGCAGCGTTCAACCTTGATCGTGCGTTAGACGGGGGTTTGGGACGCATTCTCGCGATGGGGCCAGCCGAGAGCCAGCACTAGGGAACCCCTGGGGTAGCCCAAAAGGTGCGCTCCTTCGGGCCCTGCGGATAGCTCCAGGGTGCCGTACGTGGGCACCCCCCTGGCCGTTTGAGGAAGCCGCTTCACATCCGGAAGACCGGTGCACCGGCCGTCGCAGCATTCGTCCTCAGCTTGCGTGGCCTAGAACCTCCGTCTCCGCCGTGCAACAGCGTGCAACAGGCTCCTCGGGACCCATTTCGTGCAACAGGCAACGACAAACAGCGACCAATAGGGAATAGCAGCGGATAGGTACGAAATGCGTTTAGCTGGACTTTCCTACCAATTCGCAGGTCCCGAGACACCACCCGATGGGCTTCCCAAGCTGAGAACGCGGGTTCGATTCCCGTCGCCCGCTCTCGCCGAACTTCTCAGGTCACTGTGCTGCTCTGGTAGCTGTGCGACACCCTGGCTCCGGTAGCTGCACGACACTTTCCGGACGCGGCTCCGGTGCGTGGCGACACTGGCTCCGGGACCTGCACGACACTTTGGGGACGCGGCTCCGGTAGCTAAGGGACACTCAGCCATCCGCCGTTTGGACCCCCTGGCCTCCTTCACTGTGAGCAATTGCGCTCACGAAGGAGACGCCATCGTGCTGGTGGAGCTGGGCCTCGTGGAACAGCGGTACAAGGCCGTGCTGGAGGTCCTCGAAGACGGGGGCAGTGTCACTGACGTTCGCCCGACGCTATGGCGCGGGCCGCCAGGCTGCGCACAGCTGGCTCCGGCGCTATGCCCACGAGGGCCTCGGCGGTCTGGTTGACCGCAGTGCTCATCCTGATACCTGCCCCATAAATGCCACCCGTCGTCGAAGCCAGAGTGCTCGAATTGCGTCGATCCGTCCGAGCTGGGGATCCCAGACCATCTTGAACCGCCTCATTCGACAGGCGGTTGAGCCCGTGCCGTCGCGCTCTGCCATCTATCGGGCTTTGGTGCGCCACAAGCTCATCTCGCCGACAGCGCGTCGACGAGGGCGTCCCCTAACCGTCCTGACTCCTGTGGGTCCGACACCTCATTTCCCATAGGGCCAGGACAAGCTCGGCGATCGGGTGCGTTCGTATAAGTCCCTGTTTCCGGAGCTGCCGGGCCTCGCAGACTGGCCGGGCCAAAATCCGGGACATCAACCCTGGCCCTCGACCGGGGCTTTCCGATAAATCGATGTGCGCCTAGTCAAAGAGCCGAATTCGTACTACTTTTCGGCTGGCGGTGATTTATCCACGAGTTCCGGCCGAGCGGCTGCGGGATTTGAACTCGGCGGCCGTGTGATCGGGACTCGTGCGAGAGAGGGGTGACTCATGCGTGTCAACGGTTCAACCCAGCGTCATGGAGTTCGCACCAGCGCCCGACTTCGAGTCGGCTTCGCCACGTTGTTAGCAAGCTCAGCCCTCGTCTCGGCGATGGTAATTGCCACTCCCGGGGCGGGCGCGGACACACCGATGGTCACGAACTGCGACGGCACTGGCACCGGCTCTCTCGCCGACGTGGTGGCCGGTGCGCCAGCGGACTCGACGGTCACGTTTTCGGTGACGTGCCCGTCTACATCGCCTATCTCCCTCACCGCGCCCATCGATCTGACCGTTCCGATCACCATAGAAGGCCCCGGAGCGAGCGCGATGGTGGTGGATGGCTCCTCGGCCGTAGGAACGGTATTCCAGTTCGACCCCAATGTCACCGGAGCCAGCATCTCGGGTCTTACCATCCAACACGGCGGCAACGCCGACGGCAGCTTGCCTGCCATCTCAGTCGGGTCGACCGACAGCGGAATTGGTCTGTCGGATCTCAAGATCAGGAACTCCAGCCAGGGGATCTCCAACGATGGAACGTTGACACTCAGCGACTGCGCCATAACGGGAGACAACACCTTCGGGCCGAACGGGAGTGCCATCTACAACGACGGAGACCTCACCATCACCTCGAGCACGTTCAAGAAGAACACCGCCTACTCAGGCCATGGCGGAGCGATCGACAGCGGCGGAGGGTCCGTCAGCATCACTGGCTCCACTATCTCGGACAACCTTGTTGGGCAAGGGACCGGCGGTGGGATCGAGAACGACGCAGGCACCATGACCATTTCCGATACCACTATCTCGGGCAACTACGCACAGGCGGTGTTTCCGGGGGGAGGGATCTACAACGCCGGCACGATGTCCATCACTGACAGCACCGTTTCCTCCAACATTGCCGTCGGAGGCGGAGGGATTGACAATACCGGTTCGCTGACCGTCAGCGACAGCACCATTTCCGACAACAACGGCGAAGTTGGCGACAACGGTTCGGGAGGGGAAGGTAGCGCCGGCATTCTGAACTCAGGAGCCCTCGATGTCACGGCGAGCACAGTGGTCCACAACATCCACGGCACTGGAATCGAGAGCACCGGTGGCACCGCCAGTCTTGCTGCAACCGTGTTGGCAGAGATGTACCCGTTCTACGACTGTTCCGGGCTGATTACGGACGGGGGCTACAACCTCGACGACGACGGGACGTGTGGCTTTTCGGCCACCAATGACAGCTTCTCCCACGTGGAGCCGTATCTCGGACCCCTCCAAGACAACGGTGGCCCGACCGAGACCAATGAGCCTGCGCTCGGCAGCCCGTTACTCAACGACATCCCGACGGGATCCAGCGCCAACGGAATCACGTTGTGTCCCAGCACCGATCAGCGGGGTATTGCACGTCCTCAGGGGAGCGAATGCGATATCGGCGCAGTGGAGCTGTCGCCTACGTCCCAGGACATCACCAGCCCTGACAACGCTACGGCCACAGCTGGCGAGCCGTTCTCCTTTACGATAACCACCACCGGCACTCCTACACCGAAACTCTCCGAGACCGGCACGCTCCCTCCCAAGCTCACGTTCGCCAACAACCACGATGGCACCGCCACCATTTCCGGTACGGCCAAGAAGGTCGGGTCATCCAAGGTGCTCATCGAAGCCAGATTCGGGAAGGGATCCACTGAGTACGTCGTGCTTCAGAAGTTCAAGCTGACGATAACTGGTCCATCGATAGTAAAACGTCGCCAATAAGGTCCGAGGTCGCGAAGCGCTCGGGGAGTCCCGATCCTCGGGCGCAAAATGTTCCTGTTGGGCAGTGTCGACTCGATCGCAACAGATGAGTCATGGCGGGCGCGGAGAGACGAGAACTTCGATCCTTGAGCCGCCGTGCTAGTGGTCAACCAGTCGTGCCCGAACCGTCGGTGGGTCGAATCCAATCTCAGCGGCATGGTTGAGAACACCGCCCTTAGTCCATACAAGGTGTAAATCACTCCCCGGATTGGTCAACGATGCACTTGGGTCGACAGCTCTCGAAGGGTGTTGTGGAGGTCATAGCTGGCGGACGGTCCTACCAAGCAAAACCACGCGTGGCGGTCCCGAGGGTTGCAAGGCTGAGAGCGACACCGAGCTCCGTGCAACAGCGTGCAACAGACCCGATTCGGATCAATTTCGTGCAACAAGCAACGACAAACAGGGGTCAACAGCGAATACCAGCGGTTATTGAGCTGGGCTTTTCTGCTCTTCAGCAGTTCATCGGACACCCTTCGATGGGCTTCCCAAGCTGAGAACGCGGGTTCGATTCCCGTCGCCCGCTCTCCGTCGCCCGCTCTCCGTCGCCCGCTCTCGACCAACCTCGCAGGTCACGCTCGGAATCGGCGAGTTCCACTCTCGACTAGGCATCGCCCGAATTGGTCGTCGTGCTACAGGCGTGCAACAGCGTCCAACAAGGAAGCCCGCGTTCTCAGGCAAGAAAGCTGAGAGCGCGGGGACGCGCTTTGCTCCGTAACTAAGCGTGTTCTCGCAGCTCGCCGACCCACGTCGCCCGGCGCCACGCCCGCACGCCCGACACCGGTGCAAGGGGGGCCAAAGGTGAGATGATGCTGGGCGTTTCCCGAGCACTTGCCAATCGCCTTGAATGGACGGCATGCCAAGTGGCCACCGTAAAGAACATCTCGGTGCTTTTCACCGACATTGTCGGTTCGACCGAACTGTCGATGTCGCTCAGCGTCGAGGAGAATGACCGGCTGCTCCGGACGCACTTCGCCCTGCTCCGCCAATGCGTCGCTCGGAACGGGGGCACAGAGGTGAAGTCGCTCGGAGATGGCCTAATGGCGGTCTTCGCGACTGCCTCGGGTGCCCTGGCGTGTGCCGTAGCGATGCAACAGGCCGTCGAGAGGGACAACCGGATGGCAGGACCCTCCGTGGGATTGCGCGTCGGGATCAGCGCGGGAGAGGCCACCCTCGAACGCGGTGACTACTACGGCGATTCCGTTATCGAGGCGGCGAGACTGTGTGCCCAGGCCGACGGCGGCCAAATCCTCGTGGCCGACGTGGTCCGGGCGACGGCGGGACGCCGCACACCTTACGATTTCATCTCGTTGGGCAATCTCCACCTCAAGGGCCTCCGCGACCCGGTGCTCACCCTGGAAGTTGCCTGGGAACCGGCGCGCGAAGAGCTGATCTCCGAGCGGGTGCCCCTGCCCTCCCGCCTCGAGGCCCGGCCATCCCTCGGCGTCATCCGCCGCGAATCGGAGACCGCGCTTCTCTTGCAGGCTCTGCGTAAGGCAGTCGCCGGCGACGGACGCCAGGTAGTCCTCCTTGCCGGCGAGGCTGGGGTGGGCAAGACCACGCTCGCGACTGAGGTGGCGGTCTCGGCCTACGAAATGGGTGCGGTAGTGCTCCTCGGACGTTGCGAAGAGGACCTTGGAGTCCCCTACGGTCCCTTCGTCGAAGCACTTTCGCACTACGTCGCTCACGCCGACATCCTCGAACTCGAAGGCCACTCCGCGGTCCACGGCGGTGAGCTGTCGCGCATCGTGCCCGCTCTGGGCCGCAGGCTTGGCGACGTCCCGGCCCCGATGAGCTCGGACTCCGACACCGAGCGCTACCTCCTGTACCGGGCCGTGGCCGGGCTCCTCGAGCATGTGGCGGCGGCCCACTCCCTCGTCCTCGTGCTCGACGACCTCCAGTGGGCGGACAAACCGAGTCTTCAGATGCTCCGGTACGTCGTCGCCAACACGACGACAGCGGCGATCCTCATCGTTGCCACCCTCCGGGATACCGAGCTCACTCCCGCCCATTCGCTCTTTGACGTGCTCGCCGCGCTGCGAAGAGAGGAAGGCGTGAGCCGCGTGAATCTCGCCGGCCTTGATGGTGCCGGTGTCTTGGCGTTCATCGAGGCCAGCGCAGGGCACCCTATTGGGCTCGAAGGCGACGAACTCGCCCGTAGCCTCCATCTCGAGACCGACGGGAACCCTTTCTTCGTCGGCGAGGTGCTCCGGCACCTCGCCGAGACCGGCGCCATCTTCCGGGACGGCGCTGGTCGCTGGTCGGCGGCGGGCGAGTCACCGGGGGCGATCGACCTTCCCCGCAGCGTGCGCGAAGTCTTGCTCGCCCGTGTCGCCCGTCTCGGCGAGCGCGCGGGTCCGGTCCTGGCGGCGGCCTGCGTGATCGGTCGCGACTTTGACCTCGACCTGCTGACCCGAGTAACCGAAACGGCCGAAGACGACCTCATCGACGTGCTCGATGCCGCTGCGGCTTCGGCCCTCGTCCGAGAGTTGTCAGACGTCGCAGGGCGTTACAGCTTCTGTCATGCCATGATCCAGCACAGCTTGTACCAGGAGATCGGACCCACACGCCGGGCTCGGCTTCACCGCCGTGTGGCCGAGGGTATCGAGGAGATTTGCGGCGAAGACACCGCACCGCGTGTCGCCGAGCTCGCCCATCACTGGCTCTGCGCCGCCGAGCCGGTCAACGACAAGGCAGTGGAATACGCGCGGGAGGCGGGGAAGGCGGCGCTGGCGGTTCTCGCTCCCGACGAAGCGCTCCGCTACTTCAGCCAGGCCCTTCAGTTCGTCGAGCTCAACCCGCACGCCGACCCGCTTTTTCATTGCGATCTACGCCTCGGGCTCGGCGAGGCGCAGCGCCAGGCTGGGATGGCCGAATTCCGCGAGACCTTCCTCCAAGCCGCACATCAGGCCGTGGAGCTCGGCGCGACCGACCTGTTGGTGCGGGCCGCACTGAGCAACAACCGTGGCTTCGTCAGTAGCATCGGGTCGGTCGACGACGAGCGGGTCGCAGTGCTCGAATCCTCTCTTGACGCAGTCCCGGGAGAGGACAGCCAGGAGCGGGCTCTCCTCCTTGCCACCCTGTGCAGCGAACTCACTTATGCCGGCTCCCCCGATCGCTGCCAGTCGCTCGCGTCCGACGCCAAGATGATGGCAGCGCGCGTCGGGGACCCCGCCACAATCGTCCGAGTCCTTAACCTGACGCAGAACGCGGTGGTCGACCCCTCCAGCTTGGCTGAGCGGACGATTGACACGAACGAGGCGCTGGCGCTCGCAGAGGAGCTCGGCGATCCCGATCTCCTCTACGGCGCCTGCCTTCACGCCCGGATCAACGCGATGCAATCGGGTGACTTCGACGCGGCGGCGGATCACCTCGCAAGGATGAGCCAGCTAAGCGAGCAGCTCCGTCTCCCGGCGCTCCTGTGGCACACGGCGTTCAGCCAGGCCACGGAGTCGCTGCGTCTTGGTGACACCGAGCGGGCCCAGGAGCTGGCTGACGCAGCGCTCCAGCTCGGCAAGGAGAGCGGCCAGCCAGACGCCGAGGTGTTCTACGGGGGTCAGCTCTCCATGGTCTACGCCCAGCAGGGACGCATCGCCGAGTTGATCCCGCTCTTCGAGGAGCTCATCGCCGAGAACCCGGGTCTCAGCCAGCTCAAGCAAGGGCTCGCTCGCGCCTACCTGGAGCGAGGAGACGAGAAGCCAGCCCTCGAGCTGCTAGAGGAGGGGGCGTCCAATGGATTCGCTTCGCTCCCGAGGGACCTGATCTGGCTCTTCGGAATGGTCGCCTACGCCGACGTCGCGGCGCAACTGCGGGCCGAGGGACCGGCCCGACAGCTTTACGCGCTCCTTGTGCCGTATCACGACCAGTATCCCTTCATCGCGGCGGCCTGTCAGGACTCCCCGGTGGCGACTTACCTCGGTGGCCTAGCCGGGGTCCTCGGACGCTACGACGAGGCCGAGGCCTATTTCGTCGAGGCAGCCGACATCAACGCCCGAGGCTCGATGGTCTACGCGGCAGCGCGCAACGATCTCTCCTGGGCGCGCATGCTCCGGGCCAGGCGAGCTCCCGGTGATCGGGAGAGGGCACTGACACTCTTGGCACGATCAAGCTCTGCAGCGGTGCTCATGGGGTACGGCTACGTTGCTCGTCTAGTTCGTTCGGAGCAGGCGAAGTGGACCTGAGGGCGCGGGCGTTGCCTCCCACCTAACTGGAAGCCGGTCAGCTGTAGGATCAGGAAGGGCGCACTTGGATGGTGGGGCCTACCGCGGATTGGACGACGTCCACGTCGATACCACTGGCCACCTCGGACTCCGTGATGGCGCAGTCGAGTGGCATCTCCGTCCGGCCGTTGTCCAGCGCCTCGAGCGTGGCCTGCCTGATGCCGGCGACGACGTCGGGCGACAGACCTTGGATGACGGCTCGGATTTCAGGGGTCATGTCGTCGCCAAGACCGAGCGCGTCGACCATGTCGAGCAACGGGATATCTTCCGCGTGCATCTCGCGCACCCGTGCCTGCACTTCGGGGTTCGTCAGTGCGTCGTTCGTCGCCACGACAAGCGCAGCTGCTAAAACCATCGCGCTCTCCCTCATTCGCGATCGGATCGGCACAGTTGGCCTCAGCCCTGACCCTAGTGCACGGGGGCGATGGTTGCATCCCCCATTTTTAAGCATGGCTGCGCCGACTGGGAGGGCCCGAAAGGGGCGGACGCCGGGTCCCGACGAGTGAAGGGAACCCGGCGCCCATTCGCTCATAAAGGTTGCCTCACGCCCTCTTCAAACGCATTACGGCGAGAGGCGCGAACGCCAGTACCAGCCCCGCAGTCCACAAGAGTGCCGGCACCAGGTAATAGGACAGCGGATGCCCCAACAGCGCCTGCGCCTGCGGCCCGCCGGTGATGATGCGGACCGTGTTGATCATCGGCGTCATGGGCTGGTAGGTGGCGAAGCCCTGCATCCAGCCGGGCATCGTCGACACCGGCACTTAGGCCGACGAGACGAAACTCAGCGGGAACACCAGGAGCGACAGACTCTGCGCCGCCTGTGGGCTGCCCGTCCTCAGCTTGCATGGCTGAGGCCGCCCGCCTCCGCCGTGCAACAGCCCGACCAGCGCATTTCCAGATTCGGCCAGTTCAGCAAAACGGACCAAAAGGGGCTTCCCAAGCTGAGAACGCGGGTTCGATTCCCGTCGCCCGCTCTATTGAAACGTCGCAGGTCAGGATCGTCTGTCTGCGGAGAGATTCGCCACGCAGTTGCCGGAAAGCGCGTAACAAAGAATGAGTTCGTGACCCAAAGAGTGGGCGGTGTCCTGTTGAAGGTGCGCGTCCTCGGCTTCTCAGGCCGAGGACCTTCTGCACGCAGCATCGGTATGCGATCGTTGACCATTACCGAACTGGCAGTGGATACTGGGGAACCACCGGGAACGCGCCAGGCAATGGTGGCGTGGCGACTCAGAACCCCGTCGCCGCGACAATCGATCCGTTGAGGTGGGTGCCTGCCATGTCGCCGTCATTTGGCGCATCGCCAAAGTTGAAGACAGCACCTAGTGCAGATGAGACCCAATAGCCAGCACCATCGGACGTAGCGAAAATGGCGGACGCAGGGTCCAAGGCGTTGAAGTTCGAGGACCCGGGTGAATCCAAGGCGGTGGCTGCGCCATATGAGAAGACTTCGCCGTCACTTAACAGGATCCAGTAGCCGGTCCCGTTCGGCCGAGCAGCGGCAGAGGTGACCGTGCCGTGGCCAGGTGCACCCAGGAAGGGAGCGTCACCGAACCCGTAGACATTCCCAGTCGAGGTCACGACCCAGTAGCCGTTACCAGTTCGGTCCGGCATGACGGCAACCGCCGCTCCTGAACAACCTCCAATACCCGGACACGACCCGGCGAAGCGAGCGTCGCCGAAGGCGAAGACCCCGCCGTCAGAAGCCACCATGAAGTAGCCGTCGTCGTCGTAGGAGGGGACCATTCCGACGATTGGGGCATTGAGGCTGTTCGGCAAACCCGATCCTGCTGGATGGAGCCCGAGCCCGGGAATGGAGCCGTAGAACTGTGTGTCGCCGAAGCTGAAGACCCCGCCATCGGAGGCATCCAGCCAGTAACCCTCATGGTCAGAGGTGGGCACGATGCCGACGACGGGGCGCTGGAGTGGGATGCTCCCCGTCGAACCGAAGAAGTTGGCGGAGCCGAAGGAGAAGATCCCACCATCGGAGCCAACCAGCCAATAGCCATGTGAGGGCGGTGGCGGTGGTGGCGGTGGCGGTTCTGATGGTGTGACTGCGCTTGACGAAGCCGAGACGGGCCCCGTTCCAGCAGCATTGCTCGCTATGACCGCAAATGTGTAAGAGGTCCCGTTGGTGAGCCCACTCACGGTGGCCTGGCTGGCGCTCCCACCGGCGACCAGGCCAGTGCACGAGCCACAGGGCGGAGATGGAATCAGGGTGTAAGAGCTGAGCGGCAGCTGTCCACTGGGTGGCGCGCTCCACGAGACGGTGACCGAGCCGGACCCGGCTCCGACTGCCGTGACGTCGCTCGGCGATCCCGGCTGCCCGAAGATATCGAGGTTCGAGTACGACCCGACGTAGACGGTGTTGGGCGTGCCCGGCCCTGACGGATAGACCGCAACCGAGTGGGGATAGGCGGCCTCGAGCGCAATGGTTCCCGGAGTGCCGACGCAGCCTGAAGTATCCGTGGCGTCGCAGGAGTCGCCCGAGAAGACCGAAATCGTCCCCGGGTCATCGAGATCGCCGGTGTAGATCGTGTTGCTGGCGGGATCGATCGAGAGGTCCCAGGGCGGAGAGCCGACATCGACAGTCGATGGCGCCCTGCTACACCCGCTCTGCGTGGTTGCGTCACACGTCGTCAGGTTGAAGAGCGCAACCGTGTCCGATGAGTTGTTGCCGACATAGACCGTGTCAGTGACCGAATTGAGTGCGACGGCGTCCGGACCGCCACCGACGCTGACGCTTCCCACCGGAGTGCAACCCGACTGATTCGAAGCGTCACAGGTGGCGCCGTCGATCACCGATACGGTGCCCGACCCCTCGTTGGAGACGTAAATCGTGTTGGTGTCGGTGTCGATGCCGACACCATCGGGGTTCGTACCGACTGTCACTGTTGCAATGGGTGCGCAGTTCGACTGGTCGGCGGCGTTGCAGGTGGCGCCGTCGAGCACGGACACGTCGCCTGAGTTGAGGTTGGCGACGTACACGGTGTCGGTGGTCGGGTCGACGGCGAGCCACTCCGGATCCGTTCCCACCGTGGCGGTTCCCACCGTGGCGCAGTTGGTTTGGTTCGTGGCATTGCAGGTCGCTCCGTTCATCACGAGGACTTCACCTCCTGACGGATAGGCCCAATAGACACTGTCGGTTGCGCTGTCGACCGCGACGTCGGTGGAATCTCCCCCGACGGTCGGGGTCGCGACCGGCGTACAGTCGCTTTGGTCGATCGCGTTACATGTCGTTTCGTCCAGGACTGCGACCTGGCCGCTCAAGCTGTCGGTAACGTAGACAGTGTTCGTCGCCGTATTGATGGCGATCCCAGCCGTGTCCGGATCGACCGGAACCGAGGAGACGTCGGCCCCCGCCTCCGACGGGCTGGCGGTCACCACGGTCATCGCAACGAGGACGGCGACGACCGCCAGCGCCGACCAGGCATGCCCTATCCCCTCAAGCGCCTCTTGCCTTCCCTTCCTCAGTCGCACCGACACCTCAGCCTCAATGCCATGACCGGGCTAGCAAGCGGCCAGCGAGAGACACAGACCTACCTCCTCGCCAGAATGCTGCCATCGTGAGGCAGACCGTCATAGAGCCGGTCGGACTGGGCAAGGCACAAGCTTTCGACAACGTTCATGAAGGGTTACTTGTGCTCTTCTAAGCGCGCACTCAGCCACCCGAGCTGCCTAGACATGCCGCAGCGTGCCATAGAGAAGGGCGCGTCCTCAGTTACTCACGCTGAGGACGCACGTCGAATTTCGGCAAACCCCCGAGTCTTTTGACCGCCGCTGTGCAGCTCGCATAGCTGAGTACGGCCGGAGGTTCCGTGCCACAGCGTGCCACTGGTTCCTTTTGACCGATTTCGTGCCACAAGGAACGACAAACCGGGGTCAATAGCGAATAGCAGCAAATGAGTATGAATTGCGGACCTGCGTATGGGGTCGATCGCGTGCGTCCGCGGTTGGCGAAGCACCTCATTTGGACGTTCGGGCCCAACGGTCCTTTCCGTAGAGGCTGAACGGCGCGAGGGTTACCGGGGAACAGGAGTGGGTTATGGCCGATCCGCCGGAACATGGATCCGAGTCCGCAGGCGGGAAAGGGGCGAACGGGGCTTTCGCTCATTTGATGAGCGGGCTGTCGGAGCGCGTGGACCACGTCCGCGACGAGCCCCTCTTCCAGCGAGACCCGGAGTTCCTGCGGCGCCAACTCTCGGTAGTGACCCGCTACGTCAACTACTTCTCACCCGAGGTCCGGGGACAGGTCAACCTTCCCGCCAGCGGTCCAGTGCTCGTGGTCGGGAACCATTCCGGCCTCTTCTACATGCCCGACGCCTGGGTGGTGGGACTCGAGATCATCCGACGACGTGGCCTCGATCAGCCGGCCTACGCCATGGCTTACGACCTGCTCTTCGGCGTTCCGGGCGTCGGTCCGTTCTTGCGCCGCATCGGAGCCATTCCCGCTAGCGGGCAGGTCGCCGAGCAAGCCGTGGCGGACGGCGGGCTCGTTCTCGTGTACCCCGGAGGCGACCAGGAAGCGTGTCGGCCATGGACTGAACGCGACAAGATTGCCCTGGGTGGCCATCAGGGGTTCATTCGCCTGGCACTCCGCACCGGCGTACCCGTGGTGCCGGTGGTGGCACACGGGCCACACGACGCGATCGTCGTCGTCTCGAGCGGCCAGCGCCTGGCGAAAGCGCTGGGCTTAGGGCGCATCCGGATCAAGGTGTTCCCCATCCTCCTCGCCCCCTACGGCCTGACCACCATTCTCACACCACCTCTTCCGATGCCCTCGGCGATCACCGTCGAGTTCCTGCCCCCGCTCGACTGGACCAGCTACGGCCCGGAGGGAGCAGACGACGAGACAATCGTGGCCACGTGTTACGAAGAGATCACAACTGCCATGCAGGCGGCACTGGATCGGTTGCATGCAGAGAACCGCCACCCCGTGATCCGGGGCTGGTGCAACCTCCTGACCGGGCGGAGGCGCCTGACGGTCCCTGCCCCTCCATGAGGCGGGGGATTCTGCGTCGCCATCGCTCTCCGGTGTGTCCCACCCCTCCCTATGCATGAGGAAATGGCTTATCCGTCTTGGAACCTCGGGTGTCGAGAGGGATCAAGCACCAAGCGAGGTTGTCGACCGGTGCTGCTTCAAGTACTCGGCGAGTGCGGGGGCGAAGGGATTCTTTGGGGTGGTGAGCATCTCGCCATGGCGGATGTCTTGGACGGACCCCACGCCGCCCGGCAGCAGGGTCGCACCTGAGTAGGTTCTGGGCATGTCGTACATTGGCGACGTTCCCGCTGCCGTACTCCTCGACGCCGGCGGCGTGTTCGTCCTCCCGGACTCCGAGCGGATCCTGGGGGCTTTCACACGAGCCGAGTGCTCCGTCCCTCGGGAGGTGCTGACCGACGCGCACTACCGGGCCGCAGCGAGGTTTGGGACGCACCTCGACGTCGAGGTGTACTGGAACGAGGCGTGGCTCGATTACCTCCAGGCCTACGTCGATGAGTGCGGCGTACCACCGGACCGGCGTGATGACGCCCATCGTCACCTCGACAGCGAGTTCGCCGATGCGGCACTGTGGGTGGAGCCGGTGCCGGGCAGCCGCGAAGGACTACAGGTCCTCGCCGACACCGGGGTCCGGCTCGGTATCGTCTCCAACGCCGATGGGATGATGGGCCCTCGGCTCGCCCAACTCGAACTGTGCCAAGTCGGTCCCGGCATCGGCGTGGAGATCGAGTGCGTCGTCGACTCCGGAAACGTCGGCGTCATGAAGCCCGACCCACGGATCTTCGAAGTTGCTATCGACCTCCTCGGCCTCGATGCGGATCAGATTTGGTACGTCGGTGACATGCCTGCGATCGACGTAGTTGGCGCCCGTCGAGCCGGGATCAGACCGATTCTGATGGATCCCCTCAACCTCCACTTGGACGCCGGTTACGAACGGACTCCCTCCCTGGTCGCGCTCGCGGAGATGATCGCGACGGCATCCCGGTGAGCGACGACGAGAAGTTCTCACTTGCCTCGGCCCAGCACGCCGCGGACGAGGGCCGCCTTGCTGAGTGGGTCGTCGACTTTCTTGCCAGCCCGGGGAGTAGCAACTCGGCACTGGCCGCAGCCTTTGCCTTGAGCGGCGCGACCTACGTGGGTCCGATCCGATTCGCGCTCGACCGACTCACGCCGCTGGCCGGTCCCGTCGGTGACGAGGTGGTTGTCCCCGTCGCCGAGGGGGTCTGGGAGTCCGACGTCGAGGCCATGGAGCACAGCATGGAGCAGGGGTGGCACCCCCCGCCGCTGTTGGTGTCGCATCACGACGGCCGGTACTTCCTCGAGGACGGAAACCATCGTTACGAGTCATTGCGCCGAACAGGCGCCACCCATGCCTGGGTAGTTCTCCTCTTTGCGGGTGAGGTGGAACGAGACCGATACCTGAAGGAGCACGGAGGGCGACCAACCGGCTGATCGAGTCATAATCGTCCACATGACGACGATTTACTACGAAGCGGATGCAGATCTTGCGGTACTCAATGAGGCAACCATTGCCGTTGTCGGGTATGGGAACCAGGGAAGGTCATGGGCCCTCAACTTGCGGGATAGCGGGTGCGACCCTCTTGTCTGCGTCCGTCGCGACGCCACACGTGAACAGGCCGAAGCCGACGGTTTCGCTGTCGAGGACATTGAGGGGGCCAACGACGCGGATGTTATCTGTCTTCTGATCCCAGACGACGTGATCCCGCTGTTGAGCGTCCGACCCCGCGGGACCTCGTGTGTGATCGTTGCCAGCGGGTACACGCTCGCGTTCGGACGCCTGATGCCGCCGGGTGACGCCGGGATGGTTGCGCCGCGGATGCTGGGACCGGAAGTACGCCGGTGTTATGAGGAAGGCATCGGATTCATTAGTGCGGTGGGTGTCCACCAGGACACGACCGGTACCGCTCTCAATCGGATCCTTGCGATCGCGCTTGCCATCGGAGGCTTAAGACAAGGCGGCATCGAGTTGACTGCTTTGCAGGAGGCAGTGTTGGACCTCGCTGTGGAGCAGGCCCTTTCGCCGGCCTTGACAGCTGTGAATACCTCATTCGTCCAGGCCATGTTGGAACGCGACATACCGCTTGAGGCGATCATGACTGAGCTCGTTCTCTCTGGTGAAGTGGAGCGCACGTACCGGTTGCTGCGAGAGGTGGGATACGCAGTGCAATCGGAGTTCCATTCTCCGACAAGCCAGTACGGGCAGCTGAGCCGACGCGGACGCTACGACCACCTCGACTTTCTGTCCGTGATGCGCGCCTTGGTCGACGACATCGAGAGCGGCAGATTTGCCGCCGAGTGGGACGCCGAACGCGATGCCGGTTACCCCAAGCTCACCGAACTCAAGGAACAACACGCCGGGCCGGGTGTCCGCGACTTCGAGGAAGATCTTCGACGGAGACTCGGCCCCGCAGCGACGGTCCATTAGCACCGATCCTTGCCTCACTCGCGCACCTTAGATACCGGTACGGACCGTCAGATTTGCGCGGTATTCGTCTGGGACGGGTGGTTGTTCCCATCAGCATGTCCCGTCCCGCACGTGATCACTGCCTGAGCGAGAACGCCTGGGCAGTCGAGAGGGCTGGGCGGGGTCGCTGTCCGCTGGTCGTGCAACAGCGTGCAATAGCCTCATTCGGACCCATTTCGTGCAACACGCAAGAGACAAAAGCGGACATGAACGCGGGTTCGATTCCCGTCGCCCGCTCTCCGAAAACTTCGTAGGTCACGGTCCCAATCCTTCTGGAGCGATTCGGCAGGCGCCCACGGCGTCACTTGTCCCCTTTGGAGCGGTGCGCCCTCAGCCGCCCGGGCTGAGGTTCCGTGCATTGCCGCTCTCAACCTTCCCGGAAATAGCTTCTCTGAGCCCCGCATGGCAGCGGAGTACTGCTGCACCTCCTCGGAGGACTCCTTGAGTTCGCGCATGTCTACCAACGTGTCACCCGGGGGCGATGAGGTCATGCTGATGAGGCCTTGTTACCGCGCGAGACGACGCGGGACCCCCGACACCAACAGTCAGGTCGAGTCTTGTTCAAGCAATGGGCGAAGATCCGCCCGCGTCGGTTACCACTTTCCCTTTGATGTGCCCAGCGTCAGGCTCGCCAAGCCGCCAGTTGAGGCACATCCGGTCGCTACCGCTCCCGAGGCCCCCGGCCAGTTGGTGGCCGAAAGTTGTACCTTCGGCACTCCTAAGGGGCTGAACGAACCCGCCACGGTCCCGTGGGTGATGTTGATGTGAGCGAGGCTCGCGGCACCTTTCACCTGGAAGGGAGACGGTTGCGTCCACTTCGTCGGATTCGCACCGGCCGGAGCGGTCCATGTGAGCTTGAACTTGCCCGGCGAGGGCGCCGGAAGGAGCGAACCGCTGAAGATGGTGGCGCAGTTGTTCGCGCTGCCTGCGATGCTGAAGGTCATCGTCCCGGCGATCGATCCGAGCGCAATCGTGCCGGCGCTGGTAACGCAGGGACTGGCCGTGTTACCCAATGCTGCCTTGACGATCATGGTCTCGCTATTGGCAGTGCCGCCGTTCATGAGAGGGGGAGAGAAGGTGATGACACCGTTCCAGACACCATGCGTCGGGGTACAGGTCACCGTGCCGGGAATATTGGTCCCGTCGAGAAGTGCGCCAGCGGGACCAGACGCCAAGTTGAGCAAGCTAAACGAAACCGCCGTCGCACACGCACACAGAACCGCAAGCCTTTGCCTCATGGTCAACGAACCCCCTTCCGCGCCCCAGTAGCTCTCGGGCGCTCTGCAATGTGAGTTACTCTTACGCACCGGGAGCGATGCCGCAACCGCAGTGAGAACGTGGCGCACCGACCGGCTCATGACGGTCCGGGCCAGCAGTTTTCCGGTGATCCGGCTCGATCCTGCGCCTCAGGCTTTTCGCGGCGAGGCCAGATGTGCCGGTGAAATAGGGGCGCGACGGCTGCAAGGGTTGGTGCCCCATCCCGACGGGTCAACTTGGAGTTGGCGTGAGACGGTCCGTGTTCTGGTGCGGGATGGCTTGCTCTGTGGGAACTGGGTACGGCGCCGTCGGCGAGTTCAGTTCCAGGAGCTGGGTCGCCTTGCATTCGCCTCCGACCGGCGGTTGATGGACGTTGCGCGAGACGGCTGGCAACGTCGGTGCCGTCGTCACCGGCGACCCGACCGCCGGAAGCGTCGCGGTGAGGTCACCAACGGTGGAACGGCGCCAACTGCTGATGTTCGGTGCGGTGACTCCGAACATCTGCTCGAGGAACCGCAACTGCGACGTGTGGTCGAACACTTCAGAGCACACCCATCCCCCAGCCGAGAAGGGAGATACCACCAGCATGGGCACCCTGACACCGAGGCCGATGGGTCCGGGGATTCCTCCGGCGTCAGCAGGCAGCGGATCGACGGACACGTACTCCCCTGCCGTCCCTGCCGGTGCCGTGGGTGGAGGGACATGGTCGAAGAAGCCGTCGTTCTCGTCGTACATGATGAAAAGGACGGTGCTCGCCCATACCTCGGGGTTGGAGAGCAGCGTGTTCAAAATTTGTTGTGTGTACCACTCCCCGAGCTGCGCCGGCGCCGGCGGGTGTTCGTCGTACTCATCCGGCGAAATGATCCATGAGACCTGCGGCAAGGTACCGTTGGCCACGTCCGACGCGAAGTCATTAGGGCCGCCGGGCTCTGTGAGCCCTCCCCTCACATTGGGCCCGAAGTAGCCGAAGGCGTTCTGGTACAGCGTCGAGCTGGAATCCGAGTACTGCTCAAAATAGAGCAGCATGTTCTTACTCAAGAAAAGCGGTGCGTTCGGTTGGTAGTTCGAACCGTAGGGGTTGTAGCACTTCCAGCTGATGTTGTTGGCAGTGAGGACCTCCGGCATGGTCTGCCACGAGCAGGTGAATTGATTCCCGGTCAGGGTCGAGTTCGTCACGAGAACGGGACCGCCCGCTCCGCCCGCCGGATCGATAGTCCCCGAGATCTGCATGAGCCTGTTGGGATGGGTCGGACCCAGGACCGAGCAGAAATAGTTGTCGCAGATCGTGAAGCTCTTGGCCAGCTCCCTGTAGAAGGGAATGTCGACATGGTCGTAGTAGCCCATGGTGTTCACGCCAAGTGACCCCTCGTACTGGCTCGAGGTATGCGTCGTCACGAAACTGTCCATTGCGCCAACGTCCCAGCATGCATGCTCGGCCTGCCACGAGTGGCTGAGGTCGTACGTGCACTCGGCATCTTGCGTGCTGGTGTCCATGTGGAAGGGGAGTAGCGTCGATTGCGCGCCCCCCGGCCACGCCTGGGTGAAGGCGCTCCGGTTCTCGGTGTCGTCGAAACCCCTCACTCCACCGAGGGTGCCGAAGTAGTGGTCGAAGGATCGGTTCTCCTGCATTAGGAAGACAACATGCTGAACCGCGCTGAGGTCTGAACCTGCCGGTGCGACGGACGCGGCCCGCCGGACGATCTCCGCGCCCGCAGCCTGTGTGCCGGCGATTCGGGACAGCGAGAAGGCGGCGGCAGTGCCGATGCCTCCGGCAAGGATTTGACGTCTGCTGTATCGACGAGGACTCATGATCTACCGGGACTCAGGAGATACTCCACAGCTATTCCTACCTCCGTCTCAGTCGCGATCGCGCCGCAGCGAATCGAATGCGCGCGCTCCCCCATTTACACCTCCGTTCTAGACAACACCACCGCTACCGTCTGGTCAACAGCGAAACGCTGTGCAACACGAGACTGTTCCGAACAGGGAGTAAATCCTTGGTTCCTGATGTGACGAATCGGCGACGAGATCGGGGTCCGATCGATCACTGACGACGAGACTGACTTCGCGAACGACGGCTCCCCCGTCGGCCTGTTCGGTCCCGGTAACGCAACCACCTCAATCTTGCGAAATCAACGCCAGGGGGTCGATGCCCGCTCGACGTTGGCGGCTTCTTTGCTTGATTTCTGAATCTGTTTGACTCCCGAATTGGCTGGACGGATGATGAGTCTGCAGGTGCACGCGCCATGAGATCCACCGTCAACCATTCGCCGCCAGTCGGGCGTCTTGCGTCTCGGCTGGTGCCCAATCGCCCATCAACGGAAGCAACCTCGACCCTATAGGCAAGGGGGGTTCAGGAATGACCGCACAACAGGCTGGAACGAAGCCGGCAACCACGCCTTGTTTCGACTGCCTCGATGAGGCCAACGCCATCTATCGGCTTCACCTCCGAGCACCGAATGAAGTGGCGTTCTGGTTCATTGCCTACGTCTTCGCCGCCGTCATGCTTGGGACGACGCTGCCCACCCCTCTGTATGTGATCTACCAGAGCCAGTGGCACTTCTCATCGGCGGTAATCACCCTCATCTACGCGGTCTACGCCGCCGGCGTGCTCGCCGCGTTGGTGTTCGCGGGGCGCGTCTCGGATCAGGTCGGACGCAGGCCGGTGCTGGGAGCGGTTCTTGCCCTCAGCACACTGAGCACCATCGTGTTCATTACGGCGTCGTCCGTTGGGTGGCTCTTCGTGGGCCGTATCCTGTCCGGCTTCTCTGCCGGCCTCATGACCGGGACCGGCACCGCGGCCCTGACCGAAATGCTGGGCGATGCAAGGCCACGCCGGGCATCGATTGTCGCCACTGTCGCCAACACTGGCGGCCTTGGCCTCGGTCCGCTCATTGCCGGCCTATTCGCACAATTTGCACCGAACCCGACCGTGCTCGTCTTCGAGGTGTACCTGGTCCTCCTGGCGGTGGGTGCGGTTGCAGTGGCCTCGGTGCCCGAGACTGTTTCGCAACGTCGACCGCTTTCCATTCGATTTGCCGGCTTCGGACTCCCGGCCGCTGGGAGACGCGAGTTCTTCGCGGCCGGAATAGCTGGGTTCACGGCCTTCGGTCTGCTCGGAATCTTCAGCGCGTTGGCGCCAACATTTCTCCGCGATGTGCTGCACCAGGACAACTACGCGGTCGCCGGCGCAGTGGTATTCATGTTGTTCGGGGTCTCAGTTGTCACCCAGATCTGCGCAGGTCACCTCGACTACCACAAGGTCGTCTCCTTCGGACTCGCGCTCTTCCTCGTGGTCCTCGCTCTCATCGTCGCCGGCTTGTCGCAGGCATCTTTGGGTGTGTTTCTGGCTGGTACCGCCGTCGGAGGAATCGCGGTCGGCTGTGTCTTCATGGGCAGTCTCTCAACCGCCAACCGGTTGGCCCCGGCAGAACGAAGAGGACAAGTGGTCTCTTCGTACTTCGTGTTCTGCTACTTGGGACTCACCATTCCCGTCATCGGTGTCGGCATCTCGTCTGAGTACTTCGGTATCTTCCGGTCTGTGCTTGTCTGTTCGATCGCTCTCGCCGTTCTGTCGGTTATTTCGTTCATTGCATTTCGAGTAGAGGCGATCGCGGCACGCGGTGGGAAGGGAGTCGACCTCAGTCGCCCTCAGCGCCGAGAAGGCCAACCTGGCCACGCACAGGCGTGAGAAAATCTCGACGGCGACTCTGTCCCAATGGCTACGAGGTCGAACGGGAGTGCATGGCGTGTGCCAGGCGAATCGCTTCGGCCTTGGTCAGACTGCCAGAGATCTCTCCCTTACCCTCAAAGCTGCTGAAGGAGGACTGCATAGGCTGCATCAGCGGTGTTGAGTACACGACCCCGTCAAGGTCGATGCCTAGTTCCTTATGAAAGTTCTCTTGAGCCACCTTGTCCCAGAGAACAGACCCCGCGGAGTTCATGGTGTAATTGATCACCCAGGCACCTACTCCGGTGCGCTCCACGGTGGCGGCCTTGATCAATCGGCTTGTAATCTCAGCCGGCCCGAGGACATAGCGCACTGCATCGTTCCGTAGGGGGCCGACAGCAGGGAGCAGGACGGTTTCGCTCGCCTTCTCCGCAGCCGGCGGCGTCGAAGGTACACCAGCCAGCGCTTGATCCGGGACGACGTTGTTTGTCGAAAACCCCGCAGGTGAACGCCCAGGCAGCACGTTCAGGTTTTGTTCCATGAGAGCGCTTGCCGCACTGCAGGACAGCCCTGAAGTGGTCGCAGTGGACACCGCCGGGTTGTAGAGGGGCGCCGTGCAAAGAACGGGGCGGAAGTACACCTGGCCGCTTGCGTGAGCGTCAACGACGGTGAGGGGACTCGCCTGTGTCTTACCTCCGGCGGCGGGCCCAAAGAGGATCATCGCGGCGGCAGTCAGCCCGGCCACGAGGACAGCACATACCGCCAGAGCCACCGCACCCCTGGCGTAACGCCGTCGTTGGTGTTGTCGAGCTTCCGGGATCAGAGCTTCGATCGGTTCAGTGCGGGACTGCTGGACATTCATCGTCATAGTGCTACTATCTATAGCATCATGTTCGATGTCAAGGTGGACCGCACGGAAGGCGTTGCCTTGCACGACCAAGTCGCCGCGGAAATCCGGCGCGCCATCGCCGATGGAGAGGCAGGCCCAGGTGATCGACTCCCCCCAGCCAAGGACTTGGCCGCGGTGCTCGAGGTAAATACCAACACCGTCTTGCGCGCCCTACGACTTCTCCGCGACGAGGGTCTTTTGGAGTTTCGCCGAGGCCGAGGGGTAACCGTGGCTGGGACTCCTGACAAGAGCGCCGTAGTGAGTCGGGCGCGGGATCTCATGGAGCTTGCTCGCCATTACGGGTACCGACGTGAAGACGTGATCGACATCATCGCCGAACTCCCATGACGATTCTCGACGATCCGCCTCGCGTCGACGCCTGCGTCTCGACTGATGTTGTCGTTCTGATACGAGAGGCTCGACGTCGCCAACGGCGGCGCTGGGGGATCCGGATCTTTCTGATTCTCCTCCTAGCAACCCTCACAGCCGCCGGACTCATGATTGCCTCAGGGGTCGGGAGCAGCTCCTCGCTGCAGCAAGGAACCCATCCGTGGAGGGGGAAGGCCGTACCGGCACAGACCGGCCTCGCAACAGGAACCGCTGTCGCTTGCACGGGTCTCATGGCTGTGCCCACGGCTCATCTGAGTGTGTTCAATGGTGCGCGACTGGTCACGTACGAGATGGTCGCAACTGGCGACACCTTTCGATTCAGGCTTCCGCCCGGCCGATACGTGATCTCCAACGATGGCTCGCCCTACGAGCGCGGACATCCCCCGGGTGACCCGTTTTTGATAGGCGCGGGCCATACAACCCATGTAGTGGTACGTAACTACTGCATGTGATCCGTTCCTCGTCAGTTACGGGAGTACTACAGACTCCCAGCTGACCCCACCGTCGGTCGTCTCGAACCAGTGGACGTCCAGACCGTCGCTCACCAACGCGTAGCCGTGAGCCCCGGTGACGTAGACCGGATAGATCTCGTCGGTCGAGCCAGCCGAGGCCTCGAGCACCGGCTGCCATCCGGGCTCTGAGGTGCCGGTACGCCACAAGTTCTGCCCGCCGGTGACATAGAAGACGGCGTCGGCACCGTTCGTGGTGAGAGTCCCTATGAACTCGGTGGACGGCGGCCCGTCGACCAGGTGCCGCCAGGTGTCGCCGTGGTCATTGGAGACGGCGATCGTGCTGACCGAAGCATTGCCGCCACCGCCGCCGCCGCAGACGCCGGCGAGCTCGCCCCCGTTCAACGGACCGATCGATTCGCAGTCGTTCGATGACGAGCCTGCTGAGCCACTCCCGACTGATCGGTGGTAGGTGAAGGAGCCGAGCGCGACCAGAACACTGTGGCCGGCACCCGGGTAGAGCACACCGATACCTGCGAGGATGGACCCTCCGACGCGCCGCCACCTCAGTGTCTGCGCCGAAGTGGCGTGGTAGAGAGTTCCTTTGGCCATGTTCTGCGGACAGGACACGGCGCCAATCGGGCACGTGTCGACGAGCGCCCAGACGTCTTCGCCCGAGGACGTGAGCGCGACCAGGGCCCCGTCAACTGGGAAGTGCAATAGGGTCCATCTCTTCCCCGCGTCGTTGGTCTGCCAACCGATGCCGGCCTGGAAGAACCACCCGCGTGCCGGTGTGGAGAAATGAATGCCGACCAGCGCCCCGAAGTCGCGGTCCGTCTGCCACTCGATGCTCTGCGCAGCCAGGTTCGGTACCGAGGTCCGTTCCCAACTCTGACCACCGTCGGTCGTGCGCACGATCGTCGGATTGCGTGTCGCCAGACCCAAGTTGCCGTTGGCGATCCATCCGTGGCTGGGGTCCGAGAAGTCGATCGCCGTCGGTCCAGCTCCAACCGCCCCGTCGCCAGCCGGGACGGTCTGTGCCGGCGGAGAGACTGACGCGGCAGGCGGCGGGCCTGACCGTGACTGGTTCTGGACTCCTCCTCCGCCCCCGATGCTGCCGACCGCGAGCAGGCTCACGACCACGGCCAGGACGGACGTTGCGACCAGGGCTCCGCCAATCCAGCGTCGGTGGCGACGCTGGCGAGCTTCTCGAAAGAGAGCTTCGATCTCAGCCGCGACATCTGTAGAGGTCTCGACTGCGCTCACGAAGGCTCTTCCAACGGGGACCATGATTGTCCTACTATGAATAGGACTATGTTCGATGTCAACATCGACCGAAGTGAGCCGGTCGCCCTTCACGACCAGGTCGCCGCCGAGATCCGTCGCGCCATTGCCGAAGGTGAAGCGGGTCCCGGAGACCGGCTGCCGCTGGCCAAGGACATCGCAGCCGTGTTGGGTGTCAACAAGAACACCGTGTTGCGAGCGATGCACATTCTGCGCGACGAGGGCCTACTGGAATTCACGCGGGACGCGGCATCACTGTGTCAGGGACTCCCCCGAGGGGCGCCGTCCTCAACCAGGTACACGAGTTGGTCGAGTTCGCTCGTCGTTACGGGTACCGCCGTGAGGACGTCATCGACATGATCGCTGGGCTGCCGTGAGTAGTCCTGAAATGCTGCCCGGCTTCGAGATTCCTGCTTGCCTGAATATCAATCCTCCCGGATCGACGCCGGGTCGATGCCCGCTCCGCCCGCCGCGCTGCTGGCGTACACGGCGAGCGCGAACCGCAACACGTCGACGGCCTCTTCGGCACTCCACCACAACGGACCTTCGCCCGTACGGAGCCAACGAAGCCAGTGGCGTCCGGAGTCTCGGAAGCTGCTCGCCCAGTCATCGTCGAGCGCATGGAATGTCCGCATCTCTCCATCGACGTAGGTCTCAAGGCTCGGCTGCTGAATGCCCCGACCGGTGCACCGGTTCACTCGTGCGTAGCCGCGACGCCCCGTCACTTCCCACCGTTCGTCGTTGGTGTAGTAGTCGGACCTGAGATACATGTCTGGGGCCAAGGTGATATCCCACACACCGCGGATGCCGTTCTGGTGCTCCCAGACGATGGTGGTTGGCGCGTCGATCTCGATGTTGGGCAGGACCTCGGTGCCGCCCACCCACGCCCGCACCTCGCGCAGCGGGCCGAACAGCCATAATGCCGTCGCGAGCTTGTGCCAGCCGTCGTCGAATACCAGGACGCCCCTACCGCGGCGCATCTGCGCGAACTGCCATTCGTAGCTGGACATCGGCACCTCCCAGCCACCACGGCCGCTGCCCACCATCTTCATGTGGTAGCCGCTCACCGCGCCGAGGTCCCCCGACTCGACCGTCTCCTTCAACTTCTGCAACGGCTCATAGAAGAGGTAGTTCTCCATGACCCGCAAGACGCGATCGTTCGCTCGTGCGGCCTCGAGCATCTGCCGCGCTTCGCCCAGGTCACTGCACATCGGCTTCTGCAAGTTGAGGTGCCAGCCGTAGCCCAGCATCTCAGTGACACCCTCCACGTGGAGCGGGATCGGAAGCAGGACCTCGACGGCGTCGACCGCCAGACCACTCGACGCGAGATCGGCTGCGGTGGCGAACGTCTGTGCCGTTGGCCAATCGGCTTGTCGCTCGGCACGACGCTGCGGATCGGGATCAACGAGCGCCACGACCTCGACGTCCGGGTTGCCCATGTAGGCCCGGATGTTCAGGTCGTAAATGCGACCGAGGCCGACGACGGCCGCACGGATCGGCCGGTCGTAGGGAACGAACGACATATGGCTTGCCTTCTTTCATCGCACGAACAGGTCGGTCTGGGGTGTCACTCTGACTCTTCCATAAGAGTCGCAGCATGTGTCGTCCATGGGCGGATCGATGCGGGCAGCGACTGGTGGAGATGGGACTAGCGACGGGTCTTCGTCGTGTTCAACCTGACCGCGGCGCGGATGAGTGACTTCAGCGCTCTTTCGTTGATCTTCTCGCCTTCATGAAAGTCAATCGCTCGTCTGACGTTGCCTTCGAGGCTCGAGTTGAAGAGACCTGCGGGGTCCTCCAGCAAGGCTCCCCTGGCGAATGTCATCTTCACGACGTTCTTGTATGTCTCGCCGGTGCAGATTATTCCGTCGTGATACCAGACCGGGGTGCCCCGCCACTTCCACTCCTCGACGGCCTCGGGGTCGACCTGCTTGATGAGCGTGCGAACCCGAGAGAGCGTTTTGCCTCTCCAGTCGTCGAGCTCCTTGATTCTCGCATCGATCAGCTGAGACGGCGACTTGCTCTTTTCTGGGACGCTCCTCTTCATGCTGTGCGTGCTCGCCTTTCACTCGCTCGGCCGTCCGACCGCGTAACTGTACCGATCGGGATCCGGAGCCGGTCAGGCCCTTTGAGGGGAGACCCAGAGATCGACGAACGCGACGCCGATCTGCCGGAATAGGTCTCGCAGCAACGAGACGGAGAGGCCGAGCACGTTGTTGGGGTCGCCGTCGACGCCATCGACGAACGGTGCACCGAAGCCATCGATCGTGAAGCCACCCGCGGAGTGCAATGGCTCACCAGTTCGTATATAGGCCTCGAGCTCTGACAGATCCGGGTTCCCGAACCTGATCGTCGTCCGTCCGACCGCGACAGCCGACCGCGTCGTTGCCGTGTCGACCACGCAGTGGCCGGTGAGGAGCGACCGCTCTGACCGGCGCAGCCGGAGCCAGAGGTCCAACGCAGCGGCAGCGCTGGCCGGCTTGCCACATGCCTCGCCGTCAACGTCGAGCATCGAGTCACAGCCGATGACGATGGAGTCCGGCTGCCGCGCCGCCACCGCCTGCGCCTTGGCCATCGCCAGGTCGCGGACCATGGCGTCAGTCGATGCGCTCATAATGTCCTCGGCGATGCCGCTCACGACCACTTGGGGATCGAGACCCGCGCTCCTCAAGACGCGCAGCCGTGCGGCGGATGCCGATGCGAGTACGAGGTGACGTGAGCTCATTGAGACACGGTACGCCTGAGTTCATCCGGCACGAAGCCCGGCCGAACTCAGTTCATGCTCACGCGGTCAGCGACGGGGCTCCCTGGGGTAAAGGTCGGGAGACCGACGATGCGGCTTCGCTCGTCGAGAACCTTGGTGCCGGTGAGCAGATCCCAAGGGGCCAAGCGGGGCTTGGTCAGCAAGTCGTTCGGCGGCGATGCCCCCATGACGAACGCGATCCCGAGCATCACACAGACCATGACGGTCGGGATCAGCAGCAGCGTGCAACAGATCCCGTTGCGCAGGAAGGACCGCGCCAGACCAACAGGCTTTCCATCCCGCCGCCGAACGACTCGTAGGCCAGTCAGCCGATAGCTGGCGGTGCGTCCGTGCCGCCATTCCAGCACGCTCCACACCATCCACCCGACACCGAGCGTCACGATGAAGAGAAGACACGTGAGAAGGAGGGCCCGAATGCGCGCGCCGACGCTCGCTTCGGGTGCTCGCAGGATCGGCGGTCGACGTTCCCATTTGCTCCGAGAGGTCCGCCGCTGGACGATCCGGGAGGAGCTCATCACCCTGCTCCCACGGTTTGCTCAGACCCCATCGTCATCACCCTCGACGTGCGTCCGGTCCACTTTTGGCGCTCCGATAGCCGTCGACCAATCTACCGGGGTCCCGTCGCGCTTCACCCGAGACACCAAGAGGGCAGCTCACCAGGAAGTGCGCAGCCGTCCGGCGGCCGGTGCCGCGGGGACTCGGCGTCGCCCTCGGGGGACGGAACCAGCGCCAAGTCCGTCCACCGGGAAAATTGAATGTCCGGCGGTCACTGTGTTTACGTACGCCCATGTTCATGATGCGATTCGGGATGCGTGCGGCCACATCGCAGCCGGACGAGCGGGCAGACCTCTACGCCGCCACGATCGACATGTGTGCCTGGGCTGAGAGCAGGGGCTGTGTCGCGGCCGTCGTGAGCCAGCACCACGCGGTCGAGGACGGCTACCTCCCTTCGCCCGTCCCGCTCGCGGCGGCCATTGCCGCCCGCACCACGCAGCTGCCTATCAACGTCGGAGCCCTCCTCCTCGCCCTCTACGAGCCCGTCAAGCTGGCGGAAGACCTCGCCGTGGTTGATCTGATCAGCAGGGGCCGCGTCTCCTACGTCGTGGGCATCGGTTATCGACCCGAGGAGTTCGCCATGTTCGGCATCGACCCGAAGCGGCGCGGCGCGCTCGTCGAAGAACGGATCGGACTGCTCAAGCGACTGTGGTCCGGGGAACGGGTCGCGCTCGAGGGACGTACGGTCGAGGTGACGCCGCGACCTTTCACCCCCGGTGGGCCGTTCCTGGCCTATGGGGGCGGCAGCGAGGCCGCCGCACGGCGGGCCGGGCGCCTCGGGCTGTTCTTCATGGCCGAGACGCACGATTCGTCGCTCGAGGCGGCCTACCGCGCGGGTGGCGGCGAGACAGCGCCCGGCTGCATGTTCCCCCCGACGGGGATTCCCCTCACCGTCTTTGTCGCAGAGGACCCCGAACGAGCCTGGGCCGAGATCGGTCAGTACCTGCTGGCCGACGCCATCAGCTACTCCCAGTGGAACGCGACCCGAAGCGGGACCGCGTCAATCTCGCGGGCCGTCAGCGTCGCCGAACTCGCCAGCGAGCACGGCGCGTATCAGATCGTCACGCCCGAGCAGGCCCGCGACCTGCTGCGTGGCGGCTTTCCCCTCAATCTTCAGCCGTTGGTCGGCGGGCTGCCCCCGGACCTCGCCTGGCCGTACCTCGAGACGGCTGCCGCGGTGTCGAATTCCTCGGACGAAGCAGTCCACTGAGTCACGCACACGGCGATCGAATGAGTGGGCATCCGGTGGCGGATCGGCAGCTGACACCTCGAGCCGGACAGCGGTCCGCTCATTCCGCGGCGATGGCAGCCAGGATGTCGAGCCGAGCTGCACGACGAGCCGGCCAGCTGGCGGCGATCAGACCAAGGATGGCCGACAGGACGAGGAACACCACGAGGCTCGACACGGGCACGGCGATGTCGGTGATGCCCTGGGCTCGCAAGGAGGATGCCAGCGCGATGCCAAGTGCCGTCCCGACCACGATGCCAATGACGGCGCCGAACACGGCCAAGATCACTGACTCGGAGCGGATCATCGCCCTGATCTGACGGCGCTTCATTCCGACCGCGCGGAGCAGCCCGATCTCATGGGTCCGCTCGAAGACGGACAGCATCAAGGTGTTGACGATCCCGATCAGCGCGATGATCACAGCAAGACCGAGCAACGCGTAGACCAAACCCAGCAATTGGTTGACCTGGGCCTGTTGTGAATGTTCGAACTGGGCCTTCGTCTGCACCCGAAGGTTCGGGTACCCCCCGAGGGCCGTCTTGACCTGCTGGTCGACCCCTGCTCGTCCGTCGGTCCTTAGCAGCACTGCGACGGGTAGCTGGTTGCTGAAGTGCGTGAGGAAGAACCCGTCTCCGACGAGATAACTCCCGAGCAATGCATTGGCCTTGAAGACACCGCCGATGCGCATCGTCGAACGGCCGGTCTTGGCGAATTTCACTGGTACCACGTCGCCGGCTGCGAGGTGCTTGGAACTCGCTGTCGTCGTGTCGATGAGCAACTCTCCCGACGCCAACGCAGCCGAGCTGCCCTCGGTCATGTTCAGAATGACCGTCCGCGACGTATCCCTGGTCGACGTTGCGGTGAGGCTCTGGATCTGTCCCTGCAACTCGAATTGACCCTGGTACACGGTCGACGTGGCGGTGACGCCTGGCACGGCCGCGACGGCCGGCGCGACGGCGTTGGAGAATCCGCCCTGCGCGTTGTTGGGCGTGGTGACGATGATGTCCGCACTGATCGCATTGTCGACGCTGCTCGTGGCCGACTTCGACAGTGATGCGCCGAACACCGCGATAGCCGACACGAGGGCCAGCCCGACCATCAGGGCCGATGCAGTCTGGGCGGTACGGCGCGGGCTGCGCATGGAGTTCTCCCGCCCGAGACGACCCGACATGCCCAGCAGGCGCGCAAGGGGACGGCCGATGAAGCTGGAGATCGGGCGCGCCACCGCAGGGGCGAGGCGGGCGACACCGATGAAGATCAAAACCGCACCGAGGCCCACCAACGCGACGACGGGTTCGGTGAGGCCGTAGGCCAGGGCGGCGACACCCGCCAAGGTGATCACGGACCCCCACGTGAATCGGCGCCGTAGGGAGATGTCGGCCTCGGCCTGTTGGTCTGAGACGGCGGCCACCGGCGGAATCCGCACGGCGCGTCGCGCCGGGCTGATGGCCGACACGACTGTGACTCCGACGCCCACGAGGAGGCACACAATTACCGTGCGCGGCTCGAAAACGATCGGGCCGGAAGGCAGCGTGACACCGAAACCGCTGAGCAGCGCCTCCAGGCCCAGTGCCGCGAGCACGCCCAGCCCGAGACCGATCAGCGACGACACCAGTCCCACGACGGCGGCCTCGCCGAGGACCGAGCGAAAGACCTGACGGCGGCTCGCGCCGACGATTCGCAGGAGTGCGAGTTCCCGGGTCCGCTGCCCCACGATGATCGAGAAGGTGTTCAAGATCGTGAACCCGCCCACGAACAACGCGATGAAGGCGAAGACAAGAAGTGCCGTATTGAAGAAGCCCAGGGCCTGACTCACCTCGCTGGTCTGCTCGTTGATCACGGTCTGAGCCGAGACCACCTCCACGCCCCTGGGGAGCACACGCGCGATCGCGTGCTGCACCTCCGACTTGTTGGCCCCTGGTTGCGCGACGACGTTGATGGCGTCGAACTTGCCCACATCGCCGAGCAGTGCCTGTGCGGTCGGGATGTTGAACGCAGCCAACGTCGCACCGGCCAGGTTGTCCGCCGTGCCAAAGCGCGCGAGACCGGTGATGGTGAAGGTCCGCGTCGGGCCCTCCAGCAGTATCCGGACCCGTTGACCCACCTTGAAGTCGTACTTCTGCGCGGTGCCGAGATCCATGACCACGTCGTGCGACGTCGTCGGGCCTGTTCCCTGTGCCAAGTGGAGCGCCGAGATTTGCTGGTTCGGGTCGAACGAGATGCCGAGCGTCGGGGCTCCGCCGGTTGTGATCGCCTTGCCGTCATGAGAGATGTATTGCGCGTAGCCGGTGACCGACCCGCTTGCCGCCTCGACGCCCGGGACGGAGCGCACGCTCGACACGAGCGACTCGGGGACAGCATTCCTGGTGGCGTTGCCGCCACTACCGAACTGCGCGACGCCGCGGACCTGGAAATCGATGTTCTGGTAAATGTTCCCGAAGAGCGTGTTGAACGTCTGGTGCAACGTGTCGGTGAGGACGAAGGTCCCTGCGATGAACGTGACGCCCAGCACGATCGCCAGTGCGGTGAGCGCGAGGCGGAGCTTGTGCGCGAGGAGTCCTTTGATGGTCACCCGCCACATGTCAGGTCCCCAACGTCCGGACTCGTTCCAAGACGGAGTCGGCTGTCGGTGCGGCGAGGTCGTCGACAATGTTGCCGTCAGCGAGGAAGACGACCCGGTCGGCGTATGCCGCACCATGAGGATCGTGCGTGACCATGACAATCGACTGCCCGAACTCGGTGACCGACCGGCGGAGGAAGGACAGCATCTCTGAGGTCGAGATCGAGTCCAGGTTGCCCGTTGGCTCGTCCGCGAACACGAGATCGGGCCGGTTGATCAACGCGCGAGCGCATGCGCAACGCTGCTGCTGGCCGCCCGACATCTCGCTCGGCCGGTGCGACAGGCGGTCCCCAATGCCGAGCTGCGCGACCAAGTAGTCGAACCAGTCCTTGTCGACCTTGCGGCCCGCCAGATCGCACGGCAACGTGATGTTCTCTGCCGCCGTCAGCGTCGGAACGAGGTTGAACGACTGGAAGACGAAGCCGATGTGGTCACGACGCATTTGTGTCAGGCCCGCGTCGTCCAGGCGCCCGATGTCCTCGTTCCCCACGAAGGTCTGTCCGGAGGTCGCGCGGTCGAGGCCTGCCATGCAGTGCATCAGCGTCGACTTCCCAGACCCCGAAGGGCCCATCACGGCCGTAAACCGTCCGCGCTCGAACGTCACGTTGATGCCGGCCAGGGCGTGCACCGTCGCCTCATCGGTTCCGTATGTTTTTCGGAGATCGACAGCCTGAGCAGCCGGGCTCTCGGCGCGTTGACCGGTCGGTACGGATTCGGTGAGGGTCACTGGGGCCTCGATTTCGTCGGTGGCGGTCAGCGGACGAGAGAAACGGGCTGCATCACACTGTGGCTTGCGTCGGGGCGCGGCACAAGGCAGGCGTCATCGGCGGACCCGTCCGTGCCGTCCCAAGATCAACGACCGAGCCATTCCCGGGGATTGCAACCTTGGCGGGCCACCGCCGGACCACTACCCTGTGCCGCGCATCAGCGTGTGAAGAGTGGGCTACCCGGGGGGGCGAGTTCGCGATGAGGGATGACGCCGTGAGGAGGGTCTGAGCCGCTGCGGACCGCGCTGCACCTCCCCGATCGGGCCCACAGCGCGGTCGCCGCGGTTATGTCCGTCGCTGCGGTGCTCGTCGTGCAGCTTGTCCTCTTCCCGATGCCCCTCGGGGTCTGGCTCCAGGGGGTGGTCCTCGGGCTGCTGGGGTCGCTCATGGCTGTCGGGCTCGGCCTGACCTACCGTCTGAACAAGGTCATCAATTTCGCGCAGGGCGATCTCGGCACGGCGCCGGCTGTGCTGGTGGTCGGCCTGATCGCCTTCTCCGGGGTGAATTACTTCCTCGGCCTCGCGACGGGTCTGGTTGCCTCGGTGCTGCTCACGGCCTTCGCAGAAATAACCGTGGTGCGACGCTTCCGACGCTCACCTCGCCTCATTCTGACCGTGGCCACCATCGGGCTTTCCCAGCTTTTGGTGGTTGTCAGCCTCCTGATCCCCCGCATCTGGGGCCAGACACCCATCGCCAGCGCGGTGGTGTCCTTCCCGTGGCACGTGGCGTGGCACGTCGGTCCCGTGGTCTTCACTGCTGACGACTTTGTGGCCGTGATCGTCTCCGTCGGATGCCTGGCCGCGGTGTCGCTCTGGTTCACCCGCAGTGACGTGGGGATCGCCGTCCAGGCTGTCGGCGACCGCCGCGACCGCGCCTCCATGTTGGGGATCCCGGTCGGCCGGCTCCAGTCCGTGACCTGGGTGGTGGCAGGCGTGCTGTCGTTCGTCAGCATCTTCTTCCAGGCCGCCATCTTCGGGCTCCCGCTCGACCCGACGTACGGGCTCACCGCGCTCGTCACGGCGCTGGCCGCCGTGGCTCTCGGGAACTTCGTAGAGCTCCCCGTGATCGCCGCGTCCGCCGTCGCGCTGGGAATCCTCCAGCAGGGGGTGGCCTGGGACGACCCCACCAACCCCGCGCTCGGTCTGGCGGTCCTCGCAGGCGTCGTCTTTGCCGCCATTGTGGTGCGCCAACTGATCGCACACCGCGGTGACCGGGAGACCGAGACGACCCTGTCCCTGGCCGGCAGCGTGCGTGACCTTGCCCCGTCCGCGCGTGCCCTCCCCGAGGTGCGGGTCGCGACACCGGTCGGTGGGCTCGTGGCGTTCGCCGCGGCGTGCACCCTGCCGCTCTGGATGGGACCTGGCGAGCTCATCAGGGCATCGGCTCTCGTCGTCCTCGCGATCGTGGGCTGCTCGGTCGTCGTGCTCACGGGATGGACGGGGCAGGTGAGCCTCGGCCAGATGTCGTTTGCCGCTGTCGGTGCCGTCATCGGCGCGGTCGCGCTAGTGGACTGGCACTGGGATCTGAGCCTCGCGCTGCTCTTGAGCGGCGCAGTTGCTGCCGCTGTCGCCGTCGTGATCGGGGTTCCCACACTGCGGCTCGACGGCATGTTCGCCGCCGTGACGACGTTGGCCTTCGCGCTGGCGGCCTCGGGCTACTTCCTCGTCCCAGCCGAGTTCTCGTGGATCCCGCAGGGCCAGATTGGCGTGCCCTATCTCTTTGGGCTCTCCTTGACCTCACAGGCGTCGGTCTTCGAACTGTGCCTCGGGGTGCTCGTACTCGTGCTTGTCGCGCTCTACGGCCTGCGTCACAGCCGGATCGGACGCGTCCTGCGCGCGCTGCCTTCGAACCAGCGCGCTGCTTCTGGGTACGGCGTCCGGGTCATGCGGGCCAAGCTGACGGCCTTCGCGATCTCGGGTTTCGTCGCCGGACTGGCCGGATGTCTGTTCGTGGTGGTCAACCAGCAATATGAGGTCACGGCCTTCTTGGCGTCCGCCAGTCTCGTCGTGTTCACGTCGACCGCGGTCGGAGGATTGGGGTCGGCCTTCGGCGCCATTCTCGGCGCGGCCATCGTCGAGGGCAGCGCCGTCTACCTTCCGCCGAGTTGGCAGCTCTTTCCGGCCGCGCTCGGTGTCTTGATCGTGCTCATCCTCTTCCCTCGCGGCCTTGCGGGGCTCTGCTACGACCTGCGCGACTGGGCGATCGACCGGCTGCGCCAGCGACAGGCGGGTTCGTCGGGTGATGTCGCCGGCCAAGCCGGCGCGGTCCTCGCGCCGTGAAGCGGCTCGCAACCCTCGGCGCTGGAGCCTCACTGTTCCCCCTCGGGATCCTCTTCACCATCGAGCTGCTCGACCAGGCCACGCAGAGCGCCTTCAACGTGCTGATACCGAATGTGCGCGATGCGTTCCACCTGACGAATGCCGGGATCCTGCTCATCGTGGCGATCGCCGGAGCGGCCGCTCTCGGGTTCACCCTGCCCGTCGCCGTCTTGGCCGACCGCACCAACCGGGTGCGCATTGCGCTGATCGGCGCCATCGTGGGCGCAGCGTTCTCTATCGGGCTCGGGGCCGCGCCGACAATCGTGGTGGCGGCGGTCATGTTGGCGGGCGTCTCCATGGGCCAAGCGGTCATCTTTCCCACCCATAACTCATTGCTGGCGGACTACTACTCGGTGCCCGCCCGGCCTCGCATCTACTCGGCACACCGGTCTGGGATCAGCCTCGGGGCGATCATCGGCGTCCTGCTCGGGGCGGGGCTCGCCGCCATCTGGTCTTGGCGTGCGCCCTTCTACTTCTTCCCTATCCCCATCGCAGTGGTCGTCATCGTCGGGCTTCGCCTCCATGAGCCTCCACGCGGACGCCACGAGCAGCTCCAGCTTGCGGAGCAGATGATCGCCTCCGAGCGCGGCGAGCCGGCGCCCTTGGCCGACGTACCGGCGGCGCCAGCCACGCCGGGTGCGGCAACGGGCCTCGAAGTGTCGGTCGAACCGCCGCCGTCCCTCGGTGAGGCATGGCGGACGGTCTGGAAGATCGGGGTGCTCCGCAGGATCTTCTACGCGCTGCCGTTCCTGGCGGCGTCCATTGCCGGCTTCACCTCCCTCGCGTCACTGCAGTATCAGGAGACGTTCCACCTCGACGCCGTCGAGCGGGCCTACCTCATTGCCCCGATCCAGGTCTTCGACCTGCTCGGCCTCGCCGTTGGAGCCCTCATTGCCACTCGGCTGGCCGCCCGCGACGTCAGCCTGGTGTTTCGCATGCTTGCAGTCGCTTCCGTGGTCGCCGGCGCGTTCGCTGTCCTGTTCGCGCTGGCGCCCTCCGTGCCGGTCGCCTTCATCGGCAATGCGGGCATCGATGCCTCACTCGCCATCGTGGGCCCTGGGGTCCTCGCGTCGTTGTCCCTCGCCATCCCCTCGCGCGTGCGCTCCGTCGGCTTCTCCATCGGCGCGCTCTTCGTGCTCCCCGGATTCTTGGTCCTCCCTATCGTCGGCGCGCTGGGGGACGCGGTGGGGTTCCGCTACGGGCTCCTCATCCTTGTCCCCATCTTCACGGTTGGAGGGCTCATCGTGGCCAGCGCGGGAGGGCTGATCGCGCAAGACGTGCGCGATGTGTGGACCTCCATGCACACACGCGCCCAGATGCTCCTGGACCGTCAGGCGGGCCGTCTTCCCCTGCTGGCTGTCCGAGAGCTGCGTGTCGGCTACGACGGTGTCGAAGTGCTCGGTGACGTGGCCATCGAGGTCGGCGAGGGTGAGATCGTCGCTCTCCTCGGCACCAACGGCGCCGGGAAGTCCACCTTGTTGCGGGCGATCGGCGGGGTCGTTGAGGCAGATCACGGCGCCATCGTCTTCGACGGGCGTGACATCACGCACCTCCCGCCGGACGAGATCGCGCGCCTCGGCGTTGCGCAGGTGCCGGGAGGGGAGGGCATCTTCCCGAACTTGCGCGTGGAGGAGAACCTCCGCGCCGCCGCCTGGCAGGGGCGCCGTCGTGGCGAGCGGGACGAGGAGATGATCGCCGAAGCGCTCGCTGCCTTCCCGACCCTGGACTCGCGCCGAACCGAGCGGGCAGGCAACCTGTCTGGGGGGCAGCAACAGATGCTGGCCCTCGCCATGGCGACGATCACCCGTCCCAAGTTGTTCCTCATCGATGAGCTCTCGTTGGGACTGTCGCCGATCGTGGTCGAGCAGCTGCTCGGCGCCATCGAAGCCATGCGGCGGGCGGGGACGGCGATCTTGCTCGTCGAGCAGTCGATGAACGTCGCCGTCGCGGTGGCGGACCGGGCGTATGTCATGGAGGCCGGCGTCGTCAGGTTCTCGGGCAGCGCGGCCGACCTTGCGTCGCATCCCGAGCTCCTGTGGTCGATCTACCTGCAAAAGGCCTCCGAGTCCATGGGCGCCGGTGGCGGGGACGGACCGACGAGCTCCGCGGCGGGCAGCCGAGCCGAGCTCGAAGTGGGGGGCATCTCGGTGTCGTTCGGGGGCATCGCCGCCCTCGATGACGTCTCCCTCCATGCCGCTCACGGAGAGATCGTCGGCATCATCGGGCCCAACGGCGCCGGGAAGACGACCCTCTTCGACGTGATCTCGGGCTTCCTCCATCCTGACTCGGGGTGGGTCCGGGTGGCCGGTGTCGACGTCACCGACCGCTCGGCCTCGACGCGCGCCAGGCTCGGGCTCGGCCGGTCCTTCCAGGACTCGCGCCTCTTCTCCGCGTTGACGGTGCGAGAGGCACTGGCCGTCTCCCTGGAACGCTTCACCGATGTCGGGGACCCGTTCAACGCCATCTTGCGCCTCCCGATGCAGATCCGCACCGAGGCGGCGGTGATGCGCCGAGTTGAGGAGCTGATGGAGCTCTTTGGGCTGGAGCGCTTCGCCGACGGCCTGATCAGCGAGCTGTCGACCGGATCCCGCCGGCTTGTCGACCTGGCCGCAGTCGTTGCACACCAACCGTCGGTGATCCTGCTCGACGAACCCTCGTCCGGTATCGCCCAGCGCGAGGTCGAGGCCATGGCGAGCCTCTTGCACAACGTGCGGAGGCGTCTCGACGCGACCATGCTCGTCGTCGAGCACGACATTGCGTTCATTGCCGAGCTCGCGGATCGTCTCGTTGCGATGGATCGTGGCACTGTGCTCGCCAGCGGCGATCCACGGGCCGTGCTCAGCTCACGGGAGGTCGGAGAGTCCTTCCTCGGCTCCGATCCCCTTGCGCTGTCGCGTTCGGGGCTGGCTGGGCCCGGTGTCGTGTCCGCACCGTCAGCCGCACCCGCTGAGGTCGACCCCGCGTGAGCGAAACCGAACCGACGCGGGACGTCCGGCCGTGGCCGCGCGTATCACGGTTGAGAATTGCCGGTCCGGTGGTACTCATCGTGGCGGCGCTGATCGCCGCTGGCGTCTCGGCGACGGTCAGTGAAAACAGGAGCACCAAGACATCCACCGTGCGGAGCACGGGCACCGCATCGCCGGCGTCCTCGTCGAGCGTCCCGCTCACCTACGCGGCGGCGGTGAGGATCCAGAAGGCCGCGGACTACGACTGGGGATCCGAATGTGACCACAAGACCGGACGGCTCAAGGTCCCGAGCGTCTACGCACCGCCCTGCGTCCCCGTTCCCGCGACTAGGGCGTCCAACGGAGGCGACACTGCCGGAGGAGTCACCGGTTCCACGATCAATCTCGTTGACTACCAGCCCGAACCTGGTGGGCTGACCTCGGCGGTCCAGAGCGCTGCCGGCACGCCGGCCCAGGCTCTGGCGACGGTGCAGGCCTACGTCGAGATGTTCAACCACATCTTCGAGCTCTACGGCCGGCACGTGAACCTGATCCCCTTCCAGGCGACGGGTCAAGACAGTGATCCCGTCGCCGCCCACGCAGATGCGGTGACAGTGGCCCAGCAGGACCACGCATTCGCCTCTATAGGCGGACCCGCCGAGACGACCGCCTACGAGGACGAGCTGGCCCGCCTACACGTGCTGTGCATGGGCTGCGGTGACTCCTCCCTCTACGGCCAGATCAAGCTCAACGCCCCCTATCAGTGGGCCAACCTTCCGACCGCCGACACATCGCTCAACGAGACCGTCGACTACATGGTGGCCAAACTGAACGGGAAGGACGCCATCTGGGCCGGCGACCCGACCCTGCACACGCGCAAGCGTTCTTTCATCGTGGTCAGCGAGACATCGGAGCCGCCGTCACCGGGCTTCGCCGAGCTCACCTCGTCACTGACCAAGAGCCTCAAGGCCGGACACGTGAACATGGCGTCGCTGAACGCGCTCACCTACACGCTGGACCTGACGACGCTGCCCACGCAGGCGGCGATCCTTGCCGAAAAGCTCAAGAGCTCCGGCGCCACCAGCGTGGTGTTCGCAGGCGATCCGATCATGCCCATCTATCTCACCCGCGCCTGCGCCAACATCGGCTACTACCCGGAATGGATCATCACCGGTATTGCGCTGACGGACACGTCGACGCTGGCGCGCTACTACGACCAGACCGAGTGGGAGCACGCGTTCGGGGTTACCAGCCTCGGCGTTCCGGTACCGGTCACCGCCGGTGACGCCTACCGCCTCTACCAATGGTGGTATGGCCCGAGAGCCACGCCGGCCTCGTTGGCGGTACCGGCCATCGTCCCACCGATCCAGCAGTTCTTCGAAGGTGTGCAGCTGGCCGGGGCTGATCTGACCCCGAACACGTTCGCCACCGGGCTCTTCCGCGCCCCACCTGCCGGGGGCGGTCCCACCACGGCGCTCGACGCCTACGGCTACCAGGGCGCGGCGCCGCTGCCCAGCTACTCCTCACCCGCCGACTACACCTTTCTCTGGTACGACGCGACGGCAAAAGGCCCCGACGAGGAGGGCGTCAACGGGACGGGGCTCATGCGCTACGTCAACGGCGGCACGCGCTACAAGGCAGGGGTGGTCCCATCCGGATCGGTCCCGATGTTCTCGCTGCCGGGGTCGGTCACGAGCTACTCCTCGCCGCCCGACGCCGCGCCCTCCTACCCGCCCTGGCCCGGGTCACCGGCCGCGCGAACCGGCTGACCCACCGGGCGTTTCTCTCCGTTCTCGTAGCCGGCCGCCCACCGGCCGAGCCCTGCGAGGGGGGCTAGCACCAGGATCAGACGCCCGGTAGCGGCATTCCGTCGGTGAGGCCGCCCACTCATGCTGAAAGGACGTCGAAGAGCCGAGCGTCAACCCCAGAGGAGAGCCGATGATCGCGACGCAGGGACTGATCAAGCGCTATGGCAAGACGCTGGCGGTCGACGACCTCAGCTTCACCGTGACACCCGGGGTTGTGACGGGGTTTCTCGGCCCGAACGGATCGGGGAAGTCAACCACCATGCGGATGATCGTCGGCTTGGATCTGCCGGACGCCGGATCGGCGACGGTCAACGGAGTGCCCTTTGCCGCGCTGCGCTGGCCCTTGCGGGAGGTGGGTGCGCTGCTCGATGCAAAGGCGTTTCACCCCGGCCGGACAGCCCGCAACCATCTGCGCTGGCTGGCCCAGACCAATGACATCGACAGCCGGCGGGTGGACGAGGTGCTCGACCTCGTGGGGCTCACCTCTGTCGCCGACCGCCGCGCCGGCAAGTTCTCACTCGGAATGGGCCAGCGCTTGGGCGTCGCCAGCGCCCTGCTGGGGGATCCCGGTGTCCTGTTGTTCGACGAGCCCGTGAACGGCCTCGATCCCGAAGGCATCCGCTGGATCCGGCACCTGTTGCGCGACCTCGCCGCCGAGGGGCGCACTGTGCTCGTCTCGAGCCATCTCATCAACGAAATGGCACTTACGGCCCAGCGGCTCGTCGTCATCGGCCGGGGCACGCTGATCGCCGAGACCAGCGTTGACGAGTTCACCGCTCGTGGCCAAGGTGACTCGGTCCGTATCGTCACCCCGACTCCGCAACGCTTCGTCCGCGTGCTCTCCGAGGCAGGGGCACGTCCGAACGTCAACGACGACGGCGCCATCACCGTGCGCGGCATGCACGCTGCCGACATCGGGGAGCTCGCTGCACGCACGTCCATGACCGTGCACGAGCTGACCCCGGTGCGCGCCTCGCTCGAGGACGCGTTCATGGAGTTGACGGGGGATGCGGTGGACTTCCATTCCGCTCCCGTTGGCCACAGGGCACCTGTACCCGTTCCGACCCACTGAGAGGGCACGACATGACCTACGCAGTCACACTTGAAGCACCGCGTACACGGGCCGGACTCGGTCAGGCCATACGGGCCGAGCGGACCAAGCTCGTCTCGCTGCGGTCCACGGCGTGGGCGCTCCTCATCACGCTGGCTGGCACGACGCTGGTCAGCTTCCTGTCCACGCGTGGCGCCCGCCACCCCCACGCGCCGGCCGGTTTCTTCCAGGGCTTCGACGCGACGAACGCAGCGCTCGCTGGACTTGCGCTGGGATCGCTCGTAGTCGGAGTGCTGGCCGTCTTGTCCATGACCGGCGAGTATGGGAGCGGGACCATACGGTCGTCGCTCGCGGCAATGCCGCGGCGCTCCGTGTTCTTCGCCGCCAAAGCGATCGTGTTCGGCGCCGGTGCCCTCGTCGTCGGCATGGCGATGAGCTTCCTCTCGTTCTTCGTCGGCCAGGCCGAGCTCTCCGGTGGTGCACCCACGGCGACGCTGGGCGATCCCGGGGTCCTGCGCGTCCTGGTGGAATCCGGGGCCTTCCTGGCGCTGCTCGCGCTGTTCGCCATCGGTCTGGGCGCCGTCATCCGGCACAGTGCGGGAGCGATCGCGACGTTCGTCGGCTGCACCCTGTTGCTGCCCCTCCTGTTGCACGGGGTCCCGGGCAACGTCGTGCGGTTCACTCCCGAGTCGATCTACGCCAACTCGGTAGCCGATGTGGTGCCCACGGGCGGTGCGCTCTCGAGCACGACGGGCTTCCTCCTCATGGCCGGCTATGCCGCAGCGGCGCTCGCGCTGGGCGGATATCTCCTGGCACGGCGTGATGCATGATGGTGGAGCAGGCCGAGGACAACGGCGTGCGCGTACGCGTACGGGGTAGGGAGATGTCGGTCGCGATCACTGAAGAGCAGGTCGAGACCGCCAAGCGCGTCGCACGGCACATTGTGCGCGAGCCCTTCACGAGTCGACCCTGGAGCGAGCTGGCGTTCTACCTAGTCAGCGGCGGGTTGGCCGGCGTCGGCCTGGCGTTCGTCGGCGCCACCATGGCGACCGGCATTGTCCTGGCCATCACGTTCGTCGGCCTGGCGGTGCTCGCCCTCTCCGTCCGCTCGGCCCGCGGCATCGGAGCCTGGACGAGGGCGCTGGCGCGCTCCCTGCTCGGCGAGCACGTTGGCGAGCCCGAGCCCTTCGTCAGCCGTCCCGGCTTCTTGGGCTGGCTGCAGTCCGCCCTGCGCGACCGGGTGGGCTGGCGGTCCATTGGCTATCTGGCCGTGAAGCTCCCCTGGACGATGCTCGGGTTCTACGTCGCCTTCAGCCTGTGGTGGGACGCTCTGGCCTGCTTCGCCCATGCCGTACTCTCGCCCAGCAACTCGAATAGCCCCGCCGTGTTCGGTCTCGTGCGCAACCTGTTCCCCCCGGGCTACTTCTCGGTCAACGCGACCGGCTTCTTGCATGAGGTCGCCATCCTCATTACCGGCGCGGTCTTCTTCTTCGCCGCACCGTGGGTCATGCGCGGCTTCGTCAACGTGGACCGCATGCTCGTCCGGAGCCTGCTCGGTCCCGACCCCGTCGCAATCCGGGTCCGTTCGCTCGAACAAGCGAGGACCCAGACCGTCGACGCGTCGGCCGCCACGCTCCGCCGGATCGAGCGCGACCTGCACGACGGGACCCAGGCGCAGCTGGTTGCGCTGGCCATGCGCCTCGGCATGGCGAAAGAGAAGCTGGAGGACCCGGCACGCGTCGACCTCGAACGGGTGCGCGAATTGGTGGACGAGGCGCACCGGGGTGCGAAGGAGGCGATCACCGAATTGCGGGACATCGCCCGGGGCATTCACCCACCCGCGCTCGACACCGGGCTGGAAAGCGCGCTGGCCACGTTGGCCGCCCGGAGCGCGGTGCCCACCGAGATCTCCGTCGACCTCTCGCTGCGTCCGACCCCGGCCATCGAGGCCATCGCTTACTTTTGCGTTGCGGAGCTGCTGGCGAATGTCGCCCAGCACGCCTCCGCCTCGCGTGCGTCGGTGTCGTGCGCGCAACAGGGCACGTGGCTTCGGCTGGTCGTACGCGACGACGGACGGGGTGGCGCCCAGCTCACCACGCTCGGTTCCTCGTCGAGCGGGCTCGCCGGCCTGAACGATCGCGTCCACGCGGTCGACGGGCGGCTGACCCTGGTGAGTCCGCCCGGGGGCCCGACCGTGGTGACCGTCGATCTTCCCCTGGCGCCATGACACCTGCCGCGCTGCGCGTCGCCATCGCCGAGGACTCGGCCATCCTTCGGGACGGGCTCGTCCAGCTCCTGGTCGATCGCGGCTTCTGCATCACCGGGGCCGTGTCCGACCCCAACGCGCTCCGGAGCTCCATCGCGCAGAACCCTCCCGACGTCGCCGTCATCGATATCCGTATGCCACCCACCTTCACCGACGAAGGTCTGCGGGTCGCGCTCGAGCTCCGCGCTCGCTACGACGGTCTCGGCATTCTCTTGTTCTCCCAGTACATCGAGACGCGCTACGCGGCCGACCTACTGGCCGACGACGCATCGGGCATCGGGTATCTCCTAAAGGACCGTGTGGCCGACGTCGCCGACTTCGTCGAAGCACTCGAACGCGTTGCCGTGGGAGGTACCGCATTGGATCCTGAAGTCGTCACCCAGCTCCTCGGCGCGACGCGACGGACCGATTCGCTCACGGTGTTAACGGCCCGTGAGCGCGAGGTCCTCGCCCTCATGGCGGAAGGTCGGTCCAACGCTGCCATCGCGAAATCTCTCGTTGTCAGCGAAGGCGCAGTCGAGAAGCACGTCGCCAACATCTTCACCAAGCTCGATCTTCCGGTCTCTCAGCACGATCACCGCCGAGTTTTGGCCGTGCTCCGGTTCCTCGAATCCTGACCCCAGTCAGAGAGACACCGAGGCACCGTGCGCGTCGTAGGGAACACCGACGCGGGCGGCCAGGTCCATCCCTGAGTTCATCTGGAACGGGCTGATCCCGCCAGGCTCCCACGGTCCGACCGATCCGGCCGCGAAGGCCTCCGATGACTTCGAGACCAGGTGGAAACGCTCACGCAATTCACCGCAGGGCACGTGTGCCACGGAGAACCAGTCCCATTTGAGGAAGTCGATACCCGTGGCTCCGGTCGTCTCGTCGTGGCACAGGGCTCCGCGGCGCATGGCGTCGCAAAGCCGAACGGCCATGTGCGGGCTCGATGAGAAGTGCCCCGGCGAGGCCTCGAACAAGCCTGCACCCGAGGCCAGGTAGCCGGTCTCGAACAGGGAGATGACCATGGCCAGGAGCGAGAACGCGTGCATGTCGTCGTTGGCTCGTGCGATGAACCCGAAGACCTCCACCTCGGACTCGACTGTCGTGCCGTAGTCCGCGAGGACATGGACCCAGTCGTGTTGTGCCAACAGGGGCGGCGCCGAGCCCGGCAGACCCGGGAAGGTGAAGCCACGAGCCTGGTACAGCTCCCATACTTTGCGCCCGATGGCATCAGAAGGCAGGTCCTCGAGCGAGGCCCAGTGAGCCGCCAGCGCCGGATCGGCCTCGGAGAATGCCCACGCGTCGTGGAGCACCTGGCTGGAGTGGACGGCCGCCGCAGACTCCTGCTCGTTCCACGCTCCCTCGTAGCCGTTCCGATGGAAGTCATGCACGGCGAGGTCGAGCGAACCCGCAGCGAAGTCGCGCGCGACGTCGACCATGCCCTCGTCCACGCCGATCTCCCGGGCGAAGTCGGCGACGTTCTCGGCGACGTCGTCCGGGATGGGGTGACGCACCAGCGCGCACAGCAGCATCACCTGCACTGCGCGTGATCGGAACTCGAGGTTGCGCCGGGCGAGAGCAATCGCCAGCTCCCCCGGAGTCGTTCGCGCAGGTTCGCGTACGGCGACCGTGTGGCCTGTCATGGCGGGGAACAGCGCCTCGATCAGTGCCCGCTGGATAGGAAGAAGCCCTTCACAGCCGGAGACGGCGGCCGTGACACCGTCCGCCATGATCTGGGCCTCCGTTCTGTCAGGCGGCAACAGGTTGACCGAATCGGTGGAGGGAAGAGGAACGGGCATTGGGCTATCCCTTCACGAGCGCGTCCAGGCCGCGGTGCAGGAATTCGAGGCAGGCGGCGGCATCGGGGGCTTGTGCGCGCGGCACGAAGGCACCGAAGGGAGCGTTCCAATAACCGGAGGAACCGGGTCGCTCACTGCCCCACGGCCCGACGTAGACGTAGGGGTCGAGACAAAACGAGTCGCCCGGGGAGAAGCCGAGGTTGACTCCTGCTCCCGGCGCCAGCTCCACCGCGGACGCGATGTCGAAGTGCTCGGGCCACAGTTGCACCGTCGAGGTGCTTTCCGGCGCGCTGCGCGTGCACAACGCCAGGTCGAGCACCCGCGAGCCGAGCTCGAACCAGTCGTAGTACGCGTCGAGCTCGCTCGGGGACACGTGGAACGGCTGATCGACTGGGTCGGCCGGAGGGGTGTCGGGGCCGGCTGAGAAGGCAGCCGCCACATCGGTCCCGGCGAACGCGGCCAATTCAGCCATCGTCGAGGCCTCGAGCGGCACTGACCGGGCGTCGGCACCGATCTCGCGCACGAGGCTGGCGCCCGCGAGACGGAGTACCTCGGGCTCGGGCCCGAACGCAGGTGTGGCCAGACCACCCGGACTGGCTCGCAGCCCGAAGTGCCCACTCACCTCGAAGCGCCGGCGACCGAGCACGTGCGTCGCGATCTTGTGCAGGTCGGCGAGGGTCGTACCCATCTCGAATCAGGAGAGTAACGGCAGGTGCGCCCCCTCCCGCCGTGCAGCCGGCGGCCGATCCGGCACATGTTCTTGCCCGCATGATGGAACCGCCGAGATGCTCGGCCGGGGTGCAACGACATGGACCGGATGTCACACAGGGGTGTCGTGCGGCCAACGGGAAGTGCTCGCTCGGGCGCCGGGTTGGCGGTTAGAACAAAGGGGTGATGAAGGTCATGCGTGGAGGGCTGGCGAGCCGCAAGGCGCCCCGGATCGGGCTCGTGCTCGGTGCCGGCGGCGTCGTCGGGCAGGCGTACCAGGCCGGCGTCCTGGCTGCCCTGGTCCGCGAGGCCGGCTGGGACCCGCGTGATGCCTCCATCGTCGTCGGCACGTCCGCCGGCTCGATCACGGGGGCTGCGCTCCGTCTCGGCGTCCCCGCCACCGACCTTGCGGCGTCGCTGTACGGCGCGCCCACCTCGCGGCGCGGTGGTGCCATCCTGCGCCGGATACTTCCCGACGACGCCGGCCGGCTCCCGACGCCGTCGGTGCTCTCGCTGTTCCGACCCTGGGGCCTACCGTCGCCGGCCTTGATCGTGCGCGCCGTCCGGCGACCGCTCGCCTTCCGCCCGGATGTCGCGGCGATGACACTCATGCCACGAGGACAGATCGACATCTCCGACCGAGCCCGCGGTCTCGACACACACATCGGCGCTCGTTGGCCCGATGGCTTGCGCATCTGTGCCGTCCGCCGCACCGACGGCGGCCGGGTCGTCTTCGGTCGGCCCGGAACCGCGTCGACGCGCCTGGCGCCGGCCGTGCTGGCGTCCTGTGCGATACCGGGATACTTCACGCCGGTGACCATCGACGGCACCGAGTACGTCGACGGTGGCGTGCACTCGGCGACCAACGCAGACGTGCTCAAGAGCGAAGGACTGGACCTCGTGGTGGTGGTCTCCTCCATGTCGGCGGCGCACGGCACGGCCAACGGAGCCGACGGATGGTTGCGGCGAACCGTGCACCGCCGGATGGAGCGCGAGATCGCGCGCCTCGAGGCGGCCGGAACGGCGGTGATCAGCCTCGAGCCCGGCCCAGCCGCCAGGCGAATCATGGGTCTGCGCGCCATGGACGAGGACAGGGGGCCCGCTGTCATCGAGGCCGCCTACGATGAGACCCGCAGGCGGGTCCTGGCCACTCCATTCCTGGCGCCGCTGGGCGGGCCCCTGGCCACCGCAACAGCCGGCTGACCCCGGGAAACGGGCGACGTCCGGTAGTAGCGTGACGCCAGCCGACCGCGAAGGGAGGGTGGATGTGTCCTGACCGCCTGAGCCCCTTGGACACCTCGTTCCTCCATATCGAGGACCACGTGTCGCACATGCACATCGCGTCGGTCACGATCTTCGAAGGCCCGCCGCCGCCGTTCGCCGACATCGTCGACATGATCGACGCGAAGCTCGACCTCGTCCCCCGCTACCGCCAGAAGGTCAAAGCGGTTCCCTTCGAGCTCGGAAGGCCCGTCTGGGTCGACGACCCACACTTCAACATCGATTACCACGTACGGCACACCGCTCTCCCCGCGCCCGGCGGGGAGAGCGAGCTGCGAAAGCTGGTCGGGCGCGTGATGGCGCAACAACTCGACCACGCGAAACCCCTGTGGGAGATCTGGGTCGTTGAGGGCCTCGAGGACAGTCGGTGGGCGATCCTGGCCAAGACGCACCACGCACTGGTGGACGGCGTGTCGGGGACGGACCTCCTCGCGGTGCTGATGGACCTCAGTGCCGATGCCACGCGTCCGCCCGCTTCAACCTGGGTTCCTCGTCCTGAGCCCTCGGACCTGCAGCTCGTGCTCGAGGCACTCGAGAACTTCGTGCTCTCGCCCTACGAGCAGGTCCGGGCGGCCCGGGCGCAGACCCGCGCCATCCGCCGCGTGGCGGGGTACGCCATCGAGGTCGCCAGCGGACTGTTCTCGCTCAGCGGGCTCGTCCGTCCCATGCCGCTGTCAAGCCTGAACGGACCACTCGGCCCGCACCGGCGCTACGCCTGGGCGTCGACGTCGGTCGACGACATCAAGCGAGTCCGCAAGGCGTTGGGCGGGACATTCAACGACGTGGTGCTCGCGTGCATCACCAACGGGTTCCGCGAACTGCTCTTGGCCCGCGACGAAAACGTTGAGCGTGTCGTGCGCACATTGGTACCGGTGTCGATCCGCCCCGCGATGCCGACGGGAAGGCCGTGGGGGACGGCACCTTCGACAACAAGGTGTCCGCGATGTTCGCCGAGCTCCCAGTCGATATCGACGACCCCGTGTTGCGGCTTCACACGATCGCCGAGCAGATGAAGGACCTGAAGGACTCGAAGCAAGCGCTTGCCGGCGGCGCACTCACCTCCATGTCGGGCTTTGCGCCGCCGATGCTGCTGGCGCTCGGCATGCGTCTGGCCACCCGGGCCGGCCAGCGCAACGTGAACACGGTCACGACGAACGTGCCCGGTCCACAATTCCCGCTCTATGCGGCCGGCCGGCGGATGATCCGCGCCTTTCCCTATGTCCCGCTCGGTGGGCAGATGCGCCTTGGCGTCGCCATCTTCTCCTACGACGGCGAGGTCAACTTCGGCATCACGGGTGACTACGACTCGACGCCCGACATCGACGTGCTCGCCGGTGGCATCGAAGACGGCATGACACAGCTGCTCAAGGCGTGCGATCAGCCCGGATGATCGTGTAGCCCTTCACGCCGACGCGGGGCGTGTCGACGGCAGGCCGAGCTTGCGGTGGTCCCAGGTGACGGTGCGCTCAACGTGAAGCTTGACCCCGACGCGCTTGTGCAGCATCGCCTCAATGAAAGGCTTGAGCTCTTCGGTGTACGGCGCGTTGTACCGCTCGAACACGCTCACACCGAGGTTCCACAGCTTTTCGGGATCCTCCACGATCTCAGCCCGCCCCACCAGCTCCACCCCACGAAGTTCCTCGTAGTAGTCACCGTCCTCGAAGAGCAATGTCAGGCGAGGGTCGCGGCGCAGGTTCTGCACCTTTTGCGACTTTGCCTTGGTCTCCACCGTGACACAGCCGTCGAGAAAGCCGTACCACATGGCCACGGCGTGAATGGAGCCGTCGGCCGAGATGGAGCACATAGTCATTGCCCGACGCTCGGCGAGGAACGACTCGACCTCCTCGGGGGTCATCTGTATAGCCCTGCGCTGATTCACGCCGTGGCCCATCGCCTCGGTCATCTGACACCTCCCACGTGTGTGCGACGGCAGCGTACTGCTGCAGGCGGATAAGACAGCAGTAAGAGTTCATCTTCAGAACACTTGTTGGTTACAACGCTTTCACAACACGTTCACCTCAATTCCGTAGCGTGAAGCCCGATGGCGAGCGCTGATCAGCACACGGGTCACGGCGGTCGGGGCCCTCGTTCCAGCCCCGTTGCCGATCGCCATCGCGGCCAGGACGCCCTGGCCGAAGTCATCATGATCCGACCGGAGCGCTCACACCGCCCCGGGCTCGTCGGATCGTTGGTGACCATGGCGCGGGTTTTCGCCTCCCCGCGTATCCAGGCGACGCCGGCGCGCACACCCCCCCGTCCGCCGTCGTCGCCTGCCTCTCTCTGCGCCCTTCATCCCCGGGTTCCCCACGACGCTGCCTGAGGGGGGAACGAACGTGGTGATCGCGAACGCACAGGCCGCCGCGGGCCGGCCGACACCCGGCGGTCCGCCGCGCGACAACCGTCCCCTCGTGCTGGTCGTCGACGACGAGGAGTCCTACCGTCAGGCGTTGGCCTCGGGGCTCACGCGTGAGGGCTTCACGGTCGAGGCCGCGGGCGACGGCCACGAGGCGCTGCGCCTCTTCCATCGCGTGCACCCCGACCTCGTGTTGCTCGACGTCATGCTGCCCGACCAGTCCGGGATCGAGATCTGCCAGCAGATGCGCAGCTTGAAGCCGGTACCGATCATCATGGTGACGGCGCGCGACTCCGAAGTGGACATCGTCCTCGGACTCGAGCTCGGCGCGAGTGACTACGTGGCCAAGCCCTTCCGCTTGCGCGAGCTGGTCGCGCGCATGCGAGCCGTGTTGCGGCGTGGGGTGGCCGTCGCGGAGCACCACGAGGAGGTCCTCACCGTCGGCCCGGTCCGCCTCGATGCTGGCCGCCGCGAGGTGATGGTCAACGAGAACCCCGTCGACCTTTCCCGCAAGGAATTCGACCTCCTCGCCCTGCTGATGTCGCACAGCGGCCAGGTGGTCACGCGTGACTGGTGCATCGACCGGTTGTGGTGGGACCAGGAGCTGACCGACACGCGGACCCTCGACACGCACATCAAGCGTCTGCGTCGCAAGGTCGAACCCGATCCGGCCAATCCCCGCCACCTGGTCACCGTGCGAGGGGTCGGGTTCCGCTTCGAGGCGTAGCCGAGCACGAACGTCCGTTCCCGCTCTACATTGAGCGGATGCGCACAGGCGACGTCGTCCCCGATTTCGAGCTGCCCGACCAGACGGGCACGCCTCGTACCCTCAGCAGCTTCCTCGCCAACGGGCCGGTTGTGCTGTTCTTTTATCCGGCGGCAATGACCTATGGCTGCACCAAGGAGAGCTGCCACTTCCGGGACCTGGCGGCCGAGTTCGCCGAGGTGGGCGCGCAGCCCGTCGGCATCAGTGCCGACGCGGTCGAAAAGCAGAAGCAGTTCGACGAGAAGGAGTCGCTCGGGTTCCCCCTGCTGTCGGATCCCGATCGCGTCGTGGCGACGCAGCTCGGCGCCAAGCGCGGTGTGAGCTTCTTGCCGAACAAGCGGATGACGTTCGTGATCGGCACCGACCGCACGCTCCTCGACGTGATCCATAGCGAGTTCTCCATGGGCTCCCATGCGGACAAGGCGCTCGCCCTCTTGAAGGCGCGCCGCGCTGCCTGAGCGCACCGTCGTCATCACCGGGGCCGCGTCGGGCATCGGCGCCGCCACCGCGGCGCGTCTCACGGCGTCGGGCTGGCACGTCGTCGGCGTCGACAAGGACGAGACCGACGTGGTGGCGGACTTGGCCACCCCCGAGGGTCGGCACCGTGCCGTCGCCGAGGCATCCGAGCGCTGTGGCGGGTCACTGGCCGGCATCGTGACCTGCGCCGGCGTGGCGGGAGCACCCAACCGGGCGGGATCGTTGCTGGCCGCCGTGAACTACTTCGGCACCGTCGAGGTGCTCGAGGGCCTGCGACCGCTGCTCACCCAAGGCGGCGCGGCGGTCGCGATCAGCTCGAACTCGACCACGGTGCAGCCGGCCATACCAGCCGACCTCGTCGAAGCCTGCCTCGACCACGACGCCGTGCGCAGCGCCGAGATCGCCGACGCGCGGGGCTCGCTCGTGGCCTATCCGGCAACCAAGCTGGCAGTGGCGCACTGGGTGCGCCGCAACGCGACGGGCCCGGCCTGGGCCGGCTCGGGACTGCGCCTCAATGCCATTGCTCCCGGCATGATCGACACGCCGATGGTCGCAGGCATGCGCGCCGACGCGGAGACGGCTCCGTTGCTCGACATGCTGCCCATCCCCGTCGGGCGGGCGGGCCGGCCCGAGGAGATCGCCGCGCTGGTGGAGTTCCTACTGGGTCCAGATGCCGCGTTCTTCTGCGGTTCGGTGGTGTTCTGCGACGGGGGAAGCGACGCCTTGTTGCGCACGCGCGATTGGCCCGCCGCATGGGACATCTCCGTGCGCGATCTGGGTCAACAGCTCTCCTGAAGAGCCCGCCTCAGCAAGCTGGCCCGAGGCGCCAACCGTAGGCTGCTGCCATGCCCGGCCGGATCCTCGTGGACACCGCCGCGCTGCGGGAGAGCCGTGAGTTCCGGCTCCTCTTCATAGGTCAGCTCATCTCCACACTGGGGAATCAGCTGACCGTCGTGGCCATCCCCTTCCAGGTCTACTCCATGACCCGGTCGTCGCTGCAGGTCGGCGCGATCAGCCTGGCGCAGCTCATCCCCTTCGTTGCCGGGGCGCTGTGGGCGGGGCCAGTGGGCGACACCATGGACCGCCGGCGCATCATGGTGTGGACGGCGGTCGCGCTGACGCTGACCAGCGGTGCCATGGCGGTCAACGCCGCTGCGGCACATCCCTCTTTGGTCGTGCTCTACATCGTCAGCTCGCTGGCCGCCGGATTGATGGGGTTCTCCAACACCGCCCGCATGGCCTCGGTCCCGGGCATGGTCGACCGGCGGCACCTCACGGCGGCTCTCGCCATGACGCAGGTCATCTTCCAGGTCGGCGTCGTCGTGGGACCGGCGCTCTCGGGAGTCCTGCTTGGCATCGGGCTGCCGCTTGTCTATTCCCTCGACGCACTGTCCTTCGTCGTGGCCTTGGTCGCCTCCGCCATGCTGAAGCCGATCCCGCCCTCCGAGCACGCCAGCCGACTCTCACCGTGGCAGTCCACTCTGGAGGGCTGGCGTTACGTGCGCTCGCGCCAGGCCTTGCAGGGCGTGTACCTGATCGACGTCAACGCCATGGTGTTCGGCATGCCCCGCGCCCTCTTCCCCGCCATGGCGGAGTCCGTGTTCGGCGGCGGGACCATCACGCTGGGCTTCCTCTACGCCGCCCCCGGCGTGGGCGCGCTCATCGGCGCCGCGACGACCGGGTGGGTGGCCAACCTGCGGCGGCAGGGCTGGGCCGTCATTCTCGCGGTCTCGGTGTGGGGGCTCGCCATCGCCCTCTTCGGGCTGGTCGACACCCTGTGGGTCGCCCTCGTCCTCTTGGCCATCGCAGGGTGGGCCGATGTGATCTCGGCCGTCCTGCGCAACACGATGCTGCAGGCTTCCATCCCCGAGCGCTTCCGGAGCAGGATGTCGTCCATTCAGATGGCGGTGGTGCAGGGCGGCCCGCGCCTCGGTGACATGGAGTCGGGCACCGTGGCCACCTTGACCAGCGTGGAGTTCTCTGTCGTCTCCGGTGGTCTTGCCTGCATCGTGGGCGCCGCCGTCATCGGTGCCCTCTTGCCCGCCTTCCGTCACCACGTCGCCGGTGAGATCGACGACGCCCCCGTATGATCCGTGCGTGCACGACACCTTTGAAGAACCGACCTGGGGTGAGGTCGCGCCGGACGCCTTCACCCGAATCGTCGTCGTCTCCCCCCACTTCGACGACGCCGCCATGGGAGCCGGACACCTCCTCGCCAGCTACGACGACACGGCCGTCGTCACGGTGCTTGCCGGGCGGCCGCCGGCGTACCCCGCCGAGCCATCGGAATGGGATGCGCTCGGCGGGTTCAAGGCCGGCGACGACGTCGTGGCGGTGCGACGCGAGGAGGATGTCGCCGCCATGGGGGTCCTCGAGTCGCGCTACGAATGGCTCGACTTCTCCGACCACCAGTACCTCGCGCCGAAGGATCGACCGAAGCCGAGCGAGGTGGCGCCGGTCTTGGCCGAAACCATCGCCCGGCTCAATCCGACATCGGTGTTCTTTCCGATGGGCCTGGCCAACCCCGACCACGTCATGGTCCACGACGCGTGCCTCGAAGTCATGGCGGCGCAACCGGCGCGCACGTGGTTCTGCTACGAGGACCACGGGTACAAACATCTGCCCGGCATGCTGGCGTGGCGCGTGGCGAAGCTGCTGCGCTCCCGACCTTGGCCCACGCCCGCCATCGTCCCGCACGTACCCGACGAGGAGCGGAAGCGCCAGGCCATCTGGTGCTACACGTCACAGATCCCCCCGCTCGAGCGCGATCACGCGTTGACCGCGCGTCTGGAGGGTCGTGTTCCCGAGCAGTTCTGGCGTCTGGCCCCACCCCCACGCGGGTGGGAGGGCCTGGGCGACCTCGTCTGACCACTCCTGCGGGATCGGCGGGAGGTCGACACCGCCAGTTGGGCTTTATTCCCACAAGTCGGGACGTTCAGCCCTAGCGACACGGTCAACCGAGGTGCAGGATCGCAAGGTGGTCATGTACATAGACCTCCTGACGCGGGCCCTTGGCAAAGGTGAGGAAGGGCACAGGTCCCACGACCTGTTGATGGCCGACCTCGTACACTCCCGGGCCAGGCTTGGTGTGACGAACGGGGCAACCCCTGTCGCCGAAGCCCTGGCCCGGGAGCTTTCCTACGACGGCGCGCTCATCAGGCTCTGTGAGGCCCTCGAGGTCCCGGCCACACCGGACCGGTTCGCCAACCCTGAGCACGAGCGGTCCCGGCTCGAGCGCGAGCTCGCCGAGCGCGGCGTCGTGCTCCCGCCCGAGCACGCACTCAGGACCCAGCCGGAGAACCAGCCGGCCTGAGCGGACGGCGCCCGCGCAGGCGGTCGTCAGTAGAGTCCAGACGGTGCCCGGGGAGGACGAACGCTTCGTGGAGGTCGACGGCCGCGAGCTCCGCATCTCCCGGCCCGACAAGGTGTACTTCCCCGGTCTCGGCGCGACAAAGTCCGACCTCGTCACCTATTACCTCGAGATCGGCGACCACCTGCTCAACACCGCCCGCGGGCGGCCGGCGATGTTGCAGCGCTTCCCCGACGGCGCGACGGGCAAGTCCTTCTACCAAAAGCGCATCCCGGCCGGTGCCCCCGACTGGCTGCAGTCCACCATCGTGTCGACGCCCAACGGCACGACCTCCAACGCGCTCGTCGTCGCCGACCTGGCGCACGTCATCTGGGCCGTGAACGTCGGCTGCCTCGGGCTCCACCTCTGGCCGTACCTGGCCGCCGACCCCGCGCACGCCGACGAGCTGCGCATCGACCTCGACCCGACGAAGAGCATCGGCTTCGACGAGGTGCGCACCACCGCGCTGCGGTGTCGTGACCTCCTCGAGGAGCTCGGCCTCAGGGGCTACCCCAAGACCACGGGCAGCCACGGCCTGCACGTCTATCTCCGCCTGGAACCACGCTGGGACTCGGTGCAGGTCCGCGCCGGTGCCCTGGCGCTGGCCCGCGAGCTCGAGCGCCGGTTTCCCGACGACATCACGGCCAACTGGTGGAAGGAGGAGCGCGGGAGCCGAGTCTTCGTCGACTTCAACCAGAACGCGCCGCACAAGACGGTGTTCGGTGCCTGGTTCGCGCGCCCCGCACCGGCGGCCAGGTCTCGACCCCGCTCTCGTGGGAAGAGGTGGAGTCCGTCGTCCCCGACGATCTCACCATCTCGACGGTGCCCGAACTGGTGCGGCGGCGAGGCGACCCGTGGGCCGATATCGCGACGCGCCCACAGTCACTCGAGCCCCTGCTCGAGCTGGCGGTGCGGGACCGCGAGGCCGGCCTCCACGATGCGCCGTGGCCACCCCAGTACCCCAAGATGCCCGACGAGCCGACACGCGTGGCACCCAGCCGTGCCAAGAAGGACTCGCGAGGGGGGTGATGATGGAGCCGCTTGACGCGCTCAACCAGGTCGCGTTCCGCCTGGAGCGCAGTGGCGCCGACACCTACAAGGTGCGGGCGTTCCGCCACGCTGCCCGCGCCATCGCAGCGGTGCCGCGCGAGGAGTTGGAGTCGCTCGCCGCAGCGGGCCGGCTCCAGAGCATCGAGGGCGTTGGCAAGTCGACGGCGCAGGTGATCGCCGAGGCCTTGCGCGGCGACACCCCCGCCTATCTGGACAAGCTGGACGAGGAACCAGAGGACCTCGTGCTCGACGGCCCGGCTGCAGCGCTCCTCGAGTCCTTGCGCGGCGACTGTCACTCGCACTCCGACTGGTCCGACGGGGGAAGCCCCATCCTCGAGATGGCTGAGGCCGCCCGCGCCCTCGGCCGTGAGTACCTGGTCCTGACCGATCACAGCGCGCGCTTGACCGTGGCCCACGGCCTGAACGAGGAGCGGATGCGCGAACAGCTCGACGTGGTGCGCGGGCTGAACGAGCAACTGGCACCGTTCCGCATCCTCACGGGCATGGAGGTCGACATCTTGGAGGATGGCTCGCTCGACCTCGATCTCGAGCTCTTGGGAGAGCTCGACGTGGTGGTCGCCAGCGTGCACTCGAAGCTGCGCATGGACGAGCCCCAGATGACGGCGCGCATGCTGGCCGCCATCGAGAGCCCGCACTCCGACATCCTCGGCCACTGCACCGGCCGCCTGATCACGGGCCGGGGCCGTCCGCAGTCGTCCTTCGACGCCGACGCGGTCTTCACGGCCTGCGCGCGTACCGGCACGGCGGTCGAGATCAACTCGCGCCCCGAACGCCAGGATCCTCCGGAGGATCTCCTGCGCCAGGCGGTGGAGCTCGGCTGCTCCTTCGCCATCGACACCGACGCGCACGCCCCTGGACAGCTCGAGTGGCTCGGCCGCGGCTGCCGGAATGCCGTCGCCGCCGGCGTCCCCTCCGAGCGTGTCGTCAACCGCGGCACGGCCGACGAGCTGGTGGCCTGGGCCGGCGAGCACGGGGCGGCGGCATGAACCTGCCCATCCGGCCGCCGGTGGCGCCCATGCTGGCCAAGCTCACCCGCGACCTGCCGCGCGACGACGGGCTCTTCTACGAGCCCAAGTGGGACGGCTTCCGCTGCATCGTCTTCCGCGACGGCGAGGACGTCGAGCTCGGGAGCCGCAACGAGAAGCCACTCACGCGCTACTTCCCCGAGCTCGTTGCCTCGCTGGTGCGCGAGCTGCCGGCCCGCTGCGTCCTCGACGGCGAGATCGTGATCGCCGGCCCCAACGGGCTCGACTTCGACGCCCTGTCCCAGCGCATCCATCCGGCGGAGACGCGCATACGCCAGCTGGCCGAGTCGACCCCGGCCTCGTTCGTGGCCTTCGACCTGTTGGCGCACGACGACTCCTCGTTCCTCGCGACCCCGTACGCCAAGCGCCGCGCCACGCTCGAGAAGCTGCTCAAGAAGGTCCACGCGCCGGTGCACCTCACCCCGGCGACCCAGGACCCCGACGTGGCAGCCGACTGGTTCTCCCGCTTCGAGGGCGCCGGGCTCGACGGCGTGGTGGCCAAGGCGGCCGACCTCGCCTACTTGCCCGACAAGCGCGCCATGCTCAAGGTCAAGCACCAGCGCACGGCCGACTGCGTGGTGGCCGGCTTCCGCACGCACAAAGACGGCGCCGGCGTCGGTTCTTTGCTGCTCGGCCTCTTCGACTCCTCGGGGACCCTGCACCATGTCGGTGTGGCGTCGGGGTTCAGCGTGGCCCGGCGGCGCGAGCTCACCGACGAGCTGGCGCCCTATCGCAAGAACGCCCTCGAGGGTCACCCGTGGGCGGGATGGGCCGAGGCACAGGCCGAGGGTCGCGCGCCCGGTGCCACGAATCGCTGGAACGCGGGCAAGGACATGACCTGGGAAGCGGTCCGGCCCGAGGCAGTGTGCGAGGTCTCCTACGACCACCTCCAACACGACCGCTTCCGCCACGGCACTTCGTTCGTGCGCTGGCGGCCAGACCGCGACCCGGCATCGTGCACCTACGACCAGCTCCAGACGCCGGTCCCGCTCGAGCTGAGCGAGGTCTTCGGGAGCGGCGCCGGGAGCGCTAGGGCCTGAGCAAGTCGGGGTCGGCGGCCAGCTCGGTGCGGACCGCCGCCTCCCAGAAACCGATGAAGCCCTCGCCGTTTCCTCGTGAGACGAGGTCGATGAACGCTTGGGGGACTCGTGAGACTCCCGAGCCGCCGGCGGCGCGCGCGTACCAGGCGTGCTGGCATCGTTGCTCGAGGGCCACGGCGCGCTGGTGCACCGCCCGGGCCGAACCGCCGAGCACGAACACGCCGTGCCCCGCCAACAGCGCCATCGCAGCGTCGCCCATCTGCTCCACCGCGCGCCGGGCGCTGCCGGCGTCGTTGACCGGGCCCTCGTATTCGTCGACCAGCGCGAGGGTGCCGCCACCCAGGGCCGAGCTCTGGTCGAGGACCGGCGGCAGTTCGGCTATGTCGGCCCACACGGTGCCGAAGAGCGGGTGGTTGTGCACCGCCCACTTCACGTCGTGGTGCATCTTGTGCAGCTCGAGGTGGAGCGGAATGCCTAGCGGGACGGGCCAGTCACCCTCGACCACGCGGCCGTCGAGGTCGATGCGCAGCACTTGGGAGGGCCGCAGCTCGGCCCAGGTCAGGAGCCACGGGTTGCACAGCAGCGTGCCGTCGCCCTGGTTCACGGTGATGTGGCCGGCCAGGTGGTCGTTGTAGCCCTCGCGCCACAGGGCGCGGGCCAGGACGACCAGTTCCTCACGCGGCGTCAAGTCGGGGATCAGCTTGTCCGCGGTCGGCGTGAACATGCGCGGTCCTCCTCTCGAGTCGATCGACAGGTCAGCGCGGTAGCACCTGGTCGGGCAGGGGATGGCGGTACAGCGCCGCCGCGTTCTCGCAGCACATGGCGCGCAACTCGTTGTCGGGGATATGACCCCAGCACTCCTCGATCACCTGCTGGGTGTCGGGCCACGTTCCGTCACCGTGGGGATAGTCGACCTCGACCATGATGTTCTCGACGCCGATGGCATGGCGGGTGTCGATGGTGGAGGGATCGTCGAGCGTGCAGAACCAGAAGTTTCGCTTCAAGACGTCGGCCGGCCGCATCGCCCACCCCTTCCCGTAGCCGGAACGGTCCACCATGTTTTCGAGACGGTCGAGCAGCATGGCCACCCAGCCGATGCCGCCTTCACTCATGGCGACCTTCAACGAAGGGCGGCGCACGGCGTGCTCGGACCACAGCCACTCCGCGCAGGCCGTGAGTGACAATTGGCCGAACAGGGTCGCGCCGATCTGGAGCGGCGCGCCGTCGGGCGGCCCGATCTCCATCCCCGAACTGCCGACGTGGAGCGAGACCACGCTGTCGGTCGCGACGACGGCGTCCATGATGGGGTCCCAGTGGGAACGGTCCCACAGCGAGGGGAGCCCGATGGCGTGCGGGCGCTCAGGGAACGTGACCGAGGTGAAGCCGCGGGCGGCGTTGCGCTCGATCTCCGCGACCGCCAGTTCGGGGTCGGCCAGGTAGGTGATCCCGAGCGGCACGATCCGGTCCGGGTACCGGGTGTACCACTCTTCGAAGAGCCAGTCGTTCCACGCGCGCACGCAGGCCAGACCCAGGTCACGGTCGGGGCTCGAGAAGAAGACGCGACCGCAGAAGCCGGTGATCTGCGACGGGAAGTTGACCGACGCCCAGACGCCGTTGATGTCCATGTCGCGCACCCGGGCCTCGACGTCGTAGCAGCCGGGCCGCATCTGGTCGAAACGGAAGGGCTCGAGGCCGTAGGTCTCGGGCCGCCGGCCGGCCACGGCGTTCATCCCGACCTGGGTGTACCGCTCACCCTCGAATTCCCACACCTGGTGCCCGAGGTCGGTCTCGACGATGCGCGGTGCCCTCGGTGCGAGGGAGGCCGGGAGACGCCCCTCGAAGGTGTGGGCCGGCTCCACGACGTGGTCGTCCACCGAGATCACCGTGTAACGCACCGACCGGGGCTCGGGATCGGGAAGGAAGAGATCTTCGGCCACCACCACGCTCCGGAGTATGCCCGAGGATCGACGGGCGCGGCGACCATGCCTCGTTTTCGGGCGCCGCGCGGCAGCCGCCATGCGGGTGGATACTGGACCCAAACGGGTAAAGGAGGCGGCGTGATTGCTCTGGTCGTGGTCTCGACGTTCGTGGTGTTGGTTCTCGGGATCCTGGTCGCCGGGCTCTTACGGTCCCACGCCGACATCCTCCGTTCGCTGCACGAGCTGGGTGCGGGTGTTGGCGACCCCGCGCTGGACGGGGGGACCGTCGACACCGCGAGCCGGGCCGCAGCGGTCTCGGTGGCCGCAGCGGTCTCGCTGGTCCCGCCGGCGGGGAACCCGCCGCTCGGGCCCGCACCGACGGTGGCGGGCGTGACCCCGACCGGGGACGCCCGGGCCATCTCGGTCACCAACAGCGACGGCCTCACCCTCTTGGCCTTCCTCTCCTCGGGCTGCGCCTCGTGCGCGGGGTTCTGGCACGCGCTCCAGCAACCCGGCGTGCTCGATCTGCCCGGGCGCAGCCGCGCCGTCATCGTCACCAAGGGGCCCGACCGCGAAGTGCCCGCCGAGGTGCAGGCCCAGGCCAGCGGGCGCGTCCCCGTCGTCATGTCGACCGAGGCCTGGGTCGACTACCAGGTCCCCGGCTCTCCCTTCTTCGTCCTCGTCGACGGGTCGACCGGCACCAAGGTCGGCCAGGGCGTGGCCAATCACGTGGGCCAGCTGGCCGAGCTCATCCGTCGCGCCGAGCACGACCGCGCCGACTCTGGTCCGGGCCGTCACCCTGGCCGCCCCGACGGCTCTGGTGGCGCCGGCAGCGCCGGCAGCGCCGGCAGCACCGGCAGCACCGGCAGTGCCCGCAGTGCCGGGGGCCTCGATGGCCCGGGCCGCGAAGCGGCCGCCGACGAGGTGCTGCGGGCGGCCGGCATCCAACCGGGTGACCCGAGTCTGTACCCGCGCACCCTCGATGACGTGTTCCCCTCCGGCGCGTCCGCGCCACCGACGCCTGGGACGGTCGAGGGCGGACGGCCGGCGCGGCACTGAGCCATGGCAACCATCGGCGCGCACGGCATCTCGGCCCGGCTACCCGACGGCTTCGAGGGCCGGATCATCGTGCGGCCCACCTTCGTCGGCTCGAGCTACCCGGTGGCGCAGTTCTCCACCTTCCCGCTCCCCGATGACACTGGCGACTTCGGGAGCGGTGCGGTGTCCGTCATGGGCCCCGCCGACGTGTTCGCCACGCTGTTCGAGTACGGGCCCGAGAGCGTCGGCACCGCGTTGTTCGCGCACCAGGGCCGGCCCGCCGGGCTCTCGGCGGCGGACTTCTCCCCCACCGTGCTGCGGCGGGGTATCCCCGGTCAGTCGGGCACCCAGTGGTTCTTCACCGAAGCGGGCCGGCCGTTCTCCTTCTACGCGGTACTGGGCAGCCACGCGCTCCGCACCACACTCGTCCCGCGGGTCAACGCGCTCCTCGAGGCGTTGGGCGTGAGCCCGGCCGCGCCCGATGTCACCGCAGCGGGGCCCGGGTGGAACTGATCGGTCTCTATCTCGTCGCGGCCGGACTGCTCGTGGTCGCCGGCCTGGCCAAGGCACTCCACCCTGCCGACACGGCGCGCGCCGTCGCCGCCCTCACCCCCCGAGGCCGCGCCGCGCCCTCGCTGGGCTCGGCGCGACGGCTCGTACGGGCCGTCGCGTTGGCCGAAGCTGCTCTTGGGATCGCCGCGCTGGCTCTGCCCCGGCCCGTCACGGCGGCCCTCGTCGCACTCTCCTACGCGGCCTTCGGCGTCGTCGTCGTCTACGCACGCTGGCGCGGTGGTCCCCTCGCGACCTGCGGCTGCTTCGGTCGGCCGGACACGCCGCCCACGACCGTGCACCTCCTGCTCGACCTCACCTTCGCTGTCGCCGCGGCCGTCGTCTCCGCCACCACGCCGTCGCAGGGGACGCTCCTCAGCGAGCTCACTCGTCAGCCTTGGGCCGGGATGCCCTTGTTGTTCGTGAGCGCGGTCGGTCTGTGGCTGAGCCTGCTGGCGCTCTCGTCCCTCGCCGCGCTCGAAGGCACGCGCCGCCTGGTCCGGCCGTCGTCGGCGAAGGGGATGGTCGGCTCGTGAGTCTTTCCACCGCGCTCGTGACGCGCACGGCGCGCGCACTCGAGGGCCGCCTGTCACGCCGCAACCTGATCAACCGGTCCGCGTTTGTCGGCAGCGCGGTCGCCATCGGCTCCGGGCTCGATCTCGCGCTGCGGCCGGGCACCGCGTACGGTCAGATCTGCGAATGCGGGAACGCCGGCTGTGACTGCGGGAGCACGTGTTGCTCGGGCTTCTCGGAGTTCTGCTGCGCGGTCAGCGGGTACAACTACTGCCCCGAGAACACCATCATGGGGGGCTGGTGGGTCGCGGAGGGGTCCTCCTACTGCAACGGGCCGCGCTATTACATGGACTGCAACTCGACCTGTAACTGCGCGACGGGGTGCAGCGGCGGCTTCCCGTTCTGTGAGACCGAGTGCGACGGCACCAATTGCGGCTGTGGGTCCCAGGGGTGCAACTCCTTTCTCACCGGATGCCTGCAGTTCCGGTACGGCCAGTGCAACCAGGACGTCGAGTGCATGGGACGCATCGTGTGCCGCGTCGTCGCCTGTGTGCCGCCCTGGCAGGTCGACCCCACGTGTACGACCGCGGTGGCGGTCGACAACTCGACGGCCGAGCAGAACGAGTCCTGCTGGACGCCCGCGCCACCGATGCCCCCGTGCGACTCGCCGACCACGAACTGCCAGGTGGTCGGGATGCTGCCGACCGCCGACGGCGGCGGCTACGCGGTGCTCACCTCCTTCGGGCTGCTGCTCGGTTACGGCGACTTCACGAAGGCGGGTGACGCGTCCGGGCTCCACCTCGACGCGCCGGTCGTCGCGGGCGCCACCTGCAACACCGGCGGCTACTGGCTCGCCGCGGCGGACGGCGGCATCTTCGACTACGGCGGGGCGCCGTTCCTCGGGTCCATGGGCGGCCGGCCGCTCAACGCACCCATGGTCGGGATGGCGGGCACCGCGACCGGGTCGGGCTACTGGCTGGTGGCGGCCGACGGCGGCATCTTCGACTACGGCGACGCGCCGTTCCTCGGGTCCATGGGCGGCCGGCCGCTCAACGCGCCGGTGGTGGGCATGGCCTCGACGCCCTCGGGGGGCGGCTACTGGCTCGTCGCGCGCGACGGCGGGATCTTCGCCTACGGCGACGCGCCCTTCCTCGGGTCCATGGGGGGCCGGCCGCTCAACGCGCCTGTGGTGGGCATGGCCTCGACGCCCTCGGGGCGCGGCTACTGGCTCGTCGCGGCGGACGGCGGGATCTTCGCCTACGGCGACGCGGCATTCGACGGGTCGACCGGCTCGCTCAAGCTCGCCATGCCCGTCGTCGGCATGGCGCCCTTCGGCGACGACACCGGCTACTGGCTGGTCGCGCGCGACGGCGGGATCTTCGCCTTCGGCGCGGCACCCTTCTTGGGATCGCCCGCATGAACTGCCCCCGAGATCGACGAAAGGAACTGCCATGACCATCGTGCTCGGTGTGTCCGCCGCGGTGGTGGCTGTCGTCGCGGCCGCCCGCTCCACGTGGTCGCCGTGCGGAGTCTCCATGCTGGCGACGATCACGCCGCTCGCCGAAGCCGGGCGGGGCCATCGCTACCGCTCGACCGCACTGTGGTTCGTCGCCGGTTCGGTGGCGGGCGGGGTGACGCTCGGGCTGGCGCTGGGGGTTGTCGCTCTGGGCGTGGGCGCGGCCGGACTCTCGCCCGTCGCCGCGGCGCTGCTGGCCTGCGCCGCGTCAGTGGTTGCCGCAGCCTCGGACGTGCGGGTCGGCGGCTTCGCGCTCCCGGTGCACCATCGCCAGGTCAATGAGCGCTGGCTCGACCAGTTCCGACCGTGGGTCTACGGCGCCGGCTTCGGGTGGCAGATCGGCACGGGGTTCGTGACCTACATCCGGACCGCCGGCGTGTACCTGCTGGCGGTCCTGGCCGTGCTGACCGGCTCGTGGTGGGTCGCGGTGGTGCTCGGAGTGCTGTTCGGCTTGGTGCGCGGCCTCGCCGTCTTCCTCGGGCGTTCCATCACGAGCCCGCCCACCCTGGCCGCGTTCCACCGCCGCTTCACCAGGCTCGGCCCGGTCGTACTCGCCGTCGTGATGGCCACCGAGTACGCGGCGGCGATGCTCTTCGGGTACCTCGTCTCGCCGTGGGCCGGCAGCGTGGTGGCGCTGGCCGGTGCCGGTGTCCTTGCGTCGCGGCTGGTCCAGCGCCGCTCGGCCGCGCCGGATCTGGCCGACGTCGTGGACCTGCCCGCGGCGCGCTGCGTGAGGACGCTCGCTAGCCGCTCATGTCGACCGCGTTGATTCGCACCGGCACGATGCGGACGACGACTCGCTCGTCTCCTGGACGGTCGTGTTCGCTCAGGTCGGCGTCGTACTTCGCGCCGACCTTGTCGGCAAACGCTCGATCCTCGTCGGGTGTGACCTCCGCGGTGCCGCGGATCTCGAGGTACCGATAGGGATTGGCCAGATCGAGAAGAAAGACCGTGCAGGCGGGCCTGCTGAGGAGGTTCTGTGTCTTCTGCCGAGACGTGTTCAGTGAAATGACGATCTGGTCGCCCTCGGCGAGGAACCACACCTCCGAGACCTGCGGGTAGTCGTCCTCACCGACGGTCGCCAAGGTGGCGAAGCGACCGTCGAGGAGATCACGGTGGCTGGCGGGAACGCTGTCGTGGGCCATGCAGGCGGTATACCCGGGGTTGGGCAGACCAAGCGCAGGCCAAACCGTGGGGATCGTCGTAGATGTCATTGCCGCCGCAGATGCAGCCTTGCGAAGATCTCCCCAATTTCCCCAATTAACGAAGGATCCTTGAACATCCTTCCGCAACCACCCCCAATTAACGAAGGCTGCATATACGGGCGGCGAGCATCCTCCCCGCCCGTTCCCTCTCCACGGACGGGCATAAACCCACGCGATCCCCGACGACGGGCCCGGAGGCCGCCGCTACCATCACCGCATCGCACCCGCGCCCGCCCGATCGCCGGCATCGACGTCGACGCCGACGCCGTCGCCCCACCCGATCCGCCTCATGCTGGCCGACGTCGACGGCACCCTGGTCACCAACGACAAGGTGCTGACTGACGACGCGATCGCGGCGGTCGGCCGCCTGCGCGACGCCGGCGTCCTCTTCGCCATCACCAGCGGCCGCCCGCCCCGCGGCATGCAGATGCTGATCGACCCCCTCGACCTCCAGACGCCGATCGCCGCCTTCAACGGCGGCCTGCTGGTCGACCGGGACATGAAGGTCATCGAACAGCACGTGCTGCCCGAGGACCTCGTGAGGCCGGTGGTCGACCTGATGCACTCGTTCAAGCTGGTCGTCTGGCTCTACCGCGGCGCGGACTGGTACGTGCCCGACCCCAAGGGTCCCCATGTCGACCGGGAGGCGTGGACCGTGAAGTTCGAGCCCAAGGTCATGACCAGTCTCGACGGGCTGACCGACTCGGTGGCGAAGCTGGTCGGGGTGAGCGACGACCACGACGCCCTACAGCGGGCCGTCGAGGCAGTGTGTGATCAGTTCGGCGACCACGTGACCGCGGCCGAATCACAGCCCTACTACCTCGACGTGACGCACCCCAAGGCGAACAAGGGCTCGGTGGCCCAATTCCTGGCGGCACGCTACGAGCTCGACCCGGACGAGATCGCCACCATCGGCGACATGCCCAATGACATCTTGATGTTCGCCCACTCCGGCCTTTCCATCGCCATGGGCAACGCCGACCCCCAGGTCAAGCGCGCCGCGCGGCGCGTGACGACGAGCAACGAGGACGAGGGCTTCGCCAACGCTGTCGATCGCTTCGTGCTGCCCGCGGCAGGCGGTGCCTAGACCCCTCGGTGGTTCTCGAAACGCGCGTATTGCTTGAGGAAGAGCAGGTTGGCCTTGCCGGTCGGTCCGTTTCGGTGTTTGGCCACTTCGATCAGCGCGTCGTCCGCGCGGTCGATCGGCACCTCGTCGTTGTACTCGGACTCGCGGTAGATGAAGAGGACGACGTCGGCGTCCTGTTCGAGCGACCCTGACTCGCGCAGGTCCGAGAGCTGGGGGGTCTTGTCCGAGCGGGACTCGAGGTTGCGGGACAGCTGGGAGAGGGCAACGACCGGAACCTCGAGCTCACGGGCGAGGATCTTGAGGCCACGGCTGATCTCGGCCACCTCGGTCTGGCGGTTCTCGGCCCGCCCCCGCCCGGTCATGAGCTGGAGGTAGTCGACCACCACCAGTCCGAGGTCGCCTTCGGACTTCTTCAACCGCCGCGCCCGGGCCCTGATGTCCATCACGGTCACGTTGGGGTTGTCGTCGATGAAGATCGGCGCGCCCGAGAGACGGGTGACGGCCATTCCGATCTTGCTCCAGTCCTGGGTGCGGATCCGCCCCGTCTGCAGGCTCTGCCCGTTGACCTCGGCTTCGGACGCGAGGAGCCGCTGGGTGAGCTCGAGGTGGCCCATCTCGAGGGAGAACAACAACGCTGGCCGTCCGACGTTGAGCCCGACGTTGGCCAGGACGCCGAGCGCGAAGCTCGTCTTTCCCATGCCGGGGCGGGCACCCACGATGTTGAGCGAGGACGGCTGGAAGCCGAGCAGGATCCTGTCCAGCTCGTGGTAGCCGGTGGCGACGCCGGTGATGTGCGAGCCCCGCTGGCCCAGCTCCTCGATCCGGTCGAGCCCCGCACCCAGCAGCTCGTGCAGCGGGCGCATGGTGTCGGCCGTCCGTCGCTCGCCCACGTCGAAGACGAGCTTTTCGGCCTCGTCGACGGCCGCCTTGACGTCCTCGGGAACCGAGTAGCCGATGTCGGCGATGTCGCCGGCCACGCCGATCAGGCGTCGCAGGAGGGAGTGCTCCTCGACGATGCGCGCGTAGTGCCGCGCGTTGGCGATCGAGGGCGTGTTGGCCTGCAGCGAGATGAAGATGGACGGGTCGCCGACCTGCTCGAGCAGTCCCGAACGCTTCAACTCGTCGGTGACGGTGACGGCGTCGATGGCCTCGCCGCGCTCCATGAGGGCCCGGATGGCGGAGAAGATGTGGCCGTGCGTCGGTTTGTAGAAATCACCGCTGGAGCAGGTCTCGATCCCGACCGACGCTGCGTCGTTGGACAAGAGCATGGCCCCGAGGAGGGACTGCTCGGCATCGAGGTCGTGTGGAGGCACCCGCGCGCCGGCGGAGGCGGAGGCAGAAGCCGCCCGGAGGGGGCGGGGTCGGGTGTCGTCGAAAGCTTGGACCACGGCCCCCCTACTCTGACGGTACGGAGCTGGGGAACGTAAGAAAGAACTTGCTGTGGGAAAGGTCGTTCGGCATGTGGGTAACTGTGGGTGTAAGCACGCCAGCCGTGTGGATAACCCGTGAACGAATGGTCGGGCCTGCAACCCCACAGATGAGCGCGTCCGCCGTCACTCCGACATCATGAGCACTGCGCTGTCACACCCAGACCCGGGCAACCCGGCGACACACGGTGATCGAGCGGACCAGGCAAGGACACCCGCTCCCACCTGGACACCAGTCCGCTCAGCCGGCGGGGCTGACCTCCACCGTGACAACGACCGATACGTCGCTGAACAGCTCGACGGTCACCTCGAAGCTGCCCGTCTCCTTGATCTGCTCGGGCAGCACCACGTGCCTGCGGTCCACCTCGACGCCCTTGGACGCTCTGATGGCATCGGCCACCTCGGCCGAACCCACCGAGCCGAAGAGACGGCCGCCGCCGGCCGCCCGCGCCGCGATGGGGATCACCGCGCCGGCCAGCAGCGCAGCCTGCGCCTCCGCGGCGCTGCGGTCCTGGGCCTCGCGTAGGTCGCGCCGGCGTCGCATCTGCACGGCCTGACCCTCCACGCCGTCGCCCGCCACGATGGCGCGGCCCTCAGGCAGCAAGAAGTTGCGGGCGAAGCCGCCGGCGACCTTGACGATGTCACCGCGCCGGCCCACGCCCGCCACGTCGTCGCGCAAGAGCACCTTCATGCGGCCCCACCTTCGTCCCCGCCAGCACCGGAGGCCCCCGCACCAGCACCGGTTGGCTCGGCGCCGTCCGTGGCCTCACTCGCCACCGCGTCCTCGACCAGCTCCTCGACCAGCTCGCCGACCTCCTCGGCCACGGCATTCTCGGTCTCGGCATCGCCCAGGGCGTCGGTGTTGTCGATCACCTCGACCGCAATGGCCTCACCCCGCGGCGGCCGTGCACCACGGTCGCCGCGCTCCCCACGGTCGCCGCGCTCCCCGCGGTCGCCGCGCTCCCCACGCTCTCCTGGTGTGACGTCGCCCAGCGTCCGCTCTCCACGGTCGCGGTCGCGGCCGCGGCCGCCCGGCCGCTCGGTCACGGTGCGCTGGGTGTACGGGAGCAGGACGAGCTCGCGCGCCGTCTTGATGGCCATGGCCAGCGCCCGCTGGTGCTGCGCGCAGTTGCCGGTCACCCGGCGCGAGCGGATCTTGCCGCGGTCGCTCATGTACTTGCGCAGCATCGGGATGTCCTTGTAGTCGACCCACTCGACCTTGTCGCGGCACAGGGCGCAGGGCTTCTTCTTGATCCGGCGTCCGAGATCCTTGGGGGCGCGCCGAGACGTCGTCCCCCCGCGTTGGTTGCTTCGTGCCATCAGAAGGGCTCCTCGTCGAATCCATAGCCGGCTTCGTTCGCCGGCTGGGCCTGCGGCGCCGGTGCAGGCGCCGGCTGGCGCCCACCACCTCCGCCACCCCCGCGCCCGGAGCCGTCGCTCGGGCCTCGGCGGTCGTTCTTGGTGATCTGGGCCGTGGCCCAGCGCAGCGACGGCCCGATCTCGTCGGCCACCACCTCGACCTTGGAGCGGCGATCGCCCTCCTGGGTCTCCCAGCTGCGCTGCTCGAGGCGGCCGGCGACCATCACACGGGCGCCCCTCGTGATGGACTCGCTGACGTTCTCGGCCATCTCGCGCCAGCAGACCACGTCGAAAAAGGAGGTGGCCTCCTCCCACTCCTGGGTCTGGCGGTTCTGCCAGCGGCGGTTGACCGCCAGCCCGAAGGTGACGTTGGCCTGGCCCGTGTTGGTGAAGCGCAGCTCGGGGTCACGCGTCACGTTGCCGACCAGGGTCACGCTGTTGTCTGTCGCCATCTCTGCTCCTCTCGCCGATCCCTCGAGCCGACCGTGAAAACCGGCCGCTCAGCCGGCCGCCGGCGCGGCGCCGGCACCTGCGGGCGCCTTGTGGTCGGGGAGGCGCACCACCTTGTGGCGCACCACCTCGTCGGCCAGGCCGAGCATGCGGTCCAGGGCGGCCACGGTCTCGGGCTCGCCGGTGAATTCCACCACGACGTAGTAGCCCTCGCGCTTGTGGTTCACCTCGTAGGCGAAGGCCCGGCGCCCCCAGCGGTCGATGGCGCCCGGGGTGCCGCCGGCGCCCCGGATCGTCTCGAGGGCGCGGTCGAGCACGCCTTGAATCACGGTGGGTTCGGTGCTGGCCTCGAAGATGGCCATGACTTCGTAGGGCCGCATGTGCGGCGTACCTCCCTCTGGACCGGGCCTCGCCCGGGCTCCTGGCGGTCAGGAGCAGGGTGTGTTGCGGACGGCCATGGTAGCCGCCGTCAGGTGAGGGCGTCGCCCAGCCCCGGCGGGCCGTGGTAGCTCTCGGCGTCGTTGGGGAAGGTCCCGCTGCGCACGTCGGCGGCAAAGGCCGCGATGGCCTCGGTGGCGATCCGCCCCACCTCCGCGTACTGGCGGACGAACTTGGGCGGCTTCCCCTTGCCCAGTCCGAGCAGGTCGTGGAAGACGAGGACCTGGCCGTCGGTCCCCGGGCCGGCGCCGATGCCGATGGTGGGGACGTCGATCGCTTCGGTGACCGCGGCGCCCACCACGTCGGGCACGCCCTCAATGACGAAGGCGAAGCAGCCCGCCGCGGCCAGGGCCTTGGCGGCGTCCAACAAGGCGCCGGCTGCATCCGCGCTCTTGCCCTGGACCCGGAAGCCGCCCATCGCCAGCACCGACTGGGGGGTGAGACCGAGATGCCCCATGACCGGGATCTCCGCCTTGATGATCGCCTCGACGACCGGCAGGCGCGCCCGTCCGCCCTCGAGCTTGACCGCGTGGGCGCCGGCGCGGATCAGCGTTGCGGCGTTGCGCACGGCTTCCTCGGGCGAGAGGTGGTAGCTCATCCACGGCATGTCGCCCAGGATGAGACAGCGCGGCTCGGCGCGCGCCACGGCGGCGGTGTGGTGCGCCATCACCTCGATGTCGACGTGCAGCGTGTCGCGGTAGCCCAGCACCGTGTTCGCCACCGAGTCCCCGACCAAGATGATGTCGGCGCCCGCGTCGGACACGATGCGCGCACCGGGCTCGTCATAAGCCGTCACCATCACGATCGGCGTGGCGCCGTTGCGCCGCTTGCGCTCCCGCAGGGTGGGCACGGTCACCGGCACGCGGGCCTCGCTCACGGGCCCCGATTCACCGGCAGACATGCGCCGGCCTCACCGCGCCGGTGCCGCCTTCTTGGCACGGGACTTCCCGCCGCCGGCGGGGTACTTGCGCATCAGGTGGTGCCAGGCGCAGGCAGGGCAGACCTCGACCTCGTAGCAGAGCACCGGCTCGGGCCGGCGGCACAACGCCTTCAACTCGGCGGCGCTCCCCGGGCAGCGCCCGCCCGGCGGCAACTTGGCCCCGAAGACGAAGGTGACGGTGACGAGGCGCCCGTCGTCGCAGATGGGGCAGACCTCCTTGGTGGGCCGGCCCACGTTGCGGGCCGCCCGCAGCAGCTCGGGGTGGGCGTCGCAGACGTCGTCCTTGAGGACCCGCCCCCGCTCCACCTCGCGCACCAGACCGTTGCGGACGATCCGGTACTCCACCTGAGCCGTGACATCGGGGCTCACCGCACGAGATGGTGACCTCGGCTCCGAGGTGACTGACACGGGCGCCAGGCTACCCCTCCGGCCCGGAAACCACGACCAATTGGGTGGCAAATCAGGCACGAACGCGACCGGCCGGTGACAGATTGCCGCTGGACCGCTATATCGAATCGATATACTCGTTCGCGATGTTGGATCTGGCCATCTTGGGCCTCCTCGAGGAGGGCGACCTTCACGGCTACGAGATCCGACGCCGCCTGCGCGAGCACCTCGGCCTCTTGGCCAACGTCTCCTTCGGCTCCATCTACCCGGCGCTGACCCGCCTCGAGAAGGCGGGGGCGGTCGTGGCCGCCGAGGGTGAGCCGGCCGGAGCCGTCCCGGTGGCACCCGCGCCGCCGACCGGATCCTTGACCGGCGAGCTGGCCGCGATGCGCACCCGACGCCACTCCCCCGCCCGTGCCCGCCGGGGTCGCAAGGTCTACCGGATCACCGACGCGGGCCGGCAGCTCTTCGCAGAGCTGCTCGAGGGTGGCGGCTCGGTCGACGACGCCCGCAGCTTCGGGCTGCGCCTGGCCTTCGCCCGCCACCTCGCACCCCAGGCGCGCCTCGCCCTGTTGGAACGGCGGCGGGCCCAGCTCGTCCAGCGCCTGGCCGAAGTCGAGGCCACCCGCACGGACCTCGACGTCTACGCCCGGTCCGTGGTCCAGCACACGGCCGACGGCGTCGCCCGCGACATCAGCTGGCTCGACACTCTCATCGCGTCCGAACGCGCCGACCTCGCCGTTGCCGGCTCCGAGCCGGTGACCTGACGAACCATTTACAGCACTGACACTGAAGGAGAAAGTCCATGCCCAGCCCCATCCGACTCGCCATCGCTGGCGTCGGCAACTGCGCCAGTTCGCTCGTCCAGGGCATCACGTATTACCGCGACGCGGATCCCGACGAGGTCGTCCCGGGACTCATGCACGTCGAGCTCGGCGGCTATCACGTTCGCGATCTCGTGCCCGTGGCCGCGTTCGACGTCGACCAGGCCAAGGTGGGCACCGACTTGGGCAAGGCAATCCATGCCGGGCTGAACAACACCGTGCGCTTCGCCGAGGTGGGCGAGCTCGGCATCACGGTCCAACGCGGCCCGACACTCGATGGCCTTGGCAAGTACTACAAGGAGATGGTCGACGAATCCCCCGTCGACCCCGTCGACGTCGCCCAGGCCCTGCGCGACGCGCAGGCCGACGTCCTGGTCTCCTACCTCCCGGTCGGCTCCGAGCAGGCCCAGCGCTACTACGCCCAGGCCTGCCTCGACACCGGGGTGGCCTTCGTCAACGCCATCCCCGTCTTCATCGCGTCGGACCCCGAGTGGGCGGGCAAGTTCCGCGACGCCGGCGTCCCGATCGTGGGCGACGACATCAAGAGCCAGGTGGGCTCGACCATCGTGCACCGCATCTTGACCCGTCTCTTCGAGGACCGCGGCCTCGCGCTGGACCACACCTACCAGCTCAACTTCGGCGGCAACATGGACTTCAAGAACATGCTCGAGCGCGAGCGCCTCGAATCCAAGAAGATCTCCAAGACCCAGGCGGTGACGAGCCAGTTCGAGGACAACGTGCTCGATTCCGACGACGTGCACGTCGGCCCCTCCGATCACGTGCCCTGGTTGAAGGACCGCAAGTGGGCCTACATCCGCATGGAGGGGCGTAACTTCGGTGACGTCCCGCTCAACCTCGAGCTCAAGCTCGAGGTGTGGGACTCCCCCAACTCCGCCGGCGTCATCATCGACGCCGTGCGCTGCGCCAAGCTCGCCCTCGACCGCGGCATCGGCGGGCCGCTGCTCGGCCCCTCGGCCTACTTCATGAAGTCGCCGCCGGTGCAGTACCACGACGACGTGGCGCACGACCTCGTCGAGGGGTTCGCGGCCGGCGAGACCCAGGAGTCCTGGCCGGCCGACTGACCGGGCGTCAGACCAGGATGCGCTCGGCCGGGGCGCGCACGCCGACCACGGCCAAGGTCCGCCCCATGCCGAGGAACGTGCCGCAACAGATCGTGAGGTCGGCGAGCTCGTCGTCCCCGTAGACCGCGTGCAGGCGGTCCCACAGTTCGTCGTCCATAGCGAGATGGTCCAGCGCGAAGCGCTCGGCGAACTCGGCCGCCAGCCGCTCGCGGTCGCTCAGGCCGCCTGCCTTGCGCCAGTCCGACACCTCTGCGTAGAACGGCTCGCCCGCGCCGACCGCCTCGCCGTCACGGGCGCGCGTGTCGCGGCACACCGCGCAGTCGTTGATCAGCGCGATGGTCCAGCGGGCCGCCTCGCGCTCGCGCACCGAGAGCTGCGAGTTGGCATAGACCGCCTCTGACAGCTTTCCCATGCCGCCGGCCATCTTCGGGCGCAGCAGCGCCCAATCGATGTGCTCGCCCATCCCGCTCTCCGGTGCTGTGATCCTGGTCATCCGCGCGAGGGTAGCCCGGGCACGCCGAACAAGCTCCCACCGCTCAGCCGCAGGCCGCCCACCACTCCTTGAGCCGGGCAGTCGCCGCCTCCTCGCCCAGCGGGCCCTCGTCGAGGCGAAGCTCCATCAAGAAAGTCAGAGCCTGCCCGACCGCGGGGCCCGGACCGATTCCGAGGATGGCCATGACCTGGTTCCCGTCGAGGTCGGGGCGGAGCCGGTCGAGCTCCTCCTGCTCGCGCAGCTCCGCGATGCGGGCCTCGAGCTCGTCCATGCGCCGGGCCAGCGCGCGCGCCTTGGCGGCGTTGCGGGTCGTGCAGTCACAACGAGTCAGCTCGTTGAGCAGATCGAGGTAGGGCCCGGCGTCCCGCACGTAGCGGCGCACCGCCTTGTCGGTCCAGCCCAGCTTGTAGGTGTGGAAGCGCAGGTGCAGCTCGACCAGGCGCACCACGGTGTCGATGTCGGCCGACGAGTAGTGCAGCGCCTCCATGCGCGCGCGCGTCATGCGCGCGCCAACCACTTCGTGGTGATGGAACGTCACGCCGCCGTCGGTGATGGCGCGCGTGCGCGGCTTGCCGACGTCGTGGAACAGCGCCGCCAGTCGCAGCAACCGGTCGCGCGACGTCTTGTCCACCACGGCGAAGGTGTGGGCGAGGACGTCTTTGTGCCGGTGAATCGGATCCTGTTCGAGCGCGAGGTCGGGGAGCTCGGGAAGGAACTCTTGGGCCAGGCCGGTGCGCACGACGAACCACAGCGCACCCGACGGCGCGTCGAGCATCAGCATCTTGTCGAGCTCGTCGCGGATGCGCTCGGCCGAGACAATGGAGAGCCGGCCGTGCATGCGCTTGATTGCCGCGACGAGCGTCGGGTCCGGTTCTAGGTTGAAGCGGGACGCGAAGCGGGCGGCGCGCAACATCCGCAGCGGGTCGTCCCCGAAGGAGATCTCGGGGTCCAGTGGGGTGCGCAGCTGACCCGCGGCCAGGTCACCGAGCCCGTCAAAGGGGTCGATGAGCTCCATGTCGGGCAGGCGGAGGGCCAGCGCGTTGATCGTGAAGTCGCGGCGCGACAGGTCCACGACGACGTCGTCGCCGAAGGTCACCTCGGGCTTGCGCGACTCGGGGACGTAGACCTCAGCCCGGTGGGTCGTGATCTCGTAGACCTGACCGTCTTTGCGAAAGCCGATCGTCCCGAAGCGCGCACCTTGGGTCCACAGCTCGTCGGCCCAGCCCCGGACCAGACGTTCCGTCTCGTCGGGGCGGGCGTCGGTGGTGAGATCGAGGTCCGTCCCGCCACCCGCCTCGCCGGGGAAGAGCGCGTCACGGACGGAACCGCCGACCAAGTACAGCGTGCGGCCCGCCGCCGCGAAGCGACGCGCGAGGTCCTCGGTGGCATGCACATAGGGTCGGAACCGTTCGGGCACCGAGGTGGACTGCACCCGCCCACGGTAGTGCGCCCTCTAGCCTCTCCCTGTGTCGACGCGCTGGGCTCAGACCGCCCTTTGCACGCTCGCCGTGACCACCGCCGCCCTTGCCGGCAGCCTCGCCGCGGCTGACCAGGCACAAGCGCACCAGGTACGGGCGCACCCGATACAGGCGCACCAGGCATCCAGGTCCGAAGTCCAGGCCCAGCCGAGCGGCCCCCCGCTGACGCTCGAGTCCCAGACGCCGTGGGTCACGCCCACCCAGCCCTGGTTCAACATCTCCGTCGGGGTGTCCACGTCGATCGCCGGCGCCAGTGGGCTGCACGTGAACATGACGTTCTATGGCGGCCACCTGGACAACACGTCCGATCTGCAGCAGGCCGAAAACGGGTCGCCGACGGCCAGCGCGGTGCTCCATGACGACAACATCCCCGTCGGCGCGGCTGCGGGCGGCCTGACCGCCGCGGCGTGCGTCACCGTGCTCCCCGTCGACAACGCATCTGCACCCGCGAGCGGGCCCGGGCTGTGTGCCGCCGGCGCGCCCACGCTCGTCTTGGGCTGTACACCCTTGAACGGGACGTGTCCTGACGTCTACCCCGTGACCGTCTCGCTGGTGCGCCAGGGTTCGTCGAACCCCCTTGCCCGCTTCACGACGTTCATCACCTACGACGAGCCGACAGGCCCGACCGGCGCCACCGGGCCCTTGCGCGTCGGCCTCGTGGTGCCGGTCCCTGCGGGCGCCGGCATGTCCGCCATGACCACTGCGCTGACGACCCACCGCGACGTCGCGACGACGCTCGCCGTCAGCCCGGTGGCGGTCGCCGGCGCAGGGCAGACGCACGACCACGCACAACTCCGCGTACAAGACGAGCTCGACGCGCTGACGGGCGACCAAGTGCTCGGGTCGCCCTACGTACCCATCAACGTGGCCGCGCTCACCGAGGCGGGTCTCACCGGAGAAATCGGTGCCCAGGTCACCCGGGGCGACGACCTCTTGCGTGGCGCGGGCCTCAAGCCGGCCGGCGGGCCGTGGGTCGACGCCACCTCCTCGTTCACCCAGGGTGACGCGGCGGACCTGGCCAGCGGGCTCCAGGTGGCCGGTTCGGCGGAGCTGGTGCTGAGCGACGGTGACCTGGCCAGCGCGGGGGTGAGCAACCTCACCTTCGCCCAGCCGTTCAACCTCGACCTCGGCCACGGGTCGACCATCCCGGCGGCCGCGGTCGACTCCTCGCTCAGCGCTCACTTCACCCAGTACCCCGGCGACCCCGTCCTGGCCGCTGAGCAGCTGCTGGCGTGGCTCTCCTTCGTCCACTTCGAGAACGCGTTCGTGACGGAGCACCGCGGCGTCGTCATCGTCCCGCCGGCGAACTGGCAACCCTCGGCGAGCTTCATCGACACGCTCCTGGGCGGCCTGCAGAACAACCCGTCGCTGAGTGCCGTCACGCTGAGCCAGTTCTTCGAGCAAGTACCCGTGGGCGGCAATAGCGAGCCATCCGTGCGACGGTTGCAGTCCGGCCCGGCCGGGCAGGGCATCGCGCACAACGCCGCCGACAAGATCGCGCTGGCGCGCCAGCAGCTCGCCTCGTTCACCAGCGCGGTCAGTGGGCACCCACCCGAGATGACGGCGCTCGGCGACGCCCTCCTCGCGACCGAAGCGCGCGGGCTCTCGGCGACCACGCGCTCCGCAGCGCTCGACGCGTACAACAAGTCCTTCGCGAGCGAGACGGACAAGATCACCCTCGCCACGGAGGAGACCGTCACCTTCACCGCGCAGCGCGCCAACATCCCAGTCACGGTGCTGTCCGCCGCGCCCTACCCGGTCACCGTCGTCGTGACCCTGGCCAGTGACAAGTTCACCTTCCCCGACGGCAACACCCGCCAGTTGCTGCTCGACCGCCCCACCACCTCGGTGCGCGTCACCGCCCAGGCCCGCACCTCGGGCGACCACCTGCCGATCGAGGTGATCCTGCAAACCCCGAACGGCCAGCTCACACTGGCTCACACCGTCCTGACCGTGCATTCGACCGCCATCTCGTTCGCCGGCGTCGCACTGACCGTGCTGGCCGGAGCCGTTCTCTTGGTCTGGTGGATACGGACCTGGCGCCGGTCGCGGCGCCAGCGTCCGAGGGCCCAGCACTGACTGTGGCCCGCGCGCGCCGGGCCCGGACCCTCCCGCTGCGGACCTCGGCCGTCTACGTCGCGGCCGGCACGGCTGCCTCGCGCGTCACCGGGCTGCTCCGCTTCGTGGCGTTGGCCTGGGCGCTTGGGCCGACACTGCTCGCCGACTCCTACAACCTGGCCAACACCACGCCCAACATGCTCTACGACGTCGTCTTGGGCGGCGTCCTCTCCGCCACGTTCATTCCCGTCTTCGTCGACCGGCTGGCGCACAAGGACGAGCGCGAGGCGTTCGAGTCCATCTCCGCCGTCGTCACGGTGTCGGTCGTCGTCCTGCTCACGACAACGCTGGCGGCACTCGTCGCCGCGCCCTATCTCGTCGACGCGCTGACCGCGCTCGATGCGCACGCGCACGCGGGCCAGCTCCAGCAAGTCGACCTCGAGCGGCACGTGGCCACCATCTTCTTGCGCTGGTTCGTGATCCAGATCGCCGCCTACGGGCTCTTCGCCCTCGCCGCTGCGTTACTCAACACGCGCCGGCGCTTCGTGGCCGTCGCCTGGGCGCCGATCGTCAACAACCTCGTGTGCATCGGCATCCTCATCTGGTTCGGCCTCTGGGCCGGGCACGGCGCCTCGCTCGCCAGCGTCGAGGCGCACCGCTCCCAGCTGGTCCTCTTGGGACTCGGCACCTCGCTCGGCGTCGTACTCCAGGGGGCGGCGCTGATCCCCAGCCTGCGCAGCGCCGACCTCAGACTGGTGCGCTGGCACTGGAATCCCCGCGACGACGCGTTGCGCGCCGTGGCGCGACTCGGCGGCTGGACCTTCGGCTTCGTACTGGCCAACCAGGCTGCGCTCTTCGTCGTCACCATCTTGGCGGGCAGCGTGGCGGGCTCCGACCCGGTGTCCTCGTACACGTACGCCTACGCCTTCTTCCAGCTCCCCTACGGCATCGTCGCCGTGACCGTCATGTCGGTGGTGACACCGGACCTTTCGGAGAAGTGGTCCACCGGGCAGCAGACGGCCTTCCTCCACCGGATGGCGGGTGGGCTGCGCGCGGTCCTGGCGCTGATCATTCCCTCGGCCGTAGGGATGCTGCTGTTGGCCAAGCCGGCCGTCGCCTTGCTGCTCGGCATCGGTCACAGCACCCCGGCGGGGACGGCGACCACCGGCGCCGCGCTGGCCATGTTCGCCCTCGGGCTGCCCGGCTTCTGCGCGTACCTCTACTTCGTGCGCGTCCTGCAGTCGATGCAACGCACCAAGGTGGCCTTCTTCTTGTACCTCGTCGAGAACGCGCTCAACGTCGTCCTGGCTCTGGCACTGGTGCAGCCCCTCGGGGTCCGCGGCCTGGCGCTCAGCCTCTCCATCGCGTACACCGTCGCCGCGTTCTTGGCCCTCGCGGTCTTCCATCAGTGGTTCGGGCGGCTGGCCGACCCGGCCACGTGGGCACCGTTGTGGCGCGTCGTCATCGCCAGCGTCCCGATGGCCGTGGTCGTGCTCGTGGTCTCCAACCTCTCCGGGTCCACCACCACCGCGGCCCTCGCGGCGCGCGTCGTGGGCGCGGTGGCCGCGGGCGGACTCACCTTCGGCGCGGTCGTCGTCCTCTTGGGCCGGCGCCACGACGCCCGTCGCCCTCCCCCCACACCACCCGCTCCCCCCACACCACCGGCACCGTCGGGGCCGCTGGTCCCCGCGGTGCGGCGGGTGGGACCGCTCGGCACACCGCGCAGCGCCTGATCCCCGGCGTCCGCGTCCGTCCAGCTGACGGCGGTGCGTGGCAGACTCGCTGAATGCCCGGTGTCCACATCGTGACCGACAGCGCATGCGACCTGACCGAACAGCTGGTCAAAGAGCACAACGTCATCGTCGTGCCCCTCACCATCCGCTTCGGTACCGAGGAGTTCGAGGACCGCCGCCAGCTCAGCCCAGCGGAGTTCTGGGACCGCTGCCGCGGGAAGGGTGACCTGCCCGCGACCGCCGCACCCTCTCCGGGCGCCTTCCAGGCCGCGTTCCAACAGGCGGCCGACGAGGGGGCCGAGGCCGTGCTGTGCCTCACCATCTCCTCGAAGGTCTCGGCCACCTACAGCTCGGCGGTCACCGCGGCGGGCTCGTTCTCGGGCATCCCCGTCAAGGTGCTCGACACCTTCAGCCTCACCATGGGTCAGGGCCTGCTGGTGATCGCGGCCGCCGAGGAGGCCGCCGCGGGCGCCGGACTGGACGCGCTGGCCGCTGCCAGCGAGGACCGGATCCCCCGCACCCGGATCTACGGCGTCATCGGCGGGCTCGAGCACCTCCAGCGGGGCGGGCGCATCGGCGGGGCGCGGGCCCTGGTCGGGTCCCTGCTCAACATCAAGCCCGTGATCCAGCTGAAGGACGGCGAGGTCGCCGAGGAGTCCAAGCAGCGCACCCGGTCTCGCGCGCTCGGCTACATGATCGACAAGGTGAAGGCCGACGCGCCCCTCGAGCGCATCGCCGTGGCCGACGGCGCCTGCGACGACTTTGCCGACGTACTGGCCTCGCTGAGCGACATCGCCACCGAGCGCCCGCTCCTCGCGGTGGACCTGGGTCCCGTGGTCGGCACCCACGCCGGGCCCAACACGGTGGGTGTCTGCTACATCGTCCCTACCAGGACGGGTAACGGCGCCGGGTAGTCTCCCCCCGTGGCTGAGAACGACATTTCCGACGCGCTGTCCGAGCGTGCCCTCGACGCGATCGATTCGGTCGTCGCCTCGGTCAACGACAAGGCGATCCGCCCGGCGATCGTGGCCGCCCGCGGCATCGTCTTCGGCGTGATCATCGCCGTCATCGGCATCACCACGCTCGTGCTCTTTTGCGTCGGCTTCATCCGCCTGACCACCATCGCCGGGCACCGCATCTGGGCGTCCTACATCGTGCTGGGCCTCATCTTCAGCGTCGTCGGGGCGGTGCTCTACTCCCGCCGCGGCATCCCGCCCGATGCCTGAGCGCCGCATGGTCGTCATCATCGGGAGCGGGCCGGCCGGCCTCACGGCCGCCCTGTACACGGCGCGCGCGCAGCTAAAGCCGCTGGTCATCGAGGGTGAGCCGTCCTCCACCAGCGACCAGCCGGGTGGCCAGCTCATGCTGACGACCGACGTCGAGAACTACCCCGGCTTCGTCGACGGGGTGATGGGGCCCGAGCTCATGGGCATGATGCGCTCTCAGGCGCTGCGCTTCGACGCCGAGCTGCGCACGGCCAAGGTCAGCCGCATCGACGTCACGCCATGGCCTTTCGAGGTCTGGGTCGGCGACCCCGACGCCCCTGAGCCAACCGTGGTCGCCGACACGCTTATCGTGGCGACCGGGGCACGTTCGCTCATGCTCGGCGTCCCCAACGAGCGCCGTCTCCTCGGCTACGGGGTGTCGACCTGCGCCACGTGCGACGGCTTCTTCTTCCGCGACCAGCACATTGCGGTGGCCGGTGGCGGCGACTCGGCCATGGAGGAGGCCATCTTCTTGGCCCGCTTCGGTTCGAAGGTGACGGTGATCCACCGGCGCGACGAGCTGCGCGCCTCGAAAATCATGCGAGAGCGCGCCTTTGCCAACGAGAAGATCGAGTTCAAGTGGAACTCGGTGATCACCGACATCGAGGGCGACACCAAGGTCTCCGGGCTGCGCCTGCGCGACACCATCACCCGCGAGGAGTCCGAGCTCGATGCGACGGGCCTCTTCGTCGCCATCGGCCACGAGCCCAACTCCTCCCTGCTCAAGGGCCAGGTCGAGCTCGAGGAGAATGGCTACGTGCGGACGTTCGACGGGACGACTCGGACGAGCGTGGAGGGGGTCTTCGCCTGCGGCGACGTGCAGGACGACTACTACCGCCAGGCGGTGACCTCGGCCGGTTCGGGCTGCATGGCCGCCATCGACGCCGAGCGCTGGCTCGAGGCCATGGGCGAGTAGGGACATGGGCGAGTAGGGAACAGAACCGGGTGGCGCGGCGTTACACCCGCTGACAAGGAGATGCCATGAGCGAGAACATCGAGACCCTCAGCGACGCGACGTTTGACGAACAGGTCAAGGGGTCAGACGTGCCCGTGTTGGTAGACTTTTGGGCCGAGTGGTGCGGCCCGTGCAAAATGATCGCCCCGGTGCTGGAGGAGATCGCGCAGGAGCAGGCGGGCAAGATCCGGATCGGCAAGCTGAACATCGACGACAATCTCGAGGTGACGCGCCGCTTCGACGTGATGAGCATCCCGACGCTGATCCTGTTCAAGGACGGGGAGCCCCAGGTTCGCCTGATCGGGGCCAAGCCCAAGGCCCAGCTGATCGAGGAGATCTCGGCCTACCTGTAGGCCTCCCCCTGGTGATCTGGGATCGCGGTCCCGCGGTCGCCGACGTCCAGGGCCGGCTGAGGGCGGTCCTCGGCACTCCAGTCGCCGTCGACGGACTCTTCGGTCCCGCCACCCGGGCCGCCGTGGAGGCCTTCCAGCGCCTGCGCGGGTTGCGCGTGGACGGCGTGTGCGGCCTGCAGACTTGGAACACCCTGGTCGAGGCCAGTTTCCGCCTGGGCGACCGCTTCTTGTACCGCCGGACCCCCATGCTGCGAGGTGACGACGTCGCGGAACTGCAGCAGCGCCTGTGCAGCCTCGGCTTCGATACCGAGCGGGTCGACGGCATCTTCGGTGACGCCACGGTGCGTGCGCTCGGAGAGTTCCAGCGCAACGCCGGCCTCCCCGTCGACGGCATCGTGGGCGGTGCCACCCTCCACGAGCTGCTGCGCCTCGGGAGCCGCCACCACGAGTCCGAGCTCGTCTCCGCGGTGCGGGCCCGGGCGGCGCTGCGCGACACGCCGCGCAGTCTGCGCGGTCGTCACGTCGCCGTCGGCGAGGGCGGCGGGCTCGGCAGCGTGGCCGGCGCACTGCGGCGCCGCCTCACCCTGGCTGGGATCCAGGTCAGCGAGCTGCACCACCCCGACGACGCCGTGCAGGCCAAGGAGGCCAACGAGCTCGACGTCGACGTCTTCGTCGGGCTGCGTCTCAACCCCTCCCTCTCCTCGTGCAGCACCGCCTACTGGGCCGGCACCCACGACGAATCGCCGGGCGGCCGGCGCCTCGCCGAGCTGGTGCAGTCGGCGGTCCCCGCCGCGCTGGGGGTCGCCGACGCCGGCGTGCGCGGCATGTCCCTGCCCATCTTGCGCGAGACCCGCATGCCGGCCGTGGTGGTCGAGGTCGGTCCAGCCAGCACGGTGGTCGAACGGGCCACCACGCTTGCGGCCGCCCTGGCCGTGGCGCTCGGACACTGGGCTGACGCCTCTTGGGATTGATCAGAGCGTCAACGGACGCACAACAACGATCACAACCACCGGCCACAACCACCGACCAAGGGGCCGGCTGCGGAGGGGTCGGGCTGAGATCGAGCAGTGGCGGACTCCGTAATTACCGGTAATCGTTTAGAGTTGGGGGGCCTCGTGTCCCCGCCCGGCACGGCAGGAATCCTGTGTCTGGCATCGCTGCGACGTGGGCGACGGTTACGCGATGAAAGCTGCCGGCAGGTGAACGAAGTGACAATCCACAATGTCATGCACAGGTTGTGGATGAAGCTGTACGGACCCTTGACGGTTCTGTGAACTACGTGACGACACCGTCACCGACCATGGCGCGGTAGATCCGCTCGAGGTCCTCGAGCGTGGCGAACTCGACCACGAGGCGGCCACGTCGGTTCTGAATATCGACCTTGACTCTGGTGTTCAGGTAGGTCGAGAGCAGGTCTTCGAGCTCGAGAACACCGGGTTCGGGGAGCTTGCGGGACGGCGGGCGCCGGATCGCATGGTCGGCCGACGCCACGACTTCGCTCGTCGGCACGGGTACCTCGGAGGGCTGGGGCTCATCGGGGACCACCCGCAGTTCGGTCCCGCCGTTCCGCACCAGTACCTCGACGGCCCGGACCGTCAACCCCTCCTGGACGATGCGCTCGACCAGCTTCTCATGGAGCGCTCGATCCGGGCTCCCGAGTAGGGCTCGGGCGTGCCCGGCCGAGATCGACCCCTCTGCGAGCGCCTGCTGGGCCCCGGCCGGCAGCTGCAGCAGACGCAGCGTGTTGGTCACCGTGGCACGGCCCTTGCCCATCCGGCTGGCTACTTGCTCGTGGGTGAGCCCGAACTCGTCGATCAGCTGCTGGTAGGCCGCAGCCTCCTCGAGGGCGTTGAGGTCAACCCGGTGCAGGTTCTCGACTAACGCCTGCTCGAGGCTGCCCACGTCGTCGGCCACCTGGACCAAGACGGGGATGGTCTGGAGGCCGGCCCGGCGGGCTGCCCGCCAGCGCCGCTCCCCCGCGATCAGCTCGTAGATCTCGGTTTCGTCCTGGAGCTCGCGGACCAGGACCGGCTGGAGCAAGCCCACGGCCCGGATGGAGGCCGCCAGCGACGCCATGGACTCCTCGTCGAAGTGGCTGCGAGGCTGGTAGGCGTTCGGCCGGATGTGCGAAATCGGGACCACCCTGAGGGCGGAGTCCTGCTCCCCCACCACCTCGCCCGGAATGAGGGCGCTCAGCCCTTTACCCAGTCCGCTGCGGCGCGCCATTGCTCACCTCCTTGGCCAGCTCGCGGTAGGCGACGGCGCCCCGCGACACTGGATCGAAGACCGTGATGGGCTGCCCAAACGACGGAGCCTCGGACAACCGCACCGTGCGCGGGATCACCACCCTGCACACCCGCTCGGCAAAGTGCTCCCTGACCTCGTTGGCCACGTCGACCGAGAGTCGGGTTCGAGCGTCGTACATCGTCAGCACGATGGTCGAGACCTCGAGGGTCTCATTCAGGTTGGTCGAGACCAGGTTCACGTTGCGCAGGAGCTGGCTGAGCCCCTCCAGGGCGTAGTACTCGCACTGGATCGGCACCAGGACCTCGTGGGCCGCGGCCAGCCCGTTGACGGTGATCAAGCCGAGGGACGGGGGACAATCGATCAGGACGAAGTCGAAATCGTCGACGACCGTGTCGATGGCTCGTTTCAGCTTGAGCTCACGGCTGAAGGCCGGGACGAGCTCGATCTCGACGCCCGCCAGGTCGATGGTGGCCGGAGCGACGAAGAGGTTCTTCACGCTCGTCGGCTCGATGCAGTCCTCGAGGGGCTGGTCCCGCATGATCACGTCATACATGGACAGCTCGAAATTGCGGGCTTCGACCCCTAGCCCGGTGGTGGCGTTGCCCTGAGGGTCGAGGTCGACAACCAGGACGCGGTAACCGTGCTCGGCGAGCGCCGCACCGAGGTTCACCGTTGTAGTGGTCTTACCGACACCGCCCTTCTGGTTGGCCACGGCGATGACCCGGGGGAGTTGCCGGAAGATCGGCTTGGTCCCGTTCAAGAGCTCCGCGGCGTCGGAGGAGATGGACGGTGCTCGCATAACCGGCTGGGCGGCGCTCTTGGTGGCCGGCGCGGGGGCGGGCGGAAGCGGGGGGAGCCTGGGCCGCAGCGGGCGCGGCATCCGCACGAGCCTCCGGCGGAGCGACGGGTTCCGGGGCAGGGTCGGGCTCCGGGGCAAGGTCGGGCTCAGGGGCAAGGTCGGTGCCAGGGGCGGTGTAAGCCCCTTCGACCGGCTCCGCGTACGCACGGTCCGGCGTTTCCGACGCCGGGGGCGGATCAGTGGACAGGGCGGACGCGGCGGGCTCAACGGGGTTCTCCTCAGCGGCAACAGGCGGGGTCGCTGTCGCCGGGGTGTGGTCCACGGCGGCGGGTGGGGAGACCTCCGCAGGCGTCTCGGTCGCCACGAGTAGGGGAGCGGCAGGTGGATCCGAGGTGACGGTCGTGACGGGGTCTGCGGACGTCGGCCCACCCTTGTGGGGCGACGACAGTTCCTGGTCGAAGGGCCCGCGCTGAGGGGTGGCCTCCGCCTTTTCCTCGCTCGTCTCCCTGTCCTTGCGCCTGATGCGCATCAAGCAGGTCCTCCGAGACACCGCGGCACGTCGCCTATCCTGGCCTGCATCCGCAGCTAGGTCAAGACTTGAGATTGTTCCACGTGAAACCGTTGGCCTGACGTTGTGATTCGGTTCACCAGGAGTTCACTGACGTTTCACGTGAAACAACCCGGGGTAAGGGGTCGCCTCAGCGGCAACGGCGGGCCCGGAGTGCCCGGTCAGCGGGGTTCGGCGCGGTCCGCCAGCCGCCTGCGGGCGATGAATGGTGCCTCTGACGGCGCCGTGACGTCTCGGCTCTACCCCGTCCTTCCGAGCGGGCACTCCGTGCTACCCGACTCTTCAGAACAGTGGCCGCTTGGCCGGGACGCCATCACGCCGGGGAAAACGCTCCGGACACGGTCGCGCTTGATGGAGCACCCGAAATTCGAAACCCTCCCGCACGGCCGCGACCGGCTCGAGACCGAGCTGGGCCAGTTCGTCACCCGGCCAGCGCCCGCCCGGATCCGTCGCTCCTTCTGTGGAGCCGACCTCCGGAGGCGGTTCGGAGACCACCATCCAGGCGCCCACCCTCAGGAAGGGGGCGCCGCACTCGGCTACCACGGCTGGAGCACCGAAGGAACGGGCCAGGAGGCCGTCGAAGGCTCCGCGCCATTCCTCCTGGCGGCCCGCCTCCTCCGCCCGCTGGTGAAGAACCCTGACCCGGTCCTGGAGCCGCAAGCGTTCCACCGCCACTCGAAGGAACCTCGCCCGGCGTCCGTTGGCCTCCAGGAGCACCAGATGAGCGTCGGGCCAGAGAGAGGCCACCGCCAGTCCGGGCAGACCACCACCGGAGCCCAGATCGATCAGGAGGGGCTGCGTGAGGCCGGCCTGCGCGGCCAGGCGGCGGCTCACTGTGGCAAAACCCTCGGCGTGTCGTAGCTGGGGCTCGAGGGGACCGGGACCGAGGAAGCCTGCCCTGCGGGCGTCGGCGAGAACGTCACCCAACGTCCCAGGCGTGGCGATGGTGGGGGAGTGATCTTCCCCGTCGACCGGGGCGCCGGGCACCGGCGCGGCGTCAGTCGGTGGGCGCGATGACGATGTGCCGGTTGGGGTCTTCGCCCTCGGAGCGGGTCACGACGCCGGGCATCTCATTGACGGCGTCGTGGACGGACTTCCGGTCGGCCGGGCTCATGGCCTCGAGGGCCTTCTCCTGGCCGGAGGCGAGGACCTCCTCGGCGATCTGGACGCTAAAGCGCTTCAGTGCCGCCGAGCGGCGCTCCCGGTAGCCGGCGACGTCCACCAGGATGCGGTCGGTCCTCGACGGGCATTGGCGCTGGACCACCGCCCTCGTCAGGTCCTGTACGGCGCTCAGGGTTGACCCTCGTGGTCCCACGAGCATGCCCAAGTCCTCACCGGTAGCGGCGATCTCGACCGTCTCCTCGTCGAGGATCCGGCACTCCACCGACCCGTCCATGTCGAGCTCTCCCAGGAGAGCGGCCACGAACGCACGACCGACCTCGCCCTGCTCCTCGAGCGTCATTCCCTCGGCCATGTCTGCTGTCTCCTTCGATTCCGTGCTCCGCTGTGGAGCCCTTTCAGCTGCCGGCCCCCCCGTGGAGCCGTTGTTCGAATTTTCCGCGTTCCCCTACCGACACGTCGAGGCTGGCCGTCTCCGCGCCACCCACCCCACTCGCCGCACCGGCCACCGCGTTGCGGCGATTGCGGCGGCGGCGGGCCGAGCGGCTCGTGCCTGTCCCGGTCTCGCCCGTCTTGGTCTCGCCCGTCTTGGTCTCGCCGGTCCTGGTCGCCGCCGCGCCGTTCGCTCGTTCGGATCCCGCACGATTCGAACCGCCGTCACGTCCGGAGCCGTTGGCGCTCGCGCCACTCCTGCTACCACCCGAACCATTGGCCGAGCGCTGGCCGCCCTGCCGGGACCCGTCCTGGCGAGATCCTTCCTGCCGGGATCCTTGTCCCGACCGGGCGGGGCGGCGGGAACGCTCTCGGCGCGGCCGAGCGCCGACGGGACGCACCCTCGCTCGCACCCTGGCCTCGACCCGCATCCGACCGAAGAGGCCCGTCTTGGGCTCGCTCACCACGATCACCTCGGCATCGCTCAGCGCTACGCCGAGCTGGTCGAGGGCGCGATCGGTCGCCTCGTCGACTGTCTTCCCCGCCACTTCTACCCACTCCACCCGTCTACCGAGCCTTTCTCGTGCGCTTGGAGCGTGACCTCGGATGCGCCTTGGGCGCCGGTTCCTCGTTCGCGCTCTCCGCCTTACCGTTCGTCGTCCGCTTCCCGCTGCCGCCCGCCGGTTTGCGCCCGTTCCCTCGTCCGTTGCCGTTCGAAGCGGTCCTGGCCGGTGGCACGGTGCCTTTGGCCAGCGCCGTGCCGTCGGTCGCCGTGGACTTGGTCGTCTTGGAGGGTGGCGCCGGAGGCTCCGGCTTCACCTTTTCCGGTTTCGCCTTTTCCAACGCTTCTTGCTTCTTCGCCGAGCCGATTTCCCGCTCGGCCGTCACCGGTGCCACATAGCCGCTCCGGAACATCGCCTCTTGCGTTCCGATCCGCATGGCAGAAGAGACCACCATGTAAATGGTTGCTCCGGCGGGCACTCTAAGGTAAATGACTCCGAAAATAATAGGGAAAAACTTCTGCATTGTTTGCATCTGTGGATTCGCTGCCGCGGCCTGCGGATTCCGGCTATTCATCTGCTTCATTTGGTAGTACTGCAAGAACATTGCAGCCACAATGAGCACCAGATACGGAATGACAAGAAGCCCTTGGCTGGCGCTTCCCGGCGAGATGTGACTCGAGAACGGAAGCGAGGACAAGTCCATGCCGAACCACCAATGCATTTGGCCATTACTGGCAACCAATGCTTGGTGCATTTGCGAGCTTGTCGGGATATAACGCGGGGAGGCGCATCCGGCATGCGCCATGCACTTCACCGTCTGTCCGGCAGCGTTCGTATACGTCGAACCCTTGGCTACGACATACGAAAGGCCGCGGATCAGCGAATACAGCACGATCAAGAAGGGCATCTGCAGGAGGCTGGGCAGGCAGGCTCCGAACGGGCTGGTTCCGTTCTCCTTGTAGAGCCGCATCATCTCCTGGTTGAGCATTTCCCGGTTCTCCGGGCCCTTGTATTTGGCCTGGAGTTTCTTCATCTCGGGCTGCAGCCGTTGCATCGCCAGCATCGACTTGGTGCTCTTCACCGTCACCGGAGTGAGGGCGAGCATGATGATGATCGTCAGGCCCGTGATGGCAAAGCCGTAGTTGGGCCAGACGGCGTAGAGGCCGGCCAGGACGAGACCGAAGAGCTCGAAGAGCGGATGGAAGATCTCGCCGATGAGCTTGAACAGGGAATTCTCTGCGAGAACCGGGTGGATCAGCATGGGTGGCCTCCGTCGTGCGCGTGCGCGCCGCTATGGGCGTGGACCCGGATGGGCACCAGGTCGACTCCGTGGGGCCCGAAGGGGCGGCAACGCACCAGGCGCCGGGCCGTCAGCGCCAGCCCGCGCCAGAAGCCATGGATGCTGAAGGCCTCGACGGCATAGTTCGAGCAGCTGGGATAGAAGCGGCACGGCGAGACCCGGCCCGAGGCTGCGCTCTGATAGGCCTTGAGCAGGGCGACGGCCAGGCGGGCCGGCGGGCTCAGCCGCTCCCCAGACCCCGAAGCGGCGCTCACGCAGTCACCCCTGCCTGGGCGGCTCGCCGCAGAGCCCGTGCCAGGTCGATCCGGAACTGGGCCGAGCCGAGGCCGGTGGCGGCGGGGTCGAGGCGGACCAAGTAGGTCCCCCGAGGCAACGTGGCGGCCTCCGCCCGCACCACCTCGCGGGCCCGCCGCCGCAACGTGTTCCGGGTGACCGCGCTGCCGCAGCGGCGGCCAATTGCGTAGCCGACCTGGGGAAATACACCGGGGACGCCCTCGTCCACAGGTACGAAGGCCACTCGGATCGGCCCGCACGCGCCCCGGGCACGGGCCCGCTGCAGGTCGGCGAAGGCCGCGCGGCTCGTCATGCGTCCGACCGTCCGGGGAGGCAAGGTGAGGACCTCAGACGGTGAGACGGTGGCGCCCCTTGAGCCGCCGCGACTTCAAGATGGCCCGCCCTGCCCGGGTGGACATGCGCTTGCGGAACCCGTGGGTGCGGGCCCGTTTCCGGGTGTTGGGTTGGTAGGTGCGCTTCACTCCAAGTCAGCCTTTCGCGATGCAGTCTTTCGCGACGCCGGAACCATGTCGGGGACCGGCTCCTCGCGGGGTCCACGCCTCGGCCGTCCAGTCGAATCCGGCCGCCAGCGGCGAGTCCTCCCATGTTAGGCGCATTTGCAGATGGCCTCTAGTCGCACCGCCCGGAGCGGTGTACCTTCGTCCAATTACCCGCACCGAGGACCGCGCCGAACCGGGCTGGACGCCGAGGGGGGAGAAGGGGCGCTCGGCTGAACCTGTGACGCAGGCGATAGAACTCTGGACGAGGTGCTCGAAGTCCCTGCGCGACCAGGTCTCCGAGAGCACGTGGCAACTCTGGCTGGCCGGGATCGAGCCGGTTGGCTTGGCCGACGGCGTGTTCACGCTCTCGGTGCCGAGCCACTTCATCCGGGAGCGCGTCGAGTCGCGCTACCTGCCGATGATCGAAGACACCCTGGCCAACGAGGTGGGCGACCCCATACGGGTACGCCTCACCGTGCGCGAGCCGGCTCCGTCCGCCGCGCCGAGTCCGGTGGATGCGCCCGGCCGACCTGCTGCGATGAATGGCCTGCTGGGGGAAGAATCCCTGGTAGAGCCGGTATCCGCCCTGGCGGGCTCGGCTGCCGCGTCAGGCCGCGAGTCGCCGGCGGTCCAGCTCGATTCGAAGTTCACCTTCGAAACCTTCGTGGCCGCGTCGTCGAACCGCCTCGCCCACGCGGCGGCCCAGGCCGTGGCCGAGACGCCCGGCCGTTCGTACAACCCGCTGTTCATCTACGGCGATTCCGGGCTCGGCAAGACGCATCTGCTCCACGCCATCGCCAATTACGTCACCGAGAACTACCCCCGCCGCAAGGTCCTCTACGTCACCACCGAGACGTTCATGAACGACTTCGTCGACGCCCTCCGCAGCGCGACCACCCTGGCCTTCAAGCGCCGGTACCGCGACTGTGACGTCCTTCTCATCGATGACGTCCAGTTCATGGAGCGCAAAGAGGGACTTCAGGAGGAGTTCTTCCACACCTACAACGACCTCAAGGGTGCCTCCAAGCAAATCGTCCTCACCTCGGACCGCGCGCCCAAGTCGATCGAGACCCTCGAGGACCGCCTGCGGAGCCGGTTCCTCTCGGGACTCATCACCGAGATCGACCCGCCGGACCTCGAGACCCGGCTCGCCATCTTGCGCTCCAAGTCCCTGAGCGAGCACTACGACGTGCCCGATGACGTGCTCGAGTTCATCGCGTCGCACGTGAAGGACAACATCCGAGAGCTCGAGGGAGCCCTCACCCGCATCTGCGCCTTCGCCAAACTCAACAAGAAGCCGATCTCGCACGAACAGGCCGAAAAGGTCCTCGCCGACCTGGTCGAGGCAGGTGAACCGCGGCGGGTCTCGCCTCAGATGATCCTCGACACCGTGGCCGCCAGCTACGGGTTCCCCGTCGAATCCATCATCGGCCCCAGCCGTACCAGGCCACTGGTCACCGCCCGCCAGGTGGCCATGTACCTAACCCGAGAGCTCACGGACTACAGCTATCCAGCCATCGGCCGGATCTTCGGCAACCGGGACCACACGACGGTCATCCACGCCGTCGACAAGATCACCGGCCAGATGGCGGAACGACGCCAGATCTACGAGCAGGTCACCGAGCTGAGCCAAAAGGTCCGTGCGGGCTCGGCCTGAGGCTCCCACCTTCGCCGCCTACCCCGACGTCTTGTGAGTCACAAGAGGAAAAGGTTGTGGACACACGCGGCCACCTCTGTGGACCGTTACCCCTCTTGTCCCCATCCGCCCCCACCCCCTCGACTGAGGGGCTGCGCGACCCGCCAGAAACCACACAGCCATGGGGATACGCCGCGACGTCCTCAGCAGGGCAGCGACCATGTCCTCCACAATCCACACCCCTTACTACCTTTACCAACTTCACATACTCTTCCCTTCACGAAGAAACAACAGGGCCCCATCGGAAAGGACCGACATCGGTGAAGTTCAGATCCGAGCGAGATTCGCTCGTCGAGATGCTCGCCACGGCAAGCCGTGCGGTCGGTGGCCGTGGCGGTTCGTCGCCCGTGCTCCTGGGCCTCTTGTTGCAGTGTGAGGGGAACACCCTTCGTGTGACGGGAACGGATCTCGACTTGACGATCCAGGTGACCAGCGAGGTCATCGGGATCGACGACGGGAGTTGTGTCATTCCGGCGCGGCTCTCGACCGACATTGTGCGCCGGCTCGAGCCGGGCGCGGTGACGCTGGCCGACGAGGGGGATCACGTCACCATCTCGGCCGCCCGGTCGACGTTCAAGTTGCAGACATATCCGGTGGTGGAGTTCCCCCAAGTCGGCAAGACCAGCGAGCCGATGACCCAGCTCTCGGAGGCAGGGCTCGCCGAAGCCGTGCGCCAGGTGGTGCGCGCGGCGTCGCACGACGATGGTCGACCGCTGCTCACCGGTGTTCTGGTCTCGCGAGTCGATGGGTCGCTGCGCATGGTGGCGACCGACTCGTACCGCATGGCCATGCGGGACCTCCCCGAGGCCAACACCATCCCGGGTGAGGAGGACTTGTTGGTGCCGGCCCGGGCCCTCTCGGAGCTCCAGCGCCTGCCGGCCCGGACCATCACCGAAGGGGCCGACACCGACCGGGTCGGCGTCGCCGCGAGCGCGAACGAGATCACTTTCTGGCAGGGCAACGTCCAGATCAGTACGCGCCTGCTCGAAGGCCGCTACCCGGACTACAAGCAGCTGATTCCCGATCACTACCCGAACCGGCTCCATCTCGGGAAGGAGAATTTCCTGGCTGCATTGCGGCGGGTGCAGCTCCTCGTCCGAGACAACACGACCCCGGTTCGGCTCTCGATGCGCAGCGGAGGGGTGGACCTCACCGTGCAGAGCCAGGACGTGGGTGACGCGGCGGAGACGGTGGACGGCGACTACAGCGGTGAAGAGCTCATCATCGCGTTCAACCCGTCGTACCTCATCGACGGGGTGGAGGCGGTGATCGGTGACGAAGTGATCCTCGAGACGGCCGACGCGTCGCGCGCCGCGACCGTGCGTGGCGCGGAGGACGACAGGTTCCGGTATCTCCTCATGCCGGTGCGTGTCTCCTGAGCGTACGCGCGCAACGGTGAGCCTCCGCCGGCTGGAGCTAATCGACTTTCGCATCTTTGCGCACGCGCTGGTCGAACCCGAGATCGAAGGCACAACGGTGATCACGGGTGCGAACGGCACGGGGAAGACGAGCGTGCTCGAAGCGGTTGCGTATCTCGGCACGCGCCGGTCCTTCCGGGGAGCGCCGCCCGAGGCGATGGTGCGGACCGGCGCGAGCAGCGCGATCTTGCGCGCGGACATCGATCGCCCCGACAGCCCGGCGTTGGTCGAGGCGGAAATTGCACCGGGTGCGACGAGCCGGACCAGGGTCAACCGCAAGGCCGTCTCCGCCCGCAGGGACCTCGGGGCCGCCGTTCCGTGCACGGTCTTCTCACCCGAAGACCTGACGCTGATCAGCGGGGGGCCCAAGGGACGCCGTGACCTGCTCGACGACGCGCTGGCGCTGCTCGACCCCGAGGGGGCGCGTGCGGCGGACGAGACCGAGCGTGTCCTGCGTCGAGCGCGCCGCGCTGTTGCGCCAGTCCGGAGGGCGGGCCGGTCCTGAGATCAGCACGTCGCTCGACGTGTGGGACCAGCGGCTGGCCGACACCGGCAAGGTCCTCGTCGCCGCGCGCGAACGCCTGGCGGCGGACCTCGAGCCGCTGGTGGGTGCGGCCTACAGCCGGCTCGCCGGCGCGGAAGGACGCACACTCGTGCGCCAGCAGTACACACGCAGTTGGGAGGGTGATCTGCTGGCGGCACTCGGGACCAGCCGACGCGACGATCTTCGGCGCGGCGTGAACACCGTCGGCCCGCACCGCGACGACCTGGCCCTGGCGATCGAGGACCGTGAGGCCCGCACTCACGCCTCGCAGGGCGAGCAGCGCTGCCTCGCCCTGGCGTTGCGCCTCGGTGTGCACGAACTGGTTCGGGCCCGGACCGCCTTGGTGCCGATCCTGCTGCTCGACGACGTGTTCTCCGAGCTCGACCCGGAGCGGAGCCGCGCCCTGGTGGCGGAGCTCCCCGAGGGGCAGGCGATTCTCACGACGGCGGCACCATTGCCCGAAGGCATCACGGTGGCGCGGGTCGTCCCGGTGCAGGCACTCGCGGCCGCATGACGCGGGCCGGCAAGGGGCCGCGGCGGGTCGGGGAGTCAGTGCCACGTCTGTTGAGCCGGCTCGGTGTGCCCGTGTCGCCGGCCACGATCGAGGCCGTCTTCGGCCGGTGGGAATCGGTCGTCGGCCGTGAGCTGGCCGACCACGCGCGGCCGTTGCGCCTCGACGGCACGACGCTCGTCGTGGCGGTCGACCATCCGGCCTGGGGCACCCGCGCGCGCATGGAGTCGGCGCAGATCCTCGGCCGAATCAGGGATGTCGAAGGCAACGCGATCGAGCGTCTGGAGGTCGTCGTCGAGCGGCCCTGACGCGGCCGGCGCGTCGGTCTTCGATCCGACTCTGTGGTGATTGTGAGGGTCCTGGTGAGAGGCCTGCCGCTGACCGTTCATGAGTGCCGAATTGTGACGTCGGTCGGGTAGAATGGTGTGTCGCATCGAAAGGCCGGAGGTGCACCGTTCGGGGATTCGATTCGTACCGTGAGACCGTCGTTTTTGAAAGGGCGCGCCTGTGGCAGTGAAGGTGGATCAGAGACCGGGTGGGGGCGAGGCCTCTTACACCGAGGCTGACATCACCATTCTCGAGGGGCTCGAGGCGGTCCGGAAGCGCCCCGGCATGTACATCGGCTCGACGGGGCCGACCGGTCTCCACCACCTGGTCTGGGAGGTCGTGGACAACGCCGTCGACGAGGCCATGGCGGGTCGCGCCACCAGGATCGACGTGACCATCCTGGCCGACGGTGGCGTCCGGGTCAGCGACGACGGGGCGGGCATCCCAGTTGGCCCCCACGCCAAGAACCCCAAGGTCTCGACGGCCGAGATCGTCCTGACCACACTGCACGCCGGCGGCAAATTCGGTGGCAAGGGGTACCAGGTCTCCGGTGGCCTCCACGGGGTCGGTGTCTCGGTGGTCAACGCACTGTCGACCCGGCTCCTCCTCGACATCGACCGGGACGGCCAGCACTGGGAGGCCGAGTTCGAGAAGGGTGGCAAGGTCAAGCGCAAGGTGACCGCCACCGGGGCGGCGCCACAGGACCGCAGCACCGGCGAGCCGCGCACAGGCACGACCGTCACCTTCTGGCCCGACGGGTCCATTTTCGACGAGACCGAGTTCCGCGCCCAGACCATCTTGGAGCGGATGCAGATCATGGCCTTCTTGAACAAGGGCCTCGAGATCCGCTTCACCGACGAGCGCACCGATCCGGTGACCAAGACGACGTACAAGTACAACGGCGGCATCGTCGACTTCGTCAAGCACCTCAACGCGTCGAAGGAGTCGCTCTTCCGCAAGGTCGCCTCGTTCGAACAAGCCGAGGACGGCCAGGAAGTCGAGATCGCGCTCCAGTGGAACGCCGGTTACCACGAGTCGATCCACTCGTTCGCCAACGGGATCTCCACCATTGAGGGCGGCATGCACGTCGAGGGCTTCTCGAAGGCGCTGACGAATGTCGTGAACCGCTACGCGCGCGCTCGCAATCTCCTGAAGGAGAAGGAGGACAACCTCAAGGGCGAGGACATCCGCGAAGGGCTGACCGCCATCATCTCGGTCCGATTGCGCGACCCCCAATTCGAGGGCCAGACGAAGTCCAAATTGGGCAACACGTCTATCCGGTCGCTGACCGAGCGGACCACGAACCAGAAGCTCAGCGAGTGGCTCGAGGAGAACCCCCGCGAGGCCAGCCAGATCGTGCAGAAGTCCATGCAGGCGGCCCGAGCCCGCCTCGCTGCCCAGGGTGCTCGAGACCTGACCCGGCGCAAGTCGGCGCTCGACGGAGCCGGGCTGCCGGGCAAGTTGGCGGATTGCTCGTCGCGTGACCCGCGCGAGTCCGAGCTCTTCATCGTGGAGGGCAACTCGGCCGGTGGATCGGCCAAGGACGCCCGCAACCCGGTGACCCAGGCCATCCTCCCCATCCGGGGCAAGATCCTCAACGTCGAGCGGGCCCGGATCGACAAGATGCTCAAGAACGCCGAGATCCAGGCGCTGATCTCCGCCATCGGTGCGGGGCTCGCCGAGGAGTTCGACATCGAGAAGATCCGCTACCACAAGGTGATCCTGCTGGCCGACGCCGACGTCGACGGCAGCCACATCCGCACGCTCCTCCTGACGTTCTTCTTCCGCTACATGACGCCACTCGTGGAGGGTGGGTTCGTGTACGTGGCTCAGCCGCCGCTCTACTCCACGCTGGTGGGCAAGGAGAAGATCTACCTCAAGGACGACGCCGCCCGAGACGCGTTCCTGGCCGAGCACCCGGACCACAAGCACGACTTCAACCGGTTGAAGGGTCTCGGTGAGATGGACTACGCCGAGCTGCGCGACACCACCATGGACCCGGGCAAGCGGTCGCTGTTGCAGATCAACGTCGAGGAGGCCGCGACGGCCGACCAGGTCTGCTCCATCTTGATGGGTGACGACGTGGAGCTGCGGCGCCACTTCATTCAGACCAATGCCAAAGACGTCCGTTTCCTCGACATCTGAGCAAGCGGACCAGGAGTAGGGAGCACATGGCACAGTCGACACGCGGTTCGGGCCGCGGGGGAGCAGGCTCGGGCGGGGACGGCGAAGGCCCTACCGGGTCCGAGGAGCCGGTCAGCGGTTTGATCGAGCCCATTGAGATCCAAGAGGAGATGGAGCGCTCGTTTCTCGAGTACTCCATGTCCGTCATCGTCGCCCGCGCGCTCCCCGACGTGCGGGACGGCCTCAAGCCGGTGCACCGCCGGATCCTCTACTCCATGTTCGACAACGGGCAACGCCCCGACCGGCCGCACAGCAAGTGCGCCAAGGTCGTGGGCGAGGTCATGGGGACATACCATCCCCACGGCGACTCGGCGATCTACGAAGCGCTGGCCCGCATGGTCCAGGAGTTCTCGCTCCGCTACCCGCTGATCGACGGCCACGGCAGCTTCGGCGGCCGCGGCCCCGACGACGGCGCTGCGGCCATGCGCTACACCGAGTGCCGGCTGGCCCCCCTCGCCCTGGAGTTGATGGCCGACATCGACGAAGAGACCGTCGACATGGTGGCCAACTACGACGGCTCCGCTCAGGAGCCGGTGGTGTTGCCGGCTCGCTTCCCCAACCTTCTCGTCAACGGGTCGCAGGGCATTGCCGTCGGCATGGCGACCAATGTCCCGCCGCACAACATGGGCGAGGTCATTGACGCGGCCATCCACGTACTGCACCATCCCGAGGCCACGCCCGACGAGCTGATGGAGTTCGTGAAGGGCCCCGACTTCCCGACAGGCGCGCAGATCCTCGGCCGGCAGGGCATTCTCGACGCCTACCGGACCGGTCGTGGCTCCATCAAGATGCGCGCCCTCGCCGAGATCGAGGAGGGGCGCAGCGGAGACCGCATCGTCGTCTCCGAGCTCCCGTACCAGACCTCCGTCGAGGTGATTGAGCAAAAGATCACCGAACTGGTGCGGGCGGGTGACCTCGACGGGATCAGCGGGATGCGCAATGCGTCGGCCAACCAGAAGCCGTCGTTGATCATTGACCTGAAGCGCGACGCCAACGCCAACGTCGTGTTGAACAACCTCTACAAGCAGACCCCGCTCCAGACCAGCTTCGGCGTGAACATGCTGGCTCTGGTGGACGGCGTCCCCCGCACGCTCAACCTCGCGCAGGCGCTCTCGTACTACATCGATCACCAGATTGAGGTCATTCATCGTCGGTCCGAATACCGGCTCGAGAAGGCGCGCAACCGGGCGCACATCGTCGAGGGCCTGCTCAAGGCGATCGACATGCTCGACGCGGTCATCGCCACCATCCGGGCGTCGGCCGACCGGCCCGAGGCCCGCACGTCGTTGATGGCGGAGCCCTTCTCGTTCACCGAGGTGCAGGCCACCCACATTCTCGACATGACCCTGGGCCGGTTGACCCGGCTCGGTCGCTCCGAGCTGGAAGCGGAGATGGAAGAGTTGCGCGCGGCCATCGCCGAACTCGAGGCGATCCTGTCGGACGACGGCAAGCTGCGCGGCGTCATCGAGACCGAGATGACCGCGATCCGCGACAAGTACGACAACCCCCGCCGGAGCGTCATCACCCACGACCCCGGCGAGATGGGCGTCGAGGACCTGATCGACGACGAGGAGATCGTCGTGACCATGACCAGGGCCGGCTACATCAAGTCGGTGGCGGCTGCGGCCTTCCGGACCCAGGGCCGCGGCGGTCGGGGCGTCCAGGGTGCTCGCCTGAAGGAAGAGGACCTGGTGAGCCAGGTGGTGCAGACCTCGGCCCACGCCTACCTGTTGCTCTTCTCGAACCAGGGCAAGGTCTACCGGCTCCGGGGGCACGAGATCCCCATGAAAGACCGCACGGCGCGCGGGACGGCGGCCATCAACCTGGTCCCGCTGGCGCCGAACGAGTCGATCACGGCCATCATCGCCACGCGCGAATTCTCGCCCGATCAGTACCTGGTCTTTGCCACGGCCCACGGGCAGGTGAAGAAGACGGCCATGAGCGAGTACGACAAGTCACGGCGCGAGGGCTTCATCGCCATCAACCTGCGCGACGGCGACGAGCTGGTCCGCGTCGTCGCAACGTCGGGGCAAGACGACCTCTTCGAGGTGACGCGCAACGGCATGACCATCCGCTTCAACGAGGAGGACGTGCGGCCGATGGGCCGTGACGCCGCCGGCGTGCGCGGCATCCGTCTTCGCCAGGGCGACGTCGTGGTGTCGTTGGACGTGGCGGCGGACGACACCGACATCCTCATCGTCACCGACGCCGGCTACGGCAAGCGCACCAAACTCGAGCGTTTCAACCGCCAGACCCGTGGCGGGCAGGGCGTGCGCGGCATCCGGCTGACCGGTACCCGCGGCACCGTGGTGAGCGCGTTCATGGTGGCCCTCGACGAAGAGATCTTGCTGGTGTCCTCAGGCGGGGTGGTCATCAGGACGGTGGTGCGCGAGATCGCATCGCAGGGCCGGGACGCGACGGGGGTCCGGGTCATGAACCTCGACGAGGGACAGTCCGTGGCGGCGGTGGCGCGGGTGGCGGCGGAGGCCGACGAGGCCTGATCAAGAGCCCGATCGTCGCCCGCTCGGACCGATCAGGCGCCCACTGGAAGAAGCGCTACTAGAAGATGTGGATGGACGAGAGCGGCCAGACCCGCAGGTCGACCTTGCCCACGATGAGCGACCCTGGGATGGGGCCCCAATAGCGGCTGTCGCAGGAATCGGTCCGGTTGTCGCCCATAACGAAGTAGTCGTTGGCCGGGATGTGGAAGGGGCGCGCGAGGCTGTAGGCAGGGCCCCCGGGGCCCGGGCTCGTGACCCCCTGCTCCTGTGAGGGGAGCCACGACTCGTTGAGGCGCTTCGCGTCGATGTAGACGTAGCCGTTGGCGAGCGAGATCGTCTCCCCGGGGAGCCCGATGACCCTCTTCACGAGGTCGTTCACCTCTGGCCCACCGCAATTCTCGGCGGGCGGCCGCGAGAAGACCACGATGTCGCCGCGGTCGACGCCGTGCAGGTGGTAGCTGAGCTTGTTGACGAGGATGCGGTCGCCGACCTGGAGCGTGGGCTCCATTGAACCCGAGGGGATGAAGAAGGTCTGGACGACGAAGGCGCGCAGCAGGACCGCGACCAAGACGGCGATGACGACCACGATGACGCCCTCACGGATCCAGCGAGAGTTCGACCGCTGTCCCGCCTTCGGGGCACCTGGCGGTCCTGCGGTCCCGTTTTGACCGCCTGGTCCATTAGGCCCCACGGGGCCACCGGGAGGCGCGGCACCGGACGCGGCGCCAAGCGGCAGTTCCTCGACGGCGACCGCCGGATCGTCGGGTTCGGGCGTCACCGGAGGCAGGCTAGACGGCGATGCGGGCGTCGGGGGCTCAGGCCGGCACGGGGATCACCGAGGCGGTGTCGCGGCCGGAGCGCAACAAGGTGCCGGGCAGAGACCCGGTCGCCTTCCCGTCACGAACCGTCACCACGCCGTTCACCAGCACCTGGACGACCCCGTGGGAACCGGCGTAGAGGCGCGGGGTCTCGCCGGGCAGGTCGTGCACCAGGCGGGCCGGTTCCGAGTCCACGGTGGCCGGGTCGAAGACGAGGAGGTCGGCGGCAAACCCCTCGCGAACGACGCCGCGTTCACGAATCCCGAACAGTGCTGCAGGTTGCGAGGTCATCATCTGCACCGCCTGTTCCACGGGCACGAGCTGGCGGCCGCGCAGACAGTCCGCCAAGAAGGCGGTCGGGTAGCTCGAGCCGCACATGCGGTCGAGGTGCGCGCCGGCGTCGGAGCCGCCGACCATGGCCCGCGGGTCGCTCCAGATGGCGGCCCGCATCGCCCAGGTGGCGTCGGTGCCGTCGTCGGTGTTGGGCCAGAGCACCGTCCGGAGGTCGTCGGCCAGCACGATGTCCAACAAGGTGTCGAAGGGCGCGGTGCCCCGCTCGGCCGCGATGTCGGCCACGCTCCGGAAGGCACATCCCTCGTTGGCCGGCGTATAGGTGTCGCCGATGACGTAGGTGCCCCAGTGCGACAGGCCGCGGAAGACCCCGGCCTCCTTGCTGCGCGCCCGCTCATCGAGCTGGGCGCGGACGTCGGGGTCGGCTAGCTGCTTCTTGCGCTCGTCCTCGGGCAGGCCCATCACGTCACCCCATCCGGGAATGAGGAAGAGCGCACAGTGCGTGCGGAAGCTCATGTTCATCGGGACCAACGTGGGCATGGTGAGCGCCACGATGCGCCCGCCCGCTGCTGCTGCGGCGGACGAGGCCGACAACTGATGCTCGATGCGCTCGGCGGAGCGGGCGTCGACGGTGAGCACGTTCCAGTTCAGGGGACGCTGGGCGGTCACGCTCATCGCCGTCATGAGGTCGATCTCCTCGGGACTGAACGAATCGAGGCAACCGTTGGTGATGTATTCGAGGGTCGTCCCCTCGTGGCCCGCGACCTCCTCGCAGAACGACAACATCTCACGCCGGTCAGCGTGCCGGGAACTGATGGGTCGTCCTTCGCCGTCGGAATGCGTGCGGGACTGGGACGACGAGAAGCCGAGCCCCCCGGCCTCGAGTGACTCGGACAACAGCGCCCGCATCGCCGCGATCTCCTCGTCCGAAGCCACCTCGTCGCTGCGCTCGGCCCCCATGACTTTGCGCCGGAGCGCGCAGTGCCCGACCAGGAATCCGGCGTTGACGCCCAGGTGCCCGTCCAGCGAATCGAGGTACTCCCCAAAGGTGGACCAGGTCCACGGGACACCCTGTTCGAGCGCGGTCAGAGGCATGCCCTCGACCTTGGCCATCATGCGCCGGATGTAGTCGGCATCCTCCGCGTTGATGGGCGCGAGTGTGAACCCGCAGTTCCCACCGATGACCGTCGTGACCCCGTGCACGTTGGAAGGGGAGGCGGTCGGGTCCCAGAACAGCTGCGCGTCGTAGTGCGTATGCGGGTCGATGACACCGGGCATCACGGTGAGCCCGGTGGCGTCGAACTCGGTCGTGGCGGGCTCGTCCACCGGCCCGACGGCGACGATGCGGCCGTCCCGGATCCCGATATCGGCCTGACGGGCGGGAGATCCTGTCCCGTCGACGAGCGTGCCGGATCGGATGACGTAGTCGAGCATGGGACCTCCGGGAGCATGCCCAACCCCGCCACGGCGGCGTAGGCAGCGAATCTGACGACCCGTCAGCTTATCTGTGCACCCTCCTCGTACTGGCGCACGATGGCCGCTCTGATCTCTGCCAGGCGGGCCTCGACGGCCTCGAGTCGCGCCGTGAGCGCGGCCACCTGCTCTTCGAGGACGCCGAGGACACGCCTGACATCATCGGCAGATGTCAGGTCGACGCTCGCCATCTCGGCGTGGACGGCGAGCAAGTCATCCGATCGGACGAAGATGCCGGGGTCCAGCTCCCCGGCAGCGGATGGATCGTCGGGGGCCGACCAGCCCTCTCCCCACGAGCGGGCGGTCAGCGCGCCGGGCAGGTCGTCGACCATCTCCTTGCTGCTGGGTGTGGCGGTCGCCAGGCGATGGCGAAGGATACTCACGTCGTCCGCGAGCACGCCGCGTGCGTAGGTCAGGGTCTCGAGGACCGTAGTGAGGCTGTCCCGCCAGTCACGGATCGATGTGGTCCCGGGCGCGTCGGCGACAGCGGCGGACTCGTGCAGGGCGGCGTCGATCTCTTCCAGGAGAATCGGGCGCACCTCGTCGGGCGCCGCCCCGGCCGCCCGGTCGCTCGCTTCGTCGTCCGGCAGATGCGCCTGGGCTGATGGCACCGGGTCCCCTCCTCTGCTGCATCGCCGGAAACGCACGGGCCGACACCCGTTGTGACCTCTTTACCATCGAACGCAGAGGAGCCGTAAGTGCTGATCGTCACAAATTCGGCCGCGTCCTTCGCCCTCGGAGCCGGCCGGCCGGGACGTCGCAGGCCTTTTCTGCCGGTCCTGTGGACAACGCGACCGACCCTGGAGAACCCCTGTGTTCCCCAGGTCGTCCCCAAGTCATCCACAGGCTGTGCCTGATGCCCTCCCCAGCCAGGCGTTTCCCCATGAGGGCAGCACGTGCTTTGCTCTGAAGATGGGCGAATCCCGGTCTCGCAGTGCACGGTGGCTCAGGTGGTCTTGAGCCTCCATGCAACGTCGGAGGGGGTCCTTCCGGGACAGCTCCTCGAGCGCGCCATTCACGCCGGTTACATCGACGCCGGGCGCTTCAAGATCCCCGAAGCCAATGTGCAGCCGGCCAGCCTCGACCTCCGTCTGGGCGAGCGCGCGCTGCGCATCAGGTGCAGCTTCCTGCCCGGAGCCGACTCCGTCGAGCGCAAGCTGAAGGATTACATCCTCGACGAGATCGACCTGCGCGGCGACGGCGCGATGCTCGAGGCCCGCTGTCCGTACCTGATCGAACTCAAGGAGCGGCTGGACCTGCCCGCCGGCCTGCGGGGTAAGGCCAACCCAAAGAGCTCGACCGGGCGCATCGACGTCTTCACGCGCGTCATCACCGACCACAGCGATCGCTTCGACGAGATCGCACCGGGGTATCACGGCCCGCTCTACCTCGAGGTCGTGCCACTGTCGTTCGCGGTCCGGGTGAACGAGGACTTGACGCTGAACCAGTTGCGGTTGTCCATGGGCAGGCCCTGGCTGAGCGACGAGGAGGTGCGTCAGACGCATCTCGCCGCTCCCATCCTCTTCCGGCGTGGCGAGCCGGCCCCAGTCGAGGACCTGGTGCTGTCGAACGGGCTCTTCTTGGGCCTCGACTTGCACGGGGACGAGCGGGGCCAGGTGGGGCACAGCACCCGGGACAGCGCCCCCCTGCTCGACCTGACGACGGGCGTCGAGGCCGACCCGACGCCATTTTGGGATCCGGTGTTCAGAGAGGAGGGCGACCGCCTGGTCCTGTCGCCGAGGCGCTTCTACCTGTTGATGTCGCACGAGGCGGTCAGCATCCCGCCCAACCTGGCGGCAGAGATGACGGCCTACGACCCGACGAGCGGCGAGCTGCGCACCCACTACGCCGGCTTCTTCGACCCGGGCTTCGGGTTCGACCCCGCCGGTCGCTTCTGCGGGTCGCGGGCGGCGCTCGAGGTGCGGGCGCACGACGTGCCTTTCATGGTCGAGAACGGGCAAGCCGTCTGCAAGCTGACCTTTGAGCGCATGCTCGAAGAGCCGACCGCGCTCTACGGCAGCGGCATCGGCTCGTCGTATCAACAGCAAGAGGAAACCCTGAGCCGGTACTTCCGTCGCGCCGCTGAGTGAGGCTCGCCGGGCCACGCGGCGCGGGTCATGAGTCCGACGCGCGACGACTCTTCTGTCCCCTCCCGAGTCCGAGTCACCACGCCCGCACAATTCGCGCGGCAATGAGGAGGCGCATCTGCGGTTGGGTTGGTTTCGCTGGGTAAGAGATCGGTAGGGGGCTTCTCAGAGCGGGTTCTGTGTCGCCCACACAGAAGGAGACGGGGAAGGTGAGGAATGCGGCGGGTCCGTCTTGGTCTTGGCGGCGTCGCGTCCGGCGTGCTGACGCTGGCGGTCGGGATGTTCGAAGTGGTCACGGCCGCCGGCGCGGCCTCGGCACCTGACCCGGAGCGGGCGACCGTGTACTTCACAGTGCCGCTGGACAATCTCCATCCCGGTGCCGATGACTGTCGGAGCGCTGGCATCAGGCGCGGCCATCGGCCGGCTCGGCCACCGCCGGGCAGGAGCCGCTTTTGCGCCCGCAGGTCAGGAGTAGGCAGTCGGTCACGACAAGACACGCGTACGTCACTTGGACCGGATCGATCGGGGAAAGAAGGAGGGATCGTTGTCCGACCATCAGCACGACACCGGTGGTGTCGTCACCAACCTCGAAGGGGTGTTCCTTTCGAGAGAGTTCGGCCTCTGGCGCGCGCACCTGCGGCAGCGCACAGCGGCCGCCGCCACCGCGGCTGCGGAGGACGACCCACAGCTCGAGCAGGTCTTCCTCTCGGATCGCTTTGGGCGGTCATTCTCGAATCGCCGGACCGATGGGGACCACCACGAGCGAGCGAACTCTGTGGACGCAGTCATCGTCTCCTTCCCGGTGGCCGCGAGGGACCGGGCGCGCCAGCGTACGATCGCTGCGGTCAGCGCCGCGGCGGCGACCGTCATTGTCGTGGCGGGCCTGGCGTCGGGGCCAAGCCGTCACGGGGGGAGCGGGAGCCCGACCGTCTCGGCAGACGGCCCGGTCGCGCGTACGAACGTGCGCCCTGGCATCGGGGGCGCCGGGGGATCATCGCCGAATCCATCCGATGACGGCGCCGCCGCGGGTGCCGTCGCAGCAAGCGCCTCGGGGAACCGCGCATCTGACCAGGCTCTCCTGGCTGGCGCGTTGTCAGGACACAGTCAACGTGGACCGGCAGCCGCGTCCGGGGCGGCTGGAGGATCGACGTCTCCGGTTCCGGCTGCGGGCATCTCCGGGGTCGGTAGTGGACGTGCTGGCGTCACGCCCGCGCCCGCCCGCCCGCGCCCGCGAGTCCCGCGTCGCCCGGTTCGACGGGCGCGCCTTCAGCGGTGTCGAGCGTCGTCGGGAACGTGTTGACGAACGTCGGCACGACACTGACGAGGGCGGCGAATCAACTCGTTACCAACGTCCCCGCGACGGCGCCGGTTGTTGGCGCGTTGAGCGGTGTCGGCGCGACAGTGAACGGACTCGGACAGTCGCTCGGTGCTTGACAACGATGTGACAACAGATGTCCGCGGAAATGATGCGCGCGATGCAAGCTGAAAACGGTTTTTTCGGAGTCCCAACCCGCGTTCGAAATGAATGCAGACCGAATCCGCAAACCTTGCACCTCGCGTGAACCAATCGCTATATGGTGGCCACTGAGGGGGTAAGTGCAGTAGCTCTCGGAGAGTCGGGCTCCGGGTCGCATCGCCCCCGCCTGTATGACGATTCGTGGTGGAGGAACGATGGAGGGATCCACGCCGGACCCGGCTAACGAGAACGCAACGCTCGAAGACGTCTTCACGTCGCGCAGTTTCGGACACCCGCTTCGCAACGTCTCCGCGGCGGCGGTTCCGGCCGCCGCCGCTGTAGTTAGTCCGGCCCGCCCAGGGTTCCTTCCGCGCAACCCCTTCGTCGCGTCGGCGGCCGCGGCAGCAGCCGCCGCGACCGTGGTCGCCGGCCTCGTGGTCGGACCCGGGCCCATCATTCAACCTCTCATTTCGGCGGAGTCTTCAGGTCTTGGCGGGAGCGGCGCGCCGAACTCCACACCCCCGCCGACCTTGGCTGCTCCCCAGACGACTGCGCCCACGGCGCCGGGCCCGTCCGGAGGGGCGTCGAGCGCATCCATCGGCACGGCCGGTGGGTCAACGGGATCAACCAGCGCAGTTCTCGCGGTGGTGTCCGTGTCGTCACCCGGCAAGTCTCCGTCGCCGGCCGGCACCACTGCCAGCTTGGGTACGGGCGGTGCCGCAAGCGGCACGACCACCACCACGACGAGCCCGCCGCCCACGACGACGACGGTGCCTCCATCAGGCGGCGGGACGGGCACCAGCGGCGGCGGGACCGGCACGAGCGGCGGCGGGACAGGCACGAGCGGCGGCGGGACGGGCACGAGCGGCGGCGGGACCGGCACCTCGACCGGAGGCGCCGGCAGCGGCGGTCAGGGTAGCGGCGGTCAGGGCAGCGGCGGCCAAGGCGGCGGGAACGGGAACGGCACCGGCGGCCACGGCAACGGCGGCGGATCTGGTGGCGGCTGCGGCGGCGGCGGGAACGGCGGTGGCGGTGGCTACGGCGGCGGCGGCTTCGGCGGCGGCGGCGGCTTCGGCGGCGGCGGCGGTGAGGGCTTAGGCGGCGGCGGCGGCTTCGGCGGCGGCGGCGGTGAGGGCTTAGGCGGCGGCGGCAATGGCGGCGGCAATGGATACGGACACGGGTATGGCGACGGCGGGTACGGCTCGGGCGGCAACCCCTTCGGCCAGGGTCACTGACGCGCCGGCCGCGGCGGCGCGCTGTCGGGGCTGGTAAGTATGCGTGTGCTGGTGCGCCGACGCGCCGGCACGAGCGAGGTCAGCCATGAACTACACGAACCTGGGCGCTGCCGGCCTGCGGGTCTCGAGGATCTGTCTTGGGATGATGGGTTTCGGGAACGACAGCGACCGGCCCTGGGTCATCGACGAGGACGCCGCCGAACCGATCGTCAAGGCGGCGGTCGAGGGCGGGGTCACCTTCTTCGACACCGCGGACACCTATTCGGCGGGTGCCAGCGAGGTCGCGACGGGCAAGTTGGTACCGAAGTTCTTGACCCGCGACGAAGCCGTCGTCGCCACGAAGGTGTTCATGCCGGTGACGCCGGGCGAGAACGGAGGCGGTCTCGGCCGCAAGCACATCCTCTCGGGCATCGACGCGTCCCTGCGCCGACTCAAGATGGACTACATCGACTTGTACCAGATCCACCGCTGGGACCCGCGCACGCCCATTGAGGAGACGATGGAGGCGCTGCACGACGTCGTCCGCGCCGGCAAGGCCCGCTACATCGGGGCCAGCAGCATGTTTGCGTGGCAGTTCGCCAAGGCACAACACACGGCCGAGGAGCACGGCTGGACCAAGTTCGTCTCGATGCAGAACCACTACAACTTGATCTACCGCGAGGAAGAGCGCGAGATGATTCCGCTCTGCCTCGACCAGGGTGTCGGGTGCATCCCGTGGAGCCCGCTTGCCCGCGGCATGCTCGCCGGAACCCGCTCGCGCGATGGTGAGCGCCACACGACCCGGTCCAGCACGGATTCCTTCACGGACTACCTCTACGCACAGCCCACCGACTTCGACGTGGTCGACGCAGTGAATGAGGTCGCGGCCGCACGCGGCGTACCGGCCGCTCAAGTGGGGCTCGCCTGGCTGCTGGCCAAGCCTGGTGTGACGGCGCCCATCGTCGGCTCCACCAAGAAGAAGCACCTCAAGGATGCGCTCGCGGCGGAGGAGCTGGTGCTATCGGCAGACGAGATCGCCCAACTCGAGAAGCCCTACGTGCCGCACCCGGTGCTCGGGCATTTCTAAGGACGAGCCGCGGGCGATTCGATAGGGTCGCCACCGGTTCAACCTGGCAGGAGAGATCGGGGGTGGCATGCGGGTCGCGCTGACGGTGGCCGACTTCCTCAATCGCGCCGCGCTCGTCTACGGCGAGCGCGTGGCCGTGGTGGACGAGCCCGGCGTGGCCGGCTCGCTCGGCACCCAGACCTACGCCGAGCTCGAGGCGCGGGCACGAGGGATGGCGCTCGCCCTCGACGAGCTCGGCGTGGGACACGGCGAGCGCGTCGCCATCGTCAGCCCGAACTCGGGGCGCTTCCTCGCGTCGTACTTCGGCGTGAGCGGCTTCGGCCGCATACTCGTCCCCATCAACTTCCGGCTCGCCGCCGAGGAGATCGCGTACATCGTCGAGCACTCCGGGGCGTCGGTCCTCCTCTACGACCCCGACCTCGCCGGCGAGGTGGACACCATCAAGGTGAGCCATCGCTTCTGCCTGGACGGGGTCGACGACGCCGGGCTCTTCACGCCGGCGCCGGCGGGTGCTGCGCCGCAGCGCTGGGAGGCGGACGAGGACGCCGGCTGCTCCGTGAACTACACCTCTGGGACGACGGCCCGGCCCAAGGGCGTGCAGCTCACCCAGCGCAACTGTTGGCTGAACGCGGCCACGTTCGGGTGGCACACCGGCGTCAGCGACCGCGACGTGCTCTTGCACACGCTCCCGATGTTCCACTGCAACGGATGGGGCATGCCCTATGCGGTGACCGGCATGGGCGGCGGGCACGTGGTGCTGCGCAAGGTGGACGGCGAGGAGATCCTGTCGCGCATCGAGCGCCACGGCGTCACGCTCCTGTGCGGCGCACCCGCGGTGGTGGCGGCCATCCTGGGCGCAGCCGAGGCGCGTGCCGCCGCGGGCCGCGGCACGCCCGGTCGGGGCAGCGTGCGCCTCGTGGTCGCCGGTGCGCCGCCGCCGTCGAAGACGATCGAGCGGGTCGAGGCCGAGCTCGGTTGGGAGTTCGTCCAGATCTACGGGCTCACCGAGACCTCCCCGTTGCTGACTATCAACCGGGCACCAGCGGAATGGGACGACCTGGACGCCGGCGCGCGGTCGGTTCTGCTCAGCCGCGCCGGCGTCCCTGCCCTCGGCGTGCAGATCGAGCTCGACCCCGACGGCGAGGTCCTCGCCCGCTCCAACCACGTCTTCGCCGGCTACTGGGAGCAGCCGCACGAGACCGCCGAGGCCCTCGACGGCGGTTGGTTCCACACCGGAGACGGCGGTTACTTCGACGGTGCCTATGTGGTCATCTCGGACCGCAAGAAGGACGTCATCATCACCGGCGGCGAGAACGTGTCCTCCATCGAGGTCGAGGACTGCCTGTACCAGCACGCCGCCGTCGCGGAGGTCGCCGTGATCGGCGTGCCCGACGAGAGGTGGGGCGAGACCGTCAAGGCCCTCGTCGTGGTGCGAGAGGGGCACGAGGTCAGCGAGGCCGAGCTCATCGCGCACTGCCGGGACCGGCTGGCCCACTTCAAGGCGCCGACCAGCGTCGAGCTGCGTGACGCGCTGGACCGCACCGCGACGGGCAAGCTCCAGAAGTACAAGCTGCGCCAGCCCTACTGGGCTGGGCGCGGGCGCGCCGTCAACTAGGCCGGGCTGCGTCCGTTCCGGGGGTCTCGGCCGAAGCCGGCCGGTGCGAGCGCTCCTCGAGGACGAGGTGGCGGCGCTCGTCGAATGCCGCCGCGACCTCACCGGCGATGAGGCGGCGCAGGGGTTTGGCGACGATGTCGCGGCGCCACCCCGTGTCGAGGCGGCTCGGCTCGCCACAGATCAGCTGCGCGATGTCCGCCCGCGTCGCAAGCAGACCCTGGTCGAAGTCGAGGTCGTCGGCGATCTGGCGGACCAGGCCCGAGCACACGGCGACGGCCGCGGCGGGCGCGGCCGCCTCACGGTTGTCGGTGGGCATGCGGATCTGACCCGACGGCAACGCCAGGCCCCGCTCGACGGCGGCGAGGATCTCGGCCGCCCGGCCCTGCGCAAGATGCCGGCCGTCCACCCCGCGCGTGCCGCGCAGCTCTGACGCGGTGCGGGGTGGCCGTTGCGAGATGGCCAGCAGCCCGAGGTCCGAGAGCACCATGCGCCGCGGCCGATTGGTCTCCGCCGCCGTGCGCTCGCGCCAGGCCGCCACCTCCTGGGCGACGGCACGCGTCTTGCGCGCCATGCTGCGGATGTCGCCCAACTTCCACCATGCCTCCTCGGGTACGCGCGTTGGGGTGCGATCGCCCAGCACCTCCGCGCACTCGTTGAGCGCCCACTCGAGTCTGCCGAGTGCCTGCAGGCGCTCGGCCAGGACCGAGCGCAGCTCCAGGAGGTGGGCGACGTCGCTCTCCGCGTAGGTGATCTGGCGCTCGCTGATGGGCCGTACCAACCAGTCCGAGAGGCGGTCGGCCTTGGGCAGCGTCACGCCCAGCACCTGGTCGACCAGACGGGAGAGCGACGGCGTCGACATGCCCAAGAACCCGGCGACGATCTGGGTGTCGAAGACGGTGGCGGGGACGGCGCCGCACGCCGCCTGCAGCACGTCGAGGTCCTGGAACGCCGCGTGCGCGACCGCGGTACCCGGTCCGCTGAAGAGGGCGGCCAGCGGTTCGGGGTCCACGGCGAGCGGGTCGACCAGCGCCACCTTGTCCGCCCAGGCGATTTGGATGAGCGCCAGGTCGGGAACGTAGGTGCGCTCCGTGTGGAACTCGGTGTCGAAGGCGTAGTACTCCTCGCCGGCTACCGCGGCGACGAGCTGCTCGAGCCCGGGGCGGTCGACGACCATGACCGCCGGCGCGCTCACGGTGTTCGGCCCGTCATGGAGCGCCGTGCGCTCGCCTTCGCCAGAAGATGGTGGGAAGAGATGATGACCGTGAACCCCGATTCACTGGGTGTATGCCCGGTCGCGTGCGCCGGTGACGCCGCCCGACGGGCATGGCCGTTGGGCAGGTTCCCGCCACGGCCGCGGCGAGGTTACCGCGGCGGACCCATTGTCTCGGTCCTACTCATGGCCACAGTGTTGCTGCGGAAGGCCGCGCGGTGAGCGCAGCACCACCATCGCCGCGCAGGTCGAGTCGCTACAATGAGACATCGGCGCGGACCGGCACGGGCCCTGGTAGGAGCGTTTCGCGGCGAGATGATGACTTACGGCTCTGTTTCCGCGGCCGGCGAACCGATAAGAGTGAGAAGCCCGTATCGGAGGGGGTGGGCGTAGAGATGGCCAAGAGCACGCTCGGCGGCAGCGACTCCGAGGACGACGCCGACGAGGCGACGCCGACGCCGCCGCCGACGCCACGGGCGTTGCGGACGACGGCGCGAAGCCCAGCTCCCCGAGCACCGATACCGGCGGCCAGACGCGCACCGTTGAATCCATGCTCGAGGAGATCAGCTCGACGAGCGGTGGTGAGGGCGCGTCCGCCGCGCCGCGCATGGGCAAGTACGACCAGCTCTGGCAGCTTTCGATGGCCGATCCGCACACCGGCCTGGCCAACCAGCTGCTCCTGCTCGACCGGCTGACCCTGGCGTTGGCGCGCCGCCGCCGGCACGGAGGCGAGGTGGCGGTGTGCCACATCAACCTCGACAACTTGGCGGAGATCAACCTCGACCTCGGCTACACCACCGGCAACACCGTTCTGCGCGACGCGTCCCGCCGGCTGACGTCGGTGGTCCGGGCCGAGGACACGGTGGGACGTGTCGGAGGGAGCGAGCTCGTCGTCGTGGTCGCGGTCAACGACGAGCAGTCGGTGGGGCCCCTGATGCGCCGTCTGCAGCACACGCTCGACGAGCCGGTGACGGTGGGGGGCCAGGACATCCGCCTGCATGCGTCGCTCGGCGTGGCCATCGCCGAGGACGCCGAATCGGCCGAGGAAGTGCTGTCTCGGGCTGACCGCTCCACCCGCGTCACCAAGCGCTGAGGACGCCCGGCCCGCAGCGCAGCTCCCCATCGACCGTTTGGGCCATCGGGGATCGAAGGGGAGGATCGGCCTGGGCCAAAACAGGAGTATCGGCTCTATTGGCCGCGCCCAATTCCAGCAAAATTATTGGCTATGTCGATGTACAGCGAGCTCCTGTCAGGCCTGTGCGCCGAGGTGGATCCCCTGCCGCTGCCGTCGTCCCGGGACGATCTGGTTGTGATCCTCTTGCAGCGCCGCCGGCGGCTCCTCGCCCACGAGCCCGACAGCGGCCACATCATGACGGAGGACCTCGCACTCGAGCTCGACCACGACCGCATGTTGCTGCGGCTGTGCACCGCGCTGGGGATCGAGAGCGACCCCAGCCGCTTCGCCAACCCGCTGGCCGAGCGCGGGCGTCTCGAGGACCTGCTGCGCGACGCCGGGGTGGACTTCCGCACGCTCGACGATCACCGCCGGGTCAAGGTCGCCTAGGCGGCGCCCCTGTCGCCCCAAGCGAACCCAAGCGACCGCAGCAGATCGCGGCTCAGGTCTTGGGGTTGCCCGGGTTGACCGACTTTCGTTCCGCCAGCACGGCGGCATAGACCGCGGCCTCCGTGCGCCGGCGCATCCCCAGTTTGGAGAGCAGGCTCGAGACGTAGTTCTTGACCGTCGCCTCGGCCAGGAAGAGCTGTTCGGCGATCTGTCGGTTCGACTGCCCCTGGGCGATGAGCTCCAGGACCCTGCGCTCTTGCGGTGTGAGCACGGTCAGGCGGGACTCGGCCTCCTGGTCCTTGCGCAACCGGTCGAACAACTCGTGGGTGAGGGCGGGGTCGAGCAGGGACATGCCCTGGCTCACCCGGCGGATGTCTCCCAGGAGGTCGCCGCTGCCGACTTCCTTCAAGACGTAGCCCGACGCCCCCGCCATGATGGACGAGAACAGCGCGTCGTCGTCCGAGTACGAGGTGAGCATGAGGCAGCGCACCTGTGGCGCGACCGATTGGATCTCTCGGCACACCTCGATCCCGTTGCCGTCAGGCAGGCGGACGTCGAGGATGGCGACGTCGGGCTCGAGATCGCGGATCATCTCGAGCCCCTGCTCCGCCGTCCCGGCCTCGCCGACGACCTCCAGGTCGTCTTCGGCCTCGAGCAGCGTGCGCAGGCCGGTCCGCACCAACTCGTGATCGTCGAGGACGAAAACTCGAATCGACATCTGGCCAATACTGCCACGGGCCATCGGCCATTCCGAACACCGCACGGGAACCTGATGCGCTGGCCGTTTGGGCCACGCACATGCACGCACCGCCTCTATGGTGGCGGCCTGTGCAGCCTTTCGACCGGATCGACGATCCCGTAAAGCTGCGTCGACTGGTCCAAGCCATCTTGATCCTCGACGGCGAGCTCCACCTGCCGGTGGTGCTGCGCCGGATCATCGAAGAGGCGTGCGACCTCGTGGACGCACAGTACGGGGCGCTCGGTGTGCTGACCGAGGACGGGCGGGCGCTCGACCAATTCCTGACGGTGGGCCTCTCGAATGAAGACGAACAGGCCATCGGGCCGCGGCCCACCGGGCGCGGCGTGCTGGGCACGCTCATCGCCGACGAGAAGCCCCTCCGCCTGCCCGACACCGCGGCCAGCCCCGACAGCTACGGCATCCCGGCCAACCATCCCGTGATGACGTCCTTTTTGGGGGTGCCCGTCCGGGTGCACGGCGAGGTCTACGGGAACCTCTACCTCACGAACAAGAAGAACGCGGCCGAGTTCTCCGAGGACGACGAGGAGCTGGTCCTGGCGCTGGCGGTGGCGGCCGGCATTGCGATCGAGAACGCGCGGTTGCACGGCCTGGTGCGCGACCGCGCCTTGACCGAGGACAGGGACCGCATCGCCCGCGACCTTCACGACTCGGTGATCCAGCGCCTCTTTGCCATCGGCCTGTCCCTGCAGGGGACGGCGCGGCTGGTCGAGCGACCCGAAGCGGTGATGCGCATCGGCGAAGCGATCGACAAGTTGGACGACACGATCCGCCAGCTGCGCAAGGCGATCTTCGACATCGAGCTCACCATCAACAAGGAGGGCCTGCACCCCAAGGTGCTCGACCTCGTGCACGAGCTGCGGCCGGTGCTCGGCCTCCTGCCGCAGGTCTCCTTCAGCGGTCCGGTCGACACGATGGTGACCGGTCCGCTGGCCGAAGAGGTGCTGGCGATCCTGCGGGAGGCACTCACCAACGTGGGCAAGCACGCCCGAGCCACCCAAGTCGTCATCACGATCGCCGCCGGAGACGAGCTCCGCGTGGTGGTGGCCGACGACGGGCACGGCATGGGCGAGGCGTCCTCGACCGGCCTCGGCCTGAGGAACATCCGTCAACGTGCCGAGCGGCTGGGCGGCAACGTGGACCTCGGGACGTCCCGCGAGGGCGGGACGCGGCTCACCTGGCATGTACCGCTCGAACCTGTCGCCACCACCTAGCCCGTTGGCCGGGCCAGCTGCCACCTGTGTCCCGAGGCGTCTGGTCCTAGCATCGGTGGCGGCTCACCGCCGGCCCCGCCCAATTTCGGTGGGGATGACCGGGGTATGGGGAGCGCCATTGTTGAAAAGAGGATCGACATGACGACCACGGCACCGACGGCAGCGGTTCCCGAGCACCACGGGCTCGCTAACGCCCTGTGGCGGCGACAGCTCTACAAGTACCCCGACACCCTGCCGAGGTTGGGGTATCTGGCGATCGTCGTGCTCACGACGATCATGCTCTACTACCTCTACTACGTGGAGGGGGCGGTGACGCCGCTGCTGTTGCCCTACTACCACATGTCCTTCGCGTTCTTCTTGTACCTGTTGGTCGTGTCCAACGCGATCGGCGCGTTCAGCGCATTCATCGGCGGACTGTCCGACAAGATCGGCCGGGCCAACCTCACCATCTACGGCACGCTGGTCGTTGCGCTGGTTCAGCTCTTCGCCATCCCGCACATCCACGACAAGTACTGGTTCGCCGCGGCCTACTGCGTGATCGGTTTCGTCGAAGGCGTCATCCTCGTGTCGACTCCGGCGTTGATGCGGGACTTCTCGCCGCAGATGGGGCGAGGCGCGGCAATGGGATTCTGGGCGCTGGGGCCCACGATGGGGGCGCTGTTTGCCAGCGTGGTCGCGACGCACACGCTCGGCCACCTCGCGCCGTGGCAGGACCAGTTCATCATCTCGGGCATCGTGTGCCTGGGCGTGGTGGTGATCTCCTTCTTCTTCCTGCGCGAGCTCTCCCCGCAGCTACGCGACCAGCTCATGGTGAGCGAGCGGGAACGCGCCCTCATTGAGGCGCGCGCCAAGGGGATCGACGTCGAAGCGGCGACGGCGCACCCGATCCGTTCGATGCTGCGGCTCGACCTCATCGCGTCGTCCATCGCGATTTCGGTCTTCTTGCTCTTCTACTACGCATCCGTGAGCGTGCTCACCATCTACTGGGTCGTCACCTTCAACCGAAGCACGCCGGACGCCAACGGCATCAACGTCTGGCTGGCGGGCTTCCTGTCGCTCGGTCTCGTGGTGGCCGGCGTGCTGTCGGACTGGGCCAAGGTGCGCAAGCCGTTCATGCTGGTCGGCGCCATCTGCTCCATGGTGATGATGGTTTTCCTCATCAAGCAGACCGACCATCCCCACACCGGGTACTACGCCAACGTCTTGGTGATTGTGCTGCTGGCCGTCTCCATCGCGGTGGCCTACGCACCCTGGATGGCCAGCTACACCGAGCAGGTCGAGCACCACAATCCGGCGCTGACCGCCAGCGGTCTGGCCATCTGGGGGTGGATCTTGCGCATCACCGTCGCGCTGTCGTTCCTCGTGCTGCCGTACGTGATCACGACGTCGACGGTGCTGGTGGACAACCAGAACGCGGGCGCCACGCTCCAGACGATCCAGGCGGCGCAGCCATACGCACCGAATGCGTCCACGTTGAAGTGCAATGCGACACCGGCGCCGGCGTCCGTCATCGCCAATTTGAAGACGACGCCCGAGGCGCGACCCCAGCTCACCACCCTCGCCACCATCCTGCAGACCTGCAACAGCACCCACGACCTGCTCAAGGCTTTGACGGCCGCCGGCGGCGCCACCAATCCCAACGTCCTGGGCCTGAACGCCTTCAACCCGCTTGCCCTGGACATTCAGAACCACAAGCCGGTGACCCAGGCCCAGATCGCCGGGGTGGCCAAGTATTCGCCGAACCTGGCCAACCTCTTGGTCGCGGAGCAGAAGCTGGTGCCGGCGCAGAAGACCTCGCCGGGGGAGTGGAAGCGCTGGTGGACGGTCTGCCTGATCGGTCAGTTCGTCTTCGCCATCCTCGTCTTCTTCATGCGCGGCCCGTGGAGCCCGCGCGCGGCGCGGCGCGAGCTCCAAGCGCACGACCGCATGATCTCCGAAGAGCTGGCCAAGCTGGCACGGGAGCCCGCCACGGTCTCGTAGCGGGCCGGGGGGCCGCCACTGCGAGCGCGACCCCCGCGCAGCGGTGGCAGGATCGAGTGCATGCGAGAGCTCGAGCACTGGGTCGGAGGCAAGTCCGTACGGGGGTCATCGGGTCGGTCCGGACCCGTCTACGACCCCGCCCGCGGGGTGCAGACGGCGACCGTCCCGCTGGCCTCGGCCGACGAGGTGGACGCGGCGGTCGACGCCGCGACCGAGGCCGCCGCGGAATGGGGGTCGGGGTCGCTCAGCGCGCGGGCGGCCGTCCTGTTCCGCTTCCGTGACCTGGTAGCGACCGCCGCGCCGGACCTGGCGGCCGCCGTCACCGCCGAGCACGGCAAGGTGTTGAGCGACGCGGCGGGAGAGGTGGCGCGTGGCCTCGACAACATCGAATTCGCCTGCGGCATCCCCCACCTGCTGAAGGGGTCGCACTCGACCGAGGTATCGAGCGGTGTCGACGTGCACACCATCCTCGAGCCCCTCGGCGTGGTGGCCGGCATCACCCCGTTCAATTTTCCCGTCATGGTCCCGCTCTGGATGCTCGCCAACGCCATCGCCTGTGGGAACGCCTTCGTGCTCAAGCCCTCCGAGAAGGACCCCTCCCCGTCGCTGCTCCTGGCCGAGCTGGCCAAGGAGGCGGGCGTGCCCGACGGCGTCCTCAACGTGCTGCACGGTGACGCCGTCGCGGTGGACGCGCTCTTGGAGCACCCGGGCGTGGCCGCGGTGTCCTTCGTCGGCAGCACGCCGATCGCCCGGCACGTCTACGAGTCGGGAGCCCGCTACGGCAAGCGTGTCCAGGCGCTCGGCGGTGCGAAGAACCACATGGTGGTCCTCCCCGACGCTGACGTCGGTGCGGCCGCCGATGCCGCCATCTCGGCCGGTTTCGGATCGGCGGGTGAGCGCTGCATGGCGGTGTCCGTCGTCGTCGCCGTCGGCGCGGTCGGCGACCAGCTCGTCGAGGAGATCGCGGCGCGGATGCCCACGGTGGTCGTGGGGCCCGGGACCGATCCCGACTCGCAGATGGGCCCGCTCGTCACGGCGGAGCACCGCGACCGCGTGCGCGCCTACGTCGACGGCTCCGAGGCGGAGGGCGCCCGGCTCGTCGTCGACGGTCGCGGGGATTGGCCCGAGGGCTTCTTCCTCGGCTGCACGCTGCTCGACGGGGTCCGGCCCGGGATGCGGGTCTACGACGACGAGATCTTCGGTCCCGTCCTCGGCGTCGTCCGGGTCGACACCTACGAGGAGGCCGTCACGCTCGTCAACGACAGCCCCTACGGCAACGGGTCGGCCATCTTCACCCGCGACGGTGGCGCCGCCCGGCGCTTCCAGCGCGAGGTGACGGCGGGCATGGTCGGGGTCAACGTCGCCATCCCGGTCCCCGTGGGCTTCCATTCCTTCGGGGGCTGGAAGTCCTCTCTCTTCGGCGACGCCGCCATGTACGGGCCCGAGGGCATCCGCTTCTACACCCGGCCCAAGGTGGTCACCACCCGCTGGCCCGACCCCTCGACCAGCGAGATCGACCTCGGGTTCCCTCGGACCCGCTGAGCGGGGCCGCCGCCGCCATCCCCGCTTTGACCACGGTCGTCGTACAGGGCGTAAGGTGAAATCGACATCGACGTCGAGAATAGAAGTCGAGGACCGAGCCCGGGAGGGACCATGACGCTGGCACTTGAAGGGCTGCGGGTGATCGACGCCGACACCCACCTGACCGAGGCCCACGACCTGTGGACCAAGCGTGCGCCGGCGAAGTTCGCCGACCGGGTGCCCCACGTCGTCGAGGTGGACGGCAAGCCCATGTGGTACGTCGACGGCGCCGAGCTCGGGTTCGCCGGTGGCGGCGGGGTCATCGACCGCGAGGGAGGCAAGGGCCGCGCCGCCGAGGCGCTCTTCGAGTGGACCCAGGACCAGATCCACCTCGGGGCCTTCGATGTCCGGGCCCGCATCGAGGTCATGAACGAGTCGGGGGTCCACGCGCAGGTCTGCTTCCCCAACTCCATCGGGCTCGGCGGCCAGGGGATCTCCGACATCGTGAAGGACCCCGAGCTCCGGCTCCTGTGCCTCCAGATCTACAACGACGCCGCAGCAGAGATCCAAGCCGACTCGGGTGGGCGCCTCCTCCCGATGCCGGTGCTCCCGGCGTGGGACGTGGACGCAGCTGTGGCCGAGGCCAGGCGCGTCGCCTCGCTCGACCTGCGCGGGGTCAACATCACCTCCGACCCCAACGACGTCGGCGGGCCGGACCTGGCCAACCGCGCCTGGGACCCGCTGTGGGAGGTCTGCGCCGACCGGCAGCTGCCCGTGCACTTCCACATCGGGGCCAGCCTGACCACCATGACCTACTTCGGCACCTACCCCTGGGAGTCCCAGGACGAGGACACGAAGCTGGCCATCGGCGGGACGCTGCTCTTCATCGGCAACGCCCGCGTGGTGACCAACATCATCTTGAGCGGCATGCTCGACCGGCACCCCACGCTGAAGATGGTGTCGGTCGAGAGTGGTGTGGGATGGGTCCCCTTCATCCTCGAGGCGCTCGACTACGAGATGTCCGAGAACGCCCCCAAACAACTCGACGCCCTCGAGATGCTCCCCTCGGAGTACTTCAAGCGGAACCTCTACGCCACCTTCTGGTTCGAGAAGAACAATCTGCCGACGCTGGTCGACGCGGTGGGGGCGGACAGCATCCTCTTCGAGACCGACTTCCCCCACCCGACCTGCTTGTACCCCCATCCGCTCGACACGGTGGCCGAGAAGATGTCGACCCTCGCTCCCGACGTGCAGCGCAAGATCCTCGGGGAGAACGCGCAGAAGCTCTACCGCCTCTAGGGCCGGTCTGGCAGAGTCCTTCTCGTGAGGCCACCGCGTCCTTCCGCCGGCCCTGAGCGCGGCGGCACCAGTCGGTCAACGTGAGCGTGCCCGCCCCGGACCCCGTGACGCTGGTCGTCGATCGCCTGGCCATGTCCGACCTCGTCCACGCCTACGCGCAGGGGGTCAACCGGCGCGATGCCGAGGCCGTCGCGCAGCTCTTCACCGACGACGGCACCTTCGTCGCCTACGCGACGCCCGGCGCCGCGGAGCCGACCAGTCGGAGCCAGGGGCGGGCCGAGATCACCAAGGCGATCGGCACGGCCCGGTACTACCGCCAGACCACGCACACCATCGGGAACCACCTGGCCACGGTGAGCGGAGACCACGCCACGGGCGAGACGCGCTGCGTCGCCTACCACGTCCTCGGCGACGAGGGCACCGAGACACTCATGGTGTGGCACATCCGCTATCTCGACACTTACCGCGCGGCCCGGAGGGGTGGCGGATCGAAGAGCGGGTGCTGCGGGTCGACCTGGTCAGCGACCAACCGCTGCGCGTGGACTGACTCAGCGCGGTGCGGTGAGCTCGGCGCGTCCGGCCACCTCACGGAGCTCGTCGAGCGCCCCGGCCAGGGTGGCGGAGCCGAGGTTCAGTACCACCCGGCACGCGCCCTGGGCGGCGGCGTGCACGAGGGTGGCGCGATCGACGGAGGCCGCCGTGGTCACCCCACTCAGGGTCACGTCGATGGCGTGGGGGTCGCGCCCGGCCGCCGTCGCCTCCTCGGCGAGGAGGCGCAGCGCGACCTCCAGGCGATCGCCCCTGAGTCCGAGGGACAGCCATCCGTCACCGCGTCGCGCCGCACGGCGGATGGCCGCCGGGCTGGTCCCGCCCACTTCAATGGGCACGCCGGCGGCCCGCATGGGTCGGGGGAAAGACTGCACACCACTGAAGGAGAAGTGCCGGCCCTCGAAGTGTGCGCCCGTGAGCGGATCGGCACTCCACAACGCGCGCATGGCGTCGATCGCCTCGTCGGCGAGCGCGCCCCGGCCGGCGAAGGCAACGCCACCGGCTTCGAGTTCCTCGCGCATCCATCCGAGACCGACCCCGAGCCGGAGGCGTCCCCGCGAGAGCCGGTCCACCGTGGCCACGCGCTTGGCCAGGACGAGTGGGCTGTGCAGCGGCAGCACGAGCAGCCCGGTCGCGAGACCGAGGGTCGTCGTGACCCCCGCCACGTACGCCAGCGTGTCGAGCGGGTCGGGGATCACGCAGTCGTGCGCAAGAGGAACCCGCCCGGACCTCGAGTAGGGGTACGTGCTGGTGTAGTCGACGGCGAGCACCACGTGTTCGGGGAGGACGAGCGACTCGAACCCGAGCCGCTCCGCTTCGCGGGCGAACGGCGCGATCCAATCGGGATCGGCGAAGTCGGCACTGCTCACGGGTGGGATCACGGCCAGAGCCGCCACCGCCGGTTTTCGCGAGCCTGTCGTGTCCGACACCGTCATGACCGCTCATCTTGCCCTACCAGGCCTGGCGCCTCTCGAGAGCCCTCCAGGTCAGGCGTGCACGAGTCGGCACCGTAGGGTTTGACGAGCCGGACCTGTGCATGGCCGGCCACGAACTGACGGCCCGACGCAGAGGACGAAGTGATGGAAGACCCGACCAGTGCGGCGCGAGCCTGGAGCGACAAGCTCGAGCTGGCCGAGCTGCTCGCCGTCCTCTCGTCGGCCGTCGACCGCGCCGATCGGGAACGCATCGCGGCCTGCTACGCCGAGGACTCCTTTGACGATCACGGCACGTTCAAGGGAACCGGTGAGCAGTTCGCCGAATTCGTGTCTCGCCCCGGTCCGATGAGCACGATGCACCACCTGCTCGGGCAGTCGGTCTTCGAGGTCGAGGGTGACGAGGCCTGGGGGGAGACGTTCTACGTCTTCCACGGCACCGTCGGCAGGCACGTTGTCGCTGGCCATGGACGCTATGTGGACTATTTCCGTCGGATCGACGGGGCTTGGAAGCTCGCCTACCGCCGCGTCGTGCCTGACGCGGTGCCGGCGGGCGATGACCCCGGGTCGTACTGGTCTGCGAGCCGCGACCGGGAGGATCCGAGCTATGACAGGCGGCGCAAATCTGACGACAGCGAAGCGGTCTAATCCCAGTTTCCTACTCGCACGCGGGGCGAGCTCACCTCCGGTGTGCGTGGGCGAGGCGGGACTTGAACCCGCACATCCTTTCGGACACAGGAACCTGAATCCTGCGCGTCTGCCAATTCCGCCACTCGCCCGAGTGACCGGGCAAGAGTAGTCCCTGCGGCCCCCGCCCAGGTTCGGCTGCGACCATCCGTTGGGTATAGGTGACCAGGTCAGACGCCTGCCAGAACCCAGTCGGGGCCGGGGGACCGGTAATCTCTTGGAAACCATGGGACTCCAGCAGTTTGAGGAGCGCCTCGAGCGTCTGGTGGAGGGAACGTTGGCGAAGCCGTTTCGAAGCAACCTGCAGCCGGTCGAGATCGGCCGCCGGTTGACGCGCGAGATGGACCTCCACCGACGGGTGGGGGTGCGCGGCCTCATCGCGCCCAACGCGTTCGCCGTGACTCTCTCGCCCGCCGACGTGACCCGCTTCGCCAACTTCATCGACGCGCTCTCCCGCGAGCTGTCCGACGCAGCCCGTGAGCACGCCAAGATCGAGGGGTATTCGTTCGTCGGCCCCGTCGAGGTGGAGATCTTCGAGGGATCCAGCCTCAAGGCAGGTCGTTTCACCGTGACCGCCGAGGTGCACGAGAGCGAGGACGGCGGCTTCCTGGCCGAGCTGGTCCTGCCCGACGGCCGGCGGGTGGCTGTGGGCTCGGAGGCCCTGGTCATCGGGCGTCTTCCTGAATGCGACATCGTGCTCCCGGACTCCAACGTGAGCCGGCGTCACGCGGAACTGCGGCGTAAGGATGACGGCGTGTTCGTCATCGACCTGGGGTCGACCAACGGCACCCGGGTCAACGGCGCCCCGGTTCGCGAGCAGCTTCTGGCCAGCGGTGACGAGGTCAGCGTGGGCTCGACGAAGCTCATCTTCGAAATGTCGTGACGGCAAGCCCGGTGGCGGTCCTCCTCGCCACGCAGAATCTGAACGCTGTCCTCCGGATCCTCCAATGGGGGGTCATCGCCCTCATCTTCTTGTTCTTCCTGCGCGTCATTCGTGCGGTCTGGGTCGAGATGAGCCCGGCCACCGTGCGCAAGACCCGCTCGGAGCGTCGCCATGAGCGCCGGCAGGAGCGCGTGGCGGCCCTCCCGGTGGACGAGCATCCGAGGCAGAGTCGTCGGCGCCACCTCTACCTCAAGGTGGTGCAGCCCGAAGGCCATGCCGGCCGCACCTATGACCTCGACGACGAGCTGACCATCGGGCGTTCACCGGGCTGTGGTGTCGCCATGCCCGACGACATCTACACGTCGACCCTGCACGCCCGACTGTTCCGCCACAACGACCAGCTCTGGGTCGAAGACCTCGGCTCGACCAACGGCACCTTCGTGAATTCCGAGCAGATCAAGCAAGCCGTCCGCCTCGGCAAAGGTGATCTGCTCCAGATCGGCTCCACCGTTTTCGAGGTGTCGCGGTGACAGTGCTGCGCTCGGGGTCGGCGACAGACGTCGGGCGCGTCCGCACCGTCAATCAGGACATGCCGCTCGAGCGGTCCGACCTCTACGCAGTGGCCGACGGCATGGGCGGCCATGTCGGTGGCGAGGTCGCGGCGCGCGTCGCGGTCGAGACCTTGGACCGGGCCTTCGAGCACGCCCCCACCGTCGACGGGCTGCGTACCGCGTTCAGCGAGGCCAACAGCGCGGTCTGGCAGGAGAGCCTGATGAACGCCGACCTGCGCGGCATGGGGACGACGCTGACCGCCATGGCGCTCGTCGGCGGGACGGGCGGCAAGGACGTGCTGGCGCTGGCCAACGTTGGCGACTCGCGCGCCTACATCTTCTCCGATGGCGAGTTGACCCAGGTCACCGATGACCACAGCCTGGCCGAGGAGCGTATGCGTCACGGCGAGATGACCGAGGAGGAGGCGGCGGTCCACCCTCAGCGCCACATCCTCACCCGGGCCCTCGGGGTGTCCTCCGAGGTGCAGGCGGACATGTGGGAGCTCGATCTGCGCACCGGCGACCGGGTGCTCCTCTGCTCCGACGGCCTCTCCAACGAGGTCAGCACCGAGGAGATGGCCGAGATCCTGGGCGAGGTCGACGACCCTGACGAGGCGGCGCGGCGTCTCGTCGACGTGGCCAACGAGCATGGTGGTGCCGACAACATCACCGTCGTGATCGTCGACGTCCAGGTCGGCGACGATGGGGACGGGGCGAAGGCCAGGGTCACGCCCATCGGGCTGGAGGCCGCGACGATCGGCGCGGCGTCGGCGTCGGCATCGGCGTCGGCGTCGACGACGGCGTCGGGTGCAGGCGTGGCGCCGGCCGCGGCCACCGTCGGGTCGAAAGGGGCCGAACCCGCGGCCAGCGGCGTGTCCGGGACGGGCGCTGGCGTCCGCTCCGACGACACCTTGGCACCGGGGTCTCGCCTCACTTTCGACGACGAGCCGCTCGCGCTGGCGGAGACCGGCCCGCGTAGCGACGAGTTCTTCTTGGGCACGCCGGCGCCGGTGCCCGTTGCCCGTGCGACGGCGCGTGTCCCGCCGCCCACTCCGGGCGCGGCGCGGGTCGCTGAGGCGCCGGAGAAGGAGAGCAGGCGAGCGCGCCGACGTCGCCTCGGCATTCCCCGGCGCATCACCTTCCGCGTGATCGGGTTCGTTCTGCTGCTCGCGGCGGTGCCCGTCGTCGCGTACTTCGTGCTCCGTTGGTACGCCTACGACAACTGGGTCGTCACCGCGCAGGGCCAGGAGATCGTGGTGAAGCAGGGCCAGCCCGGCGGGGTGCTGTGGTTTCACCCCAAGGTGGTCGAGCACACGGGGCGCACCCTGAGCGAGGTGCTGCCCGCCGCAGCGACCGCAGTGCACGGCGGCGTGCAGGAGTCGTCCCTGGCGAACGCCCGGGACTACGTGCGCCAGATCGTCGCCGCTGGGACGGCCGCCACGTCGACGACCACCACGACCACAACGACCATCCGGTCCTCTTCGACCACGACCTCGACGGTGCCCGTGCCGGGCGCCGCGAGCTCGTCCACATCGACGACAGGGGGTGCCCCGTGAGCGCAACGCGGAGCCCCCGTGGCCGAAGTCGACCAGCGTAGGCTCAGGACGACATGCAGCCCGTCGAGACGCCGCGAATCTATTCAGGCCGTTACGAGGCAACCCATCTCATTGCGCGCGGCGGCATGGCACAGGTCTACCGAGCCATGGACCGCCAGCTCGATCGGCCTGTCGCCCTCAAGGTCCTCTTCCCCGAACTGTCGGTCGACCGCACCTTCGTCGAGCGCTTCCGGCGTGAGGCACAGGCAGCGGCGAACCTGTCGCACCCCAATATCGTCCCCATCTTCGACTGGGGCGAGGACGACGGGGCGTATTTCATCGTGATGGAGTTCGTCGACGGCCGTCCGCTTTCGGCCGTGCTGCGCGACCCCGAGCCCCTCCCACCACGCGAGATCGCCTCCATCGGCGCCGGCGTCGCCGCCGCACTCGCCTTCGCCCACCGCCACGGCGTCATCCACCGCGACGTGAAGCCCGGCAACGTCTTGATCACACCCGACGGTGGCGTCAAAGTGACGGACTTCGGCATCGCACGCGCGGTCAATACCGAGGAGAGCCTGACCCAGACGGGCGCCGTCATGGGCACCGCGGCGTATTTCTCACCCGAGCAGGCGGAGGGCAAGGGGGTCGACGCCCGCAGCGACATCTACTCACTCGGCGTCGTGCTCTACGAGATGGCCGCCGGTCGCCCCCCATTCACGGGCGACTCGCCGGTCGCCGTTGCCTCCAAGCACGTGCGCGACACCCCCGACCTGCCCCGGGTCGTCAACCCGGCGATCCCGCCGGCGCTCGAGGCCGTCGTGATGAAGGCGATGGCCAAGAATCCTGCCGATCGGTACGGATCGGCCGAGGAGCTGCGGGCGGACCTGCTCCGCTTCGCCGACGGCCGCCCCGTCGAGGCGGGCGACCCCAGCGTGACCTCGGTGATGATCGAAATTGGGGCGACCCAGGCCGTCCCCGCCACGACCGGCCGGACGATGGCGATCGGCGCGCCGGCGCCGACCAGCCACGACGAGCTCGAGCGCAAGAAGCGGACTCGCCGACTGGTGATCCTGTTGGTGGCGCTGCTGGTCGCGCTGGCCATCATCGCCTTCTTCTTGCTGCGCTCGGTGTTCGGGGGCAACGTCAGCGTTCCCGACGTCGTGGGTCAGACCGTGAGCCAGGCCACCCGGACGCTGGAGAACGACCACCTGACGGTCGGGACGACCAGCACGGTCGTGTCCAACACGGTGACGAGCGGTGTGGTGATGTCCACGGATCCCAAGGCGGATGCGTCGGTGGCGAAGAACTCCGCGGTCGATCTCGTCGTGAGCGCCGGACCAGCTATCAGCGTCCCCTCGGTGGTGGGCCAGCAGCTGACGCCGGCCACGCAGCTCATCAGCGACGCCGGCCTCAACTACACGGTCAAGTACGTCACGAGCACCAAGCCCATCGGGACCGTCCTGGCGCAGTTCCCGCTTCCCAAGGCAAAGGTCAAGTCCTCGACAAAGGTGCTCTTGACGGTGTCGGGCACCCAGACGTCGGTCTCGGTGCCGAGCGTGCTCGGGCAGACCGGGGCCACGGCCGGTTCCACCCTCCGGGCCGCCGGCCTCAACGTCGGCACCCAGACGAGCGGCTGCTCGGGTCAGTACGGCAGCGGGGTGGTCTCCGCCCAGAACCCCCCACCGAACGCAACGGCGCCACCGAACAGCGCCGTCAACCTCGAGATCTCCAATTGCGTCACGGTCCCGGGGGTGGTGGGTCAGTCGGTCAACGCGGCGGAGTCCGCCATCGGCGCCGCCGGCCTGGTCGCCAACACGACCACCGACACGTCGTGCTCCAACGGTGCGACCGCCGGCCAGGTGGACACCCAGAGCCCCTCGTCGGGTGCGCTGGCAGCGAGCGGGAGCACGGTGACCATCGCAGTCTGCCAGCCCACGACGACGACCTCGTCGTCGACAACGACGAGTTCGACGACGACGCCGACTTCGAGCTCGACCTCCTCCACCTCGACCACCTCGCACCCGTAGCGACCCGCCGGGACCACCGGCTCCGGCGCGCCGGCGAAGTCAGGCGTCGGCGCCGACCGCCAGCTGGGTGAGGAAGTTGGCCAGAAGCGCCGGTCCCGACGCCGTCAGGACGGACTCAGGGTGGAACTGGACGCCCTCGACGGCGAGGGTGCGGTGACGCAGTCCCATGACCACGCCGTCCGTCGAGGTGGCGCTGACCTCGAGCTCGTCGGGCACCGAGTCTGGGCGCACCACGAGGGAGTGGTAGCGCGTCGCCACGAACGGGTTGGGCAGGCCGGCAAAGAGACCCTGGCCGTCGTGATGGATCTCCGAGGTCTTGCCGTGCATGAGGTGGGGGGCCTCGACAATCTCGCCGCCGTAGGCCTGTCCGACGCACTGATGGCCCAGGCACACCCCGAGGAGCGGGACCTCGCCGGCGAGCTGCCGAATGGCATCGAGGCTCACGCCTCCCTGCTCGGGCCGCCCCGGCCCCGGCGAGATGAGCACCGCGTCGGGCCGTTGCGCCCGGATGCCGTCCACGTCGATGGCGTCGTTGCGAAAGACCACCGGGTCCGCGCCGAGCTCGCCCAGCTCCTGGACCAGGTTGTAGACGAACGAGTCGTAGTTGTCGATGACCAGCACCCGCGATCCCATGGGCGCACGATCGTAGCGGCACGGCTACGGGTACCGCCCCGGCGCTCTGCGCTCGCCACGGATCGCCGCTCGGGGGGATTCGCCAGCGGTGGCTAACCTCTCACCCCGTGGCAACGAGCACTAAGGGCAAGGGCCCCGGCGGCGCCTCCCGCAAGGGGAAGTCGGCGTCGGGCCGCGCCTCCAAGGTCGGCCGTTACAAGACCGCCGAAGAGAGCGGCCGTTACACGGCCCCGATCCCCAAGAGCGTGCGGCACAGCCCGCAGTGGTTCGGCGCGCTCATCTTGGTGCTGCTCATCGGTGGCGTCGCCGTGATCACGGTCAACTACTTGGCCCATCTACCGTTCTTGGCCCACGGTTCACCGTGGGGGCTCGTCACCGGCCTCGTCATGATCTTCGTGGGCTTCCTCGCCGCCACCCGATATCACTAGGGCCCTGCTCGTCCCCTAGCCCAGGCGCTCGATGATGGCGGCGTTGGCCAGCCCACCGCCCTCGCACATCGTGAGCAGCCCGTAGCGACCGCCTGTCCGCTCCAGCTCGTTGAGGAGCGTCGCCGCGAGTTTGCAGCCCGAGGCACCGAGCGGGTGCCCGAGCGCGATGGCGCCGCCGTTGGGGTTGACGATCTCCATGTTGGGGTGGTGCTCCTTCTCCCAGGCGAGCACCACGGAGGCGAACGCCTCGTTGATCTCGATGGCGTCGACGTCGTCGATGGTCAGCTTGGCCCGCTCGAGCACCGCCGTCGTGGCCGGGATGGGGCCGGTGAGCATCGTGACCGGGTCGACGCCTGCGAGGGCGAAGGCGTGGAAGCGGGCCCGGGGACGCAGCCCCAGCGCGTTTGCCTTCTCCTCGCTCATGACGAGGACGGCGGAGGAACCGTCAGTGATCTGTGAGGAGTTGCCTGCCGTGATCTTCCCACCCTCTTTGAACGCGGGCTTGAGGTTGGCGAGCGCCTCGACGGTCGAGTCCGGGCGGATGCCCTCGTCGCTGGCGAAGATCTCGTCGGTGTCGTTGCCCTCGTCGTCACGGACGGCGACGGGCACGATCTCGTTCTCGAAGCGGCCTTCGGCGGTGGCGCGGGCCGCCCGTTGGTGGCTCCGCACGGAGAAGGCGTCGAGCTCTTCGCGCGAGATGCCCCACTGGTCCGCGATCATCTCGGCACCGATGCCCTGGCCCGGCAGGCCGGTCTCGGTGTAGCGCTTCATCATGCGCGGCCCGAAGGGGTAGCCGAGCTCCCGCACGACCGAGGATCCCATCGGTGTGCGCGTCATCGACTCGACGCCGGCGGCGACGGCGATGTCGTAGGCCCCGGCCATGACCCCCTGGGCGGCGAAGTGGAGAGACTGCTGCGACGACCCGCACTGGCGGTCGATCGTCGTCCCCGGCACCGACTCGGGCCAGCCGGCCGCGAGCACGGCGTTGCGCCCGATGTTGAGCGACTGCTCGCCCACCTGCATGACGCAGCCCATGATCACGTCGTCGACCAGGGCCGGGTCCAGGTTGTTGCGCTCGACCACCGCCTTGAGCGTCTCGGACGCCAAGTCGACGGCGTGCCAGTTGCGGAGCTTCCCGTTGCGCTTCCCGCCGGCGGTCCGGACGGCGTCGACGATGACTGCAGTGGTCATGGTGTCTCCTCCCATCCGGCGGGCGATCGGTGCCCGCCGGCAGATCAAACTGGATTCTACCCGGCGTCACACGAGGTCTCCGCTGGGCCGCGGGGCCGCGGAGGGTGGCGGCGAGCCCGATAGGGTCTGGGCCCGATGGCCTCCACCGCCAAACGCAGCGGCAAGGACATGGACCGCTGGCTCGGGGACGGCGGCATGCCCATCATCGCGGTGGTGGGGGGTGCCTTCACCGACTACGGCGTCGACGGCGAAGACCTCGGGTGGGTCGCCGGGACCTTCGAGCCGACCGACATGGCCTGCAACCCGCACGGGATCACTCAGGCCGGCGTGCATTCCTTGCTGCTCGACGCGTGCATGAACTTTGCCATCAACGCCGCCTTGCCCAGTCCGGCCCGCACCCGCGGCACGCTCGAGATGAAGACGGAGTGCATGCGGCCCGCCATGAAGGGGAACGCCTTCACGTTGCGGGGCGAGGTGGTGCGCCTGGCCAAGCAGGTCGCCTACGGCGAGGCGACCGTGCGTGCGGCGGATGGCGCGCTGGTCAGCCGCGCCACAGGGACCTTTCTCCTGCATCGACCCGAGCCCGACCAGCCCCGCACGCCCACCGCCTGACCCGTACCGCACCCCGGTGGCGGGGCCGGGCACCTGTCGCGTCTGTTGCGGGCCGGCTCCCGCCGCGCACGCGGTGTGCTTCGCCTGCCGGTCGGTCGCCGCCCGGCTCGGTGTCGCGCTGGCGCCCGTCTTCCCGGTCCGGCTCTGCCCACTCCCGAGCCCGCTCTACGCCGTGCTGATGGGCTACAAGGAGGCGCCCGTGCGCGAGGCGCGGCGCCATTTCGCGCCGATGGTGCGTATGCTCGCCGAACAGTTCCTCGCTGCGCACCGGACATGTCTCGCTGTTGCTGGCGGCGGCGCGCTGGACGTGGTTCTCCCGGTCCCATCCACCGCCCGGCCCGGCGGCGCACCTCTCGCCGGTGTCACCGGTCTGGCGGCGGCCGCCTGCGCGCACGTGGGCGCCGGCGGCTGGTTGCCCGAGGCGCTCGTGCGCTCAGCCACGCCGGTGGCGCACATGCAGCCCGACGTCACCGCCTTCCGCGTGCCGGCGTCCCTGCAGCGCCGCGTCGCCGGGCGGCGCGTCCTACTGCTCGACGACACCTACGTCAGTGGCGCACGGTCCCAGAGCGCGGCGGCCGCGTTGCACAAGTCGGGCGCTCGCGCGGTGGTCATCGTCGCGCTCGGGCGCGTGCTGCGCCCGGACCGCTCGGCGCTCCACGCTGGGTTCTTGATTCAGCACCGCAGGTCGCGTGGAGGACCCGTCGGAGGACACCCGCCGCCCGACCCGTGCAGCCGCTGCGTTCAGACGCCGGCGCTGACCGAGTAGCGCACGCCCGTCAGCTCTTCGGACACCTCCCAGAGGTTCGCCGCGCTCGCCGCATCCCTGGCGCGCCGCGAAGGCTCGGCGACGCGGGGCGGGCCGAAGAGCCCGAAGACGCGCGCCGGACCGATGTACATGCCGGCGCGAACCGACGAGGATGTCGCCGCGCACAGGACGGGCAACGCGCCCGACGATGCCGACTGTCCGAGTGTCGCCCCGGCGGTCCGCCCGAGCTTGCGGCGCACACGGCTCGACCCCAGCGCCGCACCACCACCGGCCAGGTTGCTGCGGGTCCAGCCGGGGTGGGCCGCGACAGCGAGGGTGGGGAGCTCCTCGGCAGCCAGGCGCCGGCTGAGCTCGGCGGTGAAGAGCAGGTTGGCCAGCTTGGTGGTGCCGTAGCTGAGCCAGGTGTTGCGGGGGGTGGCGCCGGCGATGTCGCCGGGCTCGATGCGCCCAATGCGGTGCATGTGGGAAGAGATGGTGACGACCCCGCTCGATCGGTGGTGACGATGCGGTCTAGCAGCAGGCCCGTCAGCGCGAAGTGGCCGAGGTGGTTGGTGGCCATCTGCAGCTCGAACCCGTCCGGCGTCTGGCGGTATGGCGTGCCCATCACACCAGCGTTGTTGATCAGGATGTCGAGCCGGGCGTGTGTGGCCAGGACCCGGGCTGCACCGCGGTGCACCGACACCAGGTCGGCCAGGTCGAGATCGAGCAACTCGAGCGACGAGCGGTCGAGCTCGCTCTCGAGCTTGTCGCGGGCGCGTCGCGCCTTCTCTTCGTTCCGGCACGCCATGATCACGTGAGCACCGTGCTCGGCCAAGGCGCGAGCGGTCTCGTAGCCGATGCCGCTGTTCGCTCCGGTGACGAGTGCGACGCGCCCCGTCAGATCACCGATGTCGCCGGTGCTCCACGTGGCGCCCCCCGTCGCCTCGCTGCCCGGGATCGGGCTCACGCGTCGCCAATGTGATCCGCCGGGACCGCCCCGAGCTTGCCAGCCTCGAAGTCTTCGAAGGCCTGGGCGATCTCGGCCCGCGTGTTCATGACGAAAGGGCCGTACGCGTAGACCGGTTCGCCGATGGGCCGCCCGCCGAGGATGAGCACGTCGAGCGCTGGGTGCCGCGACTCTTGGGACGCGTCCGCACGAAGCACCAGTGCGTCGCCGGCGCCGAAGACCGCCAGTTGTCCGCTGCGGAACGGACGCGCCTCGGCCCCCACGCTCCCGCTCCCCGACAACGCGTACACCAGTGCGTTGAATTCGGCTGGCCATGGCAGGACCAGTTCGGCGCCGGGCTCGATCGTCGCGTGCGCGAGCGAGATCGGTGTGTGCGTGGACCCAGGGCCGTCGTGTCCGGCGACGTCGCCGGCGATGACGCGGACGAGCGCACCGCCGTCCGGCGTCGTGAGCAACAGGACGTTGTCTGCTTCGATGCCCTGATAGCGAGGGTCGATCCACTTGTCGGCCGCCGGCAGGTTCACCCACAGCTGGATGCCGTGGAACAGACCGCCGCTGGCAATGAGCTGCTCGGGCGGGCGTTCGATGTGCAAGATCCCCGAACCAGCGGTCATCCACTGGGTGGAGCCGTCGGTAATGAGGCCGCCGCCCCCGATTGAGTCCTGGTGCTGGAACGTGCCGTCGATCATGTAGGTCACGGTCTCGAAGCCGCGGTGGGGGTGCCACGGCGTTCCCTTGGGCTCGCCGGGCGCGTACTCGACCTCGCCCATCTGGTCCATGTGGATGAAGGGGTCGAGGTCGGCGCTCGGCACGCCAGCGAAGGCTCGGTGCACCGGGAAACCCTCGCCCTCCAAGGCGCTGGGCGCGTCGGTGACGCTCTTGACCGGGCGGATCCTCGTTCCTTCGGCCGGGGCCGCGATCTGCGGGAGCACCAGGTTGTCGGGAACTGTCACTGCTGGCATGACGACCTCACTCTTCTCGCGATCCCTTGTCGCGTCGATCTGGTCCGCTACGCCGAATCCCGGTTGTCGACTGACCATCTCGTTTGAACAGCCGGGCACGCGGTTCTGTTCCGGCCCGTTCGGGCTGGGGTCCGGACGGGGCCGCGCTACGCCCTCAAGACGCGTCGAGACGTGCCACCTGCTCGGAAGTCAGGACGAGGTCGGCCGCCGCCGCCGATGCGATGGCGGTCTCAGGGCGGCTGCTCCCCGGAATGGGAATCACCCGCGGGCCCTTGGCCAGCATCCAGGCCAGGGTGACCTGCTGGGGGCTGGCACCGACCTCCGTCGCCACCTCGGCGAAGGCGGCGTGGGTGCGCTCGATGTCGTCCGCACGCCCGATGCCCCCGAGCGGGCTCCAGGGGATGAAGGCGATGCCGAGCTTTTCGCAGTGCTCGAGCTCGCCCTCCGAGGAGCGAAAGCGCGGCGAGAACTGGTTCTGCACGCTCACGAGGCGGCCGCCGAGCACCCGTTGAGCCTCGTCGATCTGGGCCACCGTTGCGTTCGAGACCCCGGCCATGAGGATCTTGCCCTCATCGAGCAGGTCGGCCAGCGCGCCGACCGACTCGGCCCAGGGGACCTTGGGGTCGGGCCGGTGGTACTGGTAGAGCCCAATCGCGTCGACGCCAAGCCGCTTGAGAGAGGCCTCGCACGCCTCCTTCAGATAGGCCGGGTCGCCGTGCACTGTCCAGCTGCCGTCGCCGGGGCGCCGGTGCCCGCCCTTGGTGGCGACCAATACCTCGTCGGTCGGGCCACCGTACGCGGCCAGGGCCTCGGCGACGAGTTCCTCGCCGTGACCGTGCTCCTGCACGCTGAGCGCGTAGGCGTCGGCCGTGTCGATGATGGTGACCCCGGCGTCGAGCGAGGCGTGGATGGTGGCAATCGCCTGGCGGCGGTCGGGGCGCCCCTCGATGGAGAGTGGCATCTCGCCCAGCCCGATGGCGCTGACGGTCCGGTTGCCGATGGGACGCTGTTGCATGGGGACCTCCTGGTGGGTCGATCGGGCCGTGCCGCTGGGCTCGGCGACGTCGCGACGTTACCGGCGGTCCCGGGAGCGACGCACGGGGTCGTCCGGCGGAGGGCTCCGGTGACGATGGCTCAGGCGATGGTGTGGAACTCGATGCGGTAGACCAAGGTGTCGTCGGCGATCGGTCCCGCATGCGCGGCACGGGCCCGCAGGGCCTCACGGCTCTCTTCGCCGGCGCGTTGGACGTCTGCCTCGGTGACGGCGGCGAACGGCACCTGCTCGATGCGGTCCACCTCGATGTCGACCAAGCCGACCCGGTAGCGCCCGCCGACTTTGGCGTGCGGTCGGCGCCAGAGCCGGAAGGTCACCGTGATGTCCCCGGCTGCGACGTCGTCGCGCAGCTCCTTGCTGAACTCCACCGGCGTGACCCTACGGCAGCCCCTCCGCTGGTGTCAGCGCGGCAGCATCAGCGTTGGTGCGTCAGGGGCCGGCAACGTCAGTACTGCCACGCCCGCACCCAATCGATCTTCGTGGTCGCTGGCAACGGCGTCGTGCCGGGCTGGAACACGTCGTTGCCGTTGGTCCCGAGGGCCGCTGTGAACGCCACGAAGAACGGCTGGTCGAAGGGCGCAGGGGCCGTGTCCGGGTTGGTGACGTAGGTGTCCGTCGTGCACGGCACGCCGTTGAAATAGGTGGTGATGGTCGTGGGGGTCCACAACAGCGCGTATGTATTGAAGTGACCGGCCGTGGGGTCGCCGCCGATGGAGCAGCCGGTGGGGGAGGTGGCATTGGGATCGGCGGCCGATCCGGGGTAGTGCAGCGCGGGCACGTCGTCGAGGGAATAGCTCGAGTAGAACTCGCCGTAGTCGATCTCGCCGCTGTCGGGCCACGGGCCGTAGAGCGTCTCGGCCTCGGGGTACAGCCACAGGGTCTCCTGGAGCCCGGGGACCGACGTGGGCGGCATGGCGGCGCGCGCCTCGAAGTAGCCGTATTTCTGGCTGAAGAGCTGATAGGAGCTGATCATGCCGCCTTCGTAGGACGCATCGAAGCTCGACCCGCCCGGCTGCTGGCAGCTGGTGTCCGAGGGCACCTGGACAACGCTCAGGTTCAAGGTGCCGCCGGACTCCGAGATCGTGCTCGGACTGTCCACGTAGCAGACGGGCGACAGGAGGGGCCCGTTCTCGTACCCACTGGTATTCGTCAACACCGGCTGCCACGCGCTCGCGTTCAGTGAGGTCGCGTTGAACTCGTCGTCGAAGGTGCACGTCCACGATCCGGCCGGGGCCGCGACGGGCGGCGAGGTCCCGGCGCAAGCACCCGTGCCGGTGCCGGCGTCACTCGATGGCGGCGGTGTCGTGGTGGTCGGCAAAGTCATCGCAGGGGGGACTGCCGTCGGTGTCGACGACGTGGTCGGAGTCGTCGCGGTCGTCGTACCGCAGGTGCCCAAGATCTGTTCGAGGACGTTGCAGTCCGGTGCCGGTGCCGGCGGCGACGTGGTCGTGGTGCTGCTCGCCGCTGCGCTCTGGGCGCCCTGTGTCTCGAGGCTGTCGTTCTGGTTGTCGAGACCGGCCATCCGCGGCGGAGTAGACCCCGGCGCGCCCACGACCAGCATGGCCATCGTGATGAAGAGCACCGCACCGAGTGATGCCCCGAACACTCGATGCAACCGGCGCCCGTGCTTCCATCCGGCCATCGTGCGCAGCCTCCCGAGTGCTCCGACAGTGGGTCGCCCTCCCTGTTGCTATTCCTTTGGGAACCACCGAAGAGGGCGAAACTTGTCCGGGAATTTCTCTCGTTGGGCAACCCCGGTGGTCGACGGCGAGCTTCATCGCTGCACACGGACCGGCCCCAGTGCCGGACGGGCTGGGACACGGATACTCAGTTGCGTGTGAGGTCGTCGCGGCAAAGCCGGCTCGAGGTCGCAGTCTCCTTCGGGAGCGATGTAGTCCGCGCGCGCACGGAGTTTCACGCGTCCGCGGGGTGTCAGTTTCGCTGAGCGGCGATACCGTGCCATGAGGAAGGAGGCAAGGGCGAGTGCGCCCGGACCGACCTCGGAGGCGCAGCAATGACGCTTGCGATGCAACGAACCGGTGCCGCCCCAGCGTTGGGGCCCATCGGCGCGCGTCCTTCCGCCGATCCTCGTCATCGGACCTCGAACATGCAGTCTTGGCCTGTAATTTCGCTCCGGTTGTGTGGGACGCGCTACGCGGTTCGATCCACCTGGCGAACCAGGCTGCAGCGGAATTGCTCGGCGAACCGCTCAGCGCCCTCCCCGGTCGGAGGGTCTCGGATCTGATTGCACCACGCGACTCGGTGGAACGCGTGTTGACCGCGATCGGCTCGAGGGTGGTCGACGCCACCCGGACGGAACGGCAGATTCGCTCTCCTGAAGGGGGTTACCGAAATGTCCGCGTCTGGTCCAGAACCGTCGAGCTCGCGGAGACAAGGCTCGTCGTCTCCCTGATCATCCTCTTGACCGAAACTGCTCGGCTTGGTCGCGATCGCGCGGCCCCTTGGCGCGACCTTGCTCCGATTGCGGTCGGCATCACCGACGGCGCCTGGCGCATCGAGTAGGTCAGCCGCGACATCCAATCCATAATCGGAACAGGCGGCGATGCATGGATTGGGCACTCGCTCTTGGACCTGGCCCATCCCGATGACGTGGCTGATCTACGCAGCTCGGGCGGCCGCGTCGTCGAGTCAGCGATGTCACGGCGGGTTTCGACTGCGTCGCTCGGACGGCTCGTGGGTCGAGGTCTGCTTGCTGACCGCCCCGCTCAAAGAGGACCGGCCCGTCCGTCATGCCTTCGCGCTGGTTGGCCCGCCGTCGCCCTCGCGGGGAGCAACGGAAGACCGGTTGGTCGAGCTCGAGCTGCGACTCCGCCACATTGATGCCGAGGTACGAGCGGCCGGTCTTCTCGGTGACAAGGCGTCGATGCCGCGTACAGAAGAGTTCCCCCAACTCGCGCAACTTACGAGCCGCCAATGGGAAGTCCTTGTCAGGCTGTTGCAAGGTGACCGCGTCTCCACCATTGCACGCGACCTCTTTGTCGGCCAGAGCACCGTCCGCAATCACCTGTCTGCGATCTTCCAATTGTTCGGCGTCCACTCGCAGGCGGAGCTGTTGGCGCTGCTTCGGGGAGGCGCGACAGCGCCCGTCGCTGAGCACGGCGACGCGCGGTGCCGGAGATCTGCGGGATTGAGAGCGGCATCTGAGAACTCAAAGTTGTGAGGTAGTTGCGGTGAAATCGGTCGCCCTAAGGCACGCGTCGACGTCTCGCACCGCCTTCCCGGTGGCCGCCCAACCGGAAGTCAGAACCGCCACAAATGAGCAACAACCGCGAGAAGGTCAACGCCTGCTCGCCGTTCTGAGGGGTATCGACCTGCAGCTTCGAGCAGGGGGCTCATCGGCAGGGGGCTCATCGGCTCCTGCTCAATGAGGTCAGTTCGAACGGACAACAGCGAAAAAGGCAAACCCATCGCAAGGTGGGGGCGCAAAGTCACGGGGCCCCAAGGGCTAGCCGGACTACCGAACGGAGGACAGTACGGTTCCTCGGAAGTGCGGAGCACCAGTTCCGTCCGCGACGGCTCGAGACCAGCCATCACGCGGGGCTCGGTCTGAGCGACGTCGTCGGCTGCTCGGACGAGGTCTCCTCCTCGGTCTTGGCATCGCCTTTGCCGGGGTGTTGTCGGCAGTCGTCACCAACGCAGGTGGCGCAGTGGCTGCCGACGGCGACGCTGCGGCAGGGGCCAGCGCGACCGCGACTTCGCTGAGTCCGCTACTCAGCCCGGCGAACAGCCTCATCCCCGGCCCAGGACAGGTGGTGGGCGGTGCCGTCGACAGTGGCGCACATGTTGTCGGCGCCACTCCCATCGGTCCCGCACTCACACCGTTGTTCTCAACGCTCCAGTGGGTCGGCTCTTCGGTTTCCCCTCCTGATCTCGCGGTGCCACCCGAAATCGGTGTGACGCAGGGGACGTGGGGAACAACGACCACGACGACTATCGCTGGTGCCCCGCCGGGGAGTGGATCCCCGGCCGGCGGCGCAGGCTCGATCGGGAGTCCGCCCGTGATGTCAGTGGGCGCCGGGCTTCACGCCCGGCTGACGAGGCCCAACCCGTCCACCGCGTCGATGCCGAGCGGAGCTCCCGCGCGGCCGCCCGAGCGGCCGGTCCCCAGGGTGCCCACATTGTTCTCGTTGCTCGCGACCGCGGGTACGACAGGATCGCCGTCTTTCGGCCACGGATCTTCCGAGGGGATGCCCACGATGAGTGCGCTGTTGCCGTTACTCGTCGGTGGGCGCGCGCCCTTCGGAAGGAACAGATATGCCGCATGGCTCTTCGACGCCCGAGGACCTCCGCCCGGGTAATCGTCCGGTTCAACCTCATGGAAGAAACCATGTCAATCGGACGAAAAGGAGAACACTCATGTTGACACTATTTCGCCGTTTCCTCGTATTCGGCATCTTCGGATTGGGAGGCATCCTCTTGGGAGTCCTTCTCGCATCGGCAAACCCAGCGGCATCGACCAGCGCACCGACGAGTGCGTGTGTCACCGGATCCACGGGTACTGGAACGAGTACCGGCACCGCGCAGGTCTCGTCTGGCGCCACCGGAACCGAAGCACCGGTGTATGCGGGTTCGGGCGCAAGCACCCCGGCAACGGGAGGCACGGCGACCGGCACCTCAGTCACCGCATCGGGCGCGCCAACGAGCACTGGTTCAACCGGTGCTGGCTCAACCGCGACCACATCGGCCGGCGACGGCTCGAGTGGAAGTGGCACCGCTGGCACCGGGCCGACCGGCTCTGCAGGCAACGGTTCCGCCGGCACCGGGTCGACCGGCTCCACCGGCACCGGCCCGCTGGTCAACGTCGACGCGCCTTCGTCGGTGGAGCAGGGTTCGTCTGGCGGGACCCAGTCTGCAGGGACACAACCGAGCGGCATCCTGGTGAACGTCGACGCGCCTTCGTCGGTGGAGCAGGGTTCGTCTGGCGCGAGCCAATCCGCAGCGTCACAGCCCAGCGGCACCCTGGTCAACGTCGACACGCCCACCTCGGTGGACCCGGGCACGCCCAGCGGGATCGTGCCGACAGGCACCGGCTCGCCGCTCGACGTGAACCTGCCGGTGTCGGTGCCGACGATCAATCCCTCCCCAGGCATCTCGGGAGCTGGGTCATTGGTCAACGCCACTGCTCCCGTTGCGCTACCCAGTTCGGCCGACACCGCGGGAGCGGGCTCGTTGGTCAACATCGTCCCCGCCTCGGCGCTCACGAACGGCTGAGCAGAGCGGGGGAGACTCGATCGCCGCTCTTTACCTGGCGAGAGGGTTTGAGCAGTGAGGCTCTTGGCGCAGCAGGAGCCTGAAGTGATGCAGAACCAGGAGGCCGCCCGAAAGGGCGGGCTCCTGGCTTCTGCGACTGCTGACGTCACGTCGACGACTCGAACGGCTTGATCACCTGCGCTCCAAAGCGGGACCGGCTAGACCCTCCTTGTCGGCACAAGTTGCGGAAGGAGGAGGATCCAATGATTGACCTCGGCTTGAATGGGAAGGGTGCCCTGGTATCGGGTGCCGGCTCCATCCCTCAACGAGCCGGTCATGGTCGCAGCTGCGCTCTGAAGCTGGCGGAAGCGGGCGCGACCGTCGCGTGCATCGACATCGACAGGGGTCGGGCCGAGGAAACCGCCGCGGAGATCGAAGAGAACGGAGGCACCGCGGTCCCCATCGTCGCCGACATGACTATTCCTGAAGACGTGGAACGGGCCGTCGACGAGGCCGTGGCCGGAGTCGGCTCGATCGACGTCTGCGTCGACATCATCGGTGGTGCTCGATGGGACAAGGCCGAGTCTTTCTCTGACCAAGACTGGCAATGGACCATGCTGAACAATGTGACCCAGGTGTTCTATCTGTTCCAGGTCGTGGGCCGTCAGATGATCACGCAGGGTACGGGCGGCTCGATTGTGGCCCTGGCGTCCGTAGATGGGATCGCGGCTGCAGCCATGCACGCCCCCTACGGAGCCGCCAAGGCGGGGGTGATCTCACTCGCGAAGAGCTTCGCCCAGGAACTGGGACGCTACGGGATCCGGGTCAACACCGTGGCTCCCGGCAACGTCGGCGCAGGGAACGAGGGCTGGCCCGAAGGGCGGTGGGCGGTCGACTCGGTCAACCCCCTGGCTCCCCCGCGGACCCGCGACATCGGCAACGCGGTCCTGTTTTTGTGTTCGGCACTGGCTGAGCGGATCACTGGGCAGACCCTCGTGGTGGACGGTGGAGCCACCATCAGGGAACTGTGGGGTATGACTGAGGAGGCGTTACCCCGTTTTCAGTCCGGGCAATACGAAGGACCGGATCGCCTCGCCACATAGTTTCGCCCGCAGGCAGTGACGAGAGTCGAGCGCAGCGGGCAGCCGAGGACTCGAGGGCATCGAGTACGTTGAACCGATGACCGGCCGGTCCACGGTTCGATCGCCGATCAGCGCTCGATCGCTCCTGAACGGTGAGGCCGTCCTCTGGCCGTCGCTGGCGGTGGGGATCATCGTCGGCGCCGTCTCCTTCGCCCTGGGTCCAACCGGCGGGCGACTGGCCGTTTACGTCGCCCTCGCCAGCATGGCCACGTTCCTCTTCGGGGTCCTGCTGGCATTCACAATCGCCCGCACCCGGGAGCGGTTGCAGCTCCTCCAGGACACCATCAGTAGGAACAACGCCGCGCTCTTGTCCATCCATCAGATGGTCATGGTCTTCCCCGAGGAGGACCAGGTGCGCATCCGGGCCCTGATCGACGGGCAACTGACTGCCGAGATCGACTACCGGCTGGTGGATCACTACCTGTCGACCCCGGCGCATCTGGCACTGGCCAACGCGATCTACAACCTCAAGCCGCAGAACCAGGAACAGATCGGGGTGTACCGCGAGCTTCTGCGACTCTGCATCGAAGTCGGGTCCAACCGGGCGATCATCGAATCCATCACCGGGCAATCACTCTCGGCGCTCGAATGGTCGGCACTGATCCTCCTGCTGCTGCTCTTGATCGCACTGATCGCAGTGATCCCCGGCGGGACACCCTTCGGCGCACTCGCCGCCGGCGTGATGGCGGGCACCCTGACCACGCTCATGATCCTGCTCCGCAAGCTCGATCAGCTGCGGTGGCACGAACGGGTGGCGATCTGGGAGCCGGCCACCCGCCTGTTCCGGAGGATGAACCTCGATCCTTACGTTCCGAGACATGTGATCGACGCCGGGCGGTACCGACCGACAGGACGGATCCGGGCGGTCGACTATCCGGATCCGTATCCGGAGCGCTCGACCAAGATCGTCACCGTCGAATTCCGAGACGCCACAGGGGAGCTGTTGACCGGTAGCTCTTCCCCGGATCTGAAATCGGAGCCGCTCGGCGGGTAGGCGGGGACCGGAACCGTCTGACCGGATTGTCAGTGACGGCTGATACCTCGGCGGGTCCCTATGGGGTCAGTCGGCCTCGTGGGTGTCGACCACAAGGACCGAACAGGGCGCACCGTGCGCCACCGAGTTCGGAACGCTCCCGAGCACCCGGCGTGCTCCGGCCATCCCTTTGTTTCCCACCACGATGAGATCGGCCCCTTCGTCTTCTGCCACCCGGATGATCACCTCTGCCGGACGACCCGAGGCCGGATGGATCTGCGACTCGAGCCCGCGTTCCTTGGCGATCAAGGCCAGTTCTTGGAGGAGCACATCAGCTGGATGCACCGTCTGCGTGTGGCGGAACTCCTCGGGCAGGTCCTGAACGCGCACCGAGTGTGGGGTATAAGCGGTCACGATGTGAAGTGTTCCGCCGGTCAACTTTGCGATGTCGGCAGCCACGATGACGGCCTGGCGGGCAGTGGACGAGTCGTCTGCCCCGACCACGACGGTATTGAACATGTGGCCTCCAGCTCGGGAAGTGCGTGACCATACGCCAGCGGGATCTCCCTAGTCAACGGGGGTATCGATCTCGCGCAACGACGAGGCGGAGCGAACAGGAAACCTCCTGTGCGTATGGCAGCGGCCTGAGCCGAGTCTCTCCGTATTGACGGCAGATCCTGGGTGGAGACCACCTTGAGCTTGGCCGGGATCTATTCCGCCGACGGGGCCAGGGCGTCGTGCTCGTGGGGATCGGTCTCGATCGCAGCCAGGGCTCGGAGGTTCAGAGCCGTCTCGTACTCGGCACCTCGCAGCTGGGCCGCCTGGAGACTCCGGCGAGGGATCCCGCGAGCGCCTTCGCCATACGGTTTTCCTGCGACTTTGGGGAGGGCCGGTCGATTCTCGGGTGTCAGAAGCTGCAAAATGGGCATGGGTTGACTGTGTACGTGACCATTGGTTCGTCGAGGATTGTCGCCCGACGACTCAACTTCCCCGATGGGAAGTTGGACAAAGTCCCTGCGTCTGGCGATGACCGGCGCCAGCGACCGCCTCGTGCCGTCGACCAGGTGTCCGAGCGTGTGCCACCTCCGGAGGCATGCACTCAGACCCTCTCGGCGATCGAGCCGATCACGATGGTCGGGAGGCTCACGGTGTTGGAGGAAGTGCGCGGGTCGTCGTCCGGCGAATGGTCCACTGCTCTCGAAGTGGAATTGGCCACGGACAGAGAAGCGGGCTAGCTGAACGGTCGCCTGGCTCGAGCGCGACCGAGGTGCAGCCGAGCATCGTCCTCTCGTCACCCTCGGTCCCGATCGGACCGGGCTGGCATTACCGCTGACTCGCGCAATTCATCCCCAAAAAATGCCCTGAGCGTTCTGCTGAGATCCGATCGGGTCCGATACCACCGCGATGGGCGGGCAAACGGCGGGCTCGATTCATTGCAAGCTGGCAGTCCTGATCGCCGCCGTACTCGTTTTCATGACGATGTTGGTGACGCTGACTGTTGGTTACACCGCAAGGGCATCGGCCGCGGCTGCGCCCGATTCGAGAGCGACTGACTACGGCAACGGAAGCCTGATGGCGGCGGACCCTGTTCAGGGATACTGGCTCGCCGACCCGGCCGGCGGCGTCATCCCATATGGCGGAGCTCCCTACCTCGGCAGTGTGAGCGGGACGCTCAACCAACCCATCGTTTCGATGGCCGCGACGCCGGATGGGAAGGGCTACTGGCTGGTGGCCTCCGACGGTGGCATCTTCTCCTACGGCAACGCGCATTTCTTCGGCTCGACCGGGTCGCTCCACTTGAACGAGCCCATCGTGGGCATGGCTTCGACCCCTGACGGAGCGGGCTACTGGCTGGTGGCCTCCGACGGAGGGATCTTCTCCTACGGCGATGCGCATTTCTACGGCTCGACCGGGTCGCTCCACTTGAACGAACCCATCGTGGGCATGGCTTCGACCCCTGACGGAGCGGGCTACTGGCTGGTGGCCTCCGACGGAGGCATCTTCTCCTACGGTGATGCACAGTTCTTCGGCTCGACCGGGTCGCTCCATCTGAATCAGCCCATAGTGGCCATGGAGCCAGCCCCTGACAGCAACGGTTATTGGCTGGTGGCCTCCGACGGGGGTCTCTTCAGCTTCGGCGACGCCCCGTTCTACGGCTCACTGGGTGGTGGCGGGGCCAATGTCGACGGCATCGTCATAACTCCTCCTACCGCCGGCTACGAGCTGGTGACCGCAGCGGGAAAGGCCAAAACCTTCGGACCCCCGGGCCAATCCACAACCAGCCCACCCACGACGACGAGCCCCCCATCGACGACCACGACGACGAGGCCCCCACCGACGACCACCACGACTACGCACCCGACGACCACGACGACCACGACGCCTCCGACGACCACGACGACCACGATCCCGCCGGGGGCTCTCACCGTGCCGAGCAACATCCCCGACAACTGCTCATCGGACGCGACGAGCGCACTCGAATTCTTGGATCCAACAGCTGCCATCGGGTGCCGTGGTCGATCTGCCAGCCAATGCCTGCTACGCGGTATCGAACACGTCGTCGACCCTCACGCTCAACATGGTGCACGGCCTCACGATCGACGGGAATGGCGCCACGTTGCGCCAGTCGGTCTACGAGGATCGTCACTGCGGCGACAACGACGTCCAGCCGGTCCTCACCCTTACCAGCGACAAGGACATCACGATCAACGACCTCACCATCGATGCGCCCGGCAACTGCGGCGGTCCATACAACGAGGGCGACTACGGCATCCTGCTCGGACAGGCAACGCCTGGTAACAGGAACATCACCTTCAACGGCGTCACCGTGGAGAACACAGACGGTGACGGTCTCGCTGTGATGCCGCAGCTGGGCGAGTGCTGTGGGATCAATACCAACGTCACGTTCGAGAACGGGGCCTTCACGAATATCGGCTATCACACGATCACGCCCGAAGGTGTGAACGGACTGACCATCTCGTCCAACCTATTCACGAAGGATAAGAATTTCATGGACATGGAGGTGGACAACAACGGAGACGGCAATGGCGCCGGTACCCCCGTCGGGGCCGCACAGTGGAACGTCACCGTCGAGAACAACACGTTCACCGATGGAAGCTCTCTCTGGGTGTCGAGCATGCAGGGCCAATGCATCCCACAAGAGAACGTCGTGATCGACGGCAACGTCCTCGATGCGTCCTCGTCGGGGATCGTCATCGTGCTCGGAGGAAGCCGATCGGCCTCGTGTGGTCAGGACTCTGGGTTGACCATCGAGGACAACGTCTCTCACGGTGCGGCCGGCAGTCCCTGTGGAGGCTCTATTACATCGGGCCCCGCGTGTTCGATGATCGAGATCGATGACTACAGCGACGTGACGATCTCTGGCAACTACTTCACGGCCGGCGACGGCACCACCAACTACTACGCCAACACGGTGTTCGTACCTTGTATCACCTTCAACGGGGTGACCTCCGCGGTCGTCGAGAACAACACCTGTAACAACGCCTGGGACGTCTGGGATTCCACGCATGCGCAGTTTCCCTCGACCGACTACCCCAACACAGCCATCAGCGCCTGTGGCAATACCTACGGGTTGACCACGCCCGTGGGCGGAGTCCGGGCCGATCCGAAGAGCGACGGGCCGTGCTAGGCCCTGTCCGCCCGGCGGCTGCAATCTCTGGACCTATGACCGGGTATGAGGGCGCGCTTGCTGCCGGCGGGGCTGATGGGTCACGGGGGTGGCAGGTGTGCCAAGGACCTGGGTAATCTGACGGCCCAGGGAGCGGAGTTGCCCATGGACCTCTTCCACGGTGCTGCTCGGGAACATGTCCATGGGGCCTCCAACATGGAAAACCGCGGTGTCCCCCGGACCCGAGGCTCAACATCCGCTGACGCCGTACTTTCCCCGGCTGGTCATTGACTGGCTCACGACCGCGCCCGACGAGCGCCACCGGTCGGAAATCGGCACCGTGGCCTTCGTCGACATCTCGGGGTTCACCAAACTGTCCGAAGGACTCGCCCGGCACGGGAAGGTGGGTGCAGAGGAGCTCACGGCCGCCATCGGGACCTGCTTCGTCTCCCTAGTCGACATCGCTGTTACCTACGGAGGCCGGCTACTCAAGTTCGGCGGCGACGCGCTTTTGCTTTTCTTTTCGGGCGAGGCCCATGAGGCGCGTGCCTGTCGCGCCGCCATCGAGATGCGGCGCGCACTTCGAGTGGTCGGGCGCATGACCGTCTTGGGTCAACGGGTCGCCCTGCGGATGTCGGTGGGGGTCCACAGCGGACTCTTCGACTTCTTTCTCGTGGGTGAATCGCACCGTGAGTTCATCGTTGCCGGTCCGGGGGCCAGCACCGTTGTGACCATGGAAGGGACCGCGGACGCCGGCGAAATAGTGCTGAGCCCTGCCACGGCAGCCGCGCTCCGTCCAGCCGTAGTCGGTGCCGCCAAGGGCCCGGGCTTCTTGCTCCTTCGGGCCCCCTCCGTCCCTCACGATTCGTTCGTGCCATTCGAGCCGGTTGCCGAGGACGTCGATTTGGTCCGCGGCATCCCCCTGGGTCTGAGGGATGCGCTCGTCACGGCCCAACACGAGTCCGAGCACCGTCGGGTCACCGTGGCGTTCGTCCACTTCGACGGGACCGACGAGATGATCAGTCGCGAGGGGCCAGACGTGACGGCCGATCATCTCGATGTCCTGGTCACCATCACACAGCGTGCCGTGGAGCGCGAAGAGGTCACGTTTCTCGCCACCGACGCCGACCGAGACGGCGGAAAAATCATCCTCGTAGCGGGGGCGCCGGCCACGTCGGGAGACGACGAGCACCGGATGCTCCTCGCTGTGCGCGAGATCATGGACGCCGGAGCACCGCTGCCCATCCGCATCGGGGTGAACAGGGGCTCGGTCTTCGTCGGCGAGGTGGGGCCGCCCTACCGGCGGACCTTCACGGTGATGGGCGACGCGGTCAATCTGGCTGCTCGGCTGATGGCGAAGGCCGAAACGGGCCAGATCCTGTGCACCCCCGAGTCGTTGGCCCGCTCACGCACCCGTTTCGACACGGTCGATCTCGAGCCCTTCTACGTCAAGGGGAAGTCCCGTCCGGTCCACGCCGTCGCGGTGGGAGCGCGTATGGGGCCCCGAGCGGTCGGGATCACCGAAGAGCTGCCCCTCCTCGGCCGGGAGGACGAAATACGGCGGCTGACAGAGCTGGTAGCAGCGGCCGCGGATGGGCGCGGCTCAGTGGTCGAGATCGTCGGCGAGACGGGGTCCGGCAAGTCTCGGCTGGTCTCGGCGCTCCGTCAGATCGCCTCGGACCGGATGCAGCTGACTGCCGTCTGCGAACGGTACGACTCGTCGACCCCATACCACGAGGTCCGCCGGCTGCTGCGCTCCCTCCTGGACCTCCCCTCCCAAGGTGGAGACGAGGAGGTGGCGGCCAGGTTCCTGGACGAACTGGCGCGCCGCGCGCCAGGCCTGCTCCCTTGGGCCCCGCTCATCGCAGGGGCCATCGGGGTCACCGTCCCCGAGACTCCGGAGTCAGAGGACCTCGAAGAGGAGTTCCGCCGACCCCGTCTGGCCAGTGTCGTCATCGAGCTCCTGGCGGAGCTCCTACCCGACGCCGGGATGTTCGTCATCGAAGACGCCCACAACATGGACGAGGCCTCCGCTGACCTCTTCGGCCACCTGGCTGCGGCGGTCGGCACCACCTCTTGGATGTGGTGTACGACGAGGCGGGGTCTCCACTCCGGCTTCGTTGCTCCCGAGGGGAGTACGACGCGGATCGAGCTAGGGCCGCTGAGCGAGGAGGCAGCGTTGGAGCTGGCCCAGGCCGCAACCGATGACGCTCCTCTCTCCGAACGTGAGCTTGCACTGCTGGTATCTCGCTCGGGAGGGAACCCTCTCTTCCTTCGGGAGTTGATCGCTGCAGCCCGGAGCGGAGACGCGGTCGAAAGCCTCCCGGAGTCCATTGAGGAGGTGGCCACCGCTCGCATCGACCGACTCCCAGCGGACGCGCGTCAGCTTCTCCGTCGGATGTCGGTCCTCGGGCAGTCGTTTCCGATCGATTTGCTGGCTGATGTCGTCGAGGACCTCCCGGGGCCCGATGATCTCACCTGGCACCAGATGGACGACTTCATCAAGAGGGACGGCACAGGGATCTTGTCCTTTCGCGACAGCCTGCTCCGCGACAGCGCCTACGACGGGCTGACGTTCCGACTGCGACGCGAGCTCCACTCGCGGGCGGCCGACACGATCCGTCGACGGTCGACCGATGGCCGCGAGGAGCAGCCTGAGCTCTTGTCGTTCCACTATCTCCACTCGCAACGCTTCCCCGAGGCCTGGGAGTTCTCGCTTCGGGCGGCCGACCGGGCTGTGGCCGTCTACGCCAATTTCGAAGCGGCCGAGTTCTACGAGCGGGCGGTCGCTGCGGCCAAACGAGTCCCCCACGTGACCGCGAGTCAGGTTGCGGAGATTTTCGAGGCGATGGGGGACGCGCGCGGAACCGGACCGGCGAGTACACGGCGGCGGCCGAGGCCTACCGCGCCGCCCGGCGTCTCATCGGGGACGGCCCGGTATCCCAGGCCCGGCTGATGCTGAAGCTCGCTCGCGTCCAGGGATGGCTGGACCGCTACGGCAACGCCCTTCGCTGGATAAGCCGGGGACTGCGAGTGCTCGAAGGGTCGACCGAACCCGACGCTGATCGGCAACGAGCGGAACTGATGGCTTGGTATGGGCGGTTCTGCCAGGAACAGGGCCACCATCGCCGGGCCGTCCGGTGGTGCACCCAGGCCGTTGAGGGCGCCGAGTCGGTCGGGGATAAGGCGGTACTCGCCGACGCTCTCCGGGTCATGGACTGGGCGGCCATGGACCTGGGCAAGCTCGATCGCTCCGACAACCTGGAGCGAGCGCTGGCCCTCTTCGAGGAGCTCGGCGATCTCCCCGGAACGGCGGGGGTACTGAACATGCTCGGCGGGCTCGCCTACTACAAGGGTGATTGGGAGCAGGCGTCGGCCCTGTACCTCCGTGCCCAGGCCACCGTGCGCCGGACCGGCAACGCGGTGATGGATGCGTTCTACGTGTTCAATCTGGGCGAGGTCGCACGCGACCAGGGCCATCTGGACGAGGCGCAACGCGCCTTGACGTCGGCGCTCCGGACCTGGCGCGCCGCTGGCTATCGGTCCGGAACCGGATACGCCAAGGGCATGCTGGCCCGGGTGGCCACTTGGCAGCACCGGTACGGCGATGCCCTACGTCTCTTTCAAGAGGCGATCGAAGAGCTGTCGGACATCGGCAGTCGGGGCGAGGTGTTGGAGGTCCAGACCGGCCTCGCCGAATGTCTGCTCCTTTGCGGAGACACTGCGGGCGCCCTGTCGCTTGCCGACGAGACGATCTCTCAGGCCCACGCCCTGGGCGGCATGGCTCCTCAGATTCCCGCTCTCCATCGAGTCCGTGGTGCCGCCCTGGCCCTTGCCGGCGACGCCGAGGGTGCCCGAGAATCGCTGCGCCAGAGCCTGCGCGCTGCCGAGATGCGGGAGGTGGAGTACGAGGCGGCCCTGACCATGCGGGTTCTGGCCGCCGTCGAGACCGACCCGCGAGCAGGAGCTCCTGGCTCGCTCGGCATCACAGATATTCGCCAAGCTCAAGGTCGTCTGGACCCCCGATCTCCTGAGGGCGCCAACGCGAGGCCCCACTGAAGTGGCTGTCCGGCCCGGAGGACGAGTCCCGGTCCGCTCCGCCTCGTCATTGGGCTAGTTCGACGTCCGTTGACGTGGGAACCTCGATGGTTGTCGTCAGTCCGGCCCCCTTGGGCCCGCGGGCGCCCTAGTGGAACTTGGGCGGGTCGCCCGGTGGTACCACGACCGTCTCGACGACGTTGCCGGCGTCGCTGGGATTGCCCGCAGGGTCGGGCGACTCCGTGATCGACTCCACGCAAGGGGCCACGACGGGGTTCCCGCACTGCGGCAGGAGACCGGTCGTCACGTTCGTGTTGCCGAAGTAGTCCGTGAAGGGAGTCCCTTGCGAATAGCAGACCTCAAAGGGCACGTACCACTCGCCACCGGCGCTGCTGTTGGCGAAGGTCACCGTGTAGACGATGTTGGCATTGAGTCCGGTGTCGGTGACCGTCGTGACTTCAGGTGCGTGCCGGAACGGGTCGCCACAGTTGGGATCGTTGTCGAACGGATCGACCATGGTGATGATGGTGCCCGACGTCGATGTCGAGCTGACCTGAACCGTCTCGTCCGAGCCCGTAGCGGTGCCTGAGCATCCGGATCCGGAGCAGTTGGCGACGTTGTCGCCCACAGAGACCGGCTCGGAGATCGACGCCGTCGATCCGCTGATGGAGTTGATCGCGACCCCGACGGTATAGGTGCCGTCTTCGGCATAGGAGTAACTTCCGCTCACCGTGTACGTACTCCCGGACTGACTGATGGTCCCCGCGCTGCTACCGCCGTCGCCCCACGTGATGGTGGCGGAGAAGTCGGTGGTCGGAGCCGCCGGATAGGTGTCCGTGAATGTGGCCACGGGTACGTCGGTGAAAGAGACCCCGGCGGTCTGTGGCGGGATGGGGGGGGACACGGGACTGGCGGAAATGTCGTCGGGCACGACGGTGAGTGAGACGTTGTCGACCGTAGGACCCTGGTCCGTGTCCGTCGGGGTGGCGTCGGCGAACTCGATCTCGCTGGTGGCCGAGGATGCAAAGAAGGTGGCCGTGTTCTGCACCCAGTCGAGCGGCCGGCCGGCGCTGACCGCTTTCACGGTGTCCAGTTCCGAACCGTTGACGGTGACGTCCATCTTGTGCTTGATGCCCGGCTTCTCGTACCCATTGACCGCAGACCAGAAGGATAGGGAGTACTCGACGCCTGGCGTGGTGGCCACGTCTTGTTTGATCCCGCCAGGGACGCCGGTGCTGCCGCCCAGGTCGATGGAGTACTTCCCTTGCTCTGTGTTCCAGTAGTGCTTTGACACCACGTCCACGCTGCCGGTGCCCTCATAGATGGGCGGGGTGACGACCGTCCAGTCGCTGATCGTCGTCGAGTTGCCGGCTTCGACGGCTTCGTACGTATTCGTCGGGGTGGCAACGCTGCCGAAGCTCCCGTTCTGGATCAGATTGACGGGATCCGCACCGGTCGCAGCGGGTGCCACCGAGACCCAAACGGCAGTTCCGATGAGGGTCGCTAGAGCCGTAACGCCGAGCCGGAAAATGCAACTAGGGTTCCCCATGCGCGTGAAGCTACCACTTCGACGAGGCGTCTGCTCTGGCTTCTGCAGCTCGACATTGCTGACCACATGGTCGGCGTCCACCTGGAGCGAGTTACCCCGTCCGGGGCCTGCCTCGCTGATCGTGGCGACCAGGCGCCAGCCAGAATCGCTCGTGGTGGTGGGGCTAGTAAGAATCGAACTTGCGACCTCAGCATTATCAGTTAGATCGGCAGGTTCCCGCTGCGTCCCAGAGGATCTCGTCCAGTCCCAGTCCTCCGTGGATTGCGACCCTTCTGCGTCTGCGCAGTCGATCGGTCAGGCGAAGAACGATCTGTCAACCACGGCGGAAGAAGCCTGAACGGAACGGCAGATTGACTTGAATGCCGTCTGACCGGCCTCGGCCAACGAGCGGGCGCGCTGGCTGGGGTCAGCGGTGCTGCTGTTGGCGGCCCCGACCGTACTCGACCGCTCGCTGGAGATCGGAGTTGGTCACGATGCCGCGCAGGTGGTTATCTGAGTCCAGCACGAGAGCCGGGTGACCCCCTTTCGCCCCCATGCGCTCGAGCAGTGCGGTCATTTGCTCATCGGGGTGCCCCACGGCGATCGAGTCAAGCGGAAAGGCGATATCGGCCAATGTGGTGGAGGCGCGCCGATTGGGTGGCACCGCATTCACTGCCAGCACGGTTACCACGCCAGTTAGCTGGCCGTTGTCGTCGGACACTGCTACCGCCTCGCCCCGGTAGTGCCATAGGCAGGGGGGGATGTCCGCCACCAGGGTGCGCATCGACATCGGAGCGGGTTGTGGCGTCATGACCTGTTCCGCCGTCAGGTTCGCCAGGGCGCTCTGCATCTGCGCGTACTGCTCCTCGGATGTGGCCCCCGAGTAGACGAAAAGCCCGATCAGTGCCGGCCACAAGCCGAACAGGCTGCCTGTCGATACCAAGGCCAGAAACCCGAGCACGATGAGAACGATGGCGAAGACGCGGCCGGCCCGGGCCGATGCCAGCGACGCCCGGGCATGGTCCCCCCAGTGGCGCCACAAAGCGGCCCGCAAAATACGCCCGCCATCGAGCGGGGCCGCGGGGATCAGGTTGAAGACGGCGAGGAGCAAGTTGATCTCCCAGAGCCACGCCAGCAGGGTGCCGACGATCCCGTGGCCGCCGGTCGCGTCGAAGAGCGCCTCCACAGCGCCGAACAAGGCCGCCAGAGCGAAACTCATCGCGGGGCCGGCCGCAGCGATGCGGAAGTCGGCCTCGGGGGTGTGCGCCTCGCCCTCGAGTTGGGAGATGCCGCCGAATACGAACAAGGTGATGGAGCGCACCCGGACGCCGTAGTGCAGTGCCACGAGCGAGTGCGACAGTTCGTGGGCCAGCAGCGAGAAGAGCAACACTGCCGCACCGATCACGCCCGCAATCCAGTCGGCGGCGCTGGCATGCCCCGAGCGTGCCGGGAGGACGTAGTCGGCGAGCTCCCACACGAAGAGGGCGAGGATGAGGATCACGCTCCAGTTGAGGCCGATCTCTATCCCATCGATGGTGCCAAGCCGGATGCTCTGCTTCATCGGGCGGCCCGACTTCGCATCTTGCGGTGCGGATGCGTCTTGTGCTGCCACCATGTCCGCCTCAACGGGAAAGATCTCGGTCCGGAACTCTCGGAAGCGCAGGTCCTGTCGTTCTGTTGCTGCATCTGCGACCTCTGCCGTTCGACCAGGTTCATGCCAAAAGCCAGTGGGGGCTCGAGCTTGTCCTCACCCGCTTATCTCCACTGTCCCCCCCGGCCACGAGGTCGAACAGGGTCCAACGTCACAAAGTCGCACGATGGTGCCATGACGACCATCGAGGTCCAAGAGGTGCCCCGCGTGCTGCACTTCGAACCCGGCTGGTTCTCCCCGATGGCACCGGGATCGGCGTAGGTGATCGTTGCTCTTAGGTCGGCCCCCTGCTCCGGTGGAAACTGAGGCGAGGGTATTCCCATGCCGGAACCGAAACGCGTCTCTCCGAAGGGCTGACCACGAGCCGCTTCAGGACGTCTCCAGGCATTGACAAGGATCAGGATGGGGAAGCTCCAGGCGACCACCCCGACACGTCGCGGACAATCGACCACCGACAACCGTCCCATGGCGTATCGGGGCTCGCAGTAGCGGATGTCACGACAGCAGCGACCGTTGGGGCTGGGGTATCGCTCAGCGCTGCTCGTCTGTTCTGAGCTGATGCAATAGATCGGTGACGGCGGTCACGGCTCCTGTGTAGCCAAATGTGCCCTCCAACCCTTTCATGATCCGATCACTCAGGCCCGGTTTGCACTCGTCAGCGATGGTCTTGACAAAAGAGATGGACCCGTCGATCTCCCGCTTGAGCTCGGAGTATCTCGGGTCGTCCAAGTAGCTCGCGCCCGAGTCCCAAATCGCATCGAGCGCAGTGACTAAGGCGAGGAACCGCTCGACCCTGAGGAAGGCGAGTTCTTCGTTGACCGGCATCGTCAGATATGGCGGTCGCTGAGGTCCGCACGCTCGGACATCGCCGAACGGCGAAGCACGCCGACCTCGGCCCCGGAAGGGGACCGCTGGATCTTGGAATCACACGGTCTCATGGCCGTTCTCATTGGTCGTACCGATGAAGGAACACGTCGAACTCCGGGTGGTGCTCTCGACCAAAGAAGAGATCGAAGCCCTCCTGATCCTCGAGGAAGAGTCGGATTCCCGCAATGTCAACCGAGGGATTGAAGGACAATACAGATAGCAACGACCCCTCGAATTCGGAAGGGCCGCGTTGAAAGTGAGCGTCAAGGACAGCAGCCACAAGGCTGGTTCCCACCATCCAGTCGACCCATTTCAGCGCGTCGACGTCCACAGCGAAATCGAACGTGTGCTCGAAGTGCCTGGCGATCTCTTCGCGACCGGTGAAGGTGCCAGCGACCCAGCTCCTTCCCGGCACGACATGGGTCGCTTCCTCCGACAACTCCGTCGAAGCATCCAATGGATGGCGGTTCGCGAGTGCCATCAAGAAGCGCTCAACTCGCTGCAAGCCACTGGCCTGATACTCCTTGGTCGCGATGTCTCCCCCTTCCTATGGCAGCTGGCGAGTGTCGGACGACGACCCGGACCTGGCTCAACAGCCAGGACCGATAGAAGCAATCACCTTCCCTGTTAATCATCGTGGGCTGCTCCTCTCTGTCGGTTGTCGAGATGCATCAGAGCCCACCACACCGCTGCTTCATCAGGCTGATCCAATATCGTGGCGCGACCTAGGGACGAAGGTCCCTTTGGTCCGACTTGGGGTGGACCGGGGTGCTTGCGGGTCAGCGGCCAGCCAGCGCCATAGCCATCGCTCGGCGTGTCGGTCGCTCACCATCAACGACCGCCGGACGCGAACTGGAGTGGGGAACCAAGGCGAAGCCCAACAACGTGTCCGGGCATCAGGGCAGTCGGGGCGATCGAGGTCCCTCGGTTGGGACCTTCGCCCCTAGTAGGCGGCGTGCGGCAGGCCATAGGTTAGCCATGGAGGGGTGCGGCCCTGAGGACCAGTTCGCTGATTTGGAGGTGCTGCGATGTCGTGGCACCGAGATCTTGCCGTGTACGTCGCGGTGTGTGACAGCGTCGATTCCGCCGAGGCAGACCTGGGCGCGAAAGAGGAACTCCACAAGGAGGAACTCATTGGGACCTTCGATGTCGCTGTGATCGACAAGAAAGTCAGCAAGCCTCACAGCGTCGAAGCGGATGAGCCGGTCAATGGTCCGGATCATTCCGGGGCGTCCGGCGGAGGAAGACTGCCGGGGAAGAACTCAAGGAGGGCGGCCGAGCAGCTCCAAGGAAGCGAGGCTGGGCTGATCATGGTCGGACAACCGACGCTTGACAGGGCCTTCGACAAGGCAGTGACCCATGCGGTGAAGACGGTATGGAGCGTGTTCGATGCGACGGCCGACGAGTTCACCGAGGAAATGAAGCAAGTTGTTGGAAGCTGAGGAGCTGTTCAGACGATGCGCGTTGACTCTGTTGCGCTGAAGCGCCCCTGCGTAGCTCCGGCTGGGGCGGGGAGGCGTCCCACGCGGTGGACGTAAAGCGATGACGAGGCAGGCGTCAGCTCCGGGCACGCAGGATCGCGCAACGAAGTCTGCTCCGCCAGCACCCTCGCCGTGGCGGCACCTGCTCTGGTTGATCGCGCTCGCTCTGTTCGTGATCCTCTTCTTCGTCCTGCCCGCCGTGAACACTTCAGGGTCGGTCAGTCTCACGTATTCGCGATTCCTGCATGACGTGGACGCCAAGAAGGTGAAGACGGTGACGCTCGCGCAAAACGGCTCTGCGAGTGGCAACTTGACCAACGGCAAGGCCTATAGCACGGCGATCCCATCGCAAGCGGGTTCCACTTTCCTGCACGACGTCGAATCCCACGGGGTCGACATCACCGCAACGACGAGTGGTACCCCGTTCTGGGAGGAGCTGGTCTCCTGGATCATCTTGCTGCTGCCGTTCCTGATCCTGGGGTACTTCTGGTGGAGGCTTTCGCGCAGTCCTACGGGTATGCGGGGGATCCTCGGAGCAGGTCGGTCCAATGCAAAGGTGTTCGATGCGGAGCGGCCGTCGACCACGTTCGCCGATGTGGCCGGATACGACGGACCGAAGCGAGAAATCCACGAGGTGGTGGACTTTCTCCGCAATTCGGAGCGATATGCCAGAGCCGGTGCCGTGCCGCCACGGGGAATCCTCATGATCGGACCGCCAGGGACGGGTAAGACCTTGTTGGCTCGGGCCGTCGCCGGTGAGGCGAACGTCCCATTCCTGTCTGTCACCGGATCGAGCTTCGTTGAGATGTTCGTGGGAGTCGGAGCCGCCCGCGTGAGGGACCTGTTCGCCCAGGCGCGGACGCGTGCACCCGCGATCATCTTCGTCGACGAGATCGATGCGATCGGCGAGCGACGTGGCGGGTCGGCGGTCGTCGCAAACGATGAACGCGAGCAGACGCTCAACCAACTGCTTGCGGAGATGGATGGCTTCGACCCAGCGACGGGGATTGTCGTCCTGGCTGCCACGAACCGTCCGGAGATCCTCGACCCTGCACTTCTGAGGCCGGGACGCTTCGACCGCCAGGTCGTCATTCCGCTACCGACGCTTCCGGAGCGGGTGGCCATTCTCCAGGTGCACTGCCGGGGAAAACAGCTCGCTCACTCCGTGGATCTTTCGGTCGTAGCGAGGGGGACGCCAGGGTTCTCCGGAGCCGATCTGGCGGATCTGGTCAACGAAGCCGCCATCGTCGCGGTCCGAGCAGGCCGAGATCTCCTTGTTCCGGCTGACTTCGACCAAGCGCGTGACCGGATGATCCTGGGCGAGCGCGAAGGCTCCAACGTGCTCTATCCCGAAGAAAAGTATGGCGTCGCCGTTCACGAGTCGGGGCATGCACTCGTTGCGACCTACAGCAAGGAGGCCGATCCCGTGGACAAGGTGACGATTCTTCCCGCCGGGCAGACGCTCGGCGTCACGGAGCAGCTTCCACTCATCGAGCGGCACATGTGCGGAGAGGGCTATCTCCACGACACGCTCGCAGTGTTGTTAGGCGGACGTGCTTCAGAAGAGCTCGTGCTTGGTGAGGGCTCGACCGGAGCAGCGAGCGACCTGTCTCGTGCGACCGACCTGGCTACGCAAATGGTGCGCGAGTTCGGGCTTTCAGACGAGCTCGGACCAGTGAGCTACCCGGAAGGTGGCTCGGTGTTTCTGGACGGCGGTGGGTCGGGGTTCTCGAGCCGCCCCTATGCGGAGCAAACTCAAGCGAAGATCGATGGGGAGGTCTCCCGCCTCCTCCTTGAGGCCGAAGGGCGTGCGACGAACATCCTCTCGGAGCACCGTGACGTGCTCGACCGTCTGGTCGAGATGCTCGTCGCCAAAGAGACGGTCGACGGGACGGTGGTGTACCAGCTCGCCGGATGTCCATATCCGAGCGGCGCCCCCGCGCACTTTGGCCCCCGGAGGCCCATGCGCCCTCCACGGCTTCGGTCGACTCCGAGCAACCGCCAACGGGTACGAGCGGACCCCAAGCACACGTGGACGGTGCGGCTGCCGCGGAGCACAAATGACTAGTACGTGGGGAAAGTGCTTGAGCTTCAGGCCGTGGATGGCCACGCGTTCGCGGACCTGCTTCCCGCCCAGCCAAAGTGAGCCCGGAGACGAGGTTTTGTGACTGCTGACGGCTTGTTCGGCGGCGACACGCACGAGTTCGCCTCGGCCAGAGAAGGCGCCACCGTGTTCGGCTCGACCATGGAGATGGTGGCGCTGACCGCCGGCTGCTTCGCGCTTGGCGCCTTCCTTGGACGAGCCGCCTCGCCGGGATGGGCGTTCGTGTTCTTCATCGTTTCCTTGGGCCTGCTCATCGCCATGCGGTTCGCAGTGCGGACCTCCACCTTGTTGACCGTGGGCTTGTTACTCGGCTTCGGGTTCGCCCTGGGATTGGGGACAGGACCGACCGTCGCGTACTACGCCAGCACAGATCCCGCCACCGTCTGGGAGGCGGCTGGAGCGACCGCGCTCTTCATGGCTGGCCTCGGGAGCGCCGGCTACGCCACGCGACGAAACCTCAGCATGCTCTCGAGGGTCTCCCTCTGGGCCTTGGTTGGCCTTATCATCTTCGGCGTCGTCTCCATCTTTGTCAACATCCCTGGTTCGTCTGTTGCCTACTCCATCCTCGGGCTGGCCATCTTCGCGGGGCTCGTGCTGGTCGACTTCCAGCGCCTCCGCCGTGTGGGCGATATCGATTCGGCCCCGTTGCTGGCGGCCTCCATATTCTTGGACGTGCTCAACGTGTTCTTGTTCTTCCTCAACCTCTTCCAGCGACGGGACTGAACCGGTCGGCGAGTGCGAACGACTGCGACACTCTCCAGGAAAACTGGTATTGCCGCCTCGGATGCCGCGGGAACAGGTGCCTTCCTCGGGGCGGCCCTGACCTTGCGTGGTCTCGTGATGTCCGGCGCGCTGGGTCCCCTCGCGCTTCGCCGCGACGTCAGGAGAACCACGTCTGCCACCGCGTGGCGCGACGCTCCCCGTGCCATGGATCCGGTTCTACTCCTGAATCCCAAGGCGGGTAACGGCAAGATGGAGCGCTTCGGACTCCTCGACGCGTGCACGTCCCGAGGGATCGAAGCCGTGGTCCTCAGGCCCGGCGACAATCTCCGGTCCCTCGCTGTGGCTGCTGTCGAGCGAGGTGCGGACGTCATCGGCATGGCTGGGGGGGACGGATCGCTGGCCGCGGTGGCCGCGGATCGAGGGATTCCCTTCGTGTGCGTGCCCTCTGGGACCCGTAACCACTTCGCCCTTGACGTCGGAGTTCACCGAGACGATCCCGTGGGCGCCCTCGACGCCTTCGGGCCGGCCCGTGAGGGGCTTGTAGACCTCGCCGACGTGAACTGCCGCCTGTTCGTGAACTACGTCTCGCTCGGCCTCTACGCGACGATGGTCGCCTCGGAAGACTACCGAGCTGAGAAGCTCAAGACGGCCGCCGAGACGATGCAACAACACCTGGGTCCGAACGCGCCGCCCTATGACCTCCATCTGGAAGGGCCGGATGGAGCCGTTGACGAACCGCAAGTCGTGGAGGTCTCGAACAACCCGTACGTCTTGAGGTCGCTGACGACCTTCGGAGAGAGGGCCCGGATGGACTCGGGCACCCTCGGCGTGGTGGCCGTTCGGGTCGTTGATCCCAGCGACCTAGAACGGCTGCGAGCAGCGGAAAGGGATCACAGGTTCGAGCGCTTCCCCGGCGTGTACTCGTGGACGGCCGCCGAGCTCGAGGTTCGCTCGCCCTCGCCGGTGGCGGGAGGGATTGACGGGGAGTCCTGCGTCCTCAGCCCGCCTCTTCGGTTTCGGTCCTTGCCTCATTCCCTGCGCTTACGTGTACCGCGGGAACGTCACGGTCCAACGCGGGCGATTGCCCGTCGCTTTCTGACCTTGTCGACGGTCATCGCGCTCCTTTCCCTGGCACGAGGTCGGCCGAATGGGACGGTCCTCTGACCGTGGCGGCTTCACCCGAACACTTTCGCGACGAGGTCCGTCGACTCCTCTCCGAGGTGGCCGCGCTCGACCGGGTCGTGGCTGAGGCTGTGTCCAAGACGCCGACGCCCACCCTCGATCCATTCATCCGCCGCCTCTCCCGCGCTTCCGACTACAAGGGACTCTGGTTGGCAACCTCAGCGGTGATGAGTGCGTTCGACGGGCGGCGGGGTCGGCAGGCGGCGTTCCGGTGCCTCGCCTCCGTCGGAGTGACCTCGGTGATGGCCGACTACGTCGCGAAGGTCGCCTTCAAGCGGGCGCGACCGGCAGCGTCCTCGGTGCCGCAGGAACGCGTGGGGCGTCGGCCCACTTCGAGCTCGTTTCCCTCAGGACATACTGCTTCGGCCTTCGCGTTCGCCACCGCTTTCGGGCGAGAGTACCCACTCCTCCAACTTCCCATCACCGCCCTGGCCGCGGCTGTCGGCTACTCGCGTGTCCACACCGGGGTCCATTACCCGAGCGATGTGCTCGCGGGCGCGGTGATCGGCTCCGGTACGGCGGCACTGACCGGCGCGCTGCTCGACCGTTTGCGCCGACTTGGTGATCCTCACCCTGGCTGAGTAGGCAGATTCGATGGAGCGGACTCTCACACGAAGCGGCAGCGCACTCAAGAAAGCCTGGGCGGGCTTCGGGCCCCGGGTTCATCACGGGTGCATCCGCCGACGACCCGAGGGGGATCGCGACCTGTTCGCAGATCGGCGCCCAGTACCGGGTACGGAGTGCTGTGGACTGCGTTGTGGCAGCTGACGCTCCTGTACTCCGTGCTGGAGGCAGTGGTTGGCATCGGTGCAGTGCGGGGCAAGGGCGTCGCGGCGACACCGCGGCGGTGGTGACGACCGCACTCCCCACCTTGGCCACCCGGTCCAGCGAGTCATCGAGCTCATCGTGGGCCTGCCCGTCGTGGAGGTCGCCGCCAAGGGTCTCCCGCCAACGTCCTGGGGAGTATGGCGATCGGCTGGGGAGCGACCGCCGCCGTGCATCTCGCCTTCGGCCGTCCCGTGGGGCCTTCCCTCGGGCTACGAGGTCCGCGAAGTGTTGGGAACGATCGGTCCCTCAACGTTCACGCGCCTCTTTGGGGACGAGGCGTCCGTTGCAGATCCGCTCCCTGCAGCTGCAGGGCTACGACCCGACCGTCTCGGTCACCGCCGGGGCAGTGTTGAACGCAGTCGGTCCGCTGACCACGGCCCCCTTCTTCCTCGTCGCGCTACCGCTGGCGTGGCACTCGTTCCACTTGCAGCAGGCGGGGCACCAAGGAGGTCATTCCAAGACTCTGGTATTGACCTGACAGTGTCTTTCCTGACCGTCGTCCTGACCGTCGTCCTGACCGTCGTCCTGACCGTCGTCCTGACCGTCGTCCTGACCGTCGTCCTGACCGTCGTCCTGACCGTCGTCCTGACCGTCGTCCTGACCGTCGTCCTGACCGTCGTCCTGACCGTCGTCCTGACCGTCGGAGCTGCACTTGCATTTGTCATCATCGTGCCGCGCCGGTGCCAACTCGCGTGGGGCAGGCTCGAGCACCAGCCGGCGGTCGTCCGGGCAGACCTCAACGAGGTGGGTACCCGGCCTAGCAAGATGGTGGAGTTCTTCGGCGGTCAGCTTGTGGCGCAGCTGTGGTTCATCCTCGCCCTCGGCTGCGCCATGCATGCGTTCGGCTCCTCCCTCTCGCTGGCGTGGCCCAACGCCGTCACGATGGCAGGGATCTTGGCTTCGGCCTCGCCGGCTGGTCGCGGCATGGGTATGGCCGAAGCGGGGCTGACCCTTGCCCAGACGGTGTGTGGCACCGAAAAGCAGGGAGCCCCGGCGGCGGTCTTCGTCCAGCGCTTGATCTTTGCTTATCCGCGGGCCCTTGCGGGGTGCCTGACGTTGTGGATGCGAAAGCGCGAATGCCCGTGACCAACGTGCCCGGCGTCGGTTCGGGTGGCACCGAAAAACCCGCAACGCCGCGAGAGAGGGAAAGGCGGCCAGTTCAGAGGCGTGGCCAAAAGAATTATCGCGGTGCTGGTGACGGGCCTCGCCTTCTACGTTCTGCTCCCGAGCTTGGCGAAGGTGTTTGACGCCTGGCCGAAACTAGCCACCTTGAGCGTCTTGTGGTTGGTCGTCGCCGTCGTGGCCGAGATCTTGAGCTTCGCGTGCACGTTCGCTATCCAACGAATCGTTCTGCGTACTCGCGGTTGGTTTGCCGTGGTGACGGCGGGTCTCGCCGGCAACGCGGTCACCAACACGCTCCCCGGCGGGGACGCGGCCGGCGCGGCAGTGCAATTTCGGATGCTGTCCACTGCAGGCATCAAGACAGACGATGCAGCGGGAGGACTGGCGGCGTCGTCGCTCCTCAGCGTCGGTGGGCTCTTGGCGCTGCCGATTCTCACGCTTCCTGCGGTTCTCGGTGGCTCGGGGATCAGCCATGCACTGATCGCCGCCGCCCTTGTCGGTGTCGCCGGGTTCGCCGTCTATGTCGGGCTGGGGGCCGTGCTGTTGGGGACCGAGCGACCGCTCCTGGCCGTCGGCAGGGCTGTGCAGTGGCTCTGGAACAAACTCCGACGTCACCGACCCCCCCTCGTCGGACTCGACCAGCGGCTCCTCGTGCAGCGCAACGAGTTACGACGGGAGCTCGGACGGGAATGGAAGAAGATCCTTCTTCTCATCGCCGGGCGCCTGGGGTTCGACTTCCTTTGCCTGCTGGCAGCCTTGCGGGCAACCGGAAGCCAGCCCCACCCCTGGCTCGTCCTGCTCGCCTATTCCTCGGCAGGGATCATCGCTCTGCTCCCGGTTACTCCCGGCGGCCTGGGCATCGTTGAGGCGAGCCTCAGCGGGCTGCTCGTCCTTTCGGGCGTTGCCGCCGGCAAGGCTGTGGTGGCGACCCTGGCCTACCGGTTGGCGCAGTACTGGCTCCCGACCATCGGCGGTGCAATCTCCTACGGGCTGTTCCGTCGGCGATACGGGGCCGAGCCCACGTGAACCGGTCGTCACAGGGTCCGGTGTGTCGGTGGAGACCGGGACCAAGGGCTCTAGTCTGCTCGACCTCCCTGCGGGACAGCGCGCGCCGCCCTGCTCGTCATCTGGGTCGCCGTCTTCGCTATCTTTCGCGGCATCGGTGACCTCGTCCTAGCCTTCGAGGTGCGATCGACCGGCTGAACCAGCGCTCTATGGCTGGCGCGATGACTGATTGACGATGTCACTCATCGAGTTCGGGCAAGCCTGCGACCGACGTTCCAAGTCTCAAGGTGTGACAGCTTCGCAAGGTGTCTTCACCTTGGCGCGACAGCCGAGGTGGAGAAGACACCTGGCTCGGCAGTGGATGCTTTCGGATCGAACTACGAGGGGTTGGCCGGTACGTCGGCTGATGTGGGGCCTGCCGAGCCCCGGGGCTCGCGCTCCGGTTCGGTCAGCAGCCACACCTCGCGCACGACGACCTGAATGGCGGCAGCAATAGGCACCGCCAGAAGAACACCGCAAAACCCCCCGAAGAGGCCACCGATCCATGCGCCGACGGCCGCCCCTACCAGCACGGCGACAAAGACGAGCAGTGGGTTGAGCCGGACCGTCTTGCCCATGACGACCGGGTTGAGCAGATGGTTCTCGATCTGCGTGTACACGAGGAACACGACGGCTGTGATGATGCCGGCGGAAAGCGAGTGTGCCAGAGCGAACAGCACGGTGGGGATGCCCGCGAGCGCTCCGCCGACGGTCGGCAAGAAGTCCACGAGGGCGACCCAGAGACCGAACAGGAGAGGGTAGGGAACGGACAGCACCGTGAGGGTGACGAACACCACGAGCCCGGCGATGAGCGATGTCAAGATGTCGCCCAGCACGTAGCCGGAGATCGCCTTGCTCACGTTCGAACCGATACGGCTGTAGCGGTCCGAACGTTCGGGGTCCATCATGGTAAGCAGGGCACCCCGGATCTTTGGTGCTTCCATCAGCAACAAGATGACCATGGCGAAGCTGGCCGCCAAGGCGGCCAGGATCGACGCCGCACCCTTGCCGAGCGCGAGCGCCGGCCGCCCCAATCCCTCGGCGAAGGACACCAGCTTCGGCGAGTTCTTCTGGACCCAGTTCTCGACGTGGTACTTGCGCACGAGGTGCCCGATCCAGCCCTTGCCGTGTTGTGCCTGTTGCACATAGCCCGGCAAATTCTGTGCGAAATGGGTAAGTGAGTTCACCAGTGGATAGCCGAACGCGAACGCGAGGCCGGCGAAGAGCAGAGTGGCCCACAAGGTGACGATGAGCACGGCGTAGCCCCGGCGCGGGACCTTCCATCGCTGCAGCGCGACCACCTGCGGGTTCAAGACGATGGCGATGAACCCGCTGACCAGGAACAGCAGCACGATGTCGCGCAACCGGTAGAGGAGCTGGCCCGAGAGGTAGACGGCGACGACGAGTCCGATCGTCACCACGATGGTTGGAAGGGGAACCCCCTTGACATCGGCAAGCCGCACGACCCGCGCCCGTCTGGTGGCGGTCGGTTTTGTCCGTTCGCCGGGCGGGACCGTTCGGTCTGCCATTGCACAAGTCAAGCATCTGGGCCGGCGAAATCGTGCGATCGAAGGGTGGACTGGCCGGACGGTACGAGTCGTCTGTTCAGCCCAGTCCGAGCACCGTTTGTACGAGCACGACGAAGGACAACAACCCGACCACGACGACGCAGACGGTCGCGACGGCCTTGAATCGCGGGCTGTTCTTGGCTGCGCCGAGCACCGTCTCCCGGTTGGCGAGGATCAGGATGTAGGTCAGGATCAACGGCGTGATGATCCCGTTGAGCACCTGGGCGTTGACCGCGAGAGCCACGAGGTTGCCGGGCGCCAGGGCGATGCCGGCGCCAACGAGGATCTGCACGGTGAAGAGACCGTAGAAGAGCGGCGCCTCGCGAAAGCGTGCCGAGACTGAGCGCGGAGACCCGGTGGCGTCGGCGATGGCGTAGGCCGTCGAAAGTGGCACGACGGATGCCGCCAGAAGCGACGCGCCCAGCAGTCCGATGGCGAAGAGCTGCGGTGCCGCGGGCCCCACGACGGGTTTCAGCGCTTCCGCCGCCTGCTGAGCGGACTGCAAGGGTCCGGTCCCCCCAATGGCGGCCGCCGTCGCAATGATGATGAAGATACTGACGATATCACTCCAGATCGCTCCGCTGACCGCGTCGACGCGCTCCGCTGCATAGTCCGAGGGCTTGATGCCCTTGTCCACCACCGCCGAAGCCGCGTAGAATTGCATGTACGGCGTGATCGTCGTCCCGATCAACGCCACGGCGAGGACCAAGAAGGCGTGCGTCCGCAAGAAGTGCGGCCACAGAAGATTGGCGAATACTTCCTTCGCGTCGGGATGACCCAAGAAGGCGGCGATCGGATAAGCCAAGAAGGCCAGCGTGAGTAGCAGGAAAAGTCGTTCGGCTCGTGAGTAGGAGCCGAGGACCGTCAAGGCCCAGACAGCGAGAGCGGCGATGGGAATAGAGATCCGAGGTGAAACCCCGAAGATCTCCATGGCTGCACCGACGCCGGCGAACTCGCTCACGGTCAGCCCAGCATTGGCGACGAGCAGCAGCGCCAGTGCGAAGAATGTGGGCCGAGCGGAGAACTGTTCGCGGATGAGGCCGCCAAGGCCCTCGCCCGTGAAGACGCCCAACCGGGAGCACATCTCCTGGACGACGATGAGCGCCACCGTGATGAGGACCATCAGGAACAGCGTCCGATAGCCGAACTGCGCCCCGGCGCTGGCGTAGGTCAAGATGCCTCCGGCGTCGTTCCCGGCGTTGGCCGCGATCAGCCCGGGGCCCAGGATGGCCAAGACGGCAAGCAGTCGGACGAGCCAGCGCGGGCGCCGATGTGGACGCGACTCCAGCAAGCTGGGCTGGTTCACGCGGTGTCCTCTGCGCTGAGGAGCGCACGCAGCCGAAGTCGATCGGCTTCACTGAGCTCGTCCAGGAGTGCGTCGCGTTGCGCCGGCGTCAGTTTCCGCAGCGCGTCTGCGGCTGCCGACGGCGTTGCCATCGCGGTGACCTGAGCCTGCTTGTCCCGGGCGAGCTGCGAAAGGAGGCTTGCCACGTCGGCCGCCCGGAATTTTCTCAGCTCGGCGGCCGGAACTCCCAGCTGCACAGCCCCGCCGATCTCGCCGGCTGCGCTCGCTGGCCCGGACGCTTTCGGCAGGGCCTCATCCACGGTGCGGGGCACGAACGACTGCAGGTCCGCCCAGTTGACCGCCCGCACCGGGGCGGGGCATCGCCTCCGCCGTGGTCCCAATCGGCGGAGGAACGCCCACACGCCGACGTCGACGGCCGCCAACTCCCAGCCCGCAGGGCGGTCCAACAGGTAGACATCGGCGGCGCGCACGACCTGGACACCGCGCAGGTCGACCAATTGATGGTCGAGGACGTCACGGGCCAGGGCGACGTCTCCCTCGTGCCGGAAAGGCCGCGCCACCACGAGTCGGTCGGACCGCAGGCGGACGTGCGTCTGCGTGAGGCTGACCTCATGCACGTCCACGAGAACGAACCCCTTCCCGACCGTCACCAGGACTCCGGTCACACGTGGATAGGGATTGCCGGTTACCCATTTGACCACCACATCACTGACGCTGCCCACTCGGGTCCCGGTGTCGTTCAGGACCGGCTGGCCGAGGAGCGACGTCAGCGAGATCAGCTTTCCGGCGATCGCTCGATCGACCGCGAGTCGTTCCCGCAGCACGCCCGTGAGGCGGTGTTGCGCCTTCGTAGACCAACCGCCCCTCGTGGCCATTTAGCACCCACTAGTGAGATCGGGCCCCAACGACGGAGTGGACGCGCGCGCTGGTGTGACGCCCACGGTCCCCTTGCCCTCGACCATCGCTCGGCGAGGCATACCCGGCAATGACGCTGGCACCCGCGCCGGGACGCTCACGCTGCGGCGATCGCTCATCGAATCCGATGGCCTCTCAACAAGCGGCAGTGCACCGTCGTCTGTCCGATAGACCTTAGGCGAACGAGGATCCCGGGCGCTTTGGTTGAGGACGATCCGATTTGAAGAGCGTGAGGTCACCGGATCGATGCCGGTCCTGACCACCGGAAAGCCCCCAAGTGAAGACTGATTTCGACTGACTGTTGAATTCCAGTTCGAAATTTCGTGCCCACTACGTGCTGACAGGCAAATGGAAGCAGTTGTGAAGTTCCGGTTCATGCTTGACAGTGTGGCTCCGGTTCTTGCATGACACTTCCGGACGCGGTTCGGGTACCTGGGCGACACTGGCTCCGGTACCTGCTTGACACTTCGTGCCCGAGAGGGTCCACCACGGCGGGTGCCACCTTCTTCGCCGTTGACGCAGTCGTCGACAGATCCGAAGGAGGCCGTCCGGGTTGGTGGAGCTCAAGCTGGTGGAACAGCGCTATCGGGCGGTGATCGATCTCCTCGACGGGATGAGCTTGACCGATGTGGCCCGCTGCAACGGAGTGAGTGGCCAGAGCGTCCACCACGTGGCTTCGCCACTATGCCAATAGCGGCATGGCTGCCCGGGCCGAGAAGAGTTCGGCGGCGGGGTCTTTGGCGTACCGCCCTGGCTGCGCTCCTACTTCCCGGACGGCTTGCACACTCGGACCGCGTGACGAGGGCCTGGACGATCTCGATAGGGTCAGTGACGACGAAGGTAGTTCTTGTTTTTGGCTCACACCTCAAGCCTGAAGCACCCTTGCGTCCGGCGTGATCCTGCGCAGGGCATGGCTCCCCGCTTAGATCCGAAAACCCCAAATTACTCGTGGGGCTAGCTGGAATCGAACCAGCGACCTCAGCATTATCAGGATGGCCAACAACTTCCCTCCGCGTCCCTGGCCATCCCGTAGCGTCGTAGTGCGTCCTGGTCACGAGGCGATCGAACTGCCGACCAGGGACGAACCGGGACGTAGCGGGACGTCCGGGGACTCGATTGTTGGGATGATCAGCGGCGCTCAATGGCGAGGTCGGGTCGGGCCTCCGTTCGTAAGCTTCTGGTATGGCCCGTACGCGTAGCGCCGTCCTTGGTCCTGACTCCCGGCCAGTCGCCGTGCCCGTCGACGTCGATTCCAAGGACTTGGTGAAAGCGTCCGGTGTCGTAGAACTGCCGCTTCACGTTCGCTGGAGCGCACCCCGAATGCGCTACGACCTCGGGATCCGGTCGGACCGCATCCGTGTGTACGAGCAGGTTCTCCGAGAAGGGACCGAGGAGGAGGTCCGGTTCTTCGTAGACGTCGATCAACTGCGCGAACTCTGGGACGAACTTGTTTTGCCGCCGTCGGTTCGTCGTGCCTGGGCCACTTGGTTCAGGAGTCAAAGGGCCGTCGAGCTTGAATGCTGAATCCACTTCAAGAGGAGGTGGCAGCGGTGATCGCCGCGCTTGCGGAAGCGAAGGACTTCGCCCTCGCTGGAGGAGCGGCGTTGATCATGAGGGAGCTGATCGAACGTGGAACCCGTGACCTCGATTTCTTCGGTCTCAGTGCTGCGGCGGTCGATCGTCTCGTGCTTCCACTCCGGCGGCCCAAACGGTCGTGTACGCCTCGAGCCTGCTGGTGATGCCATCGGACCCCTCGATGTCGACCCCGCCGACATCGACCCCGATCACTCGGGCCCCCATGCGGAGTTCCACGCCGAGATGCTCGAGTTCCCTTGTCGCTCTTCGCGCAAGGTGTCTTCCGAAGGTGGCCAAGGGCCGCTCGCCACCGTCGAGCAACACGACACGAGCTGACGCTGGATCGAAAGTGCGGAACTCCCCGCTTAGGCTGCGCACGGCCAGCTCACGCACCTGGCCTGCCAGTTCCACGCCGGTCGGACCGGCCCCCACGATGGCAATGGTGAGCCAGCGCCGCTGCTCGGCCGGGTCGGCTCCGCCTTCTCGAATGCTCCGAAGATTCGACGACGCAACTAGAGGGCGTCGTCGATGGTCTTCATGCCGGGGGCGTAGAGCGCTTACTCGTTGTGCCCGAAGTAGGACTGATTGACACCGGCCGCCACGATCAGGCTGTCGTAGGGGATTTCGCGCGTCTCTATTCCCAGGACACTCGCATGCACAATCCGGCGATCGAGGTCGAAGCCCGTCACCTCCGCCAGCTCGACGTGAACGTTTTGGTGCTTGCGGACCACGTGACGTATCGCAGGTGAGATCTGTCCAGGCGGAATCAGTCCGGTCGCCACCTGGTAGAGCAGAGGCTGGAACAAGTGATAGTTGCGTCGATCCACCACGGTTACCTGGACCGGCTGGCGTCCGAGCAAGCGGGTGGCCGGCAGTCCACCGAAGCCGCCACCAACGATGACCACCCTGTGAGGGGTGCTAGCGGGGTCCATCAGATATTCGTGATTCGAAGCGGGGCGTGCTGATCAATCGGGATCCGGCGCGTCCCACGGTACGGCGCCGGAGACACCTGGGGCGACGGACTCGTCTGCCGCCGTGTGGGGTCGCGGTTGGGCGAAGGTCTGGTAGGGGCGGCAGTGCAACACGACGCGGTCCTCTTGGTCGGCGATCGACTCGAAGGATGGGCGGGTCTCGTCACTCGGCGCCTCACCTAACATGCGGCCCGCCACGGCCATGAGGACGTCCACCGCCAGCTTCCGGTCGCGGTCGATCAGTGCATCGGCGTAGACCTGCAGGTACGCGAACGGCCAACGCTCGTCGAGGACACAGAGGCTTATTTTCGGGTCACGGAGCACGGCACGAGCCTTGGCCCTATCGGCGGTAGTGGATATGAGCAGCTGGTCCTCGTTCGTCGGCACGTAGTACACGACGGACATCGCCGGTCCGTCATGTAGACGCCCGTAACCCATCACACAGGTGCGGTGCGTGCGCACGAAGAGGCGGCGTTCCGAGGGCAGCATGTCTCGATCGGTCGGGGCGACGAACGGTTCAGGGCTGATGGGCAGCAGCACGGGGACACACCTCCTCTTCTCGGGTCATTGCACGAACAGCATCGAGATCACGGCGTCGACGTGGAGCTCGACCTCGGACGGCTCGACGGGGTCCATGCCGCTGAGCAGCCGGCACTCGGGTGCCAACACGAAGATGGTGGCCGCCGCTCCGGTCAAGAGGTAGTACAGATGCGGGGCGGGAACGTCGCGCACCTTCCCAGCCGCAACCAGAGGTTCGAACATCGCCACCGCGAGCGAATAGAGCGGCTGGATGTGCTGTTCGACGAGCCAGGCCAGGCGGTCACCCTCGGTCTTGCACTCCTGCATGATGATGCGGTGGAGCTCGGGGTGGCTGGCCGAGAAACGTACGAAATCCGCCACCACCAACCTGGCGACCGTTTCCTCGTCCACGCCGCGCAGCCCCGCCACCCGCTCGGTCAGGGCACGCGCCAGGTCCTCGAAGAGCCCGCCGACGGCGGCCCGCCAGAGCTCGGTCTTGTTCCCGAAGTGATACGTGAGTAGGGGTTGCCGCACGCCGGCGCGCTCGGCAATGAGTCGGGTGCTCGCTCCCTCGAAGGACCGCTCGGCGAACAAGTCGAGCGCAGCCGCCAGGATCCGCTCGCGCGTGGCGTCGGCCGAGGGCCGTTGAGTCCGCTCCTCCACGGTCCTCGTCGCCATGCCTCATACCTTATCAAGTGATCTATCTAGTTGCAAGATACTTGCTCATGTGATAAACCACTAGGGACACAGGTCCACCCGGCGATCTGTCGCGTGGGACGACGAGGGGAGCGGACATGTTCCGACTGATCAATGCGGGGGGGCGGCCCGCCCTCGAGCGGGAGGGCAGCTTCTATGACGTCGCCCGGTTGGCTGACGACGATTCGCTCGCCACGGCGACGGCATGCCTGGCGCGCTCCGAGGAGCTCCACGAGCTGGCGCGGCGCTGCGAGGGGGCCGAGCCGGACGCAAGGCTGGGCGAGGTCATCCTCGGTCCACCGGTGCCCGACGCCCGGCAGGTCTTCGGCATCGGCCTGAACTACAAGAGCCACGCCGAGGAGAGCGGGATGGAGCTCCCTCCGGCGCCACTCACCTTCACCAAGTTCCCGAGCTGCCTGGCCGGGCCGACGGCCGACGTGCCGTTGTCCGGCGCCGTCGTCGACTACGAGGCTGAGGTGGTCGTCGTCATCGGGCGGACGTGCCGCTCCGTCCCGGAGGACGCGGCCTGGGCGGTGGTGGCGGGCATCACCGCCGGCCAGGACATCTCGGACCGTGAGGTGCAGCTCACGGGCTCGCCACCGCAGTTCTGCCTCGGCAAGAGCTTTCACGCCTACGGGCCGACCGGGCCCGCCGTCGTCTCCGTCGACGCCTTCGAGAACCCCGACGACATCGCGCTGCGCTGCGAGGTGTGGGGCGAGGTGGTCCAGGAGTCCTCGACGGCGCAGCTGATCTTCGGCGTGCCCAAGCTCGTCTCGTACCTCTCCTCGATCTGCACGCTCTCCCCCGGCGACCTCATCTTCACCGGGACGCCCGACGGGGTCGGTATGGGGCGTGGCCGCTTCCTCTCCCCCGGCGACGAGATCGTGACCACGATCGAGGGCGTGGGCGAGCTCCGCAACCACTGCACCGCACGCGAGGGGGGGACCCACTGATGGCACTGCATCGACTGCTCGGCTTCACCACCGCCGTCCCCGACCCCGAGGGCCTGGCCGCCTTCTACGGCGAGCTCGGGCTCGGGGGGAGCCCGACGACGGGCTTCACGGGGAGCGACGGTGGTTCTGCGGTCCTCGTGGACGAGGGCGACTTCCGCCGACTCGTCCGGGTCGAGTTCGGCTGCGAAGGGCCCGAGGACCTCGACGCGGTGGCTCGCCGGCTCACCGACGGGGGCGCCGCGACAGTCGTCGGTGACAGCGAGGTCCGGGTCGTCGACCCCGCCAGTCGGGTCGAGCTGGTGGTGCGGGCGGCCGAACCCGCCCCCGCGCCTGCACCCGCACCGACGCTCGTCGTGCCGAACGCCCCGGGCGCCACCATCCGGACAGACGAACGGGCCCCCGCCGTGTTCGCCGGACCCCGACCGCCGCGTCGCCTCGGCCACCTGGTGATCGGCACACCCGCCATCAAAGAAACCCGGGACCTGCTCGTGCAGGGCGTCGGGCTCAAGCTGAGCGACGAAATCGACGGGATCATCGCCTTCTTGCGGTGCTCGCCGGACCACCACAACGTGGCGCTGGTCGAATCACCGGTCCCGTTGCTGCAGCACTACTCCTGGGAGTGCGACGACATCGATCACGTCGGCCACAGCGCGTCCGCGCTGTTGCGGCCGGACCCGTCCCGTCACACGTGGGGGCTGGGTCGGCACTTCGCCGGCTCGAACTTCTACTGGTACCTGCGCGACCCGGCGGGCTCCTATCTCGAGCTCTACTCGGACCTGGACCAGATCCTCGACGACGAGGCATGGGAGCGCCGGGGACGCACGCCGTTCGACTTCGAGCACGTCGCCAACTCATGGGGGCCCGACCTCCCCCTCGAGTTCATCGTGCCGCCCGACCTCGACCAGCTCCAAGCAGCGTGGGCCGACCGGTGAGCGCCACGGTGCCCGATCGCGTCGACGTCGTCGTCGTCGGCGCCGGGCCCGTCGGCTGCGCGCTCTCGCTGCTCCTCGGGACGCGGCGGCGGAGCGTGCTCGTGGTCGAACGCCATAGCGGCCCGTACCCGCTGCCGCGGGCCGTGCATTTCGATGACGAGACGGCGCGGATCCTCCAGACCTGCGGTCTCGGAGAAGATCTGCCCGCTCTCTCCGAGCCGGCCACGACCTACGAGTGGCGCAACGGTGAAGGCGTGCCATTGCTGCGCTTCGAGATGCCGGCGCAAGGCCAGCAGGGCTGGCCGTCGGCCAACATGTTCAACCAGCCCGACCTCGAGGCCCGGCTCTTCGACCGGGTGGAGGCCACCGAGGGCCTCTCCCTCCTGTGGGGTCATGCTGCCGTCGACGCCGGTCAGGACGCCGACGGTGCCTGGGTCGAGATCGAGCTGGCGGACGGCGGCACCCGTCGGCGCGTCGAGCGCGTCCTACGTCGTGGGCTGCGACGGCGCCAACAGCACGGTGCGCGACCTGATCGGTCTGACCTTCGACGACCGGGGTTTCCACTACGACTGGCTGGTCGTCGACGTCGCGCTGCACCAGCCGCGGGTCTTCGACCCCCCGAACCTCCAGGTGTGCGACCCCCGCCGGCCCACTACCGTCGTCTCGGGTGGCCCGGGCCGGAGGCGCTGGGAGTTCATGTGCCTCCCCGGCGAGTCCCTCGGGACGCTCGACGAGGAGGCCGCGGCGTGGGCGTTCCTCGAGCGATGGGACGTCCGCCCCGACAACGCCAGGATGATCCGCCACGCCGGGTACCGCTTCCGCGCCCGGTGGGCGACGAGGTGGCACGAGGGCCGGATCTTCGTGGCCGGGGACGCCGCCCACCAGACGCCCCCCTTTGCCGGCCAGGGCATGTGCGCCGGCTTGCGCGACGCCGCCAACCTGGCCTGGAAGCTCGATTACGTGCTGGGCCATCCGGGGGCGGCGGCGCTCCTCGAGACCTACGACACCGAGCGCATCCCCCACGCCGCCGCCGTGATCGAGGTGGCCACCGAGCTCGGACGGGTGATCTGCATTCCCGACGCGGAGGAGGCCCGCGCCCGGGACGCGCAGATGGCACCGCTCGTCCCGCCCGGCGGCAGCACGCCGGCGCCACCGATGCCGGGCATCGCGGGCGGCCTTCTCGCCGACTCGGCGTCGGCGGGTGAACTCTTCATCCAGGCCACCGTCCGGGCCGGGACTGCAGAGGGACGCCTCGACGACGTCGTCGGCACGGGATGGCACCTGGTGACCAGCGGCCAACCGACCGAGCTCGACGACGAGCTGGCCGCCTGGTTCGAGTCGATCGGGGGCCGCAGCGTCGCGACCGGCACGACGGTCGAGGACCTCGAGGGACGCTACGGCCGATGGTTCGCCGACCACGGCGTGACTGCGGTCCTCGAGCGCCCGGACTTCGCCATCTACGGGACCGCGAGCACGGACCGGGACGTCACAGCACTGGTGACCCGGCTCCGAGACCAGCTCGACAGCCTGCAGGTGTCGCCGGTGGCATCGTGACGGCGGCGCCGGACCTAGCCAACCGCGTCGTCGCCGTCACGGGATCGACCAGCGGCATCGGGGAGGCGGTGGCACGCCGGCTGGCCGCGTCTGGCACGGCGGTCGTCGTGAACTCGGCCCGATCCGCCGCAGCCGGCCGCAGCCTCGCCGAGGAGCTTCCCGACGCGCTCTACGTCGGCGGCGATATCGCAGATCCTGGCACCGCGGCAGCGCTGGTGCGAGCCGCCGCGGATCGCTGGGGCCGGCTCGATGGGCTCGTGAACAACGCCGCCGTGACCACCGAAGTCCCGCTCCACGACATCGACGCCGTGACGCCCGCGCACTGGGAACGGGTCCTGTCGGTGAACGTCATCGGGACGTTCCTGGTCTCACAGGCTGCACTGCCACTGCTCCGAGAATCGGATGACGGCTGGATCATCAACCTGACCTCGATTGCCGGCGTGCGACAGACGGGGAGCTCGCTCCCCTACGCCGTCTCCAAGGCGGCCGTGGACCACCTGACGACCCTCTTGGCCAAGTTCGCCGGCGGACGGGTCCGCGTCAACGCGGTCGCACCCGGCCTGGTCGACACGCCGTGGACCGAGGGATGGGACGCGCAGCGGGACCTCGTCACCGCCGCCACACCGTTGCAGCGCATCGCCACTCCCGAGGACGTCGCCGACGCCTGCATGGGAATCGTCGGGTCGCGCTATCTCACTGGCCAGACCCTCGTCGTCGACGGCGGGCTGAGCCTGATGATTTGACGACCGGCGCCGCAGACCGAAGGAGCAGGCACACGATGAGCCGAACAGTCGAAAGAACCACTTGAAAGGACGAGGCCCGACTGTGTTACTCCCCATGTCCCCCGAACCGTACGTCGCCCCCACCGACCACGACATGGTCCCCTCGGAGCGACGGGAGTTCGTCCGTACTCACCGCACCTGCATCTTTGGCTACGGTCGGCAGCACGACGGCCCGGCCATGTCCGTGGTGTACTACATCCCCACCGACGACGACGAGTTGCTCGTCTCCACGATGGCGGCGCGGTCGAAGGCACGAGCCGTCGCGCGAGATCCGAAGGTCAGCTTGTGCATCCTCGACGAACGGTGGCCATTCGCCTACCTCCAGGTCTACGCGAAGGCCGCTGTCTCGGCGGATCGCGACCTCGTCATCGACGTGATGATGGCCGTCGCTGGACGCATGTCCGGCCAGCCGCTCACCGACGATGCCCGCCCAGTCGTCGCATCCATGGCCGAACAAGAGAACCGCGTCGTGGTTCGCTGCCGGCCGTACGCGACCTTCGCACAGCCTCCACGCCACTTGCATCGCAACGACCAGGATGAGGAGATCACTCACTGGGTCTCCGCGACGCTCCCGTGGGACGCCCCGGATCCCGCCTAGCCATCTGACAGGACACCGCCCCTTGCGTCGTCCTCATCGACTGCACGGCCAGGGCCCGCTCGGACACCGAGGAGGCGGGCCTCGAGACCGCCGACGGCACCCGACGCTTGGACCGGACCCGATGGGCTAGTTCGGCGTCGGTCACGGAACGCCGTCCTTGATGACGGCCATCACTGCGGCCAGCACGTTGGAACTGCTCACGACACGTTGCCACGAACCCAGCACGAAGTGCGTCTGGTCATGGCCGAGAATTCCGAGAAGTCATGCCGGCTCTGCTCGATCGAAAAGGAGGCGAGTGTCCCT
>CAVUVM010000002.1:0-82939 GCA_963744935.1 uncultured Acidimicrobiaceae bacterium
TGGTGTTCGGGATCATCTCGTCTACTCGAGAGATGCTGGATCCACCCCGGCGCCGCCTGATGCGCGTGCGACGACCATCACGTGAGACCGGTCTGCTCGGCCGCGCCCGGAGGGATCTGCGCGGCGAGGTTCGCGAGCTCTTGTCGCCCTCACGTAGCTCCCCCTTGTCGGGCGCTCTAGTCGTCCTTGGGCACGATCACGACCGGGCAGCGGCTGTGATGGGCACACTTGGTGCTCACCGACCCGAGCAGCATGCCGGCGAAGTCGCCACGCCCGCGTGAGCCGACAACGATCAGGTCCGCATCGTCTGACCAAGCGCACAGAAGTTGGGCCGGATCTCCTTCGAGGACGACCGGACGGACCTCGACTGCGGGATGCGGGCCGGCAACCTCCGCGATGGTCTCAAGAAGGCGTTCCCTTGCCCTCTTGGCGATCTCCTTGTGATCAACGGAGTAGTGGAACTTCGCGAAGTCGTACGGGCTCTCCCACACAATGACCGCATCGAGCACCGCCCCACGCGCCGTAGCCTCCTCGATGGCCCAACGCAGAGCTGCCGCGATCCTATCGAGCCGTCGACACCTACCAGGATCCGCCCCACTATCCCCTCACCTCCCCACCCGAACTCCCACGCCGTTGCTCGCCAACGTACAGCGTCTACCGCAGCACGACGACGCCGCCGTCGAGCGTGGAGCTGAGCCGGCCAACGCGTAAGGTCCGAATAATCGAACGCGCGGTTGAGCAGGAACTGAACCAGTCCGCGGCGGCTACCGTCCGGCGGATGTGGCCGCACCGGGTTCGTGGCGGGCTTTGGACGTTCACCTACCTCGCTCTTCGCCACGTGGTTGCGCTCGCCTTTTTCCTCACACGCTCGGAGAGCGCTAACCAGGTCGAACTGATGGCCCTGCGCCACGAGGTCGCCGTGCTCAGACGCCAGGTCGGGCGTCCTGCCTACCAGCCCGCCGATCGCGCCATCCTGGCTGCGCTGAGTCGCTTTCTCTCCCGCTCCTCCTGGTCCTGCTTTTGGGTGACGCCCGAGACACTCCTCGCATGGCACCGGCGGCTCGTGGCCCGACGCTGGACCTATCCGCACCGTCGGCCCGGGCGCCCCGCTGTCGACGAGGAGACCACCATGCTCGTTGTGCGTCTGGCCACCGAGAATCCCCGGTGGGGCTACCGCCGCATCCAAGGTGAACTGACGAAACTCGGCATCCGATTGGCGGGGAGCACGATTGCCCGGATCCTAAAAGGACCATCGGATCGGACCTGCTCCCCGGCGAGCCGGTCTCACCTGGCGGGCGTTCTTGCGAGCCCAGGCATCCCATATTGTGGCCACCGATTTTTTCACCGTCGACACGCTCATGCTGAAGCGGCTCTACGTACTCTTCTTCATCGAGCTCGGCCGGCGACGGGTTTGGATCACGGGGGTCACTGCGCATCCGCACGCGGCGTGGGTCACCCAGCAAGCGAGGAACGTCACCGGCCTTGAAGACGAAGATGTCGAGGTCAAGTTCCTCCTCCGTGACCGAGATACAAAGTACGTCTCGAGCTTCGACACCGTCTTCAGCGGTGAGGGCGCTCAGGTGCTGCGCACGCCGTTTCGGACCCCGAATGCCAATGCCCACGCCGAGAGGTTCGTGAGAACGGTCAGATCCGAGTGCCTCGACCATCTCTTGATCGTGAACGCACGCCATCTAGAGCGGGTTCTTCGCAGCTACGTGCAGCACTACAACGGCCATCGTCCTCACCAAGGGATCTCCCAGGAGATGCCACGACCACGACGATCGACTCCCCCGATGCCACGTCCCTCGCTCGACTAGACACACCGACGTCACCCACGCCATCTCCAAGGAGTTCGCCGACATGACCGACTGGGTGGGCTTATCCACGAGTATGAGCTTGTTGCGTGACAGCTCGCATCGAGTTTCCGGACCCTTCGGGACATCTGTGGACATCGAGGGACGCGGCAATGATCGTGCGCCACCGTATGGTGAGGTTGTCATAGGGGTTGCACTTTGCCACCGCGCCAAGGGCGCATCTCCCCGCCAGGGCGTTGTGGAGACCCAACTCCTTAACCTGTGGAGACACCACTCCCGCGCCGCCATACACCCTGGCAGCGGGGTTTCATGAACACCCCACCACCACGAATACGGGCCGCTGATCAGGGCATTTGCTCTGATCAGCGGCCCGTTTCGCGCCAAAAGACACGAAGAAGACACAAGAATTCGGAGTTCCGTTGGAGCTCTATGAGGGTGCCGGCGAGCAGCACGCGAACGAGTTGGATTTCAGGTCTCCCGCGCTGAGATTTGAGCGACAGGTTGGTCAAGGGGAAACCGAAGGCTTAGGGGCCGCGCGGGTAGGTGACCATCCACCGGTCGTTGTGATGGCCCAGATTTGATTCTGGGTGCGTCCCAACCAACGACCAAGTGGAGGTCACCCCCATAATGCGCGCACTCGAGCCCGAAGTGGTTGATGCGGTCTGGGCCGTCATCGAGCCCCTGATCCCCTCGACTCCTGAGAAGCACCCTTTGGGTTGTCACCGGCCCCGGGTCTCGGACCGGTTGTGTTTCTGGGGGATCCTCATCCGCCTGGTCACCGGCTGTTCGTGGGTGAGTGTCGAGGCGATCCTCGAGTACCAGGTGTCCGACACGACGCTGCGAGCGCGCCGCGATGAGTGGATCGTCGCCGGCGTGTTCGACGCCCTGCGCTGCCACGCCGTGCATGCCTACGACCGCATCATCGGTCTCGATCTCTCCGAAGTGGCGCTCGACGGGTCCTTGCACAAGGCGCCCTGTGGCGGCGAAGGCACGGGCAAGAACCCCACCGACCGGGCAAAACTCGGCTGGAAATGGTCGATCGCGACCGATGCTCACGGCATCCCGATCGGCTGGGCCCTCGACGGCGCCAACCGCAACGACGTCAAGATGCTCGATCCCACCCTCGACGACCTGGCACGTGCGGGGCTGCTCGAGGAGGTCGAGACCCTGCACCTCGACCGGGGCTACGACTATCCCAAAGTCCGCGACCAGCTCGCCGGTCGCGGACTCGACGATCTCAACATTCAGCTCCGCTCGAGACACATCACCACCTCCGTCAAACAACCGATGCGGCTCGGGCTGCGCTGGGTGGTCGAAGGCACCAACTCGTGGCTGAGTAACTACGGCCAGCTCCGTCGCAACACCGATCGGCGAACCCGACACCGCCATGCCCAGCTCTGCCTGGTCGTCGCCCTGCTCATCACCGCCAAGCTCATCGACTGGCGCAACCGGTGGAGCCCGGACTCACGGCCTATCCGCTAATCCCCTTAGCGAGGACACGGAGCAAAGCGGAGTCCCGCAGCGACCCTTGACCAACCTGTCCCGTCCTCGAGATCACAGTGCGAGAGGCCGGCCCGTGGCCGGCCTACATGCTCCTTCTCAGGATTGCTACCGCGTCCATGCCTCCGGTTCGATTGGTGGGCCCATAACGAGGTGGGCTCTCCGGCGAGAGACGTGACCACGGAAGAAAGCGTCGAACTCCAGGGCACCTACCAGGGGAGGGTTTGGTGATGAGGTTGACCAGCATTCCGGCAGACCTCCCGTCAGTCGGCCTCAGGAGGTTGGTAACGGCGCGAGGTTCTCCGCCGCGCCGAGGAGCGCGTTGGCGTAGTTGAACGCCTGCTCCCTAACCCATTTGCGCCTAACCACGAAGGACCACGCGACCAGGCAAAGAGCGTTCACAACGACTGTGGCCACAAGCAGGAGGGTCGGTGGTAATCACCACCAACGAGCTGGTAGACGAGAACCGCCACTGCGACCGCGACACCCATCGCCGAGGAGGCGATTCGGACCGGTTGCAAGCCCAACACGTTGCGGCGGAAGCCGTAGCTGGCGTTCTCCGCGGCCACACGAGGAAAGGTCTGGGCGTCGCGCGGGCGCTCTCGGAGCATCCGCACGTAACGGGATAGCCGATTGGCTACCATGCCCCACCGTGAAACGAACCGCCGGCGAACGGATCCTTTTCTGGGCGATGCCAGCGGTGGCGATCATCTGGATCGCGGCGTTCTTCCTCTTCCCGGGATTCTTGCCGCCCATGTCTCCGCAATGGTCGGCGCAGAAGGTGGCGGCGTTCTATGCCAACCACACCTCACGCGTTCGCTACAGCATGGTCCTGTTCAACTGGTTCTGCGTAGCGCTGATCCCAATTCTGATGCTGATCGTGGAGCGTATGCGGGGCATGGCACACCGCACGCCGATTTTGCGGTACTGCGTGATTGGGGTCGCAGGTGCTGCCCCGATCGCCTTTCTCACCGCGACGATCTTCTGGTTGCTGGCGGCGTTCCGGCCCTATCGGCCCCCCGCTCTCACCCAGCTCTACAACGACTTGGCCTGGATCACGTTCACATGTGGTGTGCCATTCCTCGTCGCGCTGTGCTTGTTCCTGGCGGTGGCGATCTACCTCGATGAGCAAGCGCGACCCGTGTTTGCGCGGTGGGTCGGCCACTTCAACCTTCTCATCGCCATCGCGCTGGTGCCGGCAGGGTTTGCCGGCCTGACACTCACTGGACCCTTCGCCTGGAATGGCTTCCTGTCGTTCTGGGTCAAGAACGTCGCCATCGCCCTCTGGCTCATCGTCATGGCAATGGTGTTGGGACAGGCGCTCGGGCGCGATCGGTTGGCGGAGCAAGCCTCGGCGTGAAGCGACCTGCCCTTCTCGACGATCCAAAGCGCGAGCTGTGGCTAGCTTGGTACGCGACCATCGGCTTCTATTCCCTCTACACCGTCGTCTTCTTCATTATCACGCGCACTCAGCCGCCCGGGAAGCCGTGGTACACCCCCAGTCAGGTGGTCGGATGGTTCGCCAGCCGCCACGAGGGCCTGCTCATCGGCTTTGCGCTGATCTTCATTTTGGGCGGGCTCTCAGCTACCTCGATCGCACTGATCACCTACTCAATCCGGCGAATGTCGGTCAGCCGTGCCTTCGCCTATTCCTACCTGATCCTCTACGCCGTCAGTGCGGTCCCCGGGTTCCTGTTCATCTGCGTGGCCATGACTGTGGGCGCCTTCCGGCCGGATCGCAACCCCGAGATCCTCCGGTGGCTCTACGACCTCGGGTTCCTGTCCTTCTCCGGCACCATGGGCGTCTTCCTGATCGGCTCGTTGATCTGGATGCTGGCCATCCTGCTCGACAAGAACCGCGTCTTCCCGGCCTGGTTCGGCTACCTCAACCTGTGCAACGGGCTGACCGAGGTCGTGGTCGCACCCTCGTGGATCTTCCACACCGGCGTCTTCGCCTGGAACGGCGTGATCGCCTGGTGGATCAACGTTGCCGTCTTCGGTCTCTACACCGGGGCCTTCATCTTCTTGTTGCGCAACATGATCCTTCGCGAGGATTTCGGGACGGGGCCGCTGCCTGACCTACCACCTCAGGAAGGTCGAGGCCGCATTTTGGCGGAGTTCATGGCGCCATGACGACGACCGAACGCGATGTGTCGGCGGTGCCGGAGGACGAGTCGTCGGAGCACGTCCCCGGCGGGCGCGACATCTGGTTCTTCGTGCTGTTCGAATCCCTGGTCTTCACCTCGTATTTCTGCGTCTACCTCTTCAATCGGACACAGCACGAGCAGGCATTCCTTCTCGGACAGTCCCACCTGCTGCTGTGGCTGGGCGTGCTCGACACGATCGTCCTGCTCTCGAGCTCCTGGGCAGTGGCCCGATGTGTCCAGCACGCCCGGGGCGGGCGATTCGATCGCGCCCGGCGAGAGGCGTTCCTGACCGCAGGTTTCGGGTTGGTGTTCCTCATCCTCAAGATCGTCGAGTGGGTCCGACTGATTCACATGGGGCACACGTTCACCAGCAGTCAGTTTTTCCAGTACTACTTCTTCCTGACGGCGATCCACTGCGTGCACCTCTTGGTCGGCTTCGTCGTACTCGGGGTGCTCGTGTATCAGCTGTCAAGCGAGAAGCGGCGTTCTCAAGTGACGGTTGAGACCTGCGCCACCTATTGGCACTCGGTCGACTTCTTCTGGGTGTTGATCTTCGCCCTGCTCTACGTGGTGAGGTGATGGTGGAGAACGAGTTCAACAAGCGGCTCTTGGGGGTGTGGCTGATCCTGGTGGCCATTTCGCTGGCCTACCTGTGGATCGATCATGCGGCCACGCATCTGGGAATTCCCACCGCGAGCACGGTCGTGACCGTGTTCGCCATCTGCTTCGCGTTGATCAAGGTCCGGATCATCATGCGTGAGTTCATGGAGGTACGTCACGCGCCCCTGGTCCTTCGCCGTCTCACCGATTTCTGGGTGTTGCTCATGGCGGTCGCTCTGCTCGGGGTGTACTTCGCCGGCATGGCGGTGGCCTGAAGTAAAGATGCTCGTTTCCCTGGGGCCACCTTGGGTGGTGGTGGTATCCCCATCATGCGCACGGGGACGGTTAACCGGACCGAAGTCGGAGCCCTGCGGCCGGACTCGTGAGCGAGCACCATCGCGACACGAAAAAGACACAAGAACACAGAAAAGACACCAAATAGCGGTCAATGGCGGTCAGTCCCGGCGATTAGCGGACGCTGCGTCTTACCTGTTCAGAGTGCATAAACATCGCTGACGTCGACTTTTGCGTTCGCGCTTCGGTCGGTTCGATTCCCGCCACCTCCAAGGGTGGTCTGGCTGCGAACATGCAGGCCAGAACATCGTTGGAGGTGTGCCGACGCTCCGCTTGACACAGCGGGACACGAAATGACACGGGACCGGTGTCCCGCGGCCAGTCGCTCACGACACCGGAGCTACCCGGGCACCTCGTTCCTTGACCCCACCGATCGTCTGGGCAATCACTGGGAACCTCCTATTGTGTGTTCTTGATTTCCTCCTGGTCGCTCGGGACTCTTGCCGACACCACGAGCTCGCCATCCTCGGCCCTGACAGTGATGGTCGACCCTTCGCGCACTTCGCCGGCCAGCAGGGCCCGCGCGATGCGGGTTTCGACGTCGTGGGCGATGAAGCGGCGTAGAGGGCGAGCGCCGTAGACAGGGTCAAAGCCCTTCCGTGCGATGTGACGTCGCGCTTCTTCGTCGATGTCGAGCGATACGCGACGTTCGGCCAGCCGGGACCGGACGTCTTCGAGGAGGAGGTCGACGATACGCTCGATCTCGGACGGCGTCAGGGGCTTGAACAGCACGATGTCGTCGACGCGGTTCAAGAACTCCGGGCGGAACTGGTGTGAGAGCTCGTCGAAGACATGTTCGCGTGCGTCGGGTTTGATCTCTCCATGGTCGGTGACACCGTCGAGCAAGTACAGCGAGCCGATGTTCGACGTCATGATGACGATGGTGTTGCGGAAGTTTACGGTCCGACCTTGCGCGTCGGTCAGGCGTCCGTCGTCGAGAATCTGCAGCAACGCGTTGAATACGTCGGGGTGTGCCTTCTCGATCTCATCGAAGAGCACTACCGAATACGGCTTGCGGCGGACAGCCTCGGTCAGCTGTCCGCCCTCGTCGTATCCGACGTAGCCGGGAGGTGCTCCCACGAGCCGGCTGACCGTGTGCCGCTCCTGGTACTCACTCATGTCAAGGCGAACCATGTTCTCCTCGGAATCGAAGAGCGCGCTGGCCAGGGCCCGGGAGAGCTCCGTCTTGCCGACGCCAGTGGGACCCAGGAAGATGAACGAACCGATGGGACGGCGAGGGTCCTTGATGCCGGAGCGGGCGCGCATGACCGCATCGGCGACGAGCTGGACCGCCTCGTCCTGACCGACGACCCGCTCGTGCAGCTCCTCGTCGAGGTGGAGGAGCTTCTCCCGCTCGCCCTCTAGCAGTCGGTTGACGGGGATGCCGGTCCACCGTGCCACGATCTCGGCAATCTGCTCCTCGCTCAGCAGTTCGTGGAGCAAGGGTCGATCGCCACGCTTCGCCGCCAACTGCTCCTCCTCAGCGCGGAGACGACGCTCCAGCTCGGGGACGGCACCGTGGCGCAACTCCGCCGCCCGGTTGAGGTCGTACGCCCGCTCGGCCGCCTCGGCCTCGAGACGCACCCGTTCCAGCTCTTCGCGGAGGGTCCGCACCCGTTGGATGGCCTGGCGCTCGCTCTCCCAGCGGGCACGCATGGCGTCCACCTCTGCCTGGACGTCGGCCAACTCGCGGCGGAGCTCCTCCAGACGATGCCGGCTCACGGGATCCTCTTCCTTGGAGAGGGCCGCCTCCTCGATCTCGAGTCGCATGGCCCTGCGGCTAGCCTCGTCGAGCTCCGCCGGGAGCGAGTCGATCTCGGTCCGCAACATCGCGCAGGCCTCATCGACCAGGTCGATGGCCTTGTCGGGCAGGAATCGATCGGTGATGTAGCGATAGCTCAGGGTGGCGGCCGCCACCAGCGCATTGTCCTGGATGTTTACGCCGTGGAACACCTCGAAACGCTCCTTCAGGCCGCGCAGGATGGAGATGGTGTCCTCGACGGTGGGCTCGTCCACGAGGACAACTTGAAATCGCCGTTCGAGTGCGGCGTCCTTTTCGATGTGCTTGCGGTACTCGTCGAGGGTGGTCGCTCCGATGAGGTGAAGCTCTCCGCGGGCCAGCATCGGCTTCAACATGTTGCCGGCATCCATGGCGCCCTCGGCCGCGCCAGCGCCCACCACGGTGTGGAGCTCGTCGATGAAGAGGATGATGCGCCCTTCGGCACCCTTGATCTCGCTCAGGACCGCCTGGAGACGCTCCTCGAACTCACCGCGGTACTTTGCGCCGGCCACGAGCGAGCCCATGTCGAGAGCGAAGATCGTCCTGCCCTGAAGGCCCTCAGGGACGTCGCCGCGCAGGATGCGTTGCGCCAGGCCCTCGACGATGGCCGTCTTGCCCACCCCGGGATCACCGAGCAGGACCGGGTTGTTCTTGGTCTTCCTCGATAGGATCTGGATGACGCGGCGGATCTCGCTGTCCCGCCCGATGACGGGATCGAGGCGCCCCGTGCGGGCGTCAGCAACGAGGTCCTGTCCGTACTTCTCTAACGCCTCGTAAGAGCCCTCGGGAGTGGCCGAGGTGACTCGTTGATTGCCCCTCACAGTCGTGAGCGCACTGAGAAAGGCGTCGCGAGTCACGCGGACCTTCTGCAGCGCCCGACCCGCCGCGCTCTTCGAGCCCTCTTCGATGAGCGCCAGCGCCAGGTGCTCCACAGAGACGTACTCGTCCTTCAGGCGTCTCGCTTCTGAATCGGCGGCGTCGAGTAGTTGCGAGAGTCGTTGCGTCACGAAGACCTGCCCCGGTGCGGTACCGGGACCGGTGGACTTCGGCCGCCGGGACAACTCGGCCTCGACCTCGCGCAGTACGTCGTCGGGGGACGCGCCGGCGCGCTCAATCAGCCGGGGCACCAGTCCGCTCTGCTGGTTCAATAGCGCTACCAGCAAGTGCTCGCCGTCCACCTCGGTGTGGCCGAGCCGCTGGGCCAGGGTCTGGGCCTCGGTCAGGGCTTCCTGTGACTTCTGGGTCAGGCGGTTCGGGTCCATGCAGTCAGTCCCCTCTCGGTGCGGGAGGTCGGTGGCGGAGCGCCGCCTCCAGCTGGTCGATTCGGTCAAGGAGATCCATCACGAGGCCCAGTGCGGCGTAATTCAGGGGCAGACCGGCGCGCAGCCTCTGGATGCGGAAGGCGCGTGCCATCTGGGCCGGAGCGAATTGCAGTCGATGGTCGACACGCACCTCCGCATCGAGCAGCCCCAGCCGCACGAGACGCAAGACGAGATCTGGGTGCAGGCCGACTGCCCTCGAGAAGGATTCGAGGTCGAGGCGGAGCGGGCGGGCGAGGACGGTGGTCACCGGTGCCTCCGCGGGTCGAAGTGCGACTCACGGGCGAGCTCCTCAAACAGCGCCCTTTCGCGCTCCTCCAGATGGCGCGGCACCATGATCTTTACCTCTGCATAGAGGTTGCCCGCCGTACCCCTTGGGTTCGGCAAGCCACGGCCGCGGAGCCGCAACTTGCGGCCCGACGACGTCCCTGGGGGCACGGTGAGCTTGGCGTCACCTCCGGGACCCTCGACCGGGACCTTGGACCCGAGCGCCGCCTCCCAGGGCGTCACCAGGAGGTCGACGTAGATGTCGCGGCCTTCAAGCCGATAGCGCGCATCGGGAGCGATGCGAACGTTGAGGTACAGATCCCCGGCCTGGCCGGTGCTTCCCTGGCCACCCTGTCCGGCCAACCGGATGGACTGTCCGTCGGTGACCCCAGCCGGGATCGTGACGTCATAGGTACGGTCGCCGGACAGCGTGATGCGCTTCTTTGCTCCCTTGAACGCGTCGTCGAGGGAGATCTCGATCGTGGCCTCCTGATCGGCGCCGCGGGTCGGAGTCGGCCGCCGGCGCCCGAACATGCCGCCGAAGAGATCTCCCACGTCGATTTCGTCGAAGTCGCCCGATACCGACCACGAGGAGTAGTCCGCCGACGACCCCCTGCGAGGGCCCTGTTGCGCCCGGGCCCAGGCCTCCGCGTCCACCCCGTCGGGCACTTGACGGAATGTCGCCCCGAATCGGTCGTACTTGGCGCGCGTCGCAGGGTCGGACAGCACGTCGTAGGCCTCGGAGATCTCCTTGAACCGCTCCTCGGCGGCCGGATCCTTGTTCACGTCGGGGTGATAGGTGCGCGCCAGCTTGCGGTAGGAACGCTGAATCTCTTCCGTACTGGCGGACCTCGAAACGCCCAAGATCGAGTAATAATCCTGGTCCGCCGCCACCTAGCGCCCCTTGGTCGCCACCACCACCGCAGCGGGCCGCAGCTGGTGCTCGCCGTCCCCATAACCGGGATGGACCACATGGACGATGGTCCCCGGCTCGGCGTCCGGATCGTTGACGCTGGCGACCGCCTCGTGGCGGGCTGGGTCGAACTGCTCGCCCAACGGGTCCCAGCGCGCAAATCCAAGCTTGGCCAGGATTTGCACCGCCTGGTCGCGGACCGCCTGGATGCCCTCTCGGATCAGGGAGGGATCGGCGTCGGCATGGTCCAGAGCTCGTTCCAGGCTGTCGAGAACAGGCAGAAAGTCGGTGGCAACGGTGTCACGCTCCCTGGCCCGTGCCAACTCGGTCTCGCGTCCAAGCCTCTTTCGCAGGTTGTCGAAGTCGGCCATGACGCGGACCAGTTGGTCCTGCAGCTCGTGCTCGCCGGCGCTCTGCAGCAGGGATGGTTGGTCCTCGGGGACAGAGCCCCCTCCCGCCGGTTGCGTCGCCTCATCGTTGCGAGGGTGCCCTGCGTCCTCCTTCCCCGTTGAAGAGTAGTGAGGGGGGGTTGCCTCTTTGGCGGGTTGGGACGAGGGAGGAGCAGCGCGGTCAGAGGTCGAAGGCGGGACGGACACGACCACCTCAGCTCGGGGTGAACTCTGCGTCGATCACGTCGTCATCGGCCCCTCGTGACGGGGCGTCTGACCCGGCCCCAGGACCGGGAGGTGCCTGTGCCGTCAACCCCTGGTAAACGCTCTGAAGCTCTGATGTGAGCGACTTGATGCGGTCCAGCGGGGCCTCCTCCTTGAGCGCCTGCTGGGCGTCGTTCATCAGCATCTCTGCGCGCGCCTTCTCGTGCACGGGTGCACCGGCGCCGAGTTCGGTGAGCCGGCGCTCCACGAGGTGGACCGTGGCGTCGAGCTCGTTGCGAGCGTCGACGAGTTGGCGGAGATTCGTATCCTCCTGTCGGTAGCGCTCGGCATCGCTCACCATGCGCTCGACTTCGGACTTGTCGAGGTTCGAGCTCTCGCTGATCGTGATCCGCTGCTCGGCGCCTGTGTCCTTGTCCTTGGCGGACACGTTGAGGATCCCGTTCGCATCGATGTCGAAGGTCACCTCGACCTGGGGCTCACCCCGCGGGGCTGGGCGGATGTTCTCGAGGCGGAACCGCCCAAGCGTCCTGTTGTCGGCGGCGCGCTCCCGCTCGCCCTGCAGGACGACGACGTCGACTGCGGACTGGTTGTCTTCGGCCGTGCTGAAGGTCTCGGTCCGCCGAGCGGGGATTGTCGTGTTCCGTTCGATGACCTTGGTCATGACGCCCCCGAGTGTCTCGACGCCCAGCGACAACGGCGTCACGTCCAGGAGCAGGACATCTTTGACCTCGCCTTTGATCACCGCCGCCTGCAGCGCCGCGCCCAGTGCGACGACCTCGTCAGGGTTGACCGTCATGTTGGGTTCACGCCCACCGGTCAAGCGCCGGACCAGGGCCTGGACCGCCGGCACGCGGGTGGAGCCGCCAACCAGGATCACCTCGTCGATGTCTGCGGCCGTCAGACGGGCGTCGGCCATCGCCTGCTCCACGGGTCCCTTGCAGCGGTCGATGAGGTCGTTGATCAATGTTTCGAAGGTCGAACGCATCATCGTGGTGTTGAGGTGCTTGGGGCCATTTGCGTCGGCCGTGATGAAGGGAAGGCTGATTGTGGTCTGCGCCACCGCGGAGAGCTCGACCTTTGCCTTCTCGGCTGCCTCGAAGAGGCGTTGCAGTGCCTGAGAGTCATTCCGCAGGTCGATGCCGTTGTCCTTCTGGAACTCTTCGGCGAGGTGATCAACGATCCGGCGGTCGAAATCGTCACCACCGAGATGGGTGTCCCCTGATGTCGAGCGCACCTCCACGACACCGTCACCAACGTCGAGGATGCTGACGTCGAAAGTTCCACCGCCCAGATCGAAGACGAGCACGGTCTCATCGCCCTGTCTGTCGAGCCCGTACGCCAACGCGGCCGCGGTCGGCTCGTTTATGATGCGCAAGACCTCGATCCCCGCGATCTTGCCGGCGTCCTTGGTGGCCTGGCGCTGCGCGTCATTGAAGTAGGCGGGTACGGTGATGACCGCCTCGGTGACCTTCTCGCCAAGGGACTTGGAGGCATCCTCAACCAATTTGCGCAGCACGAGCGCCGAGATCTCCTCGGGGGCATAGAGAGTGCCGCGGACATCGAATCGAGCCGACCCGTCGGGGCCCTCGACGACGTCGAACGTGACTGTGTTGATCTCGTTCTGGACTTCACTGTAACGACGCCCGATGAAACGCTTGGCCGAGTAGATGGTGCCTTTGGGGTTGAGGATCGCCTGCCGGCGCGCCAGCTGGCCTACCAGCCGTTCACCCTGTTCGGTGAAACCCACGACCGATGGGGTGGTGCGCGTGCCCTCTGCATTGGGAATCACCGTCGGTTGGCCGCCTTCGACTGCGGCAATCACCGAATTGGTAGTTCCAAGGTCGATTCCGACTGCTCGCGGCATAGTTGCTCCTTTGAGTCTGAGTCGCCGTCCGACGGTCCCACTCGTCGCGACATGCGCAACCCGAGATGTGGCGACTCCGTAGCTCCTCTCATCGTTGTGCCAGCCTCGGCCCACCGACACCCCGCGGACGCGTGGAGTTCAAGCCTTTGGCCGGTCCCCTTGCCCCTTCACGTAGACGCGGGGTGTGTCGCGCCCGTTCCCGCGGACTGTTTGGTGGTCGCGCACACTGGAGGAGCGAATGGACTTCACCCGCCATGACTTGTCCGGTATCCAGGAAACGATTCGACGGCATCGCGATCGCATGGCGCAGCTGCTCGACGATGTCCTCAACTTGTGCACCGAACGCATCCATACCGGCGACGTCGCCCTGGGGCCACCTGGCGGCCCACCTCGCGGAATCCCGCGCTGAGCGGCAGGAGGCGCCTCGGGTGACGAACCGATCGGGTAGGCCAGCGGGCAGCCAGCTCAGCGCCTGCGGCCCCTGGTTACCGGGGTTTCACTCGGTCGGTTCGCTCGTCGGTGATCACGAGACGCACCAACTCAACCCGTGAGGTGATCCCGAGCTTTCGGAACACCTGGCGGAGATGGAAGTCCACGGTGTGTCGAGAGAGAAAGAGCCGGGATCCTACCTGCGCATTCGTCAACCCTTCGGCGACCACGAGCGCGACCCGCTGTTCCGGCGACGTGAGGCTGGCCCATCCCGACACGGGACGGTCGGTCTTCTGCCGGCGGCGTCTGCGCACACGGCTGGCATCCCGGACGGATCCAATCTGGCTGTAGATCGCGAGCGAGCGGTCGATTTCCATCAGGGAGGCCGGTCGATCACTCGATGAAAGTGTCATCCCCAGATCCTCCGTGGCCGACGCCCGTGCCCATGGCGATCGGTGCAGTGCGGTGGCGTCCCGAAGGAGATCGGGGCGATGGTCGAAGATCCCACGGGCATGCGCATCGGCTGCGGTGAGGATGGGTAGTTCGGGATTCGAGCGGGCGATGACCGCAATGTCGGCGACGATCCTCTCGGCGGTGTCCCGGTCGCCGACCGCCAAGGCGGAGCGCACCCACCACGCGGCACCGGCGGAATCCTCGAGCAAGAGCCGATTGGCCGCCACGTGGTCGTAGAGGCAGTCGGACAAGAGTTCGAGCGCTCGTGACGGGCCCACCTGGGCGTCCTTGAGATGGATCCGCGCCCACATGTGTGACGCCCAGCCCAGCACCCCGACGGGGGGAGGCGTGGCCCGAACGTCACCGAGCAGACGAGCGGCCGCCGCCATGTCGCCGCGACGGAGGGCGAGTTCGGCCAGCGCACTCAACGCCATTGAGGCGAAGAGCGGGGTGCCTAGTCGTTCAGACAGGGCAAGTGCTGCTTGGGCGTCACTCTCCGCCCTGTCATTCTCGCCGCGTGCGAGCATGAGGCGGGTACGTATCGCCCCCACCGCGGCGAGCCATTCGGTATGGTGCGACGCGACCATCCGCTCCTCGACATCGGAGAGCATCTCGGCCGTGTGTTCGAACTCACCGAACGCCGTCAGCATGCACGCCATGTGCAGTCTCGGGTAGCTCCGTCGTATCTCCGAGGGACCCTGGTCGGCCCGCTGAATCGACGCGTGCATCCAGCGCAAGGCTTCGGTCGCCCGGCCCTCGTCCCAGGCGAGGTAGCCGAGGGTCTCGAAAGCTCCCGACAGCGCGAGATCCGCCCCCGCCCATTCAGCGCCGGCGAGAATGGACTCCGCGCCGAGGCGAGCCGCGTCGCAATCTCCCGTCATGACCATTCCCCGCAACTCCGCAAGCTTTGCTGCAGCGCGCACACTGTTCGAGATCTCGGGCCCTACCAGGATGGCGATCGCCTGGGCCAACGATTCATCGACCCGCCCGCTCATCAAGAGGAGGGACGATAGGGTGAGGCGTATTCGCGCGATTGCCTCGGGAAGCTGGTCAGCGAGGAACAGCGCACCGTGGCTCAACGAAATCGCATCGCTGATCCGGCCGGCTCGCACCAATCCGTCGATGTCGAGCGCGTGGGCAGCCCTCACCTCCGGGGCTTGGTGGCCCTGTTGCGGGGTCGCGGCGTGCGACGGACGAATCGGTGCTTCCCGCTGAGGAGTCTGGCGGGTGGCGGGACGCACTAGTTGTCTGCTTCGGACGGCGGCGGGGTGCCGCGGGATATCGGAACGACGTCCGAATCGTGCTGGCAGGTCGCCACGCGACCCTCCTTCCGGACAGCAGTGTTCACCCTAGTCACCCATTGTCCACAAGGGGCGACCCGATCTCGAAGGACCTGTGATGACAGACAATTCCCCACTGTGTATCTCGTCAAACGTGAACAGAAATCCGTTTTGGTTCTTCACGATCAGCTCTCCAGCCTGCGGGCACTGTTGGTCCTGTCGATAATGATGGTCGAGTCCGGTGATTTCGGAGAGATCCTGCAGTTGGCGTCGACGGCGGTCCCGTCCCCGGGGAACTGCACTCTCATCTGGGTGCACATGGTCGATGGATTTTGGAGGGTCGGCCCGGCCACCGTTACCAGGCCGAGCTGCACGCCGATCTGGAGGCCAGTTCGTCGTCCTGACCGATGCAGGCGGGGCACTGATGATTCAGAGGTACGTGGAAGGTGAGGGAACGCGTCGAGCTCGGCGATCTACTACGCGGTCAGGGGTCGGCACAGAGCTGAGTGACCATGAAGATGATGGGTACCGCGCCCCCGCCAGGAGGTTCCCAATGGAAGCGCATCCCATCCAAGCCAGGTGTCGTCATTGCACAAACGACTTTCCCATCTCTGACCTGCTCTTGGCGGTGGACGGCGGATGCCCAGTATGCGGGTGGACGCTGAGCCCGGAGTGGACGATGATGTTGCGAGAGGAGTCGAGCAACGCAGACACCGCGATGATGCTGTTGGTCCGTGCACTCCGGCGCTTGTACGGCTTGCCAGGCAACCTCCAACTGTTGCCACATTCAGTGTTTCGCAACCTCTTCGAAGAGGTCGGATGGGAGCAGGAGCTGCCCGTAGATCCGGACTACGCCGGTGAAGAGCTGCGGCTGCTCCGGCTCGAGTTTGAATCCTGGGAGAGGCTCGCCCAGCAGGACAAGCGAGACGGGACGCTCGAACGGCTCAAGAGGGCGTTCACCCGGAGCCGCCGATCAGACGGCTCAACCTCCGCGCCCGAGGCAACCGCCGCGACGTAACAAGGATGCTCGGGTCTTTGGACGAGTGCGCTCGTGATTGGAGCATTACTGCTCTATCGGTATAGGAAGTTCCGACGCTTTGAGTCGATCCGAGATCGGATGCGCTGGCTGTTTCGTGGGCTATTGGTCCTCTTGACTGCGCTCTTGCCCATTGTGACGGTGCTGGGGTGGGCGGCGGAGGTGACCGGACTTCTTTCATTGGACCGACGAGCTATTAGCCAGCCAGCTCACCTCCTCGTCTTGGTGGGCGTTATCGCGCTTCCGACCGTCACTCTGTTCTGGGCACTTGCGATGAGAGAACGTGAACCAACTCCCTTTGAAGAGGAGTTGGACCGGCTCACGAAACAGCGAGACCAAGCCATCGGAGACCTAGGCGCCCAGGTGCAATGTATGGAAGGAGACGCCTCCTCCGGTCGGCCAGTCAACTCACATCACGTACATCAAGCGCAGAGACGGCTGGCCACCCTCACACGCCAGAGCAAACGACTCGACAACTCAGTCGACAAGACACGACGAGCCCTCCGGGAGCTACGTAACGACGAGCAGCACCGGCATGGTCCGTAGGTTTGAGCGGTGGTTGGTATTGATCCGTTCTCGTGGACAGGATGCCTTATGACGTAAGGCCAGTGACCGGGCGGGGGGTCTCTCCCGGACGCCTGCTTGGTGGCGCGCCATGACAACGCGCAGCTCGTCCATCAGGGATATCGACGGACCCGCAAATTTCGGCGTTCTGCGCTTGGGTAGGTGTCCCATAACGCGCGCGCCATTGCGGGCCGAGGGTCCCCCCGGGTGCCGCAGGGCGGCACCCCGTCCCGGCGACTGTTAGGGGACATCAGTTCACATCTCGGCCGAAGCTTTTGGTTGCCGAAGATCGCATCAGAGCCTGGCGAACGCGGCCGCTTCCTCGTCGAAGGCGGCGGCCGCTTCCTCGTGGACGCTGGGACGCGTCCGCGACACGGCGTCGGCACAGTCATCGGATGTCACCGCTGGCGGACCCCCGGCGAGCGCCCGCTCGAAGGCGAGCTGGGCTGCCCGCTGGGCGGCCAGCGCGAAGTCGGCGGGCGTGAAGCCCTCCGTGCGCTCGGCGATGTCCTGGGGATCACACTGCTCCAGGAACTCGGCCGCCAGCTCGGCACGGCCGGCACTGTCGGGCGCGCCAATCGGGATGATGAGATCGAAGCGTCCTGGTCGGAGCATGGCTGGATCGATGGAGGCGATGGAGTTTGTTGCCATCACCATGAGTCGACCCGGGCGGGACTTGAAGACTGGAACCGCCTTGAGCAGCTCGTTGACGACCGGCTGGCTCTCAGGTCGGCTGGCGCGCGCCGAGGCGATTTCGTCCGCCTCGTCGATGAAACACACCAAGCGGTCGACGTGCGTCAGATCTTCCAGCGCGGCACGTAGAGCCGCTGCGCCCACGGTGCCATGGCCCAGGAGTGAGGGGTGCAGCTCGACGAACGCCCAGGAAAGCCGGGACGCCATGGCTCGGGCAAATGAGGTCTTGCCCGTCCCAGGTGGCCCGAAGAGCATCACCGCCGCGGGCGCTCGTAGCCCGACGCTGTCCGCCAGGTCGACATGTGAGAGCGGAGCGACGATCCGGCGCTCCAGGAGCTCCTTGGTCGTCGAGAAACCCTTCATCTCTTCCCACAGCCCCGCCGGCGGGAAGTGGCCGGCGTAGCGCTCGACGATTTCGAGCTCTTCGGGCACCATGGAGGCCGACCTGACGTACAAGTGGAGCCCGTCTATTCGGTCGAACCCCTGGTGGGCAAACGCGACCTCCCCGACTTGACCTGGCTCGACCAGAGCCAGCATGCGCAGGGCGCCGTGATGGATAGCCTCCTGGTCAAGTTCGCGAAGCAGCGCAGAGCCGATGCCTCGGTTGCGCCAACTCGGGTGCAGTGCCAGGGCGAGCAGATGAGCATCGCGACCCGCCATACGCGCGATGGCAACGCCAACAAGCTGCCCGGACGCGAATGCCACGGCGGCCGGCTGCTGTTCGTTGAGCGCCTGGACCACGTCGCTGCGGCTGTAGGCGGCGGCCGTAGCCGTGCCGGCCACGTCGATGAGGCGCACGATGTCCTCCATGGGAGCCAAGGGGTCCCGGTGATCCACTCGCTGGACGCGCCATCCCTGCGTCACGCGTCCAGTCTTGCTCGGGGAAGACCCGCGTGGTACCACCCCGGATAGAGGCCGAGTCGAGATCCATGCAATACCGGACGGTAAGAGCCAAGACCCCAACCGGCCGGGCTAGCCCAGACGTGCGTACGGTGGCACCCTTCAGTGGAACAGGTCTCTGCGGTTTATGGGACGAAAGCCCTCTACGGGCGGCCGCTTTTGTCGATAGCGTTTGAGCCATGAGTCAACCGAACATCTTGCTCATCATGACTGACGAGGAGCGCTACGCGCCCCCGTATGAGCCGGACAGCGTGCGCGCCTTCCGCAAGTCCCAGCTCACCGCCCGGGAGTCGATCCGGTCCCGGGGCCTGGAGTTCCACCGGCACTACGCGGGCTCGACGGCGTGCGTACCCAGCCGGGCGACGCTGTTCACCGGGCAGTACCCGTCACTGCACGGAGTCACGTCCACCGATGGTGTGGCCAAGCAGAACACGGACCCCGGCATGAAGTGGCTCGATCCGAACACGGTGCCGACGCTGGGGGACTGGTTCCGAGCCGGTGGCTACCGGACTCATTACAGGGGTAAGTGGCACGTCTCCTTCGCCGACCTCACAACCCCGGGAACGCACGAGGGGCTGAAGGCCTCCGATGACGACGGCATCCCGCTGCCTGAGGCGGTGGAGGCCTATCGCAAGGCCGAGAGGCTCGACCCGTTCGGCTTCTCGGGATGGATCGGACGCGAGCCGCACGGCGCCGCCAAGTCCGATTGCGGGACCGTCCGCGATGGAGTCTTCGCCGAGCAAGTGGTCGAGCTCTTCGGCGACCTGACGGCATCTCGGACCGAGGGACCATGGCTGACGGTTGCCTCCTTTGTCAATCCCCACGACATCGCGTTCTCGGGATTCGGATGGGAGCAGATGTTGCAATTCGGGCCGCCGGACGACACCGTGCCTGACGTGCCCGAGGCACCCTCCCAGTCGGACCTGTTTACCGGCCGCCCCGTGTGCCAGGAGGCGTTCAAGGCGATTTGGCCCAAGATGATCTTCGAGACGGCCACCGATCTCGGTTATCGGAGGCTTTACTACTACCTGCTGAAATTGGTGGACAAGGCCATCGGTCGCATTCTTGAAGCGCTTGAGCAGTCGGGCATGGTTGACGACACCATCGTCGTGTTCACGTCCGATCACGGCGACCTACTCGGTGCCCACGGGGGCTTGATTCAGAAGTGGTGTAATGCGTTCGACGAGGCCACCCGCGTGCCGCTGCTCATCGCCGGTCCGGGCATCGAGCCCGGGCGTGAAGGCATAGACGTGCCGACAAGCCACGTGGACCTGATCCCAACACTCCTCGGTTTGGCCGGCATCGACCTGCAGCAGGCAGCCGCCGGCGTCGGCGCCCATCACGACGAGGTCCAGCCCCTGCCTGGTCGGGACTTGAGCCCGGTGGTCCGAGGACAGATCGACCCAACGTCATATAGCTCGCCGATCTACTTCATGACCGAGGACGACGTAACTCGGGGAATCACCGAGGTCAACATCCTGACCGGGGCTGCGTTCGACCCGGTCGCGCCGCCGATCAACATCGAATCGGTGTTGTCATCGCTCCCAACCGGTGACGGTGGCGCACCCGAGCTGTGGAAGCTGAACCACTATTACGAGCGGCTCGATGACTGGTACGCCGCCCAGGGGATCGCTCCGAACCCGTTTCTCGGTCCGGCCGCTGAGCCCGACTGGGAGCTACACAACCTGACCTTGGATCCCGAGGAGCGTCACAACCGGGCCTTGGACGATCCTGCGGCTGCATCGAGGATGAGGTCCGTCCTCGAATCGGAGCGTGACGCCAAGCGCCGGATCCCGAAGTTACGGAACGCCGCCACCTAGGTCACTTTCTTGGAGACTGCCTCAGTAAGTGATGCCCGAATGGGGCACCCTTTGCAATCTTGTCGAGGACCGTTCACAGTCCCTGGATTAAAGCAAGCTCCGGAGCAGGACACAGATCGGACACATCCGCGAAGAGACAGCGGATACAAGTGCGGTGCCAACGGGTGCCAACGCGTACCTCTCAGTCCCACCTTCATCGCAGGTAGATTTGAGACTATGGCGCTGCCGTGCGCTTTTGCAGAACTGACTTGCGGGGTTCGATTCCCGCCACCTCCAAGAGCGCTCACGCGAGATCGTGAGAGCCGTTGGAGGTGCACCGACGTCCCCGTAGCGTTCGAGAATCGCGTGCGCCCATGCAATGGCATCGCTTACCCGGATGCCTGCTGGCTGCGGGCTCGTCCAGAGCTCGAGGTTCTCCGGCCGATTGTCATCCGGAACGCCATTCCGATGATGAACCGTGTCTCCGTCGCGCAAGTACCTTCCGAGCAGATCCTCTGCCACGAGAATGTGCTCGAAGACATAGGGACCACTCGTGGCACGGGATGACCGGGCACACGCACCATGACGTAGTCCGCCGCTGCCGTGACGTCGGTCATAGATCGAGCACTATGTCGTCGCGTGGCTGTGAGCAGCAGATGAACACGCTCCCGTCAGCGGGAGGTTCGACTGGGTCGGGGCTGTAGTCGACATCCCCCGCGATGAGTGTCGTTTCGCAGGTATGGCAGACGCCGGTGCGGCATGACCAGCGGACGGGCACGTCGCAGGACTCGGCGAGTTCGAGCAGGGAGCCGTAGACGCCGCTCCATGGGATCGTGAGGCCGCTACGGGCGAATGCGATCGTCGGGCCGTCTCCGGGCTGGCCGGCGGGTGGGTGGGGCGCCCGCGCAGGCGCCGCCGCGATCCCCGGCGTCTCGCCCGCTGCGGGCCCGAACGGCTCCGTATGGATGCGAGAGGCATCGAACCCCAAGGCGGCCAGACCCACGCTGATTTCGTCCATGAAGGCTGTGGGCCCACAGAGGTATGCCTCGGCATCGGAGGGTGGCTCAAGTTCGGCGAGCACTGACGCCGTGAGACGCCCGGCACTGTCGAAGTCGCGGCCTTCGACGTCCTTCGGGCCGGGGCGGCTGTAGTACACGTGGGCCCGTGCGTTCGGCAGCGAGCCGAGGAGGGCACGGGCCTCGGCGGCGAACGGGTGCTCGCTACCGTTGCGTGCGCCGTGCAGCCCCCAGATCTCTCTGTCGGAGCGCTGCTGCGCCAGTGCCTGAAGCATGGCGAGAATGGGGGCGGCACCGATTCCGGCGCTGATCAGCAGCACGGGCGCGTCCGTCTGATCGAGAAAGAACGTGCCGCGTGGTGCTGCAATGTCGAGTTGGTCGCCGACGGCGACACGGGCGTGCAGATAGCCGCTGGCGGCGCCACCGCGTTCGCGCTTGACAGTGATGCGGTAGTAATCCGCCCCGGGTGGTCCGGAGAGCGAGTAGTTGCGCAACAGCGCCCGCTGCGTCTTGTCGGGCTGGACTCGCAGAGTGATGTACTCACCTCCGCGGGACCCGGGTAGTGGAGCGCCCGTGGGGTCCTCGAGGCGTAGCGAGATCACCGAGTCGCTTTCGCGCGTGATTGCCTTGACGGTCACCTGACGAAAGCCGGGCCAGGCGGGAGGCAGGCTCGTCACCGCGAGGCCGGCGTTGCCATTGCCGGGTTCCTCGTTCAGCAGCGCTCGGAACGAGTCCTGCCATCCGGGGCTGAGGGCGGGAACCCGGAGCGCTCGGAGCAGCCCTTGGCGCGTGTGCCCTGGGAGGTAAAGCAGCGCGTCGACGTCGGCGACCGTCATCTGTTCGGGTCCCGAGGAGAGCTTGATGATTTTGTCTCCCGCCTGTACCTCGCCCTCCTGGAGCACCCGGAAGTAAAACCCTGGACGGTGGTGGGAGACGAGCAACGCGGGAATCTGTGGATCATTCATGCGGATCCCGACGCGATAGCAAGTGACGCGAGGTTGCGTAACCTCGAAGACCGCGCTGCCAATCCGGTAGCGATCGCCAATGCACACCTGGTCGTCGCCCAGTCCCTCCACAGTGAAATTCTCGCCGAACTGTCCGTACTCGAAGTCGTGTCGTCCTAGCTCGCGTTCCCAGTACCGATACGAGTCGATTTGGTAAACGAACACCGCACGCTGCTCGCCGCCGTGCCCCTTAAGATCGCCTTGACCATCGCCGTCGACGTTGAGCCTGCCTACCCGGCTGGAACCGGACACAGGGTGCTTGAACACCGCTGTGAAGACAGTCCTCCCTTGCCAGGACACGTCCTTCGGTAACCCAACGTTTACCGACAACAACGTCCCAGCGGGCCGGGCGGCGGACGGGTTTGACTCAACTCGTGGGGGCTGCGGCTCGCCGGCGATCGCAGGGGCGGGGGCTCCGGCTGTCATCAATCCTCCAAATCGGTGGTGGGACCGAGAGTCCGCCCCTCGGGGGGGATGGAGCTAACTGGTGGGGCCAAACCGTTCAACCCGGATCTTGTCCACGGATTGACCGAGCCCTAGGAGCAGCGCACTCGCGAAGTCGGCGAAGCCCGGCGAGCCGCACACGAAGGCGGTCGCCTGAGGGAGCAACAGAGGAGCAAGATCCAGTTCGGAGAGCCGACGGGGGGGCTGCGGAGAGGACGGAGGGACCGCACGGGTATAAGCAACAGTCGTCTCGGGTCCGGGAAGCTCATGGGCGTAGTAGAGGTCATCCGGCGTTCGAACTGAGACTGCCATTCGAAGCAGGTCGGAGCGTCCAGACTGACGGGCCAGTCGCAGCATGGCCATCAGAGGCACGATGCCAGATCCACCACCGATGAGGATGGCCGGAGTATCGGCTTCCCAGACGAACCAAAGACCGATTGGTCCCCGGACCTCGAGCTCGTCACCGACCATGACCTCGTCATGCAGGAACTCCGAAACCTCGCCGCCTTCGAGTCTCTCAACAGTGAGCTCGATCTCGCCAGAATCGCTAGGGGCCGAAGCCACCGAATACGACCGCGATGCCGTGTACCCGTCTGGTGCGGTGAGCCGCACCACGTAGTACTGCCCTGCAAGCCGAGGCGTGGGCGTCGTAAGGGTCAAGCGAAAAGTCTTGGCGGTTCGGGTCTCCGGCCGAATCTCGGTGACCATGGCCACCTGCCAAGGATCGCCAGCTTTTCGATCGGTGGTCACTCCTAATCGCCCTGGTATCGCTGCTCGAGCCAGGGATCTCCCCGATCGTGGTAGCCGTTGCGCTCCCAGAATCCTGGTTCATCGTGGTCGAGCACCCGCAGTCCGGCCACCCATTTCGCGCTCTTCCAAAAGTAGAGATGCGGCACCAACAGACGCGCCGGTCCGCCGTGTTCGATTGGCAGTGGGCCGCCCTCGTACTCCCAAACGACCCAAGCTTGACCACCGGTGACGTCAGCAAGCGGCAGATTGGTCGTGTACCCGGTAGTCGAGAAGGCCAGCACGTGGGTGGCTGCCGGTTCCAATCCTGCTATGCCAAGAAGTGTGTCGACCGAGACACCGCTGAATTGCACGCCGAGTTTGGACCAGGTGGTCACGCAGTGGATGTCACCGGCAAATGCGGACCCCGGCAGCGCGTGGATCTCATCCCAGGTCCAGGTCGTCGGATGGGCGACGAGGCCCTCGATCGAGAACGACCACGACGCCAAGTCAGGCTGCGGGGTGACTTCCGCATTCAGGACGGGCCACTGGTCGCCAGCGTCATACTGACCTGGAGGGAGACGCGGATCTCGGGCGGCCTTCCCGCGACCAAGGAATCCTCTCGTCGGCTTTGCCATGTCAACTCCCTGTTGAGAAAGTATGACTTCGATACCTAAAGACACATATCTGTCTCATCGCGCAGGCTACCGCCACGTCACCCCGCTCTGCTGGGGCGTAGCCCCGGGGCGGGCGACCCCTCATGACTTCCACGTGACCTCGGTAGCATCATCTGGTGAACCCTCTCGTCTGCCACCGGCTTCGCCACCCTCCCGGATGATCCCTGTCTCAGAAGCTCGACTGTTCGTCCTCTCCGCCTGCGAGGTTCTCACCCCCAGACGGGTGGCGTTAAGCGACGCCTCGGGCCTTGTGCTGGCCGAAGCAGTCCGAGCCACTGAGGCTGTGCCGCCCTTTGCGAATTCGTCCATGGACGGCTACGCGGTCCGCGCCGCCGATACCGCGCGTCCACCGGCGCGCCTACGCGTGGTGGGCACGGTGATGGCAGGGGGCAGCGCGAGGAGATCCATATCGGCTGGTGAGTCGGTGCGCATCATGACGGGGGCACCGTTGCCGATCGGTGCTGACGCCGTGTGCATGGTCGAGCGCACCCGGGTCGAATCGAGCGGGTCGATCGTGGTCGTCGAGGAATCCGTGGCTCCCGGCACATTCATACGAGAGGCTGGGAGCGATATTCGGGCGGGCGACGAGGTCTTCTCTCCCGGGACGCGCCTCGGCGCCGCCCACGTAGGCGTCCTGTCGAGCATCGGGGTCGAGCAGCTTCTCGTCCACCCCTGCCCCACCGTCGGCGTTCTCTCTACCGGCGACGAGCTGATCACGTCCGCTGGCGCCTTGGCGCCAGGGCAGATCCGCGACGCCAACCGTCCGGCGCTGCTCGCCCAGCTGGAAGCAGACGGCTTTGGCACCGTCGACCTCGGTGTGGCCGGGGACGACGAGGCGGCGCTCACCGCCCTGCTCGAAGACGCAGGATCCCGGTGCGATGCCATCGTCTCGAGTGGAGGAGTGAGCGTCGGTGACCGCGATTTGATGAAGGCCGTGCTCAAGGATCTGAGCGGGCCCATCATGCGTTCGATGCAGGTCGCCATCAAACCGGCCAAACCCTTCGCCTTCGGAGTGCTCAGGGAGACCGGTACACCGGTCTTCGGCCTTGCGGGGAACCCAGTGTCGGCTCTCGTGTCCTACGAGTTGTTCGTCCGGCCAGCGCTTCGCTCGATGGCCGGCTGCGCCGTGCTTGATCGACCGCGCCTGGCCGCGGTCTCCGAAGTGGACCTCCCCCGCCCTCGAGACGGCAAGTTGCACTTGGTGAGGGTAACGGCCCGCATCGGAATGGACGGGGTGTTGGGAGTGCGATTGGCGGGCGGCCAAGACTCACACATGCTGCGCGTCATGGCGCAATCCAATGCTCTCGCGTTGTTGCAGGACGGTGAGGGCGTGCACGCCGGTGAGTGCGTGGAGATCCTCCTCCTTGACGCTGACGGAGTCCCGACCTCGCAGCGAGAACCCTGGTGAATGTGGACGTCGAGGTGGGGCTCACCTAGGACGAATATTATTGCCGTGGCGAAGGATCGATCCCGCTGATTCCGTCGATGCTGGCGACGTTCTTCTCGACCCAGTACTGGCGGATGCCCTCCCTCCCCTTGCGGGATGACCACTGGTCCATGGTGGGCCGATGACCCTCCAAAGTCATCAGGGGTACGCCGTAGCCGCACGAGTCCGACACCCGCCGCACATCGATGACGATGACCGAGCGGACCCCCATGCCTGCACCGCCGGGGAAACGGGCGGCGAGCGCTTCGAAGTCTGGGTCGTCGGCCAGCACGACCCGGCCCGTCCCGTGCAGGCGCACGATTCGCGGCGGGCCCGCGAAGGCACAGAGCATGATGACGATCCGGCCATTCTCCCGGAGATGCGCGATGGTCTCGACGCCACTCCCTGTCTGGTCGAGGAAGGCCACCGTGCGTTCATTGAGTACGACGAACTCGTCGCGATTGCCCTTGGGCGAGCAGTTCACTGAGCCTTGCGGATCAAGCGGGGCCGTCGACACGAAGAAGACCGGCTGGTTCGACATCCACTCGGACAGCGTCTGGTCGATCCCCTCGTAAGTCTTGGCCACGGATGCATTATCGCACTCCGCCTCCGCTGCTCCTCCTTGCGGTGCCACGGTTTCCTCCCCGGTAGCGTCGAGCCGGTCATGGGCCTCGAAGCGAAGATTCTCACCGTCTCCGAATCGGCCAGCGCGGGTGCGCGCAAGGATCGGTCCGGTGACGAGCTGACCCGCGTCCTCGTTGAGCACGGGTTTCGCATCGTCGATCGGCGAGTTGTCCCCGACGGGATCGCTCCGGTTTCGGCCGCTCTCGTTGAGCTGTCAACTGGATTCGCGGGACTCGTCGTGACGACGGGGGGCACGGGGTTCTCGCCGACCGACGTCACCCCAGAGGCGACCCACGCCGTCGTCGAGCGCGAGGCCCCCGGCCTGGCCGAGGCCATGCGCTCCGCGAGCCCGCTCGGACGTCTCTCCCGAGGGCTGGCGGGATCTGTCGGAAGCTGCCTCATCCTCAACGTCCCGGGATCGCCGCGAGGCGCGGTGGAATCCCTGGAGGCGGTCGCAGATGTCCTCGGCCACACGCTCGAGTTGCTGGCAGGGGGCCAACCACATTGACGTGCGGACGTCGGAGCGCGGTATCGGAACGCAGCGTTAGAGCGGAGGAAGATCCGCGCAGTGCCCTGATTAATCTGATGAATGGCTCTCTCCCGTGAGGCGCCCGGGAAAGGGGTGGCAGTGACGGACGCTCAAGAGAACTTCGAGAATGGCCCGGCGACCCTGGCCGAACTAACTCCGCCGAAGGGGGGTGACTGGGTCGGCGTCGGCACCAGGCCTTTGCCGGTTGAGACGGCGTGGCGGTGGGCGATCCTCCCCGGGTGCGGCGGGGTCGTGACCTTCTGCGGCACGGTGCGTGACCATTCGGATGGCCGTCCCGGCGTGACATGCCTGGAATATGAGGCATACGTCGAGCAGGTCGCCCCGCGGCTCACACTGGTGGCCGCCGCCGCCCGAGAGCGCTGGGAAGAGATCGGCCGCCTGGTGTTGCTCCACCGGGTCGGGAGGCTCGAGGTGGGAGAGGTGTCAGTGGTCGTGGTGGCGTCCACGCCCCACCGCGCCGAGGCGTTCGCGGCAGGACAGTTCTGCATCGACACCCTCAAGCACACCGTCCCTATCTGGAAGCGCGAGACATGGAGCGGTGGCACGGACTGGACCCTCTGCTCCGACGACCTCGACGCTGCCGGCCGCGACCAAGCGCCGACACAGTGAGGGTGGCCCAATGACAGCCCCCGTCCGGGTCGCCGTCTCGGTGCGGCCACACCGGAACACAAAGGACGCAGAGCCCGCTATGCCGGTAGAGGGCCCTCTTGTCGACCGCTACGGACGCGTGCACGACGACCTTCGCATCTCGGTCACCGATCGTTGCAACTTGCGCTGCGTCTACTGCATGCCGGAGGAGGGGCTTTCGTTTCTCCCCATGGACCAACTCCTCACGTTCGACGAGATCACGCGGGTGGCCCGCGTGGCCCGGAACCTCGGTGTGACCGCGCTACGGATCACGGGCGGGGAGCCGCTCGTGCGCAAGGGACTCTCGGAGCTCGTCGCCCGGTTGGCCGCGCTCGGGTTCGAGGACCTGGCGGTGACCACCAATGGGACGGAACTGGCCGGCATGGCGCAGAAGCTGGCCTCAGCCGGTCTGCGACGAGTGAATGTGAGCTGTGACTCATTGCAACCAGAGCGCTTTGCGGCAATCCGCCGGCGGGGCGTCCTTAGCGCCGTCCTGCGCTCCATGGATGCCGCCGAGGCGGCCGGGCTGACTCCCGTGAAGGTGAACGTGGTGCTGTTGCGTGGCCGCAACGACGACGAGATCCTCGATTTCGCCTCGTTCGCACGCGCAACTGGACGCATCGTACGGTTCATCGAGTTCATGCCACTCGATGCTCAGGGAGACTGGGATCGCGCCCGGCTCGTACCGGGCCACGAGGTCTTCGAACGCATCTCCGCACGCTGGCCGTTGGAGCCGCTGCCAGACGCCACAGGCGCTCCCGCCGAGCGGTTCCGCTTCACCGACGGGGTCGGCGAGGTCGGCCTGATTTCGAGCGTCACAGAGCCCTTCTGTGGCACATGCAACCGCCTCCGGCTCACTGCGGACGGCGCCATACGGAACTGCCTCTTCACCAACGACGAAGGGACTGTGCGGAACATCCTGCGCAAGGACGGCACCGATGCCGAACTCTCCCTCCTCTTGAGGGCGGCCGTCTGGGCCAAGCATCCCGGCCATGGGATCAACGAGCCGGACTTCCTCAGCCCGTCGCGATCGATGTCGATGATCGGCGGGTAGGAATGGCTCGCCTCCGGTTATTCGGGCCGGCGAGAGAGGCGGCGGGGACCTCCGGTGCCCTCGTACCCGGGGACAACGTCGCCGCCGTCGTAGCTGGCGCGAGGGCGCGGTTCGGAGAGCCGTTCTCTACCGTTCTCGATGGATCCCGCCTTTGGGTCAACGGCGAGGAAGCGGGCCCCGACACTCCTGTCGGCGACGACGACGAGGTCGCAGTGATACCGCCGGTGTCGGGGGGCTGCGAGTGACCGCCCAACCGGACGGCCGGACCCTGGCCTCAGGTGCCCTGACCCATCTCGACGAGCAGGGCCGTGCTCGCATGGTCGATGTCACCACCAAACCGCTGACACGCAGACTGGCCGTGGCACGCTGCGCCGTCCTCACCACGGTCGACGCCGTTGCGGCACTCGGCGGCGCCAGTAACGGGATCGACCCGGTTGAGGCAGCACGCGTCGCCGGCATCCAGGGTGCCAAACAGACGTCCTCGCTCGTGCCGCTCTGCCACTCCATCCGGGTCGACCACGTATCGGTGGACGTGGAGGTGTCCCCGCACCGGATCGAAATCACGGCGGTCACCGAGATCGTGGAACGGACAGGGGTGGAGATGGAGGCCCTCACAGCCTGTGCCGTTGCGGGCCTCACTCTGGTGTGTTCGTTGCTCGAGCTCGACCCGGAGGTGTCCGTGGAGGAGCTCACCCTCTGGCACAAATCGGGAGGCAGGTCCGGAGACTGGCAACGGAGTGAACCGGACGCCGTGCGGGACCAGGAGACAGCGGCGCCGACGCTTACGGCGGAGTCATGATCCGCCCCAGCAAGGCCAAATCTTAGAATCGACCGCAGGTGCGGCATAAATGGAACTGAACTGGCGTAAATGCCCGGCGACTTTGTTACCGTGTCGGCATGTCAACCCGGTACCCGCTGCGGAGGTCCGCGGCCCTGGGGTTGCGGTACACCGCCGTCGCAGCCGCCGTGTCGTTCGGCCTCTCTGTGGCGACGACGGTGGGCCCTGTCTCCGCTGCCGCCTCTCCCCTGCCGTCGGGCCCGGTCGACGTGCTGTCCGCCGGCTCGTTACAGGACCTGTTGCAAGAGCAGGTGGCACCCGCCTTCCAGCAGGCCACGGGGTACACGCTCAACAACACCTCTATGGGGTCGGACGCGATCGCCAGCGGCATCAAGGGAGGCACGCTCCAAGGTGACGTTTTCATCAGTGCGTCGCCAGCGGTCAACAAGACCCTCGAGGGATCGGCTAACGGGAACTGGGTCTCGTGGTACGCGGCGTTCGGTTCGTCGCCCCTGGTTCTGGGTTACAGCCCCTCGAGCAAGTTCGCCGGCGACCTCAGAACCAAGCCGTGGTACGACGTCATCGACGAGCCCGGCTTTCTGATCGGTCGGACCGACCCTGCGACGGACCCGAAGGGTGTCCTGGCCGTCACGGCTCTCGACCAAGCGGCCAAGGCGCACCACATCCCCGCCTTGAAGGCCATCGCGTCGTCAACGTCGAACGTCTACCCCGAGACTTCGCTCGTCGGACAGCTCCAGGCCGGGCAGCTTGATGCCGGGTTCTTCTACGGCGTCGAGGCGGCCGCGGCAGACATCAAAACGGTTCCCCTCTCCGGAACGAAGCTCGCCGGCGTCTACACCTTGACTGTTCTCAACCGTGCACCGCATGAGGCAGCCGCACGCACCTTCGTGGCCTTCCTCCTGGGCAAGGACGGGCAGAGGATCCTCAAGAAGAATGGCATCGTGGCGATCACCCCGCCCAAGGTCAGCGGGAAATCTAGCGTGCCGAAGGACCTGAAGGGGCTGCTCTCCCGATGACCAGGGGGGCACTGCGGAGCCCCCTCCCGTGGTTGGGCGGCCTCATCGTCGTCTATCTGGCCGTCCCGCTGGTCGCCTTCGCGTTCCGGTTTCTCAGTTCTCCAGGTCGCGGCTTCCACGTGCCGGGGCTGTTCCCGTCCCTCTTCGTCTCGCTGGAGAGCGCCACGATATCGCTGGCGCTGATCACGCTTCTCGGTGTCCCGTTAGCCTATGTCCTGGCTCGATCTCCCGGCCGGCTGGCCTCACTGATCGGCATCGTCGTGCTCCTTCCTCTGGCGCTGCCTCCCTTGATGAGCGGGATCCTGCTGATCTACCTGGTGGGGCCGTACACGTTCCTCGGCGAGCTGTTCGGCGGGCGCTTGACCAATTCGCTGGCTGGAATCGTCCTCGCACAGACGTTCTGCGCAGCTCCCTTCCTGATCGTGGCCGCCAGATCGGCGTTCGGGGCTATTGACTCGGCCACACTCGACATGGCCGCCACGCTCGGCCACTCCGAGCTGTCCCGGTTCCGTCACGTTGCACTCCCGCTGGCCGCACCGGGAATCCGCGCCGGCATGGTCCTGGCGTGGCTGCGCGCCTTCGGCGAGTACGGGGCGGTCATCGTCCTCGCCTACCACCCGTTCTCTCTGCCGGTCTACACCTACAACCAGTTCAGCGGAATCGGCCTACCCACCACCCTCGCTCCGACGGCCCTGGCTCTCGCCGTCGCAGCCGTGGTGATCATGCTCGGCCGCTTCACGCCACGGCGCCACACGGCTCGCCCCGCACTCGTGCCCGCACCCGACCCTCCTGCCGTCGCCACGCCGGCACCGGTCACCTTCGACATCGACTACCGCGTCGGGGAGTTCCACCTTTCCGTGTCGCACCAGTCCGGCGGAAGCACTCTCGCGATTCTCGGTCCCTCGGGGTCGGGCAAGTCCGCTCTCCTGCGGAGTCTGGCTGGGCTCAACGGCCGGGCCCCCGGTCCGGTCTGGTACGGCGGGCGATCGGTGGAACGCATCGCTGTCGAGTCCCGTCAGGTCGGCTATGTGGCCCAGGGGTTCTCTCTCTACCCGCATCTCACCGTGTGGCGACAACTCCTCTTTGCCGAGGGCGCCACTCCGGGCAGGGCCGCGTATTGGCTCGACCACCTTCACCTCGACGGACTGCAGGACCGCTACCCGGACCAGATCTCCGGTGGCCAGCGCCAGCGGGTCGCACTGGCACAGGCGCTGTGCCGGTCGCCGGAGATCCTTCTCCTCGATGAGCCGTTCTCGGGGCTCGACGCTCCCGTTCGATTGCAGCTGCGACGGGAGCTCCGCCGTCTGCAGCACGACACCGGGCTGGCCACCGTGTTGGTCACCCATGACCCCGAGGAGGCGGCGTTCCTGGCTGACGAGGTCATAGTGGTCTCGGACGGCCGTGCGCTGCAGTCAGGACCGACGAGGGATCTCTTCACCCGCCCCTCGTCGCCGGAGGTGGCACGACTGCTCGGCGTCGCCAACCTCCATCATGCGGTGGTCGAATCCGACGGGTGGATCACAGCCGGAGACGTCAGGATCGCCGCGTCAACCGGAGAGCTAGCACCGGCCACGCAGATCCTGTGGAGCATTCGACCCGAGCGCGTCTCGCTCCTGGACTCGGGTGGAATTTCGGGCACCTTTTCCGACGTTGCCGATGTGGGCACCGCGGTCGACCTGTTCATTTCGACGGCCGCCGGACTCGAGATCCATGCTCGCACGACGGAAAGTGGCGGGTTCCAGATCGGCGACCCGTGTCGGCTCGAGCTGCCGAGCGAGGCGATCAGCGTCTGGCCTTACGAGCCGTCCCAATCCGATTTGGTCGACCCACGCTGAGCAGGGGTTCGATCAGGACTCCGGCGTTATCTCAATCCCCACATTCGTTGCCTTGACCACGGCGTCGGCGATCATTCCTGGCTCCAGGTCCAGCTCGTCGGCCGCCTCTCGGGTGATCAACGCCACAAAGCGGTGGGGGCCAGACTGCACCTCCACTTGGGCTGCCACGCCGTCCTTGGTCACATGGGTCACGATCCCTCGGAAGCGATTGCGGGCCGACTGGCCGCGGGGTCTGTCGCGGCCCTGTTCACCGGCGAGTTCGACCGCCAACCGAGCAAGGTCCGCTCCGTCGACGAAGCGCCTGCCCCCTGACGCCGGCGTCGCCTTCACCCGCCCCCCGTCGGCCCAGCGCCGCACGGTGTCGGTGCTGACCCCCAACAACTCCGCCGCCTGACCGATCCGGTATTGGGGCACGCCACAAGGTAGCAAGTGCGATCTGCCGGAAGTGGAAGCCGTTCAGAACGTCCGCGTTACTCAGCGTCACGCCACCCTGTCGGGCTCCACCTTCGATTCCTCTTCGGCCAACCAGCCCGGAGCGTGGCGCGCCGCCCATGCCTTGGTGACCCAGCCCTTGATCATGGAGCGCAGCGACTCCGGGTGAGCGACGGCGAAGAGCACGTGGCCGGCGACCACGAAGAAGATCGCGAAAGCGAATACGTCATGGACGAACGTGGCACCGGTCCGCCAATCGACCGGGAAGAACCGGAACCACTTGAGCATGGCGCCGCTAGCCAGCATCACCACGATGACAGCGCCAATGAAGATGGCGTTGAGCTTCTGGCCGGGATTGAACTTATCGACCACCTGGGGAGCCTTCCGCCCCAGGGCCTTCAACCAGGTCACCTCGTCCCTCGTCCAGAGATTGATCCGGCGGAGGTCACGACGGAACTGGGCTCCCCAGGGCCCCAGGATGGTGATGAGGAGCGGCACCGGCAGCGCGATACCCGCCCACAGGTGGATCTCCTCCACCAGGGCACGGCGCGCAACCACACCGGCAATGGACCCGAAGTACAGGGGCAGCGCGGTCACCATGAGAATACCGAACAGCAACGCGTTGACCCAATGCGCGGCGCGTTGCACCGCGTCGAATCGCACGATCCGTTCAGCGACGCGTGGACGGGCTTCGGCGGCGTGCGTCACGCCGCCCCACCGGTCAACGAGGGGTCGGTCGCACCGGTCGATCCGTCGATCCACCCGTTGAGGGGATAGCCGTTCTGCTCCCAGTATCCGGGAATCACTCTGTCCACAACCGTGATGGCGGACAGCCACTTGAGCGACTTGTAGCCGAACATGGGAGCGACGTAGAGCCGCACCGGGCCCCCGTGTTCAGTCGTGACGGGGGCGCCGAGCATGCGGTACGCCACAATGACTTCGGGCAGACGGGCTTGGTCGAGCGTCAGGCTCTCGGTGTCAGCACCATCGTAGGACTCGAAGCTCAGAGCGACCGCAGCTTTCTGCACGCCGACGTCATCGAGGATCTCTGAGAGCCGGACGCCTTCCCAATGAACCGAGGGAACAGACCAGCCGGTGACACAGTGGAAGTCCTTGACGAACGCCGTGCGTGGCATCGACTCGAGATCATCGATCGTGTATGTCCGCGGCCGGTCGACGAGTCCGCTGACCTCAAGTCGATACTCGGAACGTGAGATGACCGGGAATGACCCGGAGATCGAGTAAATGCGGAAGTGGTCCCCAATTGGCAGCAAACCTCCCAATCCTGAACCGACCACGTTGCTAAGGACGTCCTGTACCTTGGCGCCAAACACGATCCCCGCAGCACCCAGACCCAGGAGACCGAGAAAGACCCGACGTCCGACGGCCACCCGTTGGGTCTCTTGGCGACTCGTTCTCGCGGGCTTGTCAGGCATCAGCGCCACACTATGGGCGATGGGGTACTTGGCGGCATCGCATCCTCCCTTGACGTCATGTCTACGCGCTGGCGTCTCAGTGAAATGACACTTCGGCAATCCCTATCGGTGGGTCAACCGTATTTCAAGAGATGGTTGAGCCCCCAGAACTACCATCCGCTGGAGAGCGACCGGGGCCATCGGGTCCTTGTGTCGAGAATGGAGCCAACGATGTGGGTACGAGCGGGCATCGGGATCGTGCTCTGTGCAGTCGGCACGGTATGGATACTCCAAGGAACCAGAGTCATTCAAGGTTCGGGAATGAGCGGCCAAGGTAAATGGGCGGTCGTTGGGGCAATAGCCGTCGTGATGGGCTTGGCGTGTCTAGTTTGGGCCGCCCGACACCACCGCAAAGGCACAACCGAGTCAAGCTGAAAGACCGCCAATCCGCAGCCAGGATTCATGGAACCCCACTTCGGCAACAACGGCACCGCCCACAAGCTGCTCAAAGAAGCGCCAGGCGGACATCGACGAGGGGATCAAAGACGGCCTGACGTCTGCCGAGCAGGCCGAGGTGGTCCAGCTGCGCCGCCAGAACCGCCGCCTCGAGATGGAGAACGAGATCCTCCGGCGGGCCGCCGCCTACTTCGCCAAGGACACCCTCCCAAAATGATGTACCCGCTGGTCCAAGAGCTTGGCGCCGAGGGGATCCCCGTGACGGCGACCTGCGGGGTGCTGGCTTCTACACCCAGGCCTTCTACAAGTGGGCGGCCGACCCGATCTGCGATCGGGACCTCGACGACGCCCGAGTTCGGCTACCGCCTCATCGCCGACGAGCTCGAGGCGGCTGGCCACGAGATCAGTGAGGGTCGGGTGCACCGCCTGTGCCGTCAGCACAAGATCTGGTCCACCACCACGAAGAAGGGCCGGCGCTCGAGTGGGAAGACCCCCGGACCGGCGGTCCACGACGATCTGGTGAACCGCGACTTCAGCGCTCCGGCTCCGAACGTCACCTGGTTGACCGACATCACCGAACACCCCATGGCCGAAGGCAAGCTCTACGCCTGCTGCATCAAGGACTGCTTCTCGAACCGGATCGTCGGCTACGCCCTCTCGGATCGGATGACCGCCGCGCACGCGGTATCGCCCTGCGCTCAGCCGTCGCCCGACGCCAACCTCGAGGAACGGTGATCGTTCACAGTCAGTTTCATTCACGCGCCTTCGGAGCGGTCCTCAAGGCCAACGACCTCACTGGCTCGATGGGCCGAGTCTCCTCGGCCGGGGACAATGCGGCGATGGAGTCCTTCTACTCCCTGCTGCAAAAGAACGTCCTCAACCGGCGACGCTGGAGGACCCGCGATGAGCTCGCCTATGAGATCACCTACTGGATCGAGCACCCCTACAACCGACGCCGCCGCCAACGAGGCCTTGGCCGACTGACCCCCATCGAGTATGAACTTGCCTTTCGCAACCTTGCCGCTGATGTGGCATGACGACAAAACCACCGTCAACCAAACTCAGAGCAGACCCTCTGCTCGAACGTGCACGCCATTTAGATGACACGCTCGCGTGGGATCGTGTGTGCTTCGTCTGCCACTACGGCCACCGCTATAGCCACCGTCCCTCGCCGTCTTTGGGGCCTCACCACCACTTCCGCTCGAGTGCTTTCCCTGGGCGCGAACCCGCGTCAAGGTTATCGAGCTTAGCCATCTCGTCATCCGAGAGCGTGAAGGCCAGTGCGCCGATGTTCTCGGCGATCCGTTCACGATGGGAAGACTTGGCCAGCACGACGAAGTCGTGCTGGAGACCCCAGCGGATCAGGACCTGCGAGGGAGGCTTCCCGACTCGGTCGGCGATTGTCCGGACTTTGGGGTTGGACAGATGTCGGCCGGTGCCGAGCGGACTGTAGGCCTCGGTCACTAGGTTGCGGCGGCGATTCTCATCGACCAGCGCCTTGCGGTAACTGAAGGGGTTGAGATTGATCTGGTTGACGACGGGAGGGGATGTGGCGACCGCGAAGACTTGCTCGAGCGCGGTCACGTCGAAGTTCGACACGCCGATCGAGCGCACATAGCCAAGGCCCTGCGCCTGCTCCATCCCGGGCCAGGCCCAAGTGGGCCCACCTTGAGGCCAATGCACCAGGTAGAGATCCACGTAGTCCAGCCTCAGGCGCTGCAGGCTCGTTTCGATCTCACGTACCGGATCCTTTGAACCTGGGTAGAACTTCGTCGTGATGAAGACGTCGTCGCGGTCGAGACCGCTCTGTCGAAAGCCTTCACCGACGCTCTCCTCGTTCCCGTACCCCTGAGCCGTGTCGATGTGGCGGTAGCCCAACTCGAGCGCCCAGCGCACGGCATCCTTGGTCTGGCGACCATCGGGCGTCTGCCAGACACCGAGTGCAAGGGATGGAATTTGGAATCCGTCACCGAGTTCGCGCACCGGCACCGACTCACCGAACTGAGATGTCGTCATCATCTCCTCCTCTCTCAATCGTCGCTCACGAATGAAGGCTAAGTGCTGGTTGTACCGCTCTTGACCGCTGCCGAACCAACGCGAGAAATGCCGAGGCTGTCTCGGGCTGGCCGCCTGGACGTCCGAGTCGTTCAGCGACTCCCCCGTCTGCAACCGTGGGACCAAAGAAAGTGCTTTGCACTCTCTGGCGGCCCGTCATCGCATGAACGAGTGATTCACCACCCTCGACCGAGCCAGCTCTGCGGCTCGCCCGCTTCGCTGGTGAGTTTCGGCGACCGGTCGGTCTGTCTACTACTGGGTGTCTAGAGCCCCGCCGCCATTCTGAGATAACGAAATGGTGCGGCATGCGCTTGGGTGTCACCATCGGAGCCTCGATGGCTGCCCACGACGGTCTCTACCTCCAAGCCCAACTCTGGGATCGCTTCGTAGAGTTGGACGGCCAGACGTCCCCGAACAGAGTTCGGTGCGGGGCATTTCGGGTGTCGGGTTCCAGAGGTCCGACTCGAAGACGATCTTCGGCTTGCTCAAATAGACGATGAGCGCGTCATCAGATTGATCGGTCCGAATATGGTGAAGTTCGAGGTTTCCTCCGTCTGCCGTTGGCAAGATGAGTGAATCCTGTACTGACTGAACGTTGGCCCGAGTCGGGGACGCTTCCATGCGGTCGGGACGAACAGTTCCGCCGCGGTTCGCAAAGGCAGGGGGTCAGTTGTGTTGCGGCTCCCTGAAGGCGACCTCGACGGACTCGCCGTTGGTATGGACGGTCGGGTCCGATCGGACGCTGACGGCCGCCGGGTTCGTCGCCGGCCGGTCCGGTCCCGCTGAAATGACGATCCGATCCCTGCCCCCAGCCTTGGCGCTGAGGAGAGCGGCGTCGGCAAGTGAGACCACCTGATCGAAATCTCCGCCCTGTTCCGAGGAGGCGAGGCCGAAACTGATGGTGAACAGCGGGAGCTCGGCGACGACGATCCGTTCGGCCAGACGCTCGCGGACTCGTTCTAGGACCTGGTGCGCCTCGTCGACAGGACACTCGGGAAGGACGATCACGAACTCCTCTCCCCCGTAGCGACCCGGGATGTCGACGGGCCGAAGAGAGTCTCGGAGTACCTGCGAAAGGGTCCTCAGGGCTCGGTCGCCGGTGGCGTGCCCGAAGACGTCGTTCACATTCTTGAAGTGGTCGAGATCGCCGTAGGCCACGGAATACGGCGTGCCCGTAGCGTGGAGCTCTCGGACGGCGGTCTCCAAACTCCTCCGGGTCATGAGCCCCGTGAGAGAGTCACTGTTGGCCTGGGTCCGGGAGACCTCGAAGGCGCGCAGCATCGCCAACCGCTCCGATGTCCTTCGTGCGACCGCCTCCACGTTCTTCTCGACTTCGTCTGACGGAGGCAAACCGTCCTCCGTGGTCACATGGAAGATTCCTAGGGAGTTGCCGCCGATGCTCATGGGAACGCAGAGCGCGGAGCAATGTCGGCCCCGAAGGTTGGGACAGGCATCGAGCGCCGTGCTGTCGGGGAACACAATGCTCCGCGCCCGTGACGCGGCTGGGCAGTCGTCAGGAGACATGACCCCGCACCCGACGTCGTCGGTTTGCTCAGAACTGACGAGGACCTGTCGAAAATGGGCTTTGCTTGAATCGGCCAGCAGGAGCTCGGATCGCATGTCCGGAGCAGCCTGGCTCAGGGCCTCGGCCACGAGATCGAAAACGGATGCTTCTGCCTTCGACATCTCCAGCGCGGTTTGCAGGCTCGCCTCGAAAGCGATCCTTCGTGCGACGTCGGACTGAATGGCCTCACGCCTGGACTGCTCACGCTCCACCCGGAGGGCGTGTCGGGTGAGGACCGCGATCACGGTGCCTGCGATGGCCAGGCCGATGGCAATGGACCACAGGAGATCGACCCGGGCCCTGTCGGCGGCGGCCCGTGCCTGTTCGGCCGTCGTGGTGAGGCGGTTGGTGACGGTCGTCTGCAGGGAGGCGAGGGTTGTATCGAGGTTCGCTTCGGCCGACGTCTCCACCGCAGCGAGATGCGCGGTCTGGGGCGTGTGTGCCCCACCGGCCAGGAAGGCACCGAGACTCGACTGCGCGGCGAGGTAGGCCGACATCCGGTCGGTCAGATGAGGTGCCAGCTCTGCGTTGCCCGGTATCGCGAGGAGGTGCTGCAGGGTCACGTAGGACTTGTTGATGGCGTTTGCGTCAGTTTCGGCTTTGGCCACGTTCGTGGCGGACGTCGGCGCAGAGCCGTCGAAGGCCCCTGTCGCGAGCACCTGGAAAGCCGAGGCTGCTGTCCGAATCTCCCTTACCGGCGGGAGGAGCACGAGGTACTGCTGCTTCAGTTGGGCATTGAGCGATTCGGCTTGGGACGCGTTGGCAACCCCCAGGAAGGCCCCCGCGAGCGCAATGAGGGTCAGCACGACGCCGAGCAGGACGATTGCTCGGTGGGGTGCATACCACCTCCAGGCGTCCGGGGCGTCCATCTTCGACCCGGTGCCCACGGTGTTATCTATCGGCGCGTTCGTGCCTTTTCATAAGGTGCCAAACCTCTTGGCACGTACAATCGCTAACCAGCGGTTGTGATCACGAAGTTCACCACCTCCTCACCCACTCGCCTAGATCCCGGTCAGAAGGGACTCATTTCTCCACGGGAAGGGACCAAGGTCCCCGTTCAGAACGTCTCCGGGTCGGCGACGATGGAGCAGTGACCACTTTCACACACGTCAAGCAACCCGCAGAAACCAACGCCGAGTTCAAAGTGGTGGTAGGGGTCGATGGCTCAGTATGCGCCGAACGCGCTCTGGTCCTGGCAGCCTACGAGGCGGCGCTCCGAGGTGCACTTCTTCACGTGGTCAGCGCCTACGACGTCGTGCCGAATGCAGGGTGGGCCATCCCGCTCGGCCCGCTCGAGGAGGGCGCGGCTGCCATCGTCAGCCAATCTCTCGCTATTGCCAACGCCCACTATCCCAACCTCGTCACAAAGGGTGAACATTGCCACGGCTTCGCCGGCAACGTGCTCGTTGAAATTGCCAAAAGTGCCTCGCTCCTCGTAGTGGGCTCACGGGGACATTCCCAGCTGACCGATTTACTCATTGGATCGGTTTCCGAGCACTGCGTACATCATGCGTCGTGCCCCACCCTGATCGTGCACTAACGGCCATGATCTTGACCGCGAAGACGGCCGCGTTACCGAATTATCCCGCGGCCCTCGAGCGCGACGTGGTCTCGGAGGGCGACCTGCACTTCCATATTCGACCCATCAAGCCTGACGACGCGGAGCGACTTGTCGAGTTCCATAGCCATCTATCACCTCACTCCTGCTATTTGCGCTTCTTCACATTCCATCCAACCCTGTCGCCGAAGGAAGTCGAGCGCTTTACCTGCGTCGACTACGTCGATCGCTTGGCTCTGGTAGCTGAAGAGGACGGCACCTTGATCGCAGTGGCTCGATTCGACCGCCACGAGGGCACTACCGAAGCCGAAGTCGCGTTTGTGGTGGCCGACGACTACCAGGGCCACGGGATCGCATCACTCCTACTCGATGAGCTGGTGTTGGCGGCCAGAGAGCGGGGCATCACGACCTTCCTGGCTGACACCTTGTCGGAGAACCACGCCATGCTCCATGTGTTCTTGCACGCCGGATTCGAGGTTCAGACCGAAACTGAGTACGGGACGGTCTACTTGCGTTTTGACATTACGCCAACGGCGTCTTATGGCCGAGCGTTAACCACCCGGGAACAAAGACGCCAGGTCAGTCCGACCTGTCCCTTGCTCGAGGTGGCAGGTGCGGAGCGGTGCTAATCGTGGCCGGACCATCCGGGGCATGCGCCCACGACGGCGGTCGGCTGCATCCCGAACAGCAGGGCCGGATCTTCTCGGTCATGGACGGCGTGCGCGACCTGCACCTCGATGACGAGATCGAGTACGTCACCACCCCTAAGGCCGGGCTCGAAGATCTTGCCCGGGCGCACTCGGCCAAGTACCTCGCCGAACTCGAAGCTTTCTGTGATCAGGGTGGAGGTGACCTTGACCCAGATACGTACGCCCGATCGGACTCGTTCAATGCGGCCCGGCGGGCAGCCGGGGCCGGCCTCGAAGCCATCGCGACACTCGAACGTCGAAGCGATGGGATCGCCTTTGTTCCGGTTCGACCACCAGGTCACCATGCCGAACGCGACCGCGCCATGGGATTCTGCCTGCTCAACAATGTCGCCGTCAGCGCGGCGTCGTTGACCGCCAAGGGACATCGGGTCCTCATCGTGGACTGGGACGTTCATCACGGCAACGGCACCCAAGCCATCTTCTGGAACGACCCCAACGTGCTGTACGTCTCGATCCACCAATGGCCGCTTTTCCCAGGCTCCGGACGGGCCCAGGAGGTCGGTGGTCCCGACGCGCTCGGTCTCACTGTCAACATCCCCCTCCCACCGGGGGCCACTGGTGACGTGGTCCGCTGCGCTCTCGACACGGTCGCCCAACCGGTGATCGAGCGGTTTGCCCCGGACTGGGTGCTCGTCTCGTGCGGCTTCGATGCCCATCGGGCCGATCCGCTCGGCGAACTGGCCCTCTCCGCCGGGGACTTTGCCCAGCTGGCCGAGCTGGTGCGTGCCTATGCCCCACGGTCCGGCCACTTGGCCGTCTTCCTCGAAGGTGGATACAACGCCGGAGCACTGCGCGCCTCGGTCGCCGCTACGCTCGGCACCCTGCTCGACCTGCCGACCGACGCCGAAGCACCGACTTCGGGTGGCCCCGGCCGAGAGGCCGTCCGGACCGCAAGGCTCGCTCGGGGCCGCGCGATCGACACACTGGGGACGGCGAGTCTGACCGCAGGGGGCCAGTGGTGAGTGCGGTGCATGAGATCGTGGTTGGTTACGACGGCTCACCTGACTCGAAATCGGCGCTGAAGTGGGCCGCCAATCTGGCGGCCCAGTGTCACGCTCGCCTTACGGCGCTCCACGCGGTGGGTCTTCTCGAGCACGCTGGGCTGACCACCACGGGCAGTCCGCACCGAGACGACGCCGTCGGGATCGCCGTCAACGCCGGCCTCGACGAGACGGCCATTGAGTGGATGGTGGTGGACGGTGATCCTTGCTCGGCGCTGCTCCGGCTGGTTGATCCACCCACACTCGTTGACCTCTTGGTCGTTGGTTCTCGTGGCAGTGGACAGCATGCCGGGACTCTCTTGGGCAGCACCAGCCTCGAGCTGGTCGAGCACGCAGGCGTCCCCGTGGTCGTGGTCCCACTTTTGCCTACCCCAGCTGTGGCCCGGCCCCCGGCAGGATCGAAGTGAGCTTTCGGTCCTCTGCCGGTAGCCGTTGACCTGACACACAGACTGGTTCCTGAGCGTCCCCAACAGACCACTCGGTACGACAAGACCCCTAAGCCGTTGCCCGGCGATAAAGGTTCAGCGAGACCACGAAGAAGACCGCCAGGATCCCCAGACACCATGCGATGGCCTGCCACAGATCGGAGGCGAGCGGTCCGCCTTCGAACAGAGCACGCACCGAATTGATCACAACGCTGGCCGGCTGGTTGCGCGCGAAGGGCTGGAGCCACCCCGGCATGGTGGCCACCGGAACGACCGCCGAGCTGGCGAAGAACAAGATGAACATCGGGAGAATCGCGGCGATCTGGGCCGTCTGAGGATCCCGCACGGCCAGCCCGACGGCGGCGTACACCCAAATGAAGGCATAGCCGAACAGGATGATCAAACCGATTCCAGCCAGGCATGCAGCGACGGAACTGTGGAACCGGAAGCCCACGAGGAGGCCGAGTCCGATCATGAAGCACAACGCCAAGACGCTGCGGCACAGATCGGCCAGCGTCCGGCCGGCCAGGAACGCGGAACGCGCCATGGGCAAGCTCCGGAACCGGTCGATCATGCCCGCCTGAAGGTCCTGCGCCAAGGTCAGAGCGGTGGTCATACCCCCGATCAGCACCGCCTCGAGGAAGATCGCGGGAACCACGTAGTTCACGTAATCGAGACCGGGGATGTGAATAGCTCCCCCGAGCACATAGCGGAACAACAGCAAGATGATGGCGGGCTGGGCGACGGAGAGGACCAGCAGCTGTGGGGTGCGCACGATCCGCAGGAGGTTGCGCTTGGTCATCCCGTAGAAGTCCCGGAGCGTGAGCCTCACGCTCACCGAGTCCGGCTGGGTGCTCAGTCGTTGCACGGCGAGCTCGGTCATGTCACCGACTCCGGATCCGGGTTCCCCGCTCCGTCCGCCCCGCCCACCCGAGTCGGCGGCCCAGTCAAGGAGAGGAAGACGTCGTCGAGCGAAGGGCGCCGGATCCCCAGATCGCCGAGCACGATGCCATGGCCGTCGAGCTCTCGGCCGACGGCCATGAGCACATTGGGCCTGCCCTTGGCGCGCAGGCTGATTTTGTTGAGGCCAGGATCGACCAGCGGACGCCCGTCGCCGAAGTCGACCAAGAGGGCCGCGGCACGCTCGAGTTCGGCCGAGTCGGCGACTCGCACTTCCAGGATGTCACCGCCGATCTGGTCCTTCAGCTGATCGGCGGTTCCACTGGCGACGACCCGGCCGGTGTCGAGCAACACGATCTGGTCTGCGAGATATTCGGCCTCTTCCATGTACTGAGTGGTGAGGAGCACCGTCGAGCCTTCCTCGACGAGCTCTTTGATGAAGGACCACAGGTCGTTCCTGGTGCGAGGGTCCAGTCCGGTGGTGGGCTCGTCGAGCAGCAGGACGGGGGGGCGTCCAATGAGGCTGGCGGCAAGGTCGAGCCGGCGTCGCATGCCGCCCGAATAGGTCTTGACCGTCCTATCCGCCGCGCTGGTCAAGGTCATGCGCTCGAGCGCGTCCTGAGTGCGGCGTCGATACTCGGATCGTTCCAGGTGGTACAGGAGGCCGACGAGCTCGAGATTCTCTCGCCCGGTGAGGAGCTCGTCGACCGAGGCGTACTGTCCGGCCAGCCCGATGAGCGATCGGATGGCCTTAGCTTCCTTGCGCACATCTCGCCCGGCGACCCGGGCGACGCCAGAATCCGGGACGACGAGCGTGGTCAGAATTCGGATGAGGGTCGTCTTACCCGCCCCGTTGGGACCGAGAAGCGCCAGAACGCTGCCCGGGTCCACGGAGACGGAGACGTCGTCCAACGCCTTGTTCGAACCGAAGCGTTTCGACACTCCGTCCACCTCGATCGCCATCATCGTGGATTCAGCGAGGTCATCCCGATCGCGCGTTCGCGTGCGTGGACGCCCGGTCTCGCTCACCGAGGTCACGATGGCCACTGCCTTGGTCCTTCCTCGCTTCTGATGCAACGGAGTGCCCGTCTTCGTCTGCATGATGACATCGCCAGTCGCTGCTGTTTCAGGGACAAACGTCCCAATCCGGCCACCTTCCCGGAGTTTTTCGACTCCGCCTCTGTGCCGGCGCCCCCAGAGAGGACTTAGGTCCCCCAGTGGAGGACCTTTAGGCCTACAGGCAAGACCACTCGATGCAGTCCAATGGATTAGACGGTGCTCACCGTCTCGGGAAAAGGAGAAAGCGATGAACCGCACCACAACCCGCAAGACCGTCCGTACCACGCACCGGACGCGGCGGGCCTCCCTGAACCCCTACTACATGGACGACACGGCCTTCACGCTCGGCGACATCCTCCGCGAGCGCGCGTCGGACATATCATCCTCGTCGGTCAATCATTGATCGAGTCCGGTGACGCGCAGCGAATCGCTTTCGCTTTCACAGGACCCGGATTCGTTTCTGCCCACCTCAGACCATGACCTTCTTCGATCTCATTCTGCGCAATCTCTGGAGGAAGAAGGCCCGCTCCCTCGGACTGCTCCTTGCGGTCGCTGTCGCAGTGATGACGGTGGTGGCCCTCGACGTCACCAGTAGCGGCCTCGAGCAATCGGCCGCCTCCATCATCACCATCGGTAAGGCTGATTTCACGGTCGCCCAGAAGGGCGCGTCGAGCACGCTCACGAGTACGATCGACAGGAACGAGCTGGCCCGGATTCGCCAGACGCCCGGAGTCGAGAGCGCAGTCGGCGTCCTCGTGGAGACCGAGCACATCAATGCCAACAACCCGGTCTTCATTGAAATCGGGATTCAACCCAGCGATCTCACCGCCTTCGGCGTCAAGGTCGTCGCCGGGCGCCCCTACGCCGCCACGAGCAACAACGAGGTCATGCTCGGCTGGACCGCAGCAGCGAACCTCGGACTGCACGTCGGGGACCGGTTCAGCGCCAACGGCACCGTGAACACGGTGGTCGGCATCTACTCGACGGGCAATGCCTTTGGCGACGCCGGGCGCGATGTTCCCGCTTCCGGCCCTCCAGGGCTACAACCGACTGGCCGGGATCGTGACGCTGGCGTTCGTAAAGGTGCAGCCCGGCTACGCCATCTCGGCCGTGGCGGCCCGCGTGGCCTACGACCAGCCGCAACTGACCACCATCCGGACGGCCAGTCAGTTCGGCCGGGCCGACACGAACCTCGTCTACCTCCAAGCGGCGGTCAATGGCAGCACGGTCTTGGCGATTCTCATCGGAGCCATCATCGTCGGCAACACCATGTTGCTCTCGCTCTTCGAGCGCACCCGCGAATTCGGGCTTCTCCGGGCGTTCGGCTGGACCCGGCGCCGGACCGTGGCCCTTCTCCTCGGCGAGAGCCTCCTGCTCGCCATCGTCGGTGCCGGCGTCGGGGTCGGGCTGTCCTTCGTCGTCACGGCTCTGCTCGCGCAACTCCCGGCACTCAAGGGCATCCTGCATCCGAACTTCACACAAGGGGCCTTTTGGCGGGCCCTCTTCACGGCGCTCGTCATGACCTTCATCGGCGCCCTTTATCCGACCACCCGGGCCGCCTTCCTCTCCCCAGGCAAGGCACTCAGTTATGAGTGACGAAACACTGGCCGTAGAGCTGAAGGAGGTGACGCGGGTCTTCCCCGGCCAGGTCAATGCGCTCGCTGGGGTGGACCTGACCGTCTCCTACGGGGAGACGGTGGCCATCACCGGTCCGTCGGGCTGCGGCAAGTCGACCCTGCTGCACCTCCTGGCCGCTATCGATTCGCCCACCACAGGTTCGGTGGTCGTCGCCGGCCAGGATCTGTCCGAGCTCCGAGACCTCAGTCGCTACCGACGCAACCGGGTGGGTCTCGTCTTCCAGTTCCACAACCTGCTCCCCCAGCTCACCGCCCTCGCCAACGTGGAAATGCCGATGTTCGGCACTCACCGGTCGACTCGTCAACGAAAGCTCCGGGCCCGCGAGCTACTGGCCCAGGTCGACCTCGGACACTGCGAGAGTCGCCTCCCCACGGAGCTGTCGGGGGGCGAGCGCCAGCGGGTGGCCATTGCCCGGGCACTGGCGAACGAGCCAGACATTCTTCTGGCCGATGAGCCCACAGGGAGCCTCGACTCGGCGTCGACCAGCCGCTTTCTCGACCTCATCGAGGAGCTCGGTTCCTCGGGGAAGACCATCGTCATGGTGACCCACGCCGCCGACGTCGCGACGCATGCCCATCGCGTCATCACAATGCGAGACGGACGCATCCTCGATTCGACGCACGCATTCGATCAGGATCGCTTTGCCCTCGCGACCTGATGCCACTACGAACGAAATGCAGAGATCGGCGGAGTCACCATAATGCGCTCCTCGCCTGTGGCGGGCTGGTCCTCGTTTCGGTGTTGCTCGTGCCGATGTCTCCTTCAGCAGCGTCCGACAGCCGGTTGGTTCGCGTGGGGCTCTTTGGCGACTCCCTCGCCGTTCAATCGGAACCGTATTTCAACTACCTGCTGCAAGCAGGTGGCAAGGCGACGGTCAGCGACTTCGCCTACGGCGGCACCGCCGCCTGCGATTGGCTTCCCAGGATGCGCCAATATGCACGGACCGAGCATCCGCGGGCAGTGGTCTTCGAATTCGTGGGAAACACATTCACTTCATGTATGAGCGGCTGTCCATCGGGCTCCCCTACTGCGGTGCGTCGGTATTGCTCGGCCGTGTCGACAGCGATTCAAACCTTCCTTGGGGTGGGGACTCACATATATCTGGTCGGTACTCCGATCAGCCGGACGCAATGGATTGCCCATGATCCCGGGTGGGACACCCTCAACTTGGCTTTCGCCGCTTTGGCCGCAAAACACCCCGATCGTGTGACATATATCGACGCGGGAAGGACAGTCGAGGGGCCCCATCAGTCGTTCGTCTGGACGTTGCCGTGCCTTTCTTTCGAACCCTGTACCGGTCCGACGATCGCCGGAGTGAGAACCAACGTGGTTCGTTCCCCTGATGGTGTCCACTTCTGCCCCGACCAGAGCGGCAACGCGGTGGGCCAGGTCACCCGCTGCGACGTATACAGCTCCGGCGCGTTTCGCTTCGCCGCCGCAATGGCGGGCCCCGTGATTCGAGCGTTCGCCCTGGGGAGGACTCGGCGGGAGTCGCTAGGTGCGCAAAGAGCCAAGGGGTTCTCGACCGGCGTCGGGAGGCAGCACCGCCGATGCCGTGAGGAGCTGCGTGACGAAACCGTGACCAAACTGTGATGCACTCCTAAACGAAGAAATCATTCCAATCGAAGCTTGACGGACTGCCCACGAGCTGACTAACTCAGCGTCGAGGAACGGCGTTTCCATTGGTAACGACTGTGTGAAAGTAGGAGGAGCACCTTGAGGGGCGAGCAGGTGTCGACATCAAGTCTCGACTGGCAGCGCAGTGGGCGACGGCATGGACCAACAGTGGTACGTCTCACCGTGGGAGCTTGCCTGATCTTCGGAATGGTGGCGGGGTGCCTGCTCGCCGCACCCGCAGACGCTTCGGGTCCTCCAACATGCATAAGCGCTCACAAATACAAGGCCTCGACTACGTGCAAGCTGCCTGCGGGAGTCAAGAGCGTGACTCTCAAGCTCGCAGGGGCCGGCGGCGGGAGCGGTGGACCCGGCGCCGTCTTTCCCGGCGGCGCGGGGGGCTCGGGTTCGGTCGTGAAGGGAACCTACGCCGTGTCGACCCATCAAGTGCTCCAGATCAGCGTCGGTACCAAGGGGACGGACGGGACCAGCAACCCGGGCACGGCGGGCGAAGGCGGGGGTCCCGGCGGTGGTATGGGCGGCAGTGGAACCGGACCCAATCCCAACCTCGGCGGTGGCGGAGGAGGCGGCGGGTACTCGAGCGTCGTCGACACCACGACGAGTACCGACCTCGCTACAGCCGGTGGTGGCGGCGGCGGTGGAGGTGGTGGTAACAGTCAGCAGGGCAACTCGAATGATGAGGGAGGAGCCGGCGGTTCGAACGGTGGTAACGGCGGAAGCGGCGAAGGCACCGGCGGTTTGGCCGGCGCGTCCTCGAGCAGCGCTGGCGGCACCGGAGGGTCCAACACGAACGAGGCCGGTGGTGGTGGCGGCGGCGCCGGTTGCAATGGTGGCGGCGCCGGCTCAAGTGGTGCGGTCAGCAACGACAACGGATCCGGAGGAGGCGGAGGTGCTGGCGCTTCGTGTGGTGGCACAGATACGGGAAGCCACGCCGGCAACGGTTACGTGAAGCTCACCTTCACGACGTGAGCTGCCCGGGGGCATTTCTCGCGGCGACAGCGTTCCAGGATGCACCGGTTCTCGAAGGGTTCCCGAGGTTCCCGGCACGTTCAACGGTGGTCATCCGCCGGAACGCCAAGAAACACTTCGACAACGCCCCATCTTCTCCGAAGAGCCGGGGTTAGCTTCCTCCTCCTTGTGCCGGTGCTATGGGCAGACTTGAAGCACCCCGATGGCGACCGGGCTCGCCTGAGTCATAGCGTCGGAGCATGGCGAACACCTCCCAAGCTCGATCGCACAAGACCCGTGACGCCAGCGGAGGTGTACGGGCTGGAGACTTCGACGCCGGCGCCCTCTTCGAGGCTCTGGATCGTCAGCGGCTGGAGAGGGAGCTGAGTTGGCGCCAGGTCGCCGAAGCCATCTGGGCGCAATCCTCTGAGCTCAACGACCGACGTCAAGACCACCCCATAGCAGCCGAAACGATCACCGGGATGCGGAGGCGGAACAACATCTCCTGCCAGCATGCACTGTTCATGCTGCGGTGGATCGGCCGTGGACCCGAGGAGTTCGTCGTCGATCCCGTTGCGGGTACCGCTGGGGTCGGACTGCCTGTGGCCGGATCGGACCGTCGACTCCGATGGAACTTGGGTGCGCTCTACGAAGCGATGAATATCCGCCGCCGCGACGAGCGCCTCACTTGGAAGTCGTTGGCAGACCTGCTGGGCTGCACGCAGAGCCAGCTGACCGGGATCAAGACCGCCCGCTTTGCCATCGGAATGCGCCTTGCGATGCGCATCACCCAGTGGCTGGCCTGTCCGGCCGCTGAATTCATCTACGCAGCAGCCTGGTAGGCGCCTTCTGCATGGCGAACTGGGTCACCTGAAGGTACGTGAGTTGTGATGCGAGCACAGGATCGGGACGCCCCGCATGCCGGCGATCCGGCCAGACCGTTTTGGTACGTCGGTCGAACATAGAGGTGGCTGAAGCCGCCACTCGAAGCCTCGTCGCGCTCTAGCACGACCTGTCGTTGAACCTCGAGTCTGGCCGGTCAGCCGTTGGCAAGACCTTGGCGGCACACCTGGCACAGCTGGCCACTGGGTGAGCCGCCGATTTTCACTAGCGGGTCCGCACGGCGTCGAAGCTCGGCGTCGGCCGACCAAACCCGCTTGACCCCCGTCCGGAACTCATTGGCGAGCAAGAGTGAACGGCGAAGGCCCTCGGCAGGCGGAGGTAGAACCACCGCAGGTTCGCCGGGTCTCCACGTTGTCCAAAGCCTCGAACGCGTCTCGCGTAGCCGATCCATCAGCCATAAGGTGCTCGCATCTGCGGCCAGCGCGGTCGGATTGGTGTCGTGGCCTAGGATTCGTGTTACACGCTAAAAGAGAGGCCGAATCATGTTGGCGAATGTATTTGGGCCTGCCCTTCCAATCGTCGTCTTGCTGGGGATTGCTCTTCCGCTGTGGGCGATCGTTGATGCGATTAGTCGGCCCGCCGTGGCCTTCTATGCGGCAGGCTCAAACAAAACCGCATGGGTCATCGTGCTGGTGGTGTTCACATTCGTCTTGGGCATTGGCCCCTTCCTCGCTGCGTTCTACCTTGTTAGCGTACGGAGGAAGGTTCAGCAGCAGATGCAACTGCGTCGCTGAACCGGCGATCTGGGGCACAGCTCGCCGGACGAGGCCACCTACCCGGCGCTTGTGAGATATGAGATGCCGACACTTTGCTCCTGGCCGACCTCGTCGCCGAACACAAGGGTGCATGTGACACCGACCGCTTGCTGGGCTGACGTAAGGCGGGCACTGATACTCGGCACTGGATAATGGAAGCCCGGCGCGTCGCGGCGAATCGCGAACCGCGACCGTCATCACGCTCCCGCCATTTAGGCATGCACCTCAGCGCGATGAGGTCGCGCCTTCGTGAGGGACATGCACGGAGACCGACCATCCCTACCGGCCAGCGCTCACAACAAGTATCAAGGTGGAGCTTGCCAGTTGACCAGGTTGTTGCTCCTCACGATGCCAATGCGGGCGTGACCCCAGCCGCCGTAGGTCGTCAGTTCGGTACTGCCGGCGTAAGTCAGATAGTCCTCTCCGTGGGGACCAACGCAGAGAAACGCGGAGTTGGCATGCTCGTAATTGACGCTCGAGATTCCGCTGCCTGAATCGAAGGACTGGCTCGGTATCACGATCTGCTGACCCGTGACCCAGTGGAGCCAGGTTGACGGCACCGACGGATCTCCTGGCCCCAAGGTGAAGATGAAGGGTTGGTCGAGGGTGTTCGATGTCGCCACAAGTCGCCAGATTCCCCCCGTTGCGACGAACTCATAATTCTCGACGGTGTCGTTGTAAATCCGAATGTCGGGCTGGCCGACGAGATGGAAAGTGCCACTGAGGGTCGGGGCCCATGCGATCTCGAAGTGCTGAGACGTGGTTCCGGCTTTGAATCCAAGGACCACTCCACGGCCGGTGAACGCGAGTGCAGCGTCAATCATCCGGCGCGCCAGCCCGTGACCGAGCGGGTGGCCGGATGACCAGAACGCCAACGAGTCATCACGGCTCGTGCGATATTCCAAGCCGGAGGGCGTCTGATAGGTGACAATGAAGCGGCCAGAAGGATCCCGGACGATATCGGGTGACGCGGCATTCGTGGCAATGACACACGGCGAGGTCCAATGCATCAGGTCGGCGCTAGACGAGATCGCAACGCTGAAGCGCACATAGGGAGGCGCCTTTGTCTCGGTCATATCGCTGTAGAGCATGTGCCATGTACCGCCGGACCACTGCAGTGCTTGATCCTTTACGCCGACATGGGTGAACGACAGGATCGGATTGCGCAACGCCGACCAATCGATGGTGCGATGCGGCGTGCCGACGATGCAGTCGTGGTCGTGCCCTGGAGTAACGGTTGCCCCGGCCGGACGGGCGGGAGCGATCAGGGCTGCCAGCACCACACCGGCCTGGATGAAGATCCGCACGCGAGCACGATACGGCGAGCGCCCGATCATGGATCTGTCTTCCGACATGTGGCCGGTTCAGTGTCGCACGAGACTTCCATGACGTGACGCGGCATCCACCGCCGTCAGTTCCGCTGGCGCGACGACTGGGCGCGGACCGTGTCGCGGATGAGCATGAACCGCATCGACCAGTACCCAGGCCGCGGCTCAGGAAGCTCGTGCCGGGACCAGAAGAACCCGGTCAACGTGACAGCGGCGGCGGCGAGCCAGAAGATGATCCCGACGGCCAGGACCCACGGCGTGGATCCCAACGACATCACGATGAGTCCCGCAATGGCGACGGCCAACCCGACGTACCCCACTCGCAGGGCCCAGACAGCCATCTTCCAGTGTCCGTTGTATTGCAGCTCTGGCGGCTCGTCCATGCCAGAGATTGTTCCACGGTGCCGCGACAAGGGTCATTCGTCCTCGGGGCACCAAAGCCCTAACATCCGTTCACGGCTACTGGCCATTCGTGATCGCGTTGTTGTGGCGACGGTGACGTCGTACAAAGATCGCCACAATCAGGCCGCTCAATGCCAATCCGAAGACGAGGATCGCCAAGTCCTTTGTCGAGTGATGTCCGCTGGCTACTCGTCCAAGGCCATACGTCGTTGCTGCGACTGACAATGCGAAGGCAATCGACGCCACGAAGTTCCAAAGGACGAACTGGCGATACTGCATCCTCGCAGTTCCCGAGATAATCGCCGGGGTGAAGAATACGGCCAGCCTCCCCCACTTGGCGTAGGCAAGCTCGCCCTTGTCCCTGAGTTTCTGGCGTCGGGCCTGTCGTTTGCCGGGGCGATCGAGCAACTGGGGACCCCAGCGGAACCCAATTCGGTAACCAATTAATCCGCCGATTTCACCCGCAATCGAAGCGATGACGATGATTGCGGCAAGATTCAGATTGCCCTGGCTCGCCCCCACTGCGGCCGCACCGAGGGCCGCACTGCCGACGGCTGGAACACCTGCCCAAGATGCCATGACGGCTAGGAAAAGAAGCAGGTACTCCCACCAGTTGGTGCCCCCACCGGTCATCGAAACTGCCCCGGAAGTTGCACCCATCCCAGAACCACGAACTGCCTCCCTTGCCTAGACAGCCGATGGCCGATGGCCGATTGGTCCTATTGTCGCTCGTTGCGGACGGAAGCGGCACTGGCCATCGGGGGCGCCCCGCGGCCCGCCTGACGGGTCCTCCCTCAGCACGTGACGGTTGAGGTGACGCACATCTCCGGCCCCAAGTCAGAGACGTGAAGGTCTGCGATGTCTGAGTCAGAATCCGACCTTGTCTCGCTTGCGGTTCCTGGCGAACGTGCTCCCTTTTTCCGCTGGTTACGACCACCCGACTCCAGTCGACACACATCGAACGGGGAAGATGTCCGGACGCGGTCCGCTGAACGAGTTCACTCACATCGGGGAGTTCCCGGATGCCGATTGGAAATCGTCCACGACCGAAATTCGACACGTTGTAGTCGCTGGGCTTGCTCGATGTGACCCCTGAGCCCTCATCCCGCGCTTGCATGAGTCTCTGTGAGTACTGTGACGAAAAATGACTGGTCCTGCGTCACCAACGCCAGGGGTTCCGAGCGACCCGAAGGAACTTCTCAAATCCCGGAGCTACGTGGCGTTGCTCCTTTTCGGTGCTCTCATCGGGGTGCCTATTGCTTTGGTCGCCTACTTCTTCCTCAAGGGAGTCAGCGTCGTCCAGAGCAACGTGTTTACGACCCTGCCTCAAGACCTCGGGTTTCATGGCGAGCCGATCTGGTGGCCAGTCATTCCGCTCGCGGTGAGTGGTCTGCTGGTGGGTCTTTCCATCGAATACTTGCCCGGGACTTCGGGCCACAAGCCTGCCGAGGGCTTCAAGGCCGCTGGCGCGGTTGCTGCGATTGACCTCCCCGGCATTGTGATTGCCGCATTCGTCACACTGAGCTTGGGGGTTGTTCTGGGGCCTGAGGCACCCTTGATCGCCATCGGCAGCGGCATGGGCGTCCTGGCGATACACCTGGTCAGGCGAGACGCACCAGCCTCAGCCATCGCAGTCATCGGGGCCGCTGGGAGTTTCGCCGCCATCGCCACCCTCTTGGGCTCGCCCATAGTCGGGGCCTTTCTCCTCATGGAGGCAGCCGGGCTGGCAGGCCCGTTGCTGGGCGTCATTTTGCTCCCTGGCCTGCTCGCAGCGGGCATCGGATCGCTGATCTTTATCGGCCTGGACCGCTGGACCGGCTACGGAACTTTTGCCCTGGCTATCCCTAATATTCCACCCTTCAAGACTCCCGATGGCGCCGAGTTGTTATGGGCCATCGGCATCGGTCTGGCGGCGGCTGTCGTGGGCGCGGGCATCCGTCGATTGGGCCTCTTCCTCCAACCCTCCATTGAGAAGAGCAAGGTTCTGCTCACCTCCCTCGCCGGGCTCGCCATTGCTGGGTGTGCCATCGCATTCGCCGAAGCATCAGGGAGAAGTTCCTCCTATGTGCTGTTCTCGGGCCAAGACATGTTGCCGTCGCTGATCCAACACGCCGCCGGTTGGACGGTAGGAGCGCTGCTCCTCCTTGTCGTCTTCAAAGGACTGGCCTACGGCACCTCGCTGAGCTGCTTCCGCGGAGGCCCCACCTTCCCCGGCATGTTCATCGGTGCGGCCGGTGGTATTGCCCTTTCCCATCTCCCGGGCTTGCCGATGATTGCGGGCGTGGCGATGGGTATCGGGGCGATGACTGTCGCCATGCTTGGACTGCCGCTGACCTCGGTTCTGCTCGCCAGCCTCTTCCTTGAGGCCGACGCCGTTTCATTGATGCCGCTGGTGATCGTTGCCGTCGTAGTTTCCTACGTTGCAAGCGCACGACTCGCGCCTGCCCAACCAGCGACGGAGCCCGAATCATCCCCATCTCCCACTGCGGGTGCGGCTGCGGCTGCGGCTGCCGCCACTTGATGGCTCCTCAGATCCGCTCGTAGCCCTGGAATCAGGGTGCTGGCATGAAGGCGACCGGGATGCTGCCCTCCTTGGGCGATCTCGGAGACTGCGTAACACTTGATTGTGATGGCACCGGTGGAGAGGCGTGAGAGCGCGTGCTGACCGCCACCTTGTATCGCTTCCGGTCCACCTTCCGCCGACGCCTTGGTGGCTATCTGGCCATCGCCCTCCTCATCGGGTTGATCGGCGGCATCGCAATGGGGTCGATTGCGGCGGCCCGACGGACCCAGTCGTCGTACCCGGCCTTTCTCAAGAGTACGAATGCGTCGGAACTCACGATGTCAACGTACGGAGTCACGAACAACGCGGCGGCCAACAACTACTCGCCGCGGCTGTCGCGGGTGATCGCGCATCTTCCCGCGGTCAAGCTGGTCGAGAGTTGGGTGGGCGTAGCGGTCTTGCCGCTGGAGCACGACGGGGCGCCGAATCTGAATCCCTCTCTCAATCCGGCCGGCAGCGTCGACGGCCTCTATTTCGACGAGGACCGTGCGACCCCCGTGGTCGGTCGGATGGCGGACCCAGGTCGGGCCGACGAGTTCGTCACCACCGCCCTGGGGGCCCGCACCATGGGCTGGCACGTGGATCAGATCATCCCCATGGGGCTCTATTCATCAAACCAGTTCGGCCAGCCGGGCTTTGGCACGCCAGCTGTGGCACCGCTGCGCAGGATCGACATGAAACTGGTCGGACTCGTGGTCTTCAACAACCAAGTGATCGAGGACGATGCGGACCGCCTCCCCACCGACGTCGTGTTCACCCCCCCGCCATAGTCGGGTTGCCAGTCGGCATTGCTGCCGGACGGCAACTGTGGACCCTCTTCGCCCAGAGCATCGACGCCGTACCCCAGCCCACGGTGCCCGCCTCTTTGTTCTTGCTCGCGGCCGGCGTGCTGATCCTCGCCAATCTCGTCGCCGTCATCCCGGCGCGCATTGCCGCCCGCACCCCGGCCGCCCTCGTCTTGCGAGCCGAGTGACGAGCGAATCGGAGGCTTGAAGGGATTCGGCTGGCATCGGTCCCGAGCCCGGCGCCGCATTCTCGGACCAGGCTCCCGCAGCGGGCCACGTCCGCAGCGGGCCGACTTTGCGATCGTTGGACTGGTTCTCGGAAGATCGCACCAAGACTCGCACCAAATCCCTTGTTAGCGTTGAAACACTGGCAGCTGACCTCTACTTCCGCAGGGCCTGGGTCAGTTCGATTCCCGCCACCTCCAACGGCGCTCACGCGCCAACCGTGAGCGCCGTTGGGGTGCATTGCACCATTCGTGCCAAGCCGCCGATATCACGAATGGGCCGGTACCGGAAAAGATCGCCAAACTCTTTCCGGGCGGACTGCTGGCTCCGTCGCACGATCGTGTGGGGCGTCGATCTGGAGCATGGACCGGTACAACATGTGGCTCACGTTCTCGAGCTCAGCCATAACACGACGTATGTAGCGGTCGGAGCCCACGGGCCACAAGAGAGAGCGCGGGCAGATCCCTACTTCGGACTCAGTCTTCGACCACCCGCTGAATTCGAGGATGAGGGGCACGGGACGACCAGAGGTCCACACGACACCACGCACCTCGTACGCGAGGGTCGAGCCGGCAGCGTCCGACGCGAGCCAGAAGCCGGGGCTCACACGAACCGTCCGTGAGGACCAAGGCATGCGCTCCAGTCCGCGGTGCCACCGCTCCGCGATATCCGCCAGGTTGCCGGGGTGAAGGTCAAGGCGCTTCGAGAGATACGCGGACTCCAACATTGCTCCTCCTCTGCGGTTCCTCTGCACGTTCGCTCCGGTTCGAACGGCCGTGCAACAACGATTGAGACTTCGGGTTCATCGTGCGCCTCCGGATCAAGCCTGTCTGTCGCCGAGGCGACGCTCGCTGTGTAACCCAGCCGACACTCGCGAGCGCCCAGAGCAGTGCTCCGTCAGCAGTGGTGCCGGAGCGTGTGACCCTGGAGCGTGTGGCCCTGGACGGCGTGCCCTGGGCTCTCGTTCATCGCCCGACCAATTCGAGCTGGCAAACCTGCCGCCCGCCGGCGACCGCCTGTTGGGCCCCAGTGCCACTGCCTGCCTACATGGCCAGAGTTTGATCCTTGGCAAAATCTCGAGGACGCCCAGGCCTGGGCGATGAAAAGATGCCTTCGTGGAATGGCCACTTCTCGCCCAGCTCCCCGACGCCGAGCGCCGTCGATTCCTGGCCAACTGCCGCCGCGAGCGCTTCGCTAAGGGAGACATCGTCTTTCATGCTGGTGACCCGGCCGCCTCCCTCCACCTCGTGGCGAAGGGGCGGCTGGCCGTCTGGTCGTTCAGCGAGGGCGGGGACGCCACCATGCTCCGCCTCATCGGTCCGGGCGGTGTGGTCGGGGAGCTGGCCCTCTTGGAAGAAGGTGAGCAACGCTCAGCTACCGTGCGGGCGCTCGAGGCCTCTGAGACTCTCTCGGTCCGACGAAGCGACTTCGACCGGCTCCGAACCGAGCAGCCTTCGGTCGACCGAGTCCTCTTGGCCGCCGTTGCCTCTGAACTTCGGAGGACCTCGGACCTTCTCATGGAGATGCTCTTCGTACCCGCCGAGACCCGGGTGCTGCGGCGCCTCATCTCGGTCGCAGCACTCTGGGAGAACGGAGTTCCTCTGCCGATCACCCAGCAGGAGCTCGCTGGGCTCGCCGGCACGACGCGAGCGACGGCGAACCGCGCCCTACGCCAGGCGGCCCAGGATGGCTTCGTCACCCTCAGGCGTGGTTCGGTCGAGCTTCTCGACGCAGAGGGGCTTTCGAGGTCGGCCCATGTCCGCGAGCATGGCGGATAGCCGATGGTCCTCCAGCCACAGGCCGGTCGTCAGGTCGATCTCCAGGGGATTCTGCGCGGAGCCCCGATAAGCCGTTCGGCGTCCCTCCGTCCGCAGGCGATCGCCTCCGAGATGAATTCCCAACTGAAGCAGAGATAGCCGAGGAGCTCTCCGGGCCGCTGGCGCTGGGAGGTCAGGGGCCCGAGGGCGGGTAGCCGCCGAGCGATCGCATGAAACGGAGCACGCCCGACCGCCAGGTCGAGGCGGCGACTTCGCTGAGCGAATCGTTCTGCGGGCTCACAACGCAAAATTCGACCACTCGTTGCAGCGACCCCGCAGCCGATCGGCCCGAGACGGGGGTCCGGCCAGCAGCTGGCGACCTGGGCGCCGCCGCGGCGCGACAGCAAATCTTCCAGAACGAGATCGCGGCGCTGCAGGCCTGGGTGACGCAGCCCGGCATTCGGGATGTACTCGTGAACGGCGCTCTCAACTTCTGATCGGGAGCTCCGACTTCTGAACGGGAACTCCGGCTCGCACCGAACCATGTTCGCTCGTGGAAACGCGGGAGTGTTGAGCTTCCAACACTCCCGCGTTTCTCAACGAACGGCTACAGGACCCGCACGTTCTGCGCCTCGGGGCCCTTTCGCCCCTCAGCGACGTCGAACTCGACCTGCTGCCCTTCTTCGAGGGACTTGTACCCGTCACCACTGATGTTCGAGTAGTGGACGAACACGTCCTTGTCGTCATCAGGCTGGCTGATGAAGCCAAATCCCTTGTCAGCGTTGAAAAATTTTACTGTTCCGGTTGCCATAACTGTCTCTTTACCTTCATTTCCTTGCTCTATTGCGCCGATGCGCTCTTGTTGCGCCGTTCATCGAACGGCTGCGAATGTTCTGTTCCCTGCTCTCCCCCGGGATGCGGGCTCGTCCTCGTCCAGGGCCGAATCAGTCGGTCGAAACCTCAGCTCGCTCGTCCGAGCTGCTCGGGGCACCCGTCAGAACACACCGACGCCGGTCCAGCAACGCAGTGGTGGGCCGCTTGACCTGCGAGGCCCAGCCCAGCCCCTCGAACAGTCGCAGGACAGAAGCCGATGGATCGAGTTGGCCACGGTCACAGCCGTGGCGCGCCAGGGCAGGGAAGGCATGGTGCGAGTTATGCCAGGACTCACCAAAACTCACGACGCTCAGCCATGCGATGTTCCCGCTGTGGTCGCCGCTCTGGTACGGGTGCTTGCCGAACATGTGCCCAAACGAGTTGACGCTCCACGTCACGTGGTGCAAGAGCGCGATACGTACGAGCCCAGCCCAAACCAATGCGAGCGCCGCACCGACGATGGATCCAGTGATGACCCAACCGATGGCAAACGGCAGCGCAAGCGAAAGCACCATCCAAAGGGGGGCGAGGTTCGAGATCATCACCACGTCGCGGTCGCCGAGCAGATCTCGGCTCCAGCGCTTCGGGTTGGACTGCGGGGCCGTGAAGAGCCATCCGACGTGAGCGTGGAAGAGTCCCCGAAGCCGAAGAAAGCCACCGTGGTCGACGGTCCATGGTGAATGGGGGTCACCCACTTGGTCGGCGTACACGTGGTGACGGCGGTGATGGGAAACCCAGCTGATCAGCGAACCCTCTGCGGCCAACGAACCAGCGACGCCGAGGGCGATTCGGAGAGGCCGTCGCGCCCGGAAGCTCCGGTGAGTGAAGAGGCGGTGGAATCCAAGCGAGATGCCCAGACCCGTGATCACATACAGCGTGGCACCCAGAACGAGGTCGAACCAGCCGATTCCGTGATGCCAGAAGATCCAGATGGCGAAGGCGAGGACGGCAAGGGGGAGAACCACGACCACTACCGTGATGATCTGATTCCACCATCGCTCCGGCGACGTGGGCTCGCAACCCTCCTCCGCGCCGAACTCCGGTTCGGCCTCCGCGAGGCCGCCCGCTGTCACGAAGCCACCTTTTGCGCCATCGTGACGTTGCGGGCTTCTTGGCCACGCCGACCCGCGGCGAGCTCGAAGACGACCCGGTCACCCTTTCGGAGGAAGGCTCGTCTGGATCCGCGTCCGGGCAGCTTGGAGTGATGCACGTAGACATCGCTGCCATCAGGGGCGGCGAGAAAGCCATAGCCGCGCTTGGCGTCGAAGAACTTCACCGTCCCGTTCAGCCGCGAGTCGATCCTGTCAAGGCGGGCCGATCGCTCGGAGTTCGCCGTGTGGACGGGTCGATCGACACTCGGAGCGTCCGTCGATCGGCGAGGAACTGCGCGTGGCCGCCGCCCCGAAAGGCTCGGTCAACTTCGTCGGGAATCCGAGCTCCCGCTGCAGCGCCCGTACCTCGGCTTGCTGCTCGTCGGGCACCAAGGACACGACGGTTCCCGTGTTCCCAGCCCGGCCGGTGCGACCCGACCGGTGCACGTAGCCCTCAGCGCCACCCGGCGGGTCGAAATGCACGACGCAGGGGACGTCATCGACGTGGATCCCCCGTGCGACGACGTCGGTGGCCACCAGGGCGTGGGTCTGCCCACTGGCGAAGGAGGCAAGTGCTCGGGTTCGCTGGCCTTGTGACCGGTCTCCGTGAATCGGGGCCGACCTGACACCGGCCGCTCCCAGCTGGCGCGCCACTCGGTCAGCAGCGCGCTTGGTCCGGCAGAACACGAAGGCCTGCCCGTGGTGTGCGATCAGTTCGGCGGTGAGTTTCACCCGATCGGCGCGCGGCACACGCCAGAAGTGGTGCGCGACATCATCCGCTTGTGATGGTTCGGCATCAATCTGGTAGCGCGCCGGCTCGCGCTGGTAACGGCGGCTGATCGTCTCCACCTCTTTCCCCATGGTCGCGGAGAACAAGAGGACCTGGCGCTCTTGCTGAGTCTGGTCGATCAAACGGCATACGGGACGGATAAACCCCATGTCCACCATGCGATCCGCCTCGTCGAGCACGACGGTGTGAACCTCGCTCAGGTTCACGTCGCGTCGTGCGATCAGATCCTCGAGTCGCCCCGGGCAGGCCACGACGATATCGGCGCCACGTCGCAGCGCCCGCCGCTGAGGCTCGTAGCCCATGCCTCCATAGAGGGCGACGACCCGCTTGGCCCGCGAGCCCATGAGGCTGGCCAGTACCTCTCGCACCTGCTCCGCCAGCTCGCGAGTCGGCACCAGGACGAGCGCTCTCGGGCAGCCCGGGCCTGGAGCCGGTGGTCTTGATCACGAGCGGCACGCCGAAGGCGAGCGTCTTGCCCGATCCGGTGGGGGCCTGCCCGCAGATGTCGCGCCCGGAAAGTGCGTCGGGAATGGTCGCCACCTGAATCGGCAGCGGGGTGGTAATGCCGAGGTCGTCGAGGCGCTCAAAAATGGGCGCGCCAACCCCGAGGTCGAGGAAAGACGAAATGTCGATAGCTCCGTTCGAGTTGAAGAAAAGGCCAACTCGGGGTGTCAATTCTCGAACGGGCCCACGCCAGCTAACTGCGAGGCGGTACCACCACGATATCACGACACGGGCGGACTTCTCGTCATGACCTGAGAAGCCACCTTCTTGCAACTAACTCCTCGGCAACGCCGACAGCCTCAAGAGTCGTTTGCGTGACGTAAAGGTGAACATGTCGACCTCATCGCATGGTCCACGCGGTCAGTTCGGCGAGAACGATGCCGCGGTTTTCGGCCCGAGGCCAACAGAACGCAACGCAGCACACTCGAGCGTCTCTCGGCCTCGAAGTGCCGGAGTCCCGCGTCTTCAGACCCTGGCTCCATCCACATCGCTTTGGGTCACGCGAATCGTCCGCGGCCAACCCTGGGCAGCCGAAAGACGGACCCAATACGTGTCGCCGTCGAAGGAGATCCACGACACCGTCGGGACTGACCCTTCAGGTCCGGCGACCGCGAACGGATTGGACCGGCTCCGTGGGTTGACCCGGTAGCCGCGGATCGGGAGGTCGACCTCCGCGGTGCAGGTACCTCCCTGACCCCGAGCCCTCCACGACAACTTCGCCAGCTTCTTCACGGAACCTTCTTCCAGTACGGCACCGTTTCAGACGTTCGCTCTCGTCGGGACATCGACAGGACACAAAATCAAGGTCCCGGCCGTCGATCTTCCCCCGGGTGCGGCGCTCGGCCCCACTTGTGGTTGATTCAGAGGCTACTTGCTCCCTGCCGCCAACCGGGTGAGACGCCCGCAGACGAGCTGTTGATGGCGGCGAATGGGCCCGCCGGGATCACCGCACTGCCGGAGTTCGAAAGTCGGGATCGACCGGTTTACGCTGGCAACCATGGCCGTCGACACGGAGCCCGGGGGCATCCTCTCCCACCTTCAGGGGGACGACATCCTGATCGAAGACGAGGGGCGGGCCGAACGCTCGCGGAGCAACGAGTCGAACCGGGAGAGCATCGAATCATGACTGCACCGCAGAACCCGACGGGCGTCGCCGGGAATCCGGTGGGACAGCCCGTCCTCACCCCACTGACGGCCAGCGCCGTCTTCCTCGTCCTCACGATCGACGGCGGCGGCGAACCCGCGGTCCGGGATCTGCTGTCGGACCTGTCGGGCCTGAGCCGCACCGTCGGGTTCCGCGCGCCGCAAGGGGGGCTGGCCGTGGTGGCGGGCATCGGATCTGCCGCGTGGGGTCGCCTCTTCGCCGGTGCACGGCCCGCAGAGCTCCACCCGTTCCGTGCCCTCGACGGTGGCCGGCACCGGGCCGTGGCGACCCCGGGGGACCTGTTGTTCCACATCCGGGCCGCGACCATGGACGTGTGCTGGGAGGTCGCTTCCCTGGTGGTCGGGCGGCTCGACGGTGCCGCCAGCGTGGTCGACGAGGTTCACGGGTTCCGCTATTTCGACGAGCGCGACCTGCTGGGCTTCGTGGACGGGACCGAGAACCCGACCGGATCCGCAGCCGAAGCGGCGGTGACCATTGGGGCCGAAGATCCCGCGTTCGCCGGGGGCAGCTACGTCATCGTCCAGAAGTATCGACACGACATGGAGTCCTGGAACGCGTTGAGCGTCGAGGAGCAGGAGAGGGCGATCGGGCGAGCGAAGCTCTCCAACGTCGAGATGGCCGACGACGTCAAGCCGTCCAACTCTCACGTTGCGCTCAACACCATCATCGAACCCGACGGGACGCAGCGACAGATCCTGCGGGAGAACATGCCGTTTGGCGCAGTTGGGCGGGGGGAGTTCGGCACCTACTTCATCGGGTACTCGGCAACTCCCTCGGTGACCGAACTCATGCTCGAGCGCATGTTCCTCGGGGATCCGCCCGGCAATTACGACCGGATTCTCGATTTCTCCACCGCGGTGACCGGCAATTTGTTCTTCGTGCCCACCGCTGACTTCCTGGACGACCCGCCGCCCTCGCCGGGCAAGGCCGACGACGCCTCCTCCGTCGCGACCGGACAGACTGCTGTCGCCGGAGAAGCAGTCCCGACCGACTCTGGCGCTCGCACCGACGAGTCGCTGGGGATCGGCGGGCTCCGGGGCATGTCGTCGTAGGGAGTCCGGGGTACCCGTCCATGAAGCAGATCCGCGTCCACGGTCCCAACGACGTGCGTCTCGACGACCTCCCATCGGAGGTCCCAGGGCCGCGTGACGCGCTGGTGCGGATCGCCGCCTGTGGGATCTGCGGCACCGATATCTCATTCGCCCATATGGGTGGCATCACCGGGAGGCCGATGGCGCTCGGCCATGAGATGGCAGGCGTCGTGGAGTGGGCGGGCGAGGAGGTCAACGACGTCGCCGCCGGCGACCGCGTTGTCGTCCACCCCGGCGACGACGAGCTCGGACGGCTGGGCAGCGGGGCGCCTGAAGGCGGCCTGACCCCGATGCTCCTGGTCCGGGAGGCAGCGAGCGGGCGGCGGCTGTTCGGGGTCCCCGACGCGATGTCGCTCCGCGTGGCCGCCTTGACCGAGCCATTGGCGGTTGGGATACAGGCCGTGCGCCAGGCCGAGGTGAATCGCGGCGACAAGGTTGCAGTGTTCGGCTGTGGCCCGATCGGGCTGTTGTCTCTCGTCACTCTGGCGGACCTGGGCATCGATGACGTCGTGGCCGTCGACCTGAGCGCGGCACGGCGCGCGCTCGCAAAGGAGTTCGGCGCGGTCCACGTCCTCGATCCGACCGCGGTCGACGTGTGGGCTGAGTTGGCCCGCCTGCATGGCACGGCGCCGTTCATGCTCGGCCCGACGCCGGCCACCGACGCCTTCATTGAGGCATCGGGGTCGGACCGCGTGCTCTCCGAGATTCTCGAGCACGGGCGCGACGGCGGTCGTATGTCAGTGGTGGCCCTGCACTATCAGCCGGTGCCGACCAACTACGCCATCGTGCTCATGAAGCAGTTCACCATCCGCGGCTCCTTCGAGTATCCGCCCCGATTCGAGGACGCGATCGACCTGCTCGCCAAGCGCGATCTTTCGCGCCTTATCACGCACACCCTGCCGCTCGAGGAGTTCGGACGCGGCCTTGCCATGCTCGAAGGCTCCAAGGATTGCGGGAAGGTCATGATCACGATGGGCGATGACCGGTGAGCAACGGGTTGCACTTCGATTTCGGCGGGACCTCGGTGCTCGTCACCGGGGGCACGAGTGGCATCGGCCACGCCATCGCCACCGCGTTCGTCAACGCGGGCGCCGCCGTCACCGTCACCGGCACGCGGGAATCGGCGACCCAGTACGACCGCGACTTGTCTGCCTTCACGTTCCGCTCGCTCGAGGTGCGCGATCACGAAGGGGTCGACGCCGTTGCGGAGGGCCTCGATCGTCTTGACGTGCTCGTCAACAACGCGGGCGCGAACTTTCCCGATGGGCGCGACGAGTGGGACCCGGACGGCTTTGCCGCCGCGCTGGACCTCAACGTCGAAGGTGCCATGCGGCTGACCACCCGGCTCCGCCCGGCTCTGGCCGCCAGCTCGATGACAGGGGGCGCCAGCGTGGTGAACCTGGTCTCGATGACAGCCTTCCGTTCGACCACCATCGTGCCGGGGTACTCGGCCGCCAAGGCCGCCCTCCTCGCCCTCACGCGCAACCTCGCCGTGCACTGGGCCGGCGACGGGATCAGGGTGAACGCGGTGGCGCCCGGCCTGATCGACACGCCCATGACGGCCCCGATGAAGGCGCTCCCCGAATTGCTCGACGCAGAGATCGGCAAAGGCGTCTTGCCCCGCATGGGGACGCCAGAGGAGGTAGCGGCGGCCGTCCTCTTCCTCTCCTGTGACGCGTCGGCCTTCACCACCGGATCCGTCCTCGCCGTCGACGGCGGCTACCTCGCCCGCTGAGCGGCGGCGCAGCTCTCCGGGCGTGACGATGGCCGAGGTGATTCGCATCGACGACCTGGGCGCCCCGGTGCTCAACGAGATGCAGCGGATGGGGATCGAGTACGGCGAGTCCACGCACACGGAGCTGAGCGTGGACGCCGTCTGTGCCGCGGCCACGGCGCGTACCGGGCTCGAGGAATTCGGCCCCGGCGACTTCCGGCAGCGTCTCGGGGTCCAGCTGGCCGAGATGGACGCGGACGAGGAGCGGACAGGCCTGGGCCGGATGCTCATGTTCAGCGACTGCACGCGCTACGCCTCGAACCGTTTGCTCATTGACGACCTGCTGAGCCGGCACCCCGAGATCCTCGAGATCCCGATCACGCAGCCGGTGATCGTGGTCGGACTCCCCCGTTCCGGGACGACGCACCTGGTGAACCTCCTGGCCGCTGACACCAGATTCCGGTCGATGCCACTGTGGGAGTCATACGAGCCCGTACCGAACCCGAGGGAACCCTCCGAGGTCGACGGCGTGGACCCGCGCTGGAACCGCTGTGAGGGCACGTGGCAGGCGATGCAGGCGGCGGCGCCATTGGTCGCGGCCATGCATCCGATGGAGCCCGACCACGTGCACGAGGAGATCGAGCTCCAGCTGCCCGACTTCTCGAGCTACACCCACGAGTGGGTGGCGCGGGCACCGCAGTGGCGCGACTACTACTTGAGCCACGACCAGACGCCGCACTACACCTACATGAAGACGGTGCTGCAGATCATGCAGTGGTACCGCCCGCGGGAGCGCTGGGTGCTCAAGTCACCGCAACATCTCGAACAGCTGGCACCGCTGCTCGCCACCTTCCCCGACGCGACCATCGTCGTCACTCACCGCGACCCTGTCGCCGTCGCCCAGTCGGCCATGACCATGACGTGTTACGGCGCCCGCACCGCCTACCGCTCGACCCGTCCAGAGTGGTACCGGGACTACTGGACCGACCGCATCGGTCGCCTCCTCGACGCATCCCTCCGCGACCGCGAGGTCCTCCCTCCCCCTCGCACCGTGGACGTGCTCTTCCACGAGTACATGGCCGACGAGATCGGGACACTCGAACGCGTCTACGAGTGCGCCGGGATGGAGTTCACGGAGCGGGCACGCACTGAGGTCGCGGCCTACCAGCGCGCCCACCCCCGAGGGAAGGAGGGCACGGTCGTCTATGACCTGCGACGTGACTTCTCCACCACGCCCGGCGAACTCCGATCCCGCTTCGGTGCCTATCACGACCGTTTCGACGTCCGAATCGAGGTGCGGTGAGCATTGATGAGCAGGTCGATGACCTCATCGACACACGGGGCGGCAAGGAGCTCCTCCGTCCGGCCTATGACGATCAGGCCTACCCCGTCGGCGACGCCATCTTCCGCTCGGGGGGGACCACCGCCGCCTACATGCTCCTCACCGACGCCGGCCGGGTGATCGTCAACACGGGCCTCGGGTTCGAGGCGCCGCACCACAAGCGGGTCTTCGACGCGGTCCGGCCCGGACCGACCCACTTCGTCGTGACCACGCAGGCCCATGTCGACCACGTCGGCGGTGTCGACCTGTTCAAGGAGCCCGACACCGTCTACGTCGCCCAGGCCAACAACCGGGCGTGCCAGGCCGACGACGCGCGTATCCGCGACCTGCGCATGCGGACAGCCGGCATCTGGTTCGACATGCTGGGCACCGACGCCCGCCGCATCGCGTCGGAGAATCCCGGCGTGCCGATGCGCCAGGCAGAGCCGGTGCCAGATGTGACCTTCGACGAGCGACTCGAACTCGACGCGGACGGCCTGCACCTCGAGCTGATCGCGGCAGTCGGAGAGACGATCGACAGCGCGGTCGTCTGGCTCCCCGAGCGGCGCACGGCGCTGATCAGCAACCTCTTCGGTCCCCTCTTCCCGCACTTTCCCAACCTCAACACGCTCCGGGGTGATCGCTACCGTTTCGTCGAGCCCTATCTCGAGAGCGTGCGCACCGTGCGCACGCTGCGGCCCGAGGTGCTCATCACCGGACGCCACGAGCCCATCGTCGGAGCGGAGTTGATCGACGCCTCCCTGGCGCGTCTGCACGGCGCCGTCGAGTACGTCCACCAGCGGGCACTCGAGGGCTTCAACGCCGGCACCGATATGTGGACGCTCATGGAGCAGATCCGCCTGCCTGCCGAGCTGCGTGTCGGTGAGGGATACGGCAAGGTCTCGTGGGCGGTGCGCACGCTGTGGGAGAGCTACCTCGGATGGTTCAAATTGGCGTCGACGACCGAGCTCTATCCCGATTGCTCGACTGCGGCCATGATGGAGTTGCTCGATGCCGCCGGAATCGAGACAGTGCTCGAACGGGCCGAGGCCGCACTGGCCCGAGGCGATGCCGTCGTGGCCATACGGCTCGGCGAGATCGTCGCCACGGCGTCCCCGGATGAGCCGCGTCTCGGAGCGCTCATGGCCGGCGCCCACCGCCATCTGCTCGACTCAGGCGGTGACGTGAGCTTCTGGGAGAACGGCTGGCTGCGCGATCAGCTCGCCCGGTGGGCCGACGACTGACTCGTTCGGGCACAACCGGGAATCCATGACGCCGGAAGAGACGCCGGAAGAGACGCCGGAAAAGACGCAGGAAGACAGAGAGCAACAAGAGAGGACCGCCATGGCCACGCTCGCCAACCACTATCACGTCGGGATCGTCGTGACCGATGTCGCTGCCGCCAGAACGCGGTTGGCGGCCATGCTCGGGGTCACCTGGGGACCGGTGATGCACCTCGACGCGGTCGCCTACCGCGACGGTGCCGGCAACGACCTCGTGCTCCCCACGACGATGTGCTACTCGGTCGGCGATCCGTGCCTCGAGCTCATCGAGGAGGTCCCCGGTTCGGTGTGGGTGCACAACGAGCACAGCAACCTGCATCACATCGGCTTCTGGAGCGAAGCCCTCGTCGACGTCGAGCGCGGGGCTGACCGGTGGCGGTTGCCCCATGCAACTCTGCGGCCGGGCCGGCCAGGAGGCGCCGGTGTCCTTCGCCTATCACCGCGACGACGTCCTCGGTGTGCGAGTCGAAGTCGTCGACACGTCCATGCGCGACGCCATGGCGTTCTTGTTCCAGCCGGATCCTCAGGGGGGCTAGGGCTGCAGTGGGCCTGGTCCTGAGGCCGATGGAGATAGGCGACCTGCCTCTCGTCAGTCGCTGGCTCACCGCAGCGCACGTGGCCCGCTGGTGGCTGGCCGGCTCCTCGGTCGAGCGCGAGCTCGACGACCTCCGCCAGAGCGTGACCGGCATGCAGCCGGTACACGAGCTCCTCGTGGTCAGCGACGACGAGACCGTCGGCTGGTGCCAGTGGTATCTGTGCTGGCACGAGCCCGCCTGGGCCGCCGACGTCGGCGCAGCACCCGGAGACGTCGGGATCGACTACGCCATCGGTGAGGCGACGCAGGTCGGCCGAGGCGTGGGGACCGAGCTGGTCGCGCGCCTGGTCGAGCTGGTGCAGACGGTTCATCCTGGCTGCGGCGTCATTGCCGACCCTGACGAGCGAAACGTGGCGTCGCGCCGCGTCCTCGAGAAAAACGGCTTCGAGCTGGTGAGGGTCGCCGCGCTCCCTTCCGAAGCGACCGATGACCCGGTCGCCATCTACCGGATGCTCCCGGCGGGCACCGCGTGAGCCCGATACCCACGCGACGCCGCGGGCCCAGGCGTTAGCGTCTCGGTCATGGTCGCAGAGAACGCGCCGGCGGCGCGTAAACGGGTGGTCGTCTGGGGGACGGGGTTCGTCGGGAAGATGGTCATTCCCGAGATCGTGCGGCATCCCGGCTTCGAGCTCGTCGGCGTGGGGGTGAGCGCTCCCGACAAGGTCGGTCGCGACGCCGGCGAGATCTGCGGCATCGAGCCGATCGGCGTGGCCGCGACCGACGACATCGACCAACTCGTGGGCCTCCAGCCCGACGCACTTGTCCACTACGGGCCGACCGCCGCCCACGCGCAGGACAACATCGACCTCATCGGCCGGTTCCTGCGGGCGGGCATCGACGTGTGCTCGACGGCCATGACGCCGTGGGTGTGGCCCGCCATGACGCTCAACCCGACGTCGTGGATCGAGCCGATCAGCAAGGCCTGCGCCGCCGGCGGCACGTCGTGCTTCACCACCGGCATCGACCCCGGCTTCGCCAACGACCTCTTCCCCATGACGCTGATGGGGCTCTGCAGCGAGGTGCGTTCCGTGCGGGCCCTCGAGATCCTCGACTACATCAACTACGAGGGTGATTACGAGGACGAAATGGGCATCGGACGATCGCCCGAGTTCACGCCCCTCCTCGAGCACCAGGAGATCTTGGTCATGTCGTGGGGTGCCACCGTGCCGATGATCGCCCATGCGGTCGGCATCGAGCTCGACCGCATCACCACCACCTGGGAGAAGTGGGCGACGCCGACGCCGATCAAGACTGCCAAGGGCGTCATCAACCCCGGCGAGGTGGCCGCCATCCACTTCACCATCAACGGGATCTTCAACGGGGAGACCCGCATCGCCCTCGAGCACATCAACCGAGTCGGCACCGATGCGGCGCCTGACTGGCCGCGCGGCACCGAAGACGACGTCTACCGCGTCGAGATCGACGGCTCGCCATCCATCCGCCAGGAGACGGCGTTCCGATTCACCGACGGCTCCGGGCGCGACGCCGCCGCCGCCGGGTGCCTGGCGACGGGACTGCGTGCGCTCAACGCCGTGCCCGCAGTCAACGAGCTCCCACCCGGCTGGGTCACTGCGCTCGACCTGCCCCTGATTCCCGGTGTGGGCACCATTCGCTGACAGCCATCGGGTGGCGCCCGGGATTCCTCTTCGGCCTGGTTGCCGTTGCTGCGCTGGCGCTGGCCGCGTGTTCGAGCAGCCAGACGCCCTCGGCGACGCCGACGACCGCAGCTCGGCCGGCCAGCACCGGCTCCTCGAGTTCATCGACCACGTCGACGACCAGTGGCGACACCTTTGGTGGTCAGGGCGAGGCCGCGGTCATCGCCGCCTGCCAGAGCGACTGGACCACCCTCGAGACGGCCCTCCAGGCTTTCGACGCAGAAACGGGGAGCTACCCCACACCACCGTCCCCGTGGAGCGCCGCCACGTACGCGAGCAACTACCAGCCGCTCACGGCGGCGAGTCACGGTGGCGCGTTGTTGCCGGCGGCACCGTTGACGACGCACTACGTCATTGAGTACGACGCGGCGGGCGACATCTGGGTGAACCCGCCGGGCCACTACGACGCCGCGTACAACCCGCTGCGGGACGCTTCGAGCGACGCCTGCTACACCGCGCTCCTCTGAGGAGCGCTAGAGCCCAGGTGTGTGGTGGGCGACCAGCTCGATCCAGGTGACGCTCGAAGGCGGGCTCGTGATCCCACCCTTGGCCAGCGCTTCGCCCAGCCGCTCCTCCATGAAGCGAGCCTGGTGCTCAGGTGTGTCCCACACCTCGGTGACGACGAAGAGCCCGTCTTCGTCGAGTCCCGCCGCGTGAACCTGGAGGCCGTCGGGCCAGTCGCCCGTGCCGCTTTCCATGTCGATGCCCAGCGCCACGTTGACGGCCTCGTACTCCTTGGTCGTCACACCTTCGAATTCAAGAATTAATTGTGCGGGCACGGGCGCTCCTTCGCTCGGGGGAACTCCGGGCACACTACGCCCCGCACAGCCGGATGTCGCCCGGGCGGCGCAGCCCCAGTCTCAGGGCGGCGCGCCCGCGTCGGTTATGTGGACAGGCCGGCGCGATAGGGCGCGAGGTCGAGGCCCGGATAGCGCGCCGCCACGCCACTCAGCGTCTCCTCGCTCCAATAGGGGTCGCCTGGTCGCGGGAAGCCAAAGAGGTCGCGCTGACGCTCCGTGCACTGCGGGATGAACTTCGCCCAGCGCTCGGGGTGCTGCTTGGGCCAGGCCATCTTGCCGCCCCAAGTGGTCCCGCGGACCTGGTAGTCGGCCAGGATCGAGAAGCGCGAGCGCCTCACGCCGGTCATGTCCGAGCCTCGGTGCAAGATGTCGGTCCGGTAGAGCAGAAGTGAGCCCGCCGGGCCGGTGCACGGCACCTCGGAGGCGGCGAGCGTCCCAAAGGGGAGATACAGCGGCGTGTAGGGGACGAACTTGGCGTCGTCATAGGGCACGATGCACGTCGGCCCGTCCTCGTCGGTGACGTCCGAGAGGTAGATGAACGTGGTGAGCTGCTGGTAGCGCGCCTCGGGTCGGGGCACGACGAGGCTGTGGCTGCCGTAGTCGCGGTGCAGCGGCTGGTCGTAGTTGACGGCACCGGAGTACTTGGCCCACAGCTCGACCTTGTAGAGGTGGAGCTCGGTCGTCTCGAGGTAGCGCTCGGCCGCGTCGATCAGGTCGGGGTGGACGGCGAGGCGGTTCAGGTCCCAAGAGCGGTAGGGGAACTCCTCGACGCCGGCGAACTGGCTCGAGGCGTAGTGCGGGTACGCCGCCGGGTCGGCGAAGTACTCGTCGGGGCGCGGGAAGTGCCGCCACAGCGACTCCTGTGCGGCCGACAACTCGTCGGGGCCGAGGAAGCCCTCCATGAGCGCGAACCCGCGCCCGCGCACCTCGTCGAGGACGTCATCGGGGACCCGCATCGTTCGGCACCTTACGCGCACGGCGCGCCCCGTGAGCCCGTGGCCAGCCGCGGCCCTCGGTCCGCCGCGCCTACGCTCGTCCCTCATGCGCGCCGTCGTGTTCGACTTCGCTGACCCTGCATTCCCCGCTTCGCTGGCCGACCTGCCCGAACCTGAGCTTCCCGGTCCGTCGTGGGCGCGGATCGAGGTGACGACCGGTGGCATCTGTGGAAGCGACCTCCATCTCTTCGCGCACAACACGGGCCCCTCCCCGACCCTGGCCTCCGTCGGCACCTTCCCCTTCGTCCTCGGCCACGAGACCGCCGGGCGCGTCGTCGAGACCGGGTCGGGGTGCACGATCGCCCCCGGGACCCGGGTGGTGATCGACCCCTGCATCCCGTGCCTGCCCAGGGGCATCGAGCCGCCGTGTGTCAACTGCGCCCGCGGCTGGACGTCGTCGTGCTTGAACCTCGACAGCCGGATCGTCAGCTCGGGACGCTCCCTCGGCTTCACCCAAGACCTCGGCGGCGGCTGGGCCGAGACGGTGCTGGCGCACGAGTCCATGCTCCATCCGCTCCCTGACTCCGTGCCCGACCGGGCGGGCAGCCTCTACGAGCCCGTCTCCATCGCGTGCCACGGCCTGATGCGGGCGATGCCCGCCGACGGCGACCCCGTCCTCGTGGTGGGTGCCGGCATCATCGGCCTCGCCGCGGTCGCCGCACTCCGCGGCCTCTTCCCGAACTGCTCCATCACCGTGCTGGCCCGACACCCGCATCAGGGCGCGGCTGCGGCGGCCTGCGGCGCGCACAACGTCGTGTACAGCGATCCCGAGAACCGGCACTGGGAGGAGCTGGCGTCGCTGTCGGGTGCCCGCGTGGTCGGGCGCAAGCAGCACCAGATGCTGATGGGCGGCTTTCCCTACGTGATCGAGGCGGTGGGCGCGCCGCAGTCGGTGACCGAGGCGCTGCGCGCCGTGGCGCACCGGGGCACCGTGCTGCTGCTGGGCGCTGCCGGCATCAGCGAGGTGGACCTGACGCCCATCTGGTACAAGGAGGCGGCGCTCGTCGGCTCGATCGACCACACCGTCGACGGCGCGTCCGCGCCGGGCCTCGCCGGCGGCCCTGACCGCCACTCGGTGGACCGCGCCATCGACGTCCTCGCCGCCGGCTTCCTCCCCGACTCGGTGGTGGTCACCCACGAGTTCCCCCTCGACGGGTACCGCGAGGCTGTCGAGGCGGCCATCGACCGTCACTCGTCCCATGCCATCAAGGTGGTCTTCCGGCCCTAGGCACCGGGGCGTCCGGCCGCGCGGCGAGGCGTCGCACCTGATAGAAGTTGCGGCGTGTTGCGAAGGGCCGGCCGATCGCGAGGCCTGTTCGCGCCGTTGGCGGTGGCGCTGGGTGTCCTCCTGCCGGCCGCCTGTCCGGCCGGTGCTGCTCCCACTACGGGCACGCCGGCGACCTCGTCCGGCGCACCCACGTCGGGCGGTGGACCCCAGAACGCGTATCGCTGCACCTTCAACGTGAACACTGACGCCTTCACCGGGGCTGACGGCACGGCGTCCGCCATCGGCTGGCTCGGCGACTACAACAGCGTGGTCACCTGCCTGGGCGGCACCTTCGTCGTCCAGGACGGCCCGGGCGCGCTTTTCCAAAACGACGGCTTCGGGGTCTACGACGGCCAGCGGACGACCTGGGCCGACGCCGACGGCTACCTCCCCGCGCAGGTCACGACGTTCGACGACAAGGGGACCACAGTTGCCATCACGGAGTTCGCGGACAAAGTCACGCTCGGCGGGAACCCCTTCGTCGCCGTCTACAGCCGGGTGCGGGTCACCAACCCCACCGGCGACGCGGTGGACGTGAACCCCGAGGCATCGCCCAGCCTGGTCCCCCTCGACACCGCCTCGGACACCGTGGCCGCCCACGGCAGCGTGAACCACGACTACGTCGTGCTCTCGGACCGCTTTGGCGCCGACGTCCCGTGGCCGAGCGACCAGGCGTTGGCGGCTGCGGGCGGCTTCGACGCGCACTTCGACCACATGAGCTCGTTCTGGAACGCGCAGCTCGACGCCATCGCACGGATCAGCCTGCCCGACCCCGCCCTGGTGGACGCGTACAAAAGCGGGTTCATCACGACCCAGATCGCGCGGAGCGGCAACGACCTGGACACAGGCGTCAACGGCTACGAGAGCGAGTTCAGCCACGACGTCATCGGCATCCTGACCAACCTGTTCAGCCAGGGGTACTTCACCGACGCCCACGCGCTCTTGACCGAGGCCCGCAACGTGGTCGGCGCCCAGGGCCAGTACGTCGACGGTCTCTGGACGTACGCGGTGCCCTGGGCCATGTACCTGATGAAGACGGGCGACACGTCCTTCGCGGCGCAGAACTTTGCCACCGCCGGGCCGGCCGGCGCGGCGCAGCAGCCGAGCATTGAGGACGCGGCCCACGCCGTCGCGGCCGACCGGACCGGCCCGCAGGGAACCATGGAGGCAACCGACGACATCGACACCCAGGGGTACTGGACGGTGGACGACTACGAGGCGCTGCTCGGCCTCGCGGCCTACCGCTACGTGGCGGCGACGATCGGCAACGACACCGAAGCCAGCTGGGCGGCCTCGCAGTACGACAGCCTGCTCGCCGCCACCAATGCCGTCCTCGGCCAGACGATCAGTCAGAACAAGCTGGACTACCTCCCGTGCTCGCTCATTCAGCCCAACACGGCCAACCGTTGCGACAACCCGCGCGACGCCAACTGGACGTCGCCCTTCGGCTTCGGCGCCTGGGCGTGGGAGGGCTCACTGCTCGGAGCCACGGTCTCTGGGCCGGGCTCGACGCTCATCGACGCCACCTACGACTACGGGTTCGGCCGCCTTCGGGGCCTGCTCCCAGCCGGCACGACAGGAGGCTTCCCCGACGACTACTACTCGAGCGCCTACGACGCGGAAACGGGCTCGGCCGGGCTGGCGGGCTCCACCCACCGAGACCAGGGGATCATCGACTACGAATTCATGCTGGCCAACGGGCAGAGTGGGCCGCTGTCGTGGTGGGAGAGCTCGACGGCGCCCGATCCCAGCTCGCCGTGGGTCGGCCGGCACCCCGGCGCGGGGCAGGGGTCGTCCCCTCATGCGTGGGGCATGGCCGGCGCCAACAAGGTCCTGCTCGACTCGCTCGTGGCGCAACGGACCAGCGGCGCGCTCGTGGTCGGGCGCGGCGTGCCCTCGGGCTGGCTGCACGCCGGCGCCTCGCCGATCACGGTGGCCAACTTCCCCACCACGAAGGGACAGCGTGCCGGCATCACGATCACTGCGTCGAGCGGCACGCAGGTGACCCTCACCCTCAACGGCGCCCGCCCCTCGGGACAGGTCCTCTTCCAGCTGCCCGCGTTCTTGGACGACGTCGCGTCGACATCGGCCGGCTCGATCGACGAGGCCACCGGCACGGTGACGCTGGCGCCGAGCGTGCGCCATGTCACGGTGACGTTGCGGCACCCCGCAGAGGCGGCGTCGGACTCGGGCTGACTCGCAGGCCGACTCGCAGGCCGACAACTAGGAGACGACCGGCCGAGGCGCCTGCGTGTCGAGCAGGCGCACGTGCGAGATCGTCACCCAGTTGCTCTGGCGGCGGCGGCGGCGGGCGAGCCGGCGCATGTCGGCGCTGGCGTTGCCGGCCGGGAGGCCGGCGTAGGCGAGCACGAGCAAGACCAGGACCGTCGCCATCATGGCGGGCCACCACAACGCGATGTCGTGCTCGCGCCGGTTCCCGAGCGCGAGGTTCAGCAATGAGACGGCCGCGCACACGTCGAAACGCGCCCAGCCACTGCGCAGGGAGAGCAGGAGGCACAGGGCCACCACTGGGAAGAAGTAGAACCCAAGCAGTTCGCTCTCGAAGACGACCCGGAGCGTGAAGGCGATCGCCATCACGTAGAGCACGAAGGGGAGGTCGTGGCGGCGCCGACAGGCCACCCAGCCCACCACGATGGCGACCACGGTGACCACCAGCCGCAGGGTCCCGCCGCTGTACATCCCCTGACCGAGGTAGCGCGCCAGGTGGCTGAACGGCGTGGCTGACTCCTTCGACGGAGTGAACGGCTGATCGATGACGGCGTGGAGGGCGCGAGCCGGCGCCGCCGCGAGCTCGGGGAGCAAGACGAGCGCGCTGGGCACGACGAGCCGCCAGGCGACTGACCAGGCGTCGCGCCACCGAGCGCGCGCCACGATCGGCGCCACGGCGAGGAGCGCCAGCGGCTGGCACGCCACCGCGATGCCAAGCAGCCAGCCGGCCCGGCGAAGCCCAGCGGCCCCCTTTTGCTCGACGGCGAGAGCCGCCCATAGGACGAAAGCGAGGGCGATGCAGTCCTCGGGATGCCCCCAGAACAGCGGCCGCGCTGACGACGCACAACCCGGCCAGGACGGCGAGCGCGAAGCGCCGCGCGTCGGAGTACTCCCACTGCCGCGCCACCGCATCGAGGGCGAAGAGCACCGTGCATGCGAGGGCCGTGGCCACGGCGGCGAGCAGGAGCCCAGATACCTTGGTGCTGTTCTGGGCGGCCGTCGTCCCGAGCCCAGTGGCGTGAAGGATGACCATCATGGGCGCCAGGAGGAATTCGAAGCCGGGCGGCGAGTCGAGGTACGAGGACGGCGAGTACACCGAGGCGAAATGGCCGTGCCCGATGCCGAGCGCCAGTCCGGCGCTGTTCCACAGGTCGCTGTAGGACTGCCATCCGTGGCGCGCCGCCGCCAGCCAGAAGAACCAGTAGGCCGCCCCGGCGACGGCACACACCATGGTGACGATCAACGGCACTGCTCTCGCGTCGATCCATGCCGACACCCTGCGCATGCGTCCCCCTCTGCCTTCGACGCCAACACACGTCCGACACTTCGCCGTCGATGCGACGCCAGCCCCGCCCGGCTCGACTGCGGCCGGCACGAAGGCGTCCCCTGGTTGCATTGTGGCATCGCGATCGCGCCCAGGCCAGGGCTGGGGTGCCTCGGGAGCAAAAAGCAACGCAACAGCAACCGCACACGGCACGCGGAGCGCGGAGCGGGGGCGTCAGGGAGTGGCGCCATCCCATTCGCTCAGCGGCTGGGTGTGCCAGCGCCACCGATCTTGATGGTCACGGCCCGGCAGATCGCGCCGGCCGTTCGCCCACAAGAGCACCTCCCATGGGTCCTCGCCGGGACTCAGGGCGTGCCATGGGAACACGCGACTGAGGACGCCCGCAGCGAGGCGTCGGTCGGTACTGAAGGAGACACCAAGTCCCCGGGCGGCGTCGTCACCGTGAACCAGCAGCTCGTCGCACGCCATGGCGGCGAACCCGGCGGGATCCGGCGAGCCGAAGGGGTGGAAGCCGCGCGTGTCGGCCGGCGCGGAATCGATCCCGGCCGCGAGCGCACGCGCGGCGGCGGTCAGGCTCGTCAGGAGCCGGTCATTGGGCGCGTCGGTGTGCAGCGTTATCTCGAATGCCGCGTCGTCTCTCCCACTCCAGAGGTCGACGGCGTACCAGAGCATCGCACCGGCGGCATGCGCCACCACCGACGCGACCGTGAAGTCGAGACCGGGCACCGGTGCGCTCCAGTCGGTGCGCAGGTGGGCCTCGAGGGTCCGCTCGACCAGCTCGGCCGCCACCAGCACGTCGTCACCGGTCACCGGCGCCACCATACCGACGCCCAGCGCCGCCGGGCGAGAAGGAGCTTCTCCCGCCTGAGGCGCATTTCCGACGACAGCATTTCTCGCGAGGATCATGGCGGCGCGGCGGCCGAGTCGCTACTGTCGCTCGCATCGCACGTGGGTGCGATGAGCGAGAGGTGGTGTCCCCCGATGTCGACTTCCTCGGTTCGTGCTCGTGCCGTGCTTGGCGGCATCTTCAGCCTCTCCGTGTTGGCCGCGCCGCTCGCCATCGCGCTGGGCGCGGCGCCCGCGGGCGCCGCGAGGTCAGCCAACGGCGTCGAGAGCACGAGCGCACTGCGTTCGTTCCTCCCCGAACAGCCGCGCACCTTCCCGCCGCCGCTGGCGACGTTCACCGTGAACACGGCGAACGACACCGATGCGACCAATCCCGCCAGCGGCGTGTGCGCCGACAGCGGGGGCCAGTGCTCCATCCGCGCCGCCGTCGACGTGGCGAACGCGATCGGCCAGAGCGTGACCGTCAACATCCCAGCCGGGACCTACACGCTGACCCTCGGTGTCCTCGATGTGACCGACCCGGCCGGTGTCCAGCTGGTGGGTGCCGGCGCATCGACGACCACCATCGCCGCCACGGGCTCAAACGAGCTCCTCGAGGTCTCCGGGGCGACCGACAGCGGCGGGTTCGCCGGCGTCACCAACCTCACCCTGAGCGGGGGTACCGGCTCCGAGGTGGAACAGCAGAACGCGACGCTCGATTCTGAGCGGGGCAACGGTGGCCAACGGGTCCGGGACCACCGACGGCGCGGGCATCGTCAGCATCGGACAGCTCTGGGCCACCAACAGCGTGTTCTCCGACGACGCGGCCACCGGGGAAGGCGGCGCGATCAACAACAACGCCGGCTCGATGCGCTTGAGCGGCGACACGTTCGTCGGCGACACGGCCGGCGTGGAGGGCGGTGCCATCGCCAACTTCGGCCCGATGAGCGTCGACAACTCGACCTTCAGCTCGAACGCGGCATCCTCGACCACCGCGCGACGTCTTCGCCGGCGCGATCTACAGCGCCGATCAGTCAGAGCTCACCAACGACGTCTTCAACGGGAACAGCGCCAGCACCACTGCGAACGACGGCGCCTTCGGCGGTGCGGTCTACAACGACGAGGGAATCATGACGGTGACGGGCTCGACGTTCCTCGACAACTCGACCCACAACCCTGCGACCGCGCAAGGGTTTGGCGGTGCGTACTACGACGGCAGCTCGGCAACGTTTACGACGAGCACGTTCCAGGGCAACACCGCGGTCAACGGCGACGGCGGCGCCATCGCGGACGAGGGTTCGGGCGACGTCCTCTCGGACAGCACCGTCAGCGGGAACTCGGCCACCGGGTCCACGGGCCCCGACGGTGAGGGCGGTGGCGTCTTCGCGGAGGACCAGGCGAGCTTCTCGGACGTCACCATCAGCGGCAACCACGCCGACGAGCAGGGCGGTGGCCTGTGGGAGGACGACGGCCAGATCGCCTCCAGCTCGCTCATCTCGAACAACACGGCGAACCTGGGGGCGGGCGTCTACGGCGGCTGGATCTTCCAGGCCACCAGCACGGCCATCGTGGACAATGTCGCGTCGGGTGCGGGCAGCGCCGGCGGCGGCATCTACCTGCCCGGCATCGCCGGCGCAGGGAACCGTGTCGACTTCCAGGCGGTGACCGTCGCCGGCAACGTGGCCGGCAGCGGAGCGGGCTTCGCCATCGAGAGCGACGGGGGCTCGACCGGCGGGGGCACGCTGGCCAACAGCACGGTCGGGTTCAACCGCACCTCGGCCGGCGCCGAGCAGGACTGCGCACTCGTCGGAACCGGCGCCGGGCTCCCGCTCGGCTCCGCCGGTGGCAACGTGGTGGGCGACACGTCGTGTGGCTTCACCACCAGCTCGGACCGTCAGGGCGCGTCGAAGCAGGGGTACTGGATGACGGCCTCCGACGGCGGCGTCTTCAACTACAACGCCGGCTTCTTCGGCTCCATGGGCGGCAAGCCGCTGAACAAGCCGATCGTCGGCATGGCCCACACGCCCGGGAACCAGGGGTACTGGGAGGTCGCCTCCGACGGGGGGATCTTCAATTTCGGTGACGCCCGCTTCTTCGGCTCGATGGGCGGCAAGCCGCTGAACCAGCCGGTGGTCGGCATCGCCTCGACGCCCGACGGCCTCGGCTACATCGAGGTGGCCTCCGACGGCGGCGTGTTCACCTTCGGTGACGCCGGCTTCTACGGCTCCATGGGTGGCCAGCGCCTCAACGCGCCGATCGTCGGCATCGCCGTGACGCCCGACGGACGGGGGTACTGGGAGGTCGCCTCCGACGGGGGGATCTTCACCTTCGGTGACGCCGGCTTCTACGGCTCGATGGGTGGCAAGCCGCTGAACAAGCCGATCGTCGGCATCGCCGCCGCAGTCGACGGCGCCGGCTACTACGAGGTGGCCTCCGACGGCGGCGTCTTCAACTTCGGCTCCGCCGGCTTCTTCGGCTCGGCCGGGGGCCTGCACCTGAATGCGCCGGTGGTCGGCATCGCCGCCGCCCCGGACAACGCGGGGTACTGGACCTTTGCTTCTGACGGTGGCGTCTTCAACTACTCGACCAAGCCCACGACCGGTTCGCAGTTCTTCGGATCGGCGGGGTCCTTGCACCTGGTCAAGCCGGTGGTCGGCGGCGCCGGTACCTGAGTCGCTCGAAGGCGGACGTCGCTCAGTCGACGCCGACGGGCGCGGAGCCCTTCACGCTGGTGCGGAACATCTCGCGGCGCACGCCCGAATAGTCGTTCAGCGCGTTGTGCATGGTGCAGCGGTTGTCCCAGATGGCGAGCGTGTGGACCGACCAGCGCAGGCGGCAGGTGAAGTTCTCGTTGACGCTGTGGCGGTAAAGGTGCGCCAGCAGGGTCTGTGACTCCTCCTTCGTCCACCCCTCGAAGCGGGTCGTGTAGATCGGGTTCACGAAGAGGACGCGCTTCTTCGTGACGGGGTGGAGCGTCACCACCGGATGGACGTGCTCGGCGTAGGCGTCGAGCGACGGTGCGATCGCCATGGAGGTGAGGTCCTTCACCTGGTCGAGCAGCCCGCCGGTGCCGTAGGCCAACCCGGCGGAATGCACCGCGCGGAGACCGTCGAGGGTGGCCTTGAGCCCACCCGACAGCGTCTCGTAGGCCAGGTACTGGTTCGACCACACCGTGTCGCCCCCGTGATCGGGCACCTCCCAGGCGTGCAGCAGCGTGTAGGCGGGCGGAGCCGGCAGGTAGCTGAGGTCGCTGTGCCAGGCGTTGGCGAAGTTCAAGACGTCGGTCGGCTCCTTGATGACACGGATCACGTAGGGCCGGTCCTCGAGGGGGTCCACGAAGGGCGTGACGTCGCGCCCACCGAGGAGGTCGGTGACGCGCTCGAGGTCGTCGAGGGAAAGGTCCTGCCCGGGCAGGAACACCACGAGGTGATCGGCCAGCGCCTGGCGCACGCCGTCGAGCTGCGCCGCGTCGGAGACCGCGGTGAGGTCGATGCCGGTGACCGTGGCGCCGAGCGCGCCCGCGACCGGCTCGACCTTGAGATCGGCACCCCGCGTCAGCGTCGGGACCCGCTCACACGAGGTGGAGGAGCTCGGCGCCGTTGCGCCAGAAGAAGCGTTCGCGGGTTGGCTCGTCGAAGCCGGCCACCGCGTCGCCGAAGGCCTCGAACGGCCGCCGGCCACCCTCGGGATGGGGGTAGTCGGTCGAGAACATGAACAGCTCGGGCCCACACTGCTCGAGCAGCCACGCGGTGTCCTCGAAGGGGAACGGGGTGAAGCGCACCTGGCGGCGCAGGTACTCAGAGGGCTGGAGCGTCAGTTCTTGGAGCGCCGGCTCGAACTTCGAGAACGAGCGCAGCGCGTGGTCGACATTGCGCAAGAGCCCCGGCACCCAACTCGCACCGAGTTCGATGGCCGCGCCGTTCAGTGCGGGGTGCCGTTCGAAGACCCCGTCGAGAACCATGCAGGCCAAGAAGCGCTCCGGGGAGTGGTGCAGCACGGGGAAGTCCTTGGACCGCAGGTTCTCCCCGCCGCCCAGCCAGTCCTTGGGCCGGGGCCGGCCGTTGTTGTGGAAGGCCTTGGGCAGGAGCTTCCCGCCGCCGACGTGGAGGACGAAGGGGACCCCGGCCTCGGCCAGCCGAGCCCAGAGGGGTTCAAGGTCCAGGTGGGTGGGTGAGAATCCGCCGGGAGCATCGGATGGCACCCACAGGGCGGCGATACCCAATTGGAGGGCATGCTCGACCACCACCGCCGCCCGGACCGGGTCGTTCAGCGGCAGGTAGCCGACGGCCTTGAGCCGCGGCTCGGGCGCGCAGAAGTCCGCCATCGCCCTGTTCAGGGCCTCGGTCCCCCCGTAGAGCACGTCGGGGTCCTTGCTCAGCGAGAAGTGGGCGAGGGCGAAGGTCGGGAACACGAGCTGGGCCTCGATGTGGAGCGCATCGAGCACCCGTGCGCGCACGTCGGTGTCGAGGGCCCCCGGTGCCATCCAGCCCTTGGGGCCTTTCAGCACCTCGGGCCCGATCTCCTGGGAACGGTGGGACTCCCACAGCTCGGGCAGGCCGGCCATGAGCTCGGCGGCTCCGGACCCTGCCCCACCGAATCCGAGTGGTGCCAGCCGGTCCCGCACGGCGTCATCGGCATAGAACCCGAGCCACTCGGGCGTCTCCATCAGGTGGCTGTCGGCGTCGAAGATCGCAGTTTCCACACGAGCCTCCTGGTGCGCGTGATCGTCTCGCTCCAGCGTAGACCTGCGGAGACGCAGCCGATGAGGCCGAGGCGTCTCAGACAACATTTATGGGGGTCATAACTTTCTCTGACCTGGCGTACAGACCTGACCTGTGAAATGGACTCCGTGAAGGACCCCCGCCTCAGGGGCGTTCAAACGGAGGATCGATGACCGAGGACCACAACGACCAGTCGACAAACCAGCCCGCCGGCGGCCCGGGGCAGGAGGCACCTGCGTCACCGATGGCCGAGACCGCGGGCGAGGCCATTGCCCTGCCGGCGGCAACTCCCCCGCCGCCGGCGGAACCTCTGACGCTGCCCGTGCAACCGCAGACGCCCACGCACGGTGTGCCACAAGGCGTGCCGCTGGGTATGGCGCACACAATGGACCACCAGCCGGACCCGGTCACCGCGCCGCAGGGGGTGCCAGACGAAGCGCCGGCCACGACCGGCAGTACCCCGCCCCAGGGCACCTACGCCATGGGCGCACTGGCGGGCAACCCCGCGCTCGGTGAGCGTGTCAGCGGCCCCGCCGCTTCGGGCGATGCGGGCGGTGCCGGCGGGTACGGCGGGTTCGGCGGCCCCCCGACCGATCCGAACGCGCCAATGTGGTCGGCTCCCCAGGGTTCGGGCGCAGGCGCGGGCGGCAAGCACAGCGACCACACGTTCCGAAACGGCCTCCTCGCCGGCGCGGCCGCGGTGGCCCTCCTGGGCGCCGGCATCGGCATCGGCGCCGCCGCCTGGAGCTCCAACAACCCCTCCAACCTCTCCGCCCAGAACGCGTCGGGTGGTACCCGCGTCCCCTCGGGCTCGGGCTCGGGCTCGTCGGGCAACGGCTTCAACGGCTCGCCCTTCGGCAACGGGTCCCCCATCGGCGGCGGCTCCTCGGGCAACTCGGGCAACTCGGGCAACAGCGGCGGCGGCTCCGGCTCGTCGAGCTCAGGCGCGGGCGGTCCGAGCGACGTCAGCGCCATCGCCTCGAAGGTCGACCCAGGGCTCGTCGACGTCAACACGACGCTCGGCTACCAGCAGGAGGAAGCGGCAGGCACCGGCATCGTGCTGACGTCCAACGGCGTCGTCCTGACCAACAACCACGTGGTCGACGGCGCCACGAGCATCTCGGTCACCGACGTGGGAAGCCACAAGACCTACACGGCCAGTGTGGTCGGCTACGACCGCACCAAGGACATCGCGGTGCTCCAGCTGAACAATGCGTCGGGACTGCAGACAGCCACCATCGGCAACTCGTCCAACGCCTCGGTCGGCGAGCAGGTCGTCGGGATCGGCAACGCCGGCGGGACCGGCGGGACGCCCAGCGCGGCCGGCGGGACCGTGACGGCGCTCAACCAGTCCATCACCGCCAGCGACGAAGGAGACGGCACCTCCGAGCAACTCAGCGGCCTGATCCAGACCAACGCGGACATTCAGCCGGGTGACTCGGGCGGCGCCCTCGTCAACACCTCGGGCCAGGTCCTCGGCGTCGACACCGCTGCCTCGGACGGCTACTCGTTCCAGTACAACGGGCAATCCTCGGGAAACCAGGGCTTCGCCATCCCGATCAACACCGCGCTCTCCATCGCCCACTCCATTGAGAACGGGAACGCGTCGACGACGGTCCACATCGGCGAGACGGCCTTCCTCGGCGTCGAGATCAGCCCCGACGGGTCGAGCTCGGGCTCGAGCGGCGGCTCCGCCAGCCCATTCGGCGGCTTCGGCGGCGGAGGCTTCGGGGGCAACTCCGGCGGCACGGGCAACACCGGGCAACACCGGGGACTCGGGTCCACCGGCGCCTCGACCTCGGGTGCTTCGGTCGCCGGCGTCGTGACCAACGGCCCGGCGCAGGAGGCGGGCCTCGCCGAGGGCGACGTGATCACCTCGATCGGCGGCAAGACCATCAGCTCGGCCAACGACCTCACCAACGACATGGGTATCTACCACCCGGGCGACAAGGTGCAGATCGGCTGGACCGACAGCTCGGGCCAGAGCCACACCGCCACAGTGCAGCTCTCCTCGGGGCCGCCGCAGTAAGCGGTCGTCGGGACCCTGGGAACACAGGACGAGCGGCGGAGCGATCCGCCGCTCGTCCGCGTCCGGGA
>CAVUVM010000003.1:0-368929 GCA_963744935.1 uncultured Acidimicrobiaceae bacterium
GATCGAGACCTGGTGCTCGATGTTCCCGTAGAGCTCCGGGTACAGCTCCGGCTGGACGATTCCTTCGAGAACACCGAGCTTCGACTGCTCCTTGGCCCGGAAACTCTCCGGATCCTGGAGCACTTCCCCGTCGCGGTTGCCGAGGATGTTCGTGGAGTACCACCCTGACAGCCCGAGGAGGCGGGCCTTGATCATCGGCGCCAGCACGGTCTTGACCATCGTCTGCCCCGTCTTGAGGTCCTTGCCAGCGATGGCAATGTTGTTACGCACCACGTACTCGGAGAGGCGGGGGTGTCCACGGGACAACAACGAGGAACAGCCGCGTCGGGGATCCCCAGTCCCAAGGCGGCGTACACGTAGACCATGCTCGGCGAGATCGCCGGATCGTAGCAATCAGGCGCCGCGTCGAATGCGTCCATCCCGTGGTATGCCTCGTTGTCCGGGAGCAACGCCTCCGTGGAGCCGCACCACACCATGACGGCTCGGGAAGCGCCCCGGGCCTCCATGAACACCATGATGTCGGCTCGCACACCCTCGACACTCCCCCGAAAGGTCGCATCTGAGCGGCGATTGGGACCGTTCACGTGTGTGACGAGATCCCGGTTGAAGACCGCGGGAAGTGGCCGGACGGAACCCAGGAAGGACCCGACCCGTTCGATCGAAGGCTGATCGAGCACCCCGGCGCGGCTGGCGGCTACGAACGCATCGTCTGGATAGGGGTTCCACGCGCAGAAGTCGAGCTGGTCGAGCGACGCCAACGGGACCAGATCCTTGATGCTGCTGACCCGTTGCTCGTCCCGTCGCCAAGCCTAACCGTCCCGAGCTGGACAGGGAACCCACCGCCTGGCCGGATCCTTGCCGGATGCTTTCGACCCCGGCGATCAGGGTCGTGCTCGCCGTTCCAGACCGACGCAGAACACCGCCAGGCGACCATCCGCCGGAAGGATCTCTCGGCCGCTGTCCGCCTCCTCTCATTCGACGCCATTGGTGCCGTTCGCACCTGCGGACCCAGCTGGCCTGGCCTCAATGGCCGACGGGAACGCGGATAACCGCCACTCGTGGTCTCTCACGCTCTCAGTGAGGCGGCGCCGGCCCACGACGAAGGGGCGGGACCAAGTTGGTCCCGCCCCTTCGAACGGCTTATCGGTCCTGCGTGTCGCTCAGCAGCTGTAGAAGTACGGCTCGCCAGCCTCCTCTGCGAGCAACGCCGAGCCTCCCGGTGTCGGGTCACAGCTGTCGTTGGCCTGCGACACCGAGTTGGGGTCGCTGGACCCCCACTGGTTCAAGATGTTCATCGAGGGCCCGAAGGGGGGCCCGCCTCCAGGGTTGTTGACGCCACTGAAGTCGACCACGTCGATGTCGTTGGCCGGATTCGCATTCGTGCCCCACGTATTTCCGGTGAAGTTGTTGCCGTACGCCGCTCCTGGAGCGGAACTCAGTCCGTACGATGGCTCGTCCGGTTCGTAGGCGCCTTGGACAACAACTCCGAAGATGGCCGCTGTGACCGTGTTGCCGGCAATGTCGTTGTCGCTGCTGGCATAGCCGGGGTCGCCGGCGCTGCAGCTATTCCCATATACGAATTCGCACTGCGAACCCGGGCCGCCCACCACGATCCCGGCTGTGCCGCCGGTGATGGTGTTGAGGGTGTCGCCGACCCCAACGGTGCCGATGTCAGCGCCAGTGACACCGGTGAGCAGCAGGTCCGCCCCGGGACTATCCGAGACGGTGTTGCCCTCGACCACCACCGGGTTGCTCGTGCTGTCGACCTGGACGCCCACGCCGAATCCGGGCTCGCCGGCAGATTCCCCGGCGTCAGTGGCAGCCGAGACAATGTTGTCCTCGATGTTCCACTGACCAATCGATAACGCGGACAGCCCGTACGCGGGGACATTGCCGGCATAGATGTTCACGTCGTTGTCGGACACCGCGTTGGTCCCGACGTTGACCAAGTCAGAGTTCAAGATCAAGACGCCGCTCGCCGAGTAGGTTCCTCCGGAGTAGGTGTTGTCGGAGACGGTGTTCCCGCTGATCGTGGCGGACCCAGCCGCGAAGACCTGGATGCCGTTCTGGCCGATCGAGTTGGTCGGACCCTCACCTTGGATGGTCGAGTTCGTGATCGTGCAGTCGGTGTAGGCGTCGTCGCAGGTGATGCCGTTCTTGTCGTAAGCGGGGGTGTAGGGCTCAAAACTGACCACTGAACCCGTGGGTGAGTCGGTCGAGGTGGTGCCGCTGATGAACAGGACCTTGTTCGTGTCCTTGCTGGCGGTCAGGTTGTACCCGTTCACGATGATCGGACCCGAGGTGAAGCCAGCAGGAATCGTGTGGACGGCAAGCTGATCGTTCGTGTACGAGCCAGCCGGTAGGTCGGCCCTGGTCGTGATGGAGGTGGTGGGGGACAGCTCCGAAATCTTGTTCATGCTCACCGTGGCCGGGTTGGCCTCGTCACTGTTGACGTAGATGCCCAGCCCGCCCTGGCAACCGTAGAGATCGGCCGGCATGTCGATACCGCTGACTGACACTTTGCTGATCGATCCAGAGGACGCGTGGTAGTAGATGCCCACGTAGTCCTGGCCGCAGCCGTAGCCGTCCGTGTCAAAGAAGGACGAGCCGTTCGGCTCAGACGCCGGCAGTCCGTTGACGCTCAGTTTGCTCAGGCTTGCGATGGTGCCTGGCGCCACGTCGATCACGTAGTACTGGGGTTGGGAGCCATCGGTGTCCGTGTCGCTGAGCAGCCCGCTTGCGGGAGGCTCGATCACGGTCGTCGCCCCGGCGCCCTTGATTTTCACGTTGTCGTTCGCCGGCGTGATGCTTACCTGCTCCTGGTAGGTGCCGGCGGCGACACTGATGCTGCCCCCGACATCGCTCGCGGCCTGCTCCGCCAGGGCGTAGGTGATGGTCTTACACGGGTGAGTTGCGGACGCGCACGAATTATCCGTGTTTGTGCCCGTGGTGGCCACGTACCACTTGTTGGTGACGGCGGAGGCTGCTGGAGCCGTGATGGCCAAGAAGCCCGCCACCATGCTCACTACAGCCAACGCCATGATGAGCGCTGGCCCACGCAATCTTGTTTTCATCGGTTTCCCCACTTCTCCTCAATGGATATCGGTTGAGTTGTGACCTTGAACTCGATTCGATTGCACCGTGAAGCACCACGAGGGCACACACGGCGACCGCTTCTCATCGCCTGATCGCCAACTCTCCCCCCTGCTGGCGCAAGCTAGCATCTAGCGTTGCGCGGTGCTTGGGAGCCGATCGAGCCTCCAGGACTGCAGGTCAAAGCACTGCGAGGGAGAGAATGGAGCCACCGAGGTGACCATCACATGAGAATTCGGCCGAGGCCGGCGGCCTCCGTCTCGCGGTGACATTGATGATGGTGTCGGTGGTGCTGACAGGCTGCGCATCTGGGAACACCGGCCATCCCGGCACGTCATCGGGCGCGTCAGGCGGCGGTACGGTAATTACGACTACTCCTCGTAACTCGTCGTCCACGACTCACCCGAGCGCCTCCGCCACCTCGACGTCCTCGAGCTCAACAACCACGACCACGACCACTTCGCCGTTGAGTCACGTTTCACCACCCGGCAGCGGAGCGCGCCCCTCTCCCGTCAAATAAGCAAGAGCCTGATGCGATTCCAGTCGTTTCTAGCCCACATCTAGCCCGGCAGATCCTCTGACCGCTTCTTGGACAGTCGGCCGGACAAGAGGCCGGTGGATTGACCGACCTCGATCATGTAGCCATCGGGATCGCGCATATAGCAGCGGATTTCGGACTCTCGATCGATCGGAGGCGTAACAAACTGTGCCCCGCGCTCGCTCCATTCCCTGTAACAAGCGTCGATGTCCGCGACCCGCAGATTTAGGAAGATCGACGTCGTGTCGTCGGGCTCATAATTGACTACCGAGATGCCGGGCTTGTCGGGCGTGGGCCCACCACCAGGATTCATGATGATCCAGGTGTTGGCGAGCCTCACCATGCATGGGTTCTCCTCTAGAACTACCTTCCCGCCCAGGACGCGCGAATAGAAATCGCGTGATTGGGCGACCTTCCGCACCGTGATGAACAATGTTGCAATGATCCCGTCGGAGGGAGCCGGCAGATTCTCATAGTCAATGTATGGAGACTCATGTGCCATCAAGTCATTCCCTTCGCTCTCGCGCTGGGCGACCCAGGACACAGACCGCCGACCTGTACGACTGCCGGCCATAGGTCGATCCGCTCGAACCTCTGACGTTACTCCGAGCAAACGGTTTCGCAATCCCCGGCTAGGTACTGTTCCCGGCCCGTGTAAGTCAGTTACAAGGACTGTCCACCTCGCTCAGCTCGATCCTCGCCTGAGTTCGGCCCTTGCGCGCCGAGGAGCGAGCGACGCGCAAAACCCGCATGGACTCGACGTTTCCGTCCCTCGTCTTGGCTTCGCCACAGGCGTCGCCCGAGAGGGCAGCCCGGGCGGCCGAGATGGCGTCTTGGGGGTCCGACTTGCCCTTGAGCCGGCGGCGCTGTCGATTGGGACGATCGACTTCGACGATCCTCACACGCTCGGCTTGGAGATGACGGGTCAGTCCCGCACCATAAGAACCCGTCCCTTCGACGCCGACGAGCTCGAGGGGCCAAAATCACTCAACCAGCTCAACAGCTTCTTGTACCCGCTCTCGGTGGTGGCGAAGCTCTCGACGCCGAGGAGCGCTCCTCGTTCGTCCAAGGCCGCAGCTACATGGACGTCGAGGTGTGTATCGACCCCGCCGGTGATGCTCCGTGCCACAGTGGTCACTGTCATCCCTTCGTTTGGATTGGGTTGGGGTGACACCGCACCGAGCGGGACGACGGACAAGACAGCGAAGGGCCTGTATGAGGCAGGCTCCTATGAGGTCACTCCGTCCGACCGGTTGCTGTCGAGTGGGTGACCGGGCCAGGCCGACGGATCGAACGAAAGACAGTCCCAAAGGACGTCAGCCGGGATAATTGAGTCAGACCTGGCCTGGGCACCACCCACACGCTGACCAATCCATTCACCGAAGTGGTGGATCACTCAGCAGCCATCTCAACCCTCGCTGCCGGGACGATGGGGCAGGCAGCCCATTGGGATTGTCGGACACGCAGATCGTAGGCTGGCGAAATAGGCCGATCCACCCTTATAAATGGCAATCGCCTTGCTCACTACCTTCGTCACTGGATCGGCGATCAGTGGATCTATCGCGAACGCATCGTAAACATCGCGAAAAAGACCTGGATCGGATTCCTCTTTGGGTTCGCAAGTAGGAGACACGGCCGCCAGCACAGGGGTGACCTCAGAACACCGGATACTCGTTCAGCCCGCCGTGTTTTGTGCCGATATTGCCAGCCATGAACGATCTCCAGATCGTCTTCCGCGAGGACGCGACCTCGGTGGCTTTAATCGTGGCGAACGGTGAGTTTTGGTTGTGGTTCACAACGGAGCCAGGACGCAGACTGCGGCCTCAGATCATCGCTCGTGATCAGATCGAAGAGTTGACCACGAACCACTTCAGTGACGCCGAGGCTAAGGCATACCTTGAGACTCGGATGCAGGCGGCCGGATACAAGCTGCAGCGGTCCGCGATCCAGAGCGAAGACATCGCAGTCTGGAAAATCCGACCAGATTGAGCGAGATTGGCCAACAACCTCTCCTAGCGGGGCATCCCGGTACGCCTGGGACGGTGGGCCAGGTCGGCGCCTCGGGGACACTGCTAGGCGACAGCCGATCACGTGAGTAATGGGTCTTGAGACGTCGTCAGATCAGGGGGGGTGCTACGAACCGGGTCAGCGGAGCAAGCGTCATACTCGGCGTGCTCATGACCCCTTGGTTCATCCTTCTCAGGCGCGGAATTGCCATCGGTGGATGTGTCCTTCTGGTGTGTTCGTTGGCAAGATCTTCGACTCCATGCGGCCTGTTGTCTGAGCAAAGGCATCGGAATGAGAAGGGCAACTCTCTCCGTCCGGTCTCTGCCGGATAGGAGCCGCTTCAGCTGTGGGGAGACCGAAGCGAGTAGTCCCGCCCCTTGGTATTCGAAAACCGGCAGAAGCCGCCCATCAGGGCGTCTCTGAACTATCTGACACGATGCGTAGACGTGCCTGGCTCCGTGCTCCATCGCGACGAGAAGTTCGGTCGTCGTGTCTGGGTCGACGGAATGCCCCCTGCCATCCAGCAAGAACCCCCGGTTATCGGCATACCCGGGGCGGTTTCGGACGGCTCTCCCGCGTGTCCTCGGCTCTCGGTCAGCCCATCGGTGTGGGCATACGGCGGGACCCGGTCCGGCGGCGAGGCTAGTAGTCGCTACTCACATGAGTTCGCGGGCTGCGGCCAGGTGAGTTTTACGTGGCCACGACCAAGTTCCAGCCGACGGCTTTCCTGCAACTGGGACACTTGGGGAAGGCATCTCCGACGGCCACCGTGACGCGTTCTTGGTGTGCGCAGTCACTCCGATAGATGCCCGCTATCTCACAAGCGGCGTCAGTCCTGGCGTCGGTGTCACTCTTCGACATGGGTGTCCTCCATTGCTCAGAATCACGCAAGAGAGCAACTTCGGATTGTGAGTCAGACCATCCGAAATGGGCAGCAGTTGTTGGAAACACACACAGCTGAACACCGAAGGCGCCGATCCTCTCCTGGCGTGGCCAATACAACATGCCGACCAGGCTTCCCGGCTCACCTTATTGGGATGGTACGCCGATTTGGTCCTTTTGTCACGGGTCCTGAAGCGGGATAGCCGGTCGGGATCCTGTCGAACCCGCGAACCGGCAACGTACGGGGACACGCTCGCGAACGGCACAACGATCAAGGGCGGCTACCATCCGTGCCACTTTCGAGGCCGATGCAAGGAGGCTGGACATGCCGAAGTACCTGGTCGAGGCGAGCTACACCGCTGAAGGGATCAAGGGATTGAAATCGGAAGGGGGTTCTGCCCGGGTCTCGGCTACGAAAGCGCTCATCGAAGGCCTAGGGGGCACACTCGAGTGCTTTTACTTCGCCCTCGGAGACACCGACGCCTTCATCGTCGCAGACTTTCCGGATAACACGACCGTCGCCGCAGTGCAGATGGCCGTTAACGGTAGCGGCACGATCAGCTCACGCACCGTTGCCCTGCTCACACCGAGCGAAATAGACGAGGCAGCAAAGAGAGACGTGCCGTTTCGCCCGCCCGCCGTCTGAGAGGTACGGAGAGCGCGTCGCCTACCCGGCGCATGGGGGCAGTTGAAAAAGCCTCGCTACGCTCTGGCTGTGCCGACAATCAGCACTGGGACGATGGGATGGCTCCGCGCGTCGGTGGGTGTCGCTCTGACAGTCGCGCCGGGCGCTCCCATGCGTCTCGCCGGTACCGAATCTCCGACAGGTGCCGCCCTGCTTCTAATGAGGACTATAGGCATCCGGGATCTCGTGCTGGGTCTGGGGACGATGTCCGCGGCACGATCAGATGATCAATCCGAAGCTCGCCGTTGGCTGAAGGCCACTCTGGCGAGCGACGCGCTCGACACGTTCGTCAGCCTGGCGGCACTACAGACGATCGGAAGACGAGATTCGCTACTTGCCGCGGCTCTAGCACTCGGGTTCGTCGGCGGAGACCTTCAAGCGCTGCGGAGTGCCTCCGAACAACGGAGCAGCCAGAACGCCACATAACGGCGACGTCGCCGTCGCTCAACTTGCCCGATTCGCACGTCGCTCGCAAAACCCGCATCCGACGCTTGGGGACGCGCTAACGCTGACGAGGCGTGCGATGTCCGCATAAAACGGTCAAGCCGCCCCTTCGTTCCCATCGCTGTGCTCTTGGCGGAATCCATTCCATCGTCGCCCGTCCCAGTAGTTCCAACGGCCTGGTTCAGTGGGATCCTTGTGCCAATGCCCGCGATTTTTGAATCTCCCCACCCTCGATCACTGAAATTCCCCACCCTGTTCCGGTGAGCTGAACCATCCACCCGCGAGGGTGGGCCCCCTTCGATGCTGACGAGCGACCAAGCAAGACAGCTCGAAGGGAGACCCGCTCCGCATGCTCACACATGGGGAAGACGTGGAAGCACATGCACTGAGGAGCAGGGGCTAGACGATCTCGGCGATCGCCCGGCACCTTGGCCGGGACCGAAAGACGGTCCGGGCTTACATCAACGGCGAGCGGGTCCCCGGGATCCGGGCCCGCACGGCACCCGACCCGCTCGAGCCGTTCAAGAAGCACTTGGCGGCGCGCTTCGTCGACGATCCGCACGTCTGGGCGTCGGCCGGCCCTCTATGACGAGGTCGTCCGTCTCGGCTACCCGCTGAGCTACACCTCCTTCGCCCGCCAGCTGCGCCTCGCCGAACTTCGGCCGCATTGTGAGGCCTGTGCCGGCGTGAAGGGCCGCGACACCATCCCCAGGATGTACCCCCCTCGTCTTCTACCCCCTGGGCGGAGACCGCCTTGGTTACTCCGTCGCCCAGCCTTCCAGATGTCGCAGGCATCTCCAAGGGTGGAAGTCTCCCCGCGGATGTTGGTGTTTCCACAACCCGTTGACCTGCGGGTACAAGGCAAGAGGCGGACCCTGACCGGACCGATCCCGGCACAACGCTCAAACGACTTTCGGAGAATGGCGGGAGGTGCAACAGCGCGGAACTGCGGAGCATCAGCACTATCCCCCATGTGCCGCAGGGTGTCACCCGGTCCGGCGAAACGGGGCACCCTTGAGGGCGATTCGAAAGGAGCGGAGGTCGCTGTCCTGCGATGCCGACGGCGCCGAGGGATCACGTATTTCAGGGTGGTTGCGAATGTCCCCTCCAGTCGGCATGCTTGGATCATCGTCATGCTTGAGACGAAGGAGCATCCCATGTCCGATGACCAGAACCTGACCCTATACACAGCCGTGTACTCCAGCGTCACCGACGCCCTGGCTGATCTCGACGGGATCGAGCAGCTGCACAAAGACGAGGTGATCGGAAAATACGACGCGGCGGTGATCGACAAGAAGGGCGACAAACCCCACATCGCGAAACGGAAGGATCGGCCGCGCATCGAGATCATCCCTGAGGCCTTCGGGGGTGGAAAGCTGCCTCGCAAGGAGCTCAAGGAAGCGGCTCAGGAGCTCACTTCTGGCCAGGCAGGGCTGATCGTGGTCGGGGAGCCAACGATCGAGAAGGCGGTTGACAATGCGATCAAGGGCACCGTCAAAGTCGTGAAGCGCTCACTCGATGCCTCGGCCGACGAGATCGCCAGCGAGCTACGGGAAGCCCTCAGCAGCTAGCGGTGATCAACTAACCACGCCACGGAGAAATATCCGGGCCTAATGACCCAGGCCCGGCGTATTGGGATAGGCGACGCGCTAGCTGCCGCGTCCAAAGAAGCCAACCAGTGACGCTGGTTGCAAACCTCGGAGGCAACTCGGCGTATCTCATCGGCAATCTGCTGGGGTTCCCCTGCGGTAACGGACACCTTGAACAGAGACTCGGTATCCGCAACGCTGAGTTCTATTTCCCCCACGACAGTCGCAACTTCATCTCCCGGTAGGACCATAACGCTGTACAAAAGGTCCTTGTTGCCGGTCCGGCTATAAGCACCCGCGTAAACAAGCGCATGCACCTTCTCAGGGTCCGTCCTCGTTTGGAGCGTTACGCCATGTTCGGTGCGCCCTGTATTGAAGTCTCGGATGAGCGCGTGGAACTCGGCGTCGTGAACCTCGGCCAGGGTCCTCAGGACAATGCCCAGACCAGATGCAAACGAACCGGAGGCCATCCAGGTCAGGTTATCCACACGCCCCGAATGTGCCTGATTGAGACTTTGAGCAGACCCTGCGGTTGATCCGTAGCGTTTAGAGGTCCCGACGGGCTGGCTCCCTTAAGTGCCTGCCGCCGGTCCAACCGGTTGGCTTTCTTACGAGATGCCACCCGTCTGGATCTCGACCGCGAAGTGACTCAAAAGAGGAGTGTGTGCATCAGATCCAAATGATGAGTGCCCTCGCGGTTGCCCATCAGAAGCCATAGCCCTCCGCCGCCCGCATCTCGACGACCTGGGCCGGCTGACCGTGGAGCGGGGCATGACCGAGCACCGGGGCGCGCTGCTCGAGCGAGACACGAAGACACACCGGTCCCGCGTCGTCGAGGTGCCGGCCTCCGTGTTGGCCGAGTTGCGAACGCATGTTGAGCTCCGTGTCGGGAGCGATCCCAGCGCCCTCTTGTTCACCACGCCTTTCGGTGATCCGGTGCGCCTGTCGAACTGGCGGCACCGAGTCTGGGATCCGCTTGCAGCGGAGCTTGGCCTGCCCGTCTGGGCGACGCCGTACGTGCTCCGTCACACGGCAGCGAGCCTGCTCGCCCAGAGCGGCGTGCCCGTGACAGCCTCGGCTGCGTCCCTTGGCCACGACCCGGCCATTTTCCTGCGGACCTACGCCCATCTGTACCCGGGCGACCTCGCCGCCGTCGCCGATGTCACGGACGCCGCCCGGTCCGTTGTCGTCGATGCGCAGCAGCAGGACGACGAAGGGACCCCGAGTGCGCGGACTCCGAACCCCGTGGCGCGCGTGATTTCGCGGGGATGGCGAGACGCCGACGCAATCAGGCCGAGAGGCATGGCCTCTGACCTGGACTTTTCGGTCGGGCTGCCGGGATTTGAACCCGGGACCTCTTGACCCCCAGTCAAGCGCGCTAACCAAGCTGCGCCACAGCCCGCTACTTCTTTTCCCAGGTCAGAAGGGTGACCACTCCCCTGCCAACCTCCCGAGAGGACCGTTTGTCAATGGCTTGTCAAGATCAGGCCTCACGGCTGGAGCAGGGTCGACACGCTACCGCGTGAAGGAAGGACAGAAGCCCAGGGCAGAGGAGGCACCGCCCGTAGCTGTCGAGGGGTGCCCTTCTTCCCTTGGGTACCCGGCTCAGCGATGAGTTGATTTCCGGTCTGTGTTTCTCGGGGGCGACGGGCGACTCTGTTTCCGTGCCTTGGGTGGCTTCATTTTCTTGGTTGTCATGAGGCCCAACCGTCGCACGAGGCCTGGCGCCTTGTCTAGGCCTTTACCCGGACTTCCCCGTCGCCCTGCGTAGTGCGTAGGCGTACCCTCGGAGCATGGCCTTCACGCCAAAGCCAGGTGACCCGTGCCCCGGCTTCATCGCCGAACCCGGCGAGTGTTGGCAGATGGTCTACAGCGCCCAGCTCCAAGCGACGCACTGCCGCGAGTCGCCGACCCATACGGGCCGCTGGCACGCGCCGCGTGGCGACCGCTGGTGGCGGGTCTGGGCGTGCGGTGACCACCTAGAGGGACTGACGGGCTTGCGGGAGTTCGGCCGGCGTCGTTAGACCGGTATCTAGGGACATTCCGGGCCCCGGGCGTAGCCTCCCCTTTCGACTATCTGAATGGGGAGGCCTTCGGGATGAACGAAAAGACGAATCGAGGCGGTCTGCTTGGCATGGCCGTCGCACTAGTGGCCGGCTAATCCTTGGTGGTGTGACTTACGGAGCAGTAGTGGCGTCGGGCGCATCTGGAACGAACACGACGTACTACGCGTGCCTTACGACGACAAGGACATTGACCAAGGTTGGGACGGCGAGTCCGAGCTGCAAGAACGGTTCGCAGCTCATCTCTTGGAACTCGGTCGGTCCTCAAGGGCCGGGGGCGCAGTCCACATCTGCCCCCGTCCCTCAGAGCTCGGATGCGGATGTGTCGCTCACCCTTGGGGCGGGCAGCTACGTCGCCACCTGGGATTTGAGCAGCAACTTCACGGGGAGTTGCGGCTTAACGTCTACGACGAATGTCACACCCATGTTCGCCGGCGACTCAAGTGCGCTTGTCACGGTGGGAAGTGGTGGAGGGACGCTCACTATTCAATGCAACGGAAATGGGTCGGGCGCATCGGCGCAGTTGACAGCGACTCCTACAGCGTTCCAATAACTGCCGCCTGCTACGTGTGGCGATCGGCTCTGTCGACGGTTCTGTCAGCGCGCATCCGCCCGGGGCGAGCGTCTGTCCACTCGAACTCCACCCTGTAAGGGGGTCCGTTTTGGAGCGTCGGGACTTCCGTACGGATTTCTCGGGTTTCCAATGGGTCCAAATCGAAGGCTTCGACTTCTTCCTGGATTACTGCACGGCCAAGCACCGGTATGCGGACGGCAATGGCCGTAGCGACGCCTGGGCCAAGGTTCCGGACAGCGATTCCCGGATGGGGCTCCGGGAAGTATCGACAGGTGATCGCTGCCGCACCCAGATCGACCTTATTGAGTTCGTCCGGGTCTAAGAAGGTCAGCAAAGATCGTCCAAAGGGACTCGGAGCAAAGTTCTCTGGTGCCCCGTCCGAAGTGTTGAGCGGACTGGATTCCGTGAGCCCCTCACGTTCCAGGACCGCGAGAAGCGGACGAAGGACGGGGCGAAACTCCGGCACACCGAGACGGATGTCGTTCTCGGTCCAACGTCCTTCATTGGCCGTTCCGGCCAGTTCTCCTTCCCCCGGGGTTGGACGAGCAAGGAACACGAGCAGCTGAACGTGGGGAGGCTCGATGGCATCGACCGCCTTCACCAACAGAAGCCCCACCTGTGGCGTGGCGATCCCGTCACCAGTGATTGCCGCCGCTATGACTCGTCCCAAAAGGCGGCGCTTGGACTCGCTCGAGCTGCTGATGGCCGCTTCCAGGCCCCGGGTGACGATCTCCGAGTAGATGTCCGCCTTCTCCATTACTTCCAAAAGGGCATCCGCTGTGATGTCGGCATCGGCCGTGAGTTGTTGCAGCACATCCACGCCTCGGGCCTGACGCGTCGAAACCGCGAGGCTGCCCAGAGCGATGAAGTCTCCCGCAATTGCCGCCAGTGTCCCTGGGTCCGACATTCCGGATCTTCTAGCACTAACCGAACGCGGACGCTCCGCGGTAGCGTTTCAGGCAATGAACGCCCACGCGATTCCGGGTGTCGTTGCGACCCTCGCCATCTTGGCCGGCTCGATCGTCACCTTGAGCATCGCCATGGAGTGGCGAACTCGATGGCATGAGAGGCCGTTCGTGAGCTCGAGCCAGAAGTGGACCGAGTTCTCTCACGCATACAAAGCCGATTGGGATCGAAGGTACGGCAGGACGTTCGACCTCGGTCCGCAGTCCGTCTCAGACTGGCAGCGTGAGTGGGATGAGGTCGAGGCGGCCGAGTCCGCCGATTAGCGAGCAGAGCGCGGGTTGTAGATGACCCTCTGGTCTCCCGCAATCGCTGCCGAAGCCAAGACCCTGAGCGATTCCGCCATCGCGTCGTCCTCTGCCATTCCCGCCGCCATGTTCCGATGGAAGGTCTCCTCCGCGACCTGACGGGGGTCCATGTCCTCGCCCGTGTCCGCCGGCGCGGCATCCGAAAGAGCACGCCGCTGGGCGGTCCCCGTGGGTTCGTAGACCTCGACAATGTCTTCAGCCTCGTCCACCGCTTCGCCTTCTAGTGCGATCTGGCCCTTGAACGGGACTCCAAGCCGCTGTGCCTCAGCCTTCAGGGCTTCGATGTCGGTCGGGTCGCCGGAGTAGTTGCTGACGAAGTACTCCCCCCAGGCCGATTCAAGATCGATGCCCGAGCGAAGGATCGCGTTCTCACGCCGAAGTTGAAGGGCCAGGTCAGTGGCTTCGTCGGTGCGCCTTGCGTTCTCGCGAAGCTGTTTGATCTCCGGATCGCCGTCGTCTCGGGTCTCGCCAGGCTCGGCGCCTTGGGTGCTGGTATCGCTCACCTGATCTCTCCTGTCTGCGGCTGGTGGCTGGCGAACTGCTCGGGCTCCAGCCCCGCGCGTTTCGCCGAGTCCCGAACGATGCGCGCCACCGAGCGAGTTGAAAGGCGTTCAGTGGCGATCCGCCCATGCTGGTCGACGGACCGGAAGACCGGCCCTGCGCCGATCTCGGCCAGCTTTAGCCACGCCTGAACGGCACGGACGGGACAGCTCTCTGGGTGGTCCCCATACGGGACGCCAACCACCCGACCGGAGGCCGAGCCGTTCAGCTTGGATCGCCAAACCTTCACCCATAGCCCGTCATTGGTGCTCTTCAGGTCTTCCACGTTCAGGGCCACGAGCTCGGGACACGTGGAAATTGGCCTCACAGGCCAAGAGCAGGAGTGCGCGGGTCGCGCACACCGCTTGTGGTGTCGGGAAGTGCATGGACCATCTTCCGTACCTGGGCTATACCGATCTCCGCGACCCGCTTGGGAGGAGGGCCTTGCGTTCGGCGGATGCGGGACAGCGTTTCCTGCGCCACACCCTGCAGCGGGGAGTTGAGGCCGGCTAGTCGATGGGCACGAACGATCGCCGAACAGCGCCGGGTGATCGTCGACGCTTTCAGGCTGCGGGGGTGACATGCCAACGCGACGATGTAATCGGCCAGATCGTCGGGGCAGATCGGGAATGCCTGCCGACCGGTTTTCGCGCACCAGACCATGAGGTCAGTGAGGTCAGCGGAGTATGCCTGCTTGGTGCGGGAGTTGGCGAGCGTCTCGTTCATTAGAGAATGTGGACGGAGCCGTCGAGCGTCCCCGATCCGATGATCTCGCAGTAGAGCGGGGCATTCGCCTTCACCGGGTGGTTGATCGGGGTGGCGCCCGTCCCTGCCGCGCCGGCGGCACAGGTGATCGACGCGATCACCGGGCCGGTCGCTCCACCGGAGCGGAGCACCGCGGTCACAGCGTTGGTGCCGCCCGTCTCGACTCCTGCCAGCGCGGTGATGGTGATGAAGTCGATCCCGGCGGTCGGAAGACCGTCCGTGACATTGCCCGAGGCTGCCGGGAGCTTCAGGGGTCGTGCAGCGTGCATGTTCGTCCTCCTGGTTCAAGCGGCCTGGGGGAAGGCCTATCCTCTGAAGGGGACTCCGAGCCTTTGTGCTTCGGCCTTCAGGGCCTCGATGTCATCGAGGTCTCCCTGGTAGCTCCTCGTGAAGAAGTCACCCTGCGGGGTCTCCAGATCAACGCCGGACTTGAGCATGGCGTTTTCTCGCCGAGCTGCCGCGAGAGCTGCTTCCGCCTCGTCGGCCCGCTTGGCCTTCTCGCGAAGCTGCCGGAGGTTCGGATCCCCGCCTTCCGGGTCGTCGCCGGGTGGCTGGGTGCTGGTATCGCTCACCGGATCTCTGGTCCCAGCTGCTCTGCTCGCTCCCGGAGCCGTTGCCGCTCGAGGGCGAGCGGGTCGTAAATGACTCGCTTGTCGCCATTGACAGCGGCAGTCGCCAGAACTCTGAGACCTGCCACCTCCGCGTCATCGTCGGTCTTCCCCGCCGCGATGTGCTCTGCGTAGACCTCGCGGGCTCGCTGGCGCGGGTCGGGACCCATGTCATCTTCGACGGGCTCTTCGTGTTCGGTGCTTGCGGTGTCGGTCATCCTTCGTTCTCCTCTTTGTGGTGATGCGAATGCGACGTTTTGCTTTGCAGCCTCCACTGCGTAGCGTCCGATAATGACCAACGTTATCGGCGCGCTGTGACGCTTCGTTGTCATTCACACGGCCGACAAACTGCACCACACCACACCAACCCAAACCGCACGAGACGTACTGAAATGACACCAATCTGCGAGCCGTGTTGCCGTTATCGCGGTGACGCGAAACGACCACCCCGAAGGGTGGCCGCATCGTTCTGGATGTCGGTGAACCGTCAGCGGCAGTATCCAGCCGAGAGGTCGTCGAGCAACATCGCCAAGCGTCCGACCGCTGCGGGGTCGTTCCAGTTGTGCTGGCCGGCGAACCGTGAGAAGTCGCCCATGTCGAATCCGGGGTGCATCTCGCACATGGCCAGCTCGGCCACGAGCTCGAGCGCTTCCAGCGGCGTCAGAGACTCGACCTTCACGAGCCGATCGTGCGTGTCGGGGTCCATGTTGAAGTCGCACGGACACGTCGTGGTGACGATGGCCTCGAGGGTGTCGGTTGCTTTGCTCATTTCGGTTACCTCCTGGGTCGATGACCAGTCGCATGGTGAGCCGTCCCTGAGGGAGGGTCAAGAGATCCGACCGAGAAGGCGCTGACCCTGTGAAACCAGACAGAACCTGACTACGGATCCTGCAAACCTGATCACGAGTTCTGCTCCGTTCTGCTCCGGAGTTTCGGGGGCTGCGTCCTCAGCTCGTTCGGGACCGACGCTCGCGGGGTCGACCGGGTGGCCAAGCACGCCCCTGGGTCGCCCCTAACGGCACATAGGTGACAGTCAGCCAAGCGTCGATTGCACGGTATTCGGGGGCACCCCTGACAAACTGAACGGGTGGCTCGCAAGACCAGCGCCCAGCTCATCCGGGACACAAGAGAGGCGATGGACGAGGCGTCGGTTCACCTCAGCCACGGTGAGAGAGAACAGGCGATCCAGTCCGCAACTGAAGCATTCAAGAGCGCTCGTGCCCAGCGCTCCTTCGGCCTACTGAGCAGCGCCTGGATGTTCCTGCTCGACACCTATGCGACCGACCCCGATGCCGTCCTCAGCATGGAATATCGGGAATACGTCGAAGGCGCCTTCTCATGGGCGGAGACCATGCCCGAGGAAATCCAAGTCTGGTTCTTCCCGGCACTGGTTCCGCACTTAGAGCGCCTGGCCTTCCGGCGACTGGTCGATCGTGCCCGCACTCGGATTGAAGCAGCTCAGAGGTGGCTCGCCTCAGGGAACATGAATGTGCGGACCCGTGTCCAGGAGTTCCACGTCGAGGACCTTGCTGCGGGCAGAACAATCGACCCGGACGCCATCGCTATGGAACGGATGGCGACCCTCTACGTGGACGAACTCTTCGATCCAACCGGCGCCACATTGGACCAGGCTGCATCGCTATGGCGGAGCGCTGGGCGAGAGGATAGGGCTGGGTTCTTAGAGGCCTTAGCGGTAGAGGTTCGTTCCAAGACGCCACGCGGGTGATCTGGAACGGACCCAACGTGCCCCCATCCGCCGGGACGGTGGGACAGCAGGCCGTAGAACTAAGAACCGTACTCAGCCAGCGACGACTCGGCCCGGTGCAGTGCTTCTACAAAAGCCCGCGAATGGGTAGTCCCAAGCGACCTGGCCCTCTCGGTCGTAGAGGATCAGTCTCCGCTCGGCACCTTCGATGCGCACGATGGCCGGAGCGTTGACGACACCTTCCTTGACCTCTTCGATGACCTCGGCGATGGGCCATTCCTCATCCGGTGGATAGCCCTTGGAGATTTTGAAAGTCACCCCATCATCCTGGCAGAGAGCTTGACGGGGTCATCCTGACGCCGGGCGCTCTCTCGGTGCCCCCGTTCGCCGGAAGGGTGTGACAGTCACGGGCGTAGGAAGTCCTACCTCTTCAGACCACTCCGCATCCGGTCCCAGCGCCGATAGATTCGGCAGGCATCGCACTGTCGGGGGAGTTTGTTTTTCGGGAGCGAAATGGGCGAACAGTTTTCCGAGCCTGAGCCGAATGTGATCAAGAGTACCGATGGGTTTTCTGTCGAGGTTCTCGGACGTACCGGGCTGCGCTATCGGGAAGGCGGTCGATCGGTCTGGATCGACTCCGAGGTCCTCGCAAGTCCTCGGACAATCGCCATGGCCAAGGGGAGCATCCGCACGTGGGAAGGGCCGGAGCCAGAAGAAGTTGGCGATGCGGATAGAGACCGGATCAGCGACAACGTGAAACGGGCATTCGATGCCTGCGGATATGAGCTTCAAGTTCAGGAGCCGCTTGACTGGTCGGGTGTGGCACTACGTCCACCGGACGAACGCAACGAGTGATTCGCTCCTGCCCCCGTACGCCGGGAGCGGGGCTGTTATGAATACCAACCGTCGGAAGCGAGATGGGCAGTGATGAAGTAATACGCTTCCTTGCCGGGAAAACCCACCTGGACGACGGCCTGGTCCTCGCCCAGGAACTCAACGCCAGCGACTCTGGCTCCGTCTGCGGGGTCGAATCTCGCCAGTGCTGATTCTTCGGGAGTGTCGGCACCAGACTCCATGTACGGAATCGTACTGGCAGCGATACGCCACTGGCTGCCCCACTTCGCCGGGACGGTGGGACAGCAGGCCCTAGAACTAAGAACCGTACTGAGCCAGCGACGACTCGGCCCGGTGCAGTGCTTCTACAAAAGCCGCGAATGGGTAGTCCCAAGCGACCTGGCCCTCTCGGTCGTAGAGGATCAGTCTGCGCTCGGCACCTTCGATGCGCACGATGGCCGGAGCGTTGACGACACCTTCCTTGACCTCTTCGATGACCTCGGCGATGGGCCATTCCTCATCCGGTGGATAGCCCTTGGAGATTTTGAAAGTCACCCCATCATCCTGGCAGAGAGCTTGACGGGGTCATCCTGACGCCGGGCGCTCTCTCAGTGCCCCAGTACGCCGGGCGGGTGACATTCGGCGACGTGCTAGGTCCAGAGAACCTTTGCACGCTCAGCCATGGCAGGCGGGCGCCAGCACCGCGAGGCCGTGATGGTCGGGCAGTTCAGCCTGCTGCTCGACCTCGTCACTCCCGAGGACATCACCCAGCCACCTCCCGACGCCCTGGACTAGCTGGGGGGGATGGGGGTCAGGTAGCCGACGAGATTCATGTCGGTGGTGCTATCGCAGCTTTCTATGGACCCTGAGTCCGCATAGATGGGCGCTTGGAACTCCGTCGAGGAACCAGCCCCGTCCAGGGATGCTGTGACCTCATAGGTAGCGGTCGTGCCGTTCAGAGTCGCCTGCAATGTGCAATCGCTCGTTCCTGCGGGGAACAGCGCCCCCGTGATCATCAGCTGCTGGCCCGAAGGGATGGAAAACGTGATGCCGGAGGTTGCAACACTCTGCACCACGCGTTGTCAGACGTGTACTGCGCAGACGACAGCCCAGCTGGTCCCTGAGGACCGGTAGGTCCCTGTGGCCCGACAGCGTTCCAGGAGATGACTTGCGCACCGGTTGGGCACGTCGTTGGACTCACCGTCCCAACCTCGGTCAACTTCTTCGTCGTCGTGAGGCACACGTAGTACGTCGTGCTCGTCCCAGATGCCCCGGCCACAACGACCGCCCCGTAGGTCGCACCACCGAGCAGGAACCCTGCCGCTAGAGCGACTGCCACACCCACTTTGCCGCGCCGTTTCACATTTCCCAGCATGGTCAGCTCCTCCTCTTGATTCGGATGAGGAGGAGGCTACGACGAACGAGTCAGGGGGTATCTACCTCCGAGGGCTGCATAGTCTTGCGGTAAGGCGCGCAGCGTTTTGAATGTGTGTTTCAACGAAGGAACAGCCTGTGCAGGTAGATGAGAACGGCTGGATCAGTGGCGGCTCGCTCGATCACAACCGCGCACGGAGCGAGCGCCTCCGGCCTAGAGCTACGCAACGGAATCAGCTTGTTGCGATAAATGAACGTGGACACCGCTTGATCGCTGTTGCCGCTGCCTGGTTGTTCACAGCGAAATTGGACGAAAATGACCACTCCGCGAAGACTGGAACTCACGGCCGGTGATCAGGAGATGGTCAGCGAGCCTCAGTCGGTGGGTTGAAGCTCAGCACCAATCTGGTAGGCGCGCGCCTGAGCGGAGGGAACAGAGATGGGCGCAGTACCGAGGACTACACACCTGAATATTCTCCGGTCAAGACGGTCTCTTGCTTGTAGAAGTTTGGACCATCTACGAAGAAGATGAGCGTGATGTTCTGCGGGTTTCCCACAGATGTAGAGGTTGTCGGTTGTGATGGTGAGCGTGGCGCGCCTTGAGATCCGCCTGCTGCCTCAACGCATCAGATCGTCGAACGAAGGGCCACGGTTACCAGTAGAACGAGCGCACCTATTCAACACGGGCTGACAAATAGTTGCACGGGATTCTCCTGTCGGATGCCATCTCCCCGGTTAGGGAACCTCAAAGACTACACGGGTCGCGTTCTTTTTTTTTTTTTTTTTTTTTTTTTTTTTTTTTTTTTTTTTTTTTTTTTTTTTTTTTTTTTTTTTTTTTTATTTTATTTTATTTTATTTTATTTTATTTTATTTTATTATATTATATTATATTATATTATATTATATTATATTATATTATATTATAATATTATATTATATTATATTATATTATATTATATTATATTATATTATATTATAATATAATATAATATAATATAATATAATATTATATTATATTATATTATATTATAATATAATATAATATAATATAATATAATATAATATAATATAATATAATATTATAATATAATATAATATAATATAATATAATATAATATAATATAATATAATATAATAAAATAAAATAATATAATATAATATAATATAATATAATATAATATAATAAAATAAAATAAAATAAAATAAAATAAAATAAAATAAAATAATAAAATAAAATAAAATAAAATAAAAAAAAAAAAAAAAAAAAAAAAAAAAAAAAAAAAAAAAAAAATTTTTTTTTTTTTTTTTTTTTTTTTTTTTTTTTTTTTTTTTTTTTTTTTTTTTTTTTTTTTTTTTTTTTTTTTTTTTTTTTTTTTTTTTTTTTTTTTTTTTTTTTTTTTTTTTTTTTTTTTTTTTTTTTTTTTTTTTTTTTTTTTTTTTTTTTTTTTTTTTTTTTTTTTTTTTTTTTTTTTTTTTTTTTTTTTTTTTTTTTTTTTTTTTTTTTTTTTTTTTTTTTTAAAAAAAAAAAAAAAAAAAAAAAAAAAAAAAAAAAAAAAAAAAAAAAAAAAAAAAAAAAAAAAAAAAAAAAAAAAAAAAAAAAAAAAAAAAAAAAAAAAAAAAAAAAAAAAAAAAAAAAAAAAAAAAAAAAAAAAAAAAAAAAAAAAAAAAAAAAAAAAAAAAAAAAAAAAAAAAAAAAAAAAAAAAAAAAAAAAAAAAAAAAAAAAAAAAAAAAAAAAAAAAAAAAAAAAAAAAAAAAAAAAAAAAAAAAAAAAAAAAAAAAAAAAAAAAAAAAAAAAAAAAAAAAAAAAAAAAAAAAAAAAAAAAAAAAAAAAAAAAAAAAAAAAAAAAAAAAAAAAAAAAAAAAAAAAAAAAAAAAAAAAAAAAAAAAAAAAAAAAAAAAAAAAAAAAAAAAAAAAAAAAAAAAAAAAAAAAAAAAAAAAAAAAAAAAAAAAAAAAAAAAAAAAAAAAAAAAAAAAAAAAAAAAAAAAAAAAAAAAAAAAAAAAAAAAAAAAAAAAAAAAAAAAAAAAAAAAAAAAAAAAAAAAAAAAAAAAAAAAAAAAAAAAAAAAAAAAAAAAAAAAAAAAAAAAAAAAAAAAAAAAAAAAAAAAAAAAAAAAAAAAAAAAAAAAAAAAAAAAAAAAAAAAAAAAAAAAAAAAAAAAAAAAAAAAAAAAAAAAAAAAAAAAAAAAAAAAAAAAAAAAAAAAAAAAAAAAAAAAAAAAAAAAAAAAAAAAAAAAAAAAAAAAAAAAAAAAAAAAAAAAAAAAAAAAAAAAAAAAAAAAAAAAAAAAAAAAAAAAAAAAAAAAAAAAAAAAAAAAAAAAAAAAAAAAAAAAAAAAAAAAAAAAAAAAAAAAAAAAAAAAAAAAAAAAAAAAAAAAAAAAAAAAAAAAAAAAAAAAAAAAAAAAAAAAAAAAAAAAAAAAAAAAAAAAAAAAAAAAAAAAAAAAAAAAAAAAAAAAAAAAAAAAAAAAAAAAAAAAAAAAAAAAAAAAAAAAAAAAAAAAAAAAAAAAAAAAAAAAAAAAAAAAAAAAAAAAAAAAAAAAAAAAAAAAAAAAAAAAAAAAAAAAAAAAAAAAAAAAAAAAAAAAAAAAAAAAAAAAAAAAAAAAAAAAAAAAAAAAAAAAAAAAAAAAAAAAAAAAAAAAAAAAAAAAAAAAAAAAAAAAAAAAAAAAAAAAAAAAAAAAAAAAAAAAAAAAAAAAAAAAAAAAAAATTTTTTTTTTTTTTTTTTTTTTTTTTTTTTTTTTTTTTTTTTTTTTTTTTTTTTTTTTTTTTTTTTTTTTTTTTTTTTTTTTTTTTTTTTTTTTTTTTTTTTTTTTTTTTTTTTTTTTTTTTTTTTTTTTTTTTTTTTTTTTTTTTTTTTTTTTTTTTTTTTTTTTTTTTTTTTTTTTTTTTTTTTTTTTTTTTTTTTTTTTTTTTTTTTTTTTTTTTTTTTTTTTTTTTTTTTTTTTTTTTTTTTTTTTTTTTTTTTTTTTTTTTTTTTTTTTTTTTTTTTTTTTTTTTTTTTTTTTTTTTTTTTTTTTTTTTTTTTTTTTTTTTTTTTTTTTTTTTTTTTTTTTTTTTTTTTTTTTTTTTTTTTTTTTTTTTTTTTTTTTTTTTTTTTTTTTTTTTTTTTTTTTTTTTTTTTTTTTTTTTTTTTTTTTTTACAAGAACGAGAGAAGCGTTTCATACCAGGCACACGAACCATCGGAGACTCTGGTCTGCCCCGTGTACGCCCCAAGCGATCACCCATTTCCAGCGCCGGCAGGCCCGCTGCACGTCGCCGGGAACGCTCATTGGTACACGTATGAGGAAGCGCCCATCGTCTTCTGCCCCGATAACGGCCTCAAGGTCAGCGAGGGCCGCCAACAGCTCGGCCGGGGTCTTGATCATCAGTGCCCTCCCCTCCATTCGCTCAGCTCCGCGTTGTTCTCGATCGATCCAGTCACCAGGTGGCCTCCTGGGTGACCTCCTCGTCGTCGATGTGGCCTGAGTCTTCCGAACATCAGCTCAGGGTCCAGCACATCGGTGCATGCGCTCACAAACCCTTGGCGCGCTCGCTCGGGGTTCACGCTTCGAGAATGGGTGACAGAAGTGACAGAAGTGGCCTGCGCCGAGGGTCTTGTCTCTTTTGTCACCGGCGGGTCGACCTCGTCCAGAGGGTCACTCAGCCGAGGCCACCCTCTGGGTAGCCCGAAGGACCGTTCTCCCTGGTCACGCCCAGTGGACCCAGAGGGTCACAGGGTCCGGGAACGTAAGGCGTGCTCTCCTGGGGCAATGAGAGCGTCCAGCCGACAATCCGCCCGGTGTCGGGGTCCTTGATGGGCAGCGATGTCACGTTCAGATCTGCCTTTGCCCGTTTGACTGTCGAGTCGGACAGACCGGCCGCTTCGCGTCGCCTTCATCACTTCAGAAGCGGGCATTCCGCCGGGCAACGGGTACCGAGAAACTATCCGGGCGTCTTGACGCTCCGACCTCTCTCCAATGCCGGATGCCGGGGCAGTGAGGTCGTCAGCCGACACGTCGCTAGCGCTCATTCTCGATACATACCACAGTCCCAGTCTTCGCTGTTGGGATAGCGAACTCGTAGGCGGAATCAGGTTTCTGGTAGGCGGTCTTTGCAACGGAGACTGCCGGACAGCCGTCGTCCCTGGAGCGATTATCTGAACCCAGCACCCAGGTGATCCGGGGTACGGCAGTCCAAGCCGTACTGCCAATCACCACGGTTACGGCCTCGCTCCCGCCCTTAGGGGGGTGGGTCAATCCAAGGATGGTCGCCCCCGTGCGTTCGGCGACCTTCACCAGTTCCGCGAGCGCGCTCGCAACGACCGCATAGGTGTGGCTGTCTCCGGTGACGCTATAACCGAGACCATCGACTGTTACGAGTTCCAGCCCCTCCTGGACGATCACCTCTTCAAGGAGTGAGCAGTCCATCGGCATGCGCCAGGGCCGGTGAAAGTCGGCACCCTTCTCAGATCTTTCTGCCACCTCGCGAAGGACGATGACGCGAGACATATCCGCCCCCGCTGCTCGTAGTAGTGCGGCAAGGCGGGAATCGGGCTCTTCGAGAGAAAGCATTGCGCATCGTGCTGGGTTGTGCGGAGACGTGTCGCCCGGGAGTCGGCCCCCGGTGGTCACATTTGCAACGAGCCATGCGGCGACAGTCGACTTCCCCATCCCTTGTCTTCCGATGAGTAGGTGGAGCGCCCCTCGCACCAACCATCGCGACCACAGCCAGGTTGGGGGCTCTATCTGAACGTCCTCTCCGCGCCGAAAGTCAGGTGGCGCTGGAATTCATCGGCCGCCTTATCCTTTCGGGCTTCCGAGAGACGGCCAAAGGCCCCATTGGTGGCGGGATCGACCTTCGCAGCGATCCGCCTCGCCTCGGCCGCCTGGCTTCCGGCGCGTCCAGGGAGGGTGCTTCGGACCTCCCATCGATCTCGTGGAGTCATTACATCGAACATCACCCCCGCCTTCTTGAGCGGGACGCCGCCCCATCCATCCGCGATATGACGCTGCTCGTACTGGGGTAGGTCCCCGAAAGGAACGTTGCCCGGATGCGTCATTCGGTCACCCACTTGGCAAGCGGGCTGACCTCTTGGACCAATCTCAAGACGCCGATGAGGGTCGCGTCGCTCGCATCGAGTTGGCCCATGGCGAGCTGTGCAGCGACCGTCTCGAGCGCGTCGAGGCGCTGCCGGAGTTCGGTGGGGAAGTTTCTTTCTTCGGGGCTCACGACTGATCCGTCTCGAGCGCGTCCCTGACCTTGATCAGGCAGCCTTCGACCTTGCTGCCTGCAGCCAACAACTGGATATATCCCTTAGTGACCTCGATGTGTAGGAGGTAGTACACGTCGATCGCAGCCTCGACCGCTCGGACCTCGGGGCTCAGGTCATCCTCGTCGATGTCTTCCTCGTAGGACATCGTCAGCCCACCTGTGCGTCGATCTCAGGTCGGATGATCGTGGAGATGAAGTCAGAGACGTTCGCGGCATTGAGCGCGGCGACCGGGTTGAAGTCGGAGTTTTGGAGAGTTCCAGGATCGGAACTCATTGGCCGTCCTGCTCTGGAGCGAGGCCCAGGCTGCGCAAGACGGGCAAGGTAGGCCAGCGCAGGCGGTTTCCTGCGCGGATCGGCTTCACTGGGAGCTCGTCCTTGTGCTGGAGGATCGTGCAGCGCGCGCAGCCGTAGAGCTCGGCGAGCTCCTCGGCGCCGAGGGTGGGCGTCGCGTGGGGATCGGGGAGTGCCATTAGGCCGAGACCTCCTCGACGGACGCCGTCGCTTCCCGAATCCGCTCGAGAGCGGCGAGGTAGGCCCTGGCGCTGTCCATTCGAGGGCGCCGATCCCCGCCCTCCCAGCGGGCGATGGTCGAGGCAGGGACGGGAGGCTCTAGGGAGGCGCCGAGCTCCGGGAGGGTCAGGCCCGCCCGTTCACGAATTGCCTTGCCGATCCCAGAGCGGAGCATGACTCTGACCTGGACAAGTTCTGAGAGATCTGACATGCAGATAGTCGTAGCAGCAAGGCTGTTGCCAGTGTGGGATATATCGAATGTCCAGTTCAGGGGGCAAGTGACACAATAGACACAACAGCTATGGCGCACCGTTTGCAAAGGCGGTAAGGTAGCAACGTGGAGACCGACCGGATCCCGGTCATTCGCCGATGGCCGGACCCGGTTCAGGGCCCGTACACGCTGCACGTGTGATTCGGACACCCGAACGGGTATACCACGGTGGTCGGGGTCGAGATGTGGGGGGTGGAACCTGTCACACAGCCTTGGAGTTCGGACGGCGAACCTTCGAGGGACGGGCTGGCGGATACGGCAGTAACGTCTCAAGCCATCCGGATTCGGTTGGGTGAACTCTTGGACGCGTGGATCGCTTTGCACGGGAACATCGCGCAGCCTGCTCCGTCACCGGAAAAGGCAACACGCGAAGAGATGAGTGAGCTACTCGATAGGGCGCGTGGCGTGCAACAGGCCCTTTTTCTGAGGCAGGTTGCTCTCGAGTACGACACGGCAGTTAGGCGCGGCGACCGTAGCACCGCAAAGGCCGTTGAGGAATGGGCGGCTGGTCAAGAGGGCGCCCCTTCAATTCTTCGACGGTCCGTGGGTGGATCAAACGAGCAGCCGATCAGGGCTACTTCCAAAGACCTCGCAGGGCAAGGTACGGCGTCAGGAGGAAACATGAAGGGCAGCATTCGACTACGGGGTAAAACGCACACTGCCTATTGGTGGGTCCCGGACCCCGGTACAGGGTCGCGATGTCCAGCACTCGAAGGGAGGTTTTCGCACTCGAAAGGACGCACAGGAGCACTTGAACGAGATCCTCGGCAAAGTCCAAGCGAACGAGTGGGTATCCGACAAGAAGATGACGGTCGAACAGCTACTCGCTGAGTGGCTAGCCGCGAAGACTTCCGAGCGCCTTCGCCCGGCGACTCTGGCGCAGTACTCAAAGATCATCGACGCATGGCTCGTCCCACACGTCGGCGGCCTGAAGGTCGCGACGCTGTCGCCGAAGCGGGCTCAGGAGCTCGTCGAGACGCTGCGGACCAAGGGTGGCCGTAATGGCACTCCCCTCTCGGATCGCTCGGTGCAGCTGGCCAGCATCATCCTCAAAGCGGCCACGCAATGGGCGGTAGAGACGCGCATCGTCGGCCGGGATCCGCTGCTCGGATTCAAGCGACCCAGGGCGAAGGCCTCAAAGGACAGCGACGGCGGCGTGGTCGACGGAAGAGGCTCGGACATTCCTGACCTCAGTGGCCGACGACCGGCTCCTGGCTGCTTGGAGCTTGCTTCTCACACGTGGGCTGCGCCGCGGAGAGCTGGCAGGGTTGCGATGGGATCGCGTGGATCTCGAGGCGGGGTCGCTGCAGATCACTCGGACGCGTGTCCTGGTCGACGGTCAGCCGGTCGAATCCACGCCAAAGACCGACGCCGGCAACCGCAGCATCCTCCTGGACGACCACCTGGTGACCCGTATGCGCCTCCATCGAAAGCGGCAGAAGGAGGAGTTTCTTGCGGTGGGCCTTTCGTGGACCAACGAGACCCACGTGTTCACAGACCGGCTCGGGGAGCCTCTTCACCCCGAGTACTTCTCGAGCCGATTTGAGACTCTGACCGACAAAGCTCGTCTGCGTCGCATTCGCCTGCATGATCTTCGGCACACCGCTGCCAGCCTCATGCTGGCAGCGGGTGAGTCGCCGAAGGTCGTAGCCGAGGTTCTCGGGCACTCCAGCGTGCTCATGGTGCTGAGCGTCTACGGCCACGTCATGCCGGGAATGTCCGAGGCGGCGGGCCAGCGGCTGAGTGCGACGCTGCTTGGCTGAACCGGGTCCGCGCCACGATTACGTCAGGGGGATGCAAGCTCACCCGGAGGATGAATAACCATCTGTTGGATTTCCCCTGCTATGTAGGGAGAGACTTCACTGCCGACGATCTCCTCCATGTGCTCTGCGAACATAGACGCAAGTCCACTTAGCGATGTCAACGCCTGGTGAGGCCGAGCCGATAGAGCCTCCGCACGAATGCGATTGAGTGCGATCCGACCCTCTCTCAGCCCGTTGACGAAGTACACGAAGCCGCCGTTGTCGATCGCCTCGCGATACGGGGCCTCGATCTCGTAGCGGCTCCAGAAGTCCTCCGACACAAGGACAGGGTTCGCCCGCGGTCGTAGTCATTCGGTGCGTCACCACGGGCGTCCATAGCGGCCCAACTTCGGATGAACCACATTTCCGGCCGCCAACCTTCGTTCGTCTGTTGAAATCCGGCGAGATGAATAAGGTGGCCCTCAGTGCGCTCGTAGTCGATGGCATTGACCGTAATGAGGAGTCCGACACGTTCCGCGAAATCTTTGAGTGAGCCAGCTGGGGGAAAGTTCTGGTCGACCTTGTCAAGCCAGGTTTCCGGCTCCTCGCCTTGAAAGCTGTAGGCACCCGCTAGAGCAAGCACGCTGTCGCCGGTTTGGAGCCGGAAGAGCTTCGGCGCGGGTCTGGTCGAGCCGTCCTCTCTCGATACGAGCGAGTCGGAGAGTTGCACGATCCCGAGTCGGCTGACAACGGTCGTAATAAGGGTCATGTCGCCTTCGAGCTTGTCAATGGATTTGTCAATGCAACTGCGCTAACCGCCGCCAATCTGGGCCAAACAGGGCCAAACGTAAGGCCCCCAGAAAACCGACCTGACCAGCAAAAACCCAACCAGACCAAACAAGACCAAACGAAAGAGATCGGCCCCCCAGTCAACCGCGCTAACCAAGCTGCGCCACAGCCCGTATGCCGTTCGTCCTGGTCAGAGGACTCTCGACTCCCCCGCTCTCGACTTCCCAACGGTTTGTCAACGTCCCTTGGCGAGATCGGGACCTCCATCGTCCCACAGCCGCACGTTTCGATACGAACCGTCAAGGCCACATCGAGGGGACGCGCCGCTCGGGCCGGAGCTGCCAGGTGTTCCGGCTCACGCTGAGGCCTCGCACACACACCGCGACAACGCCGAGGGACCAGGCTGCGTTTTCCCTGGACACACGCATGGAGCGGACGAAGATTCCGCTCAAGGGGGACGGGCCAGCGGCCGAGATAGTCAAGGTGGCGACCATCGCGCGGGATACCAAGGTTGACCTGCTCCATTGTCTGATCGAGACGCAACGTCTGTTGAACGCCGGCTCCTTGGAGCCCGACCGCGTGATGGGCGTCGTGATCGAGCGGGCCCAGGCTGCGACGAACGCCCGTGGTGGGGCCGTCGAGCTCGCCGAGGACAACGTGATGGTTTCCGAGGCGGTGAGTGGCATGACCGACGCTGCCGAGGGCTCACGAGTGGACATGGAGAGCAGCCTCTCGGGGCTGTGCGCTCGCATGGGCATGCCGCTGATCTGCCGCGACACCGAATCCGACTCGCGGGTCGACCGCGAGGCATGCCGCCAGGTCGGGGCCCGCTCTATCGTCGTTGCCCCGATCGTACGTGGCGGCCAGGGCGTCGGCGTGCTGAAGGTCCTTTCCGATGAGCCGGACCACTTCAGCGACACCGACGCCGACGTCCTGGAGCTCATGGCCGGGTTCATCGCGTCCTCCCCCTCGTCGGGGTCGACGCTCGAGAACGAGGCGCACCGCGCGCTGCAGGACCCGTTGACCGGGCTGCCGAACGCGCATGATCCTCATGGACCGCCTGCAGCAGGCCGTGTACGACGCGCGCCGTTACAAGCGTCCCTTCGGCCTGTTCGTCATAGAGCCCAACGGCATCGAAGCAGTGAGCACCGCTCTCGGTCGCGACGCCAGCGAGGCAGTCCTACGGGCCATTTCCACCGGGCTGAGCGCCACCGTTCGATCGGGCGACACACTGGCCCGCGTCGAAGACGACCAGTTCGTGATCCTCTGCATCAACGCCGACCGCTCCGTCGTGGAGTGGCGCATCCGAAACCGCGTCGACACTGTCTTGGCCTCGGTGACCAACGAGATCGGTCTGGACGGCGTGGAGCTCACCGCGAGCATCGGCGTCATCTGGGGATCCGGTAGCGACGCCAGTGCGGAAAGCCTGTTGACGTCAGCCAGCACGGCTGCGTACCGGGCCAAGCGCTCGCGCCCCCTCCCGGAGTAAACGTCCTCCGGTAAGCAAGGAAGGCCCGCCGGTCTGCCCGGGCGGGACACACCTCGGACGCTACGCTCACCGCCCGTGTCCAAGCTCCTGCACCTCCGTCGAGCGCGCCCACGCGGCAGCTCCCTGCTCGCAGCCGTCTCCGGTGTCGTCGTCCTCGCCGCCGTGGTCGCTCCGGCAGCGGCATCAGCCGCCGCCAAGTCGCCCACCGTCGTCCGGGCCGCGTTGGCGCCAGGGAAGATCAATCACATCCTCGTGATCGAGTTCGAGAACGAGGGCTACGACGCCACCTTCGGGCCGGGCTCCCCCGCCACCTACCTCAACGGCACCTTGCGGCCGAAGGGAGAGCTGTTGCAGAACTACTACGCCATCGGCCATAACAGCCTCGACAACTACATCGCACAGGTCTCCGGTCAGTCCCCGACCGAGGACACCCAAGCGGACTGCGCCGACAACGGCTTCGCCTTCGCCAACGTGACGCCGGGCACGCCCGACCCCAACCAGGCGGCCAACCCGGGGCAGCTGGACGGCGAGGGGTGTGTGTACCCGCCGACGGTGAAGACGATCGCCGCACAGCTCGACGCCAAGTACCCGCCCAACAAGACCACGCACGTCGCCGCTTGGCGCGCCTACGAGCAGGACATGGGTAACACGCCGGCGCGGGACGGCGGCACGGCCGACCCGCGCGGCGGCACCGACTGCGCGCACCCGAGCATCGGAGCGACCGACACGGCCGAGGTGGCCACACCAACCGACCAGTACACGACACGGCACAACCCCTTCGTCTGGTTCCACTCGATCATCGACAACACCGCCGAATGCACTGCCAACGTCGTGCCGCTCGGGACGCTCGGGGCGAACGGCACACCCTCGCCGACAGGGCACCTCGCCCAGGACCTACGCAGCGAGAAGACGACCCCGCGCTTCGGGTTCATCACGCCGAATCTGTGCAACGACGGGCACGACGACCCCTGTGCGGGTCCCAACAGCATCGGCACAGACGTCGGCGGCCTGACGGGGGCCGACGACTTCCTGCGGGCGTGGATGCCGCTGATTCTGGGCTCACCCGCCTACAAGCACGGCGACATGCTCGTCGTCATCACCTTCGACGAGTCCGATGTCGGCGGCCCCGACGCGGCGACGGCCTGCTGCAACGAGCAGCCGGGCCCCAACACGCACGCACCGGGCAACGCGGGCGACTCGACGGACAGCGAGGCACCGGGGGGCGGCCAGATCGGCGCCTTGCTGTTGAATTCCAAGTACGTGGCTCCCGGCTCGACCGATACGACCGGCTCGTACAACCACTACTCGGCTCTGCGCAGCTACGAGGACCTGCTCGGCTTGACGACCGGGGGTGCCGACGCCGAAGGGCATCTCGGTTTCGCCGCCGCCAAGGGGCTCGACCCCTTCGGAACCGACGTGTTCCCGGCCAAGCTCAGCCGCCCTCACTAAACGATCGACGGACGCGCGACGGACGAGAGCCGGTCGCCCCGGACTTGGCTCAGTCCACCCGGCGCAACGAGGACTTGTAGCGCGCCACGTTGGCGACGTACTCGGCCGCCGACAGCCGGATCATGGCGATGTCGGAGCGCCCCTCGAGGATCTTGGCGGGGACCCCGATGGCCAGGGCTCCGGGTGGCACGACCATGTTGTTCGGGACCACCGCGTTGGCGCCGACCGTGGCGCCCTGGCTCACGACCGCCCAGTGCAACACCACGCTGCCCGAGCCGGCAAGCGAGTCGTCCTCGAGGATGCATCCCTCCAGGTGGGTCAGATGCCCGACGACGCAACCGTTGCCGATGTGGGTGGGGAACCCGGGACCGGCGTGGATCACGGTGCCATCTTGAATGGAGGTGCCCGAGCCGATCGTGATCGTGCCGTAGTCGCCGCGCAGCACGGCGGTCGGCCACACGCTCGACTCGGGGCCGATGCTGACGTCGCCGATGACGACCGCGTCGGGGTGGACGTAGGCACCCTCGTCGATGCGCGGCGCAACGCCGGCGAGCTCGTAGAGGGGCATGGGTCGGGACGCTACACGTGGCCGGCGATCCAGGTCACACCCTGATACCCGCGGTAACCCAGGTAGATGACGCTCGCGATCAGCATCGCCTTGAAGTACCACGGGATCGGCTGGCGCTCCTGTTCGGCCAGGATCGTCCCGCAGGTGGGGCACTCCCCTTCCTCACCGAGATCCTCGTCCTCGACGAGCGCGTCGCATTCCTCGCACCACGCCATCAGGTGCGTCGCACTCTCACTTGCCGCCGATCCGCACCCGTAACTTGAGGGGGGTCGGGCCGAAGTCGAACGCTTCTCGAATGCCACGCTCGATGTAGCGAAGGTAGGTCTGAGGCAACCGCCCGCTGGCGAAGAGCGTGAACGTCGGTGGGTCGATGGCACCCTGCACGGCGTAGCGGATCCGCGCCCGTGGGGCCGGCTGGCGACCCTGCAACTCCTGCACCGTGCGGTTGAGGGCGCCGGTCGGCACCCGCTTGTGGTAGGCCGCGACGGCCTCGCGGAGCGCGGGAAGGATGCGGTGCACGCCCCTGCCCGAGAGGGCGGAGATCTTGAGGACCGGCGCTGCGCCGAGGAAGGCAAGCCGGTCCCCGACCCCCGCCAGGACGTCGTCGCGCCGATCGGCCGGGACCAGGTCCCACTTGTTGAGGGCCACCAGGGCGGGGCACCCCGAGACGCCGATGCGCTCGGCCAGGCGCTGGTCCTGATGCGACGCGCCCACGGTCGCGTCGATGACGAGGATCGCGATGTCGGCCCGCTCGAGCGCCCGCAGGGCGCGCAGGGTGGCGTGCTGCTCGGTCCCGCGATCGGTCTTGGACGGGCGGCGCAAGCCGGCCGTGTCGATGAAGCACACCGGGCCATCGGGCGTCTCGACCACCGTGTCGATGGCGTCGCGCGTCGTGCCGGGTAAGTCGTGCACGATCGAGCGCTCCTCGCCGAGGACCCGGTTGAACAGCGTCGACTTGCCGACGTTGGGGCGACCGATGATGGCGACCCGCGGCGTGGTGCCCTCACCGAACGCGACGGCGTCGCCGGTGTCCGGTGCCTGGCCCGCGTCGCCGTCCGCCTCCGGGGCGGGCAACAGAGCGACGACCTCGTCGAGGAGATCGCCCGTTCCCCGTCCGTGCACGGCGCTCACGGGGAACGGGTCCCCGAGGCCGAGGGCGACGAACTCCCACGCGGCGCCCTCCCGGTTGTCGCCGTCGACTTTGTTCACCACGAGGCGGACGGGCGGCCCGGCGCGCCGGATGATCCTCGCCGCGGCCATGTCCTCCTCGGTGACGCCCGTCGTCACGTCGACCACCATCAAAACGACGTCGGCGTCGGCGAGGGCCCGCTCGACCTGCGCGCTCACCTTGGCCTCCAGGACGTCTCCACCGGCGAGCCAGCCGCCGGTGTCCATGATCGAGAACGGCACGCCGACCCACTCTGCGTCGAGCACCTTGCGGTCACGGGTGACGCCCTGCTCCTCTTCGACGACGGCAGCGCGCGTCCCGACGATGCGGTTCACGAGGGAGGACTTGCCGACGTTGGGGCGACCGGCGACGACGACCATGGGGTTCATGACGCGCAGGCCGGACGGAAGGACGTGCCGTCGAGGGCGCGGCGGAGGGCGGCGCCGTCGCTGGGCACGACCTCGACGGGCCTCGGCAGGTCGGCCAGCGTCAGCCCGTCGAGAAAGCGGCCCTCGTTGAGGCACGCGTCGGGCACCAGGCAGCGCTGCTCCGCCCCGACGGCGCCCAGCGCCCCTGCCAGGTCCGCACCGGTGAGCAAGCCCGCCACACCGATGTTGCCCCCGAAGAACTCGTTGGGCACCGGGCGCAGCGTGACGTCGGTACGCGGATGCCCCTCGACGAGGGGGGTGAGGACATGGGCGCCGTAGGTGCCGGTGAGGACCGTCACGGGGCGGTCGTCCTCGCCGGCGGGCGCCGTCGCCAGGCGCGGCGCACGGTAGCCCTCGGCGGGCGCCGCGTCGACCGAGGCGAAGAAGCCGTGGCGCACGCCACCCGGTCCCGGTTCGCGTGGACGCACGAAGGCTTCGGCGAAGGCCCGGGCCATCCCGATCCCGTTCTCGTGCTGGGGGTAGCCGTCGTAGTGGCGTGCCGGTGGCAGCTCCCGTCCGGCCAGGAGGTAGTACTCGTCGGCCGCGAAGACCATGCGCCGCCCCAGCGCGCGGCGAAAGATCCGCTGCCAATCCTCAATCGCGTCCAGGACGCGGACGGCCTCTTGCCTGGTGTGCGGCCGCATGTCGGGCTCGTTGGAGTAGCGGCTCACGCCCAGCGGGACGGCGCCGACACTGGCGAGACCGGGGTACCGGTCCAAGATGCCGGCCAGCGTGTCCTCGAGCGCGGGGCCGTCGTTGACGCCGGGGCAGACGACGATCTGGCCGTGCACCTCGATCCCGCCGTCGAGCAGCACACCGAGCCAGCGCAGACTGGTCGCGCCCTTGGGGTTGCGCAGCATGTGCGCGCGGAGATCGGGGTCCGTGGAGTGGATGGAAACGAAGAGCGGGCCCAGGCGCTCGGTCAAGATGCGCTCTGCGTCGAGCTCGGTGAACCGCGTCAGCGTCGTGAAATTGCCGTAGAGGAACGAGAGCCGGTAGTCGTCGTCCTTGAGATAGAGGCTTCGCCGCATGCCCTTGGGCAACTGGTAGATGAAGCAGAACGCGCAGTGGTTGTCACACGTGCGGATGCGGTCGAAGACCGCCGAGGAGACCTCGACGCCCAGCGGTTCTCCAAGCGCCTTGTCCACCCGGACCAGGCGCCCCAGCGGTGACCCGGCGCGACGGACCACGACGCTCGGGTCCTCGGCGTCGGTCAGGCGCTGGAAATCGATGACGTCGCGCGGCTCGTGCCCGTCAATGCTGAGGAGCTCGTCGCCCACTGCGAGGCCAGCCCGGGCAGCCGGCGACGCCGCGGTGACCGAAGTCACCGTGGGAGCTGACATGGGCTCCAGAGTACCGCCGATAACCTGGACTTAATGCCCGGAGTCGACCGAGTGATGCTGGCGGAGCCGCGCGGGTTCTGTGCCGGCGTCGAAAAGGCGATCAAGGCGCTGGCCTGGATGGTGCGGGTCTTCGACCCGCCGGTGTACTGCTACCACGAAATCGTCCACAACCGACACGTGGTCGAGCGCTTCCGGGCCCAGGGCGTCGTCTTCGTCGACGACGTCAGCGAGGTGCCGGCCGGCGCGCCACTGATGCTCAGCGCCCACGGCTCCGCTCCCGCGGTGGTGGAGGCAGCGCGGTCGCGCGGCGGCGGGGTGGTGGTCGACGCGGTCTGTCCGCTCGTCACCAAGGTGCACCACGAGCTCAAGGTGCGCAGCCGCAAGGGCTACACCGTCTTGTACGTCGGCCACGCGGGCCACGAGGAGGCGGTGGGGACCATGGCCGTCGCCCCCGAGTCCGTGCGCCTCCTCGAGCACGAAGAGGACCTCGACGCACTGGACGGCATGGCCACATCGGACGCGCCGGTCGCCCTCCTGGCCCAGACGACGTTGAGCCACGACGAGTGGCGGGGGCTCATGGAAGCGGCCCGCCGGCGCTTCCCCGATCTGTGGATGCCCAACCGAAGCGACCTCTGCTTCGCCACCACCAACCGTCAGGCCGCGTTGAAGGCCATCGCCTCGGAGTCCGACGCCGTGGTGGTGATCGGCTCGGCCAATTCGTCGAACACCGTCGCCCTCGAGAAGGTGGCTCGTGCCGGCGGTTGTGCGCGGGTGCTGCGCATCAACGAGGCAGCCGAACTCCCGGCCGACCTCTCGGGCACCGTGGGCGTCACCGCGGGTGCGTCGGCGCCCGAGGCGCTGGTGGAGGCGGTGATCGAGCGCCTGGCACCAGCGAACGGCGTGACTGAGGTCACGGTCACCACCGAGGACGAGTACTTCCCGCCTCCGCCCGAATTGCGCGAGCTCCTGCGTGCCGTCGGGGCCACGCTGGGCCTCCTCGCCGCCCGGCCTGCGCACCGGCGGACGGATCCAGCGGCCGGGGACCGTGCCGTCTCAGCCGCCGACGTGCTCGACCTGCTGGCCTCATGACCAGGCGCAGTGCGATAATCGGGCCATGACGTTCACCCGGATGGACGAATCCACCAAGGAACAGTGGCAGCACATCATCGTTGAGTCGATCGAGCACCAGCCCCGCGTGGCTGAGCGTGTCCTGGCGATGCTGGCTTCGCTCGAGGAGATCACCGACGGATTCGAGGTGAACCAGCTGGTCCACTCCCTGCAGACGGCCACGCGTGCCCAAGAGGCGGGCGCGTCCGACGAGGTGGTGGTCGCCTCGCTGTGTCACGACATCGGGAAGGCCGTCTCGGTCATGAATCACCCGCACATCGCGGCCGAGATCCTGCGCCCCTACGTGGGCGACGACACGTACCACATGATCTGGGCCCACCAGGACTTCCAGGGTAAGCACTACTACGAGTACCTCGGTCAGGACCCGAACGCCCGCGACAAGTACGAAGGCGAGCCCTGGTACGGGCTGGCCGCGCAGTTCGCCGACGAGTGGGACCAGAACAGCTTCGACCCCGACTACCCCACCAAGCCACTCACGCACTTCGAGCCTCTGGTTCGCCAACTCTTCGCCACGCCGCGGTCGTTTTGACCCCGCGCCTGGGTGCCACCTCGGGCGCCAGCATCCACACCGACCCCGAACGCGCGCGTCGCGTCATCGAAGCGGCTCGGCACGAGTTCGACTCCCGTTACCCCGACCTGAAGCTCTCCCCCGTCGTCGGGCTCATCTGCGCCTACGAGGAGGAAGCCAACATCGGAGCAGTGCTCGGCGCCATGCCGACAGAGGCGTGTGGGCTCGCGGTGACCACCCTCGTGGTGGTCGACGGCGGCAGCGACCGGACCGACGAAGTGGCCAAGGAGTCCGGTGCGGTGACCTTCGAGCTGAGCGAGAACCTCGGGCACGGCTATGCGCTGCGCGTGGGGTACGCGCTGTGCACCGAGCTGGGTGCGCAATACGTCGTCACCCTCGACGCCGACGGCCAGAACGACCCCGGCGAGATCCCGGCCATGCTCCAGCCCCTCGTCGACGACGAGGCCGATTTCGTCGTCGGCTCGCGGGTACTCGGGCGGGACACCACGACGGATTCATTCCGCAAGGTGGGGGTCCGGGTGTTCTCCTGGGTCATGAGCGCCATGGGCCACACCAAGCTCACCGACACCTCCAACGGATACCGGGCGCTCCGCGTCAGCATGCTCGACGACGTGGCCTATCGTCTCGTGCAGCCCCAGTACCAGACCGCCGAGCTCTTGATCATCGCCATGAAGCGGGGTTGGCGGGTCACCGAACGGCCGACCTTGTGGCTCCCACGGGCGTCGGGCACGACCAAGAAGGGGAAGAACTGGCTCTTCGGATTCCGCTACGCGCGAGTCGTGTTCCTCACATGGTGGAAGGTCCGCAAGGAGCGGCCGCACGGCTGAGGCCGTAGTTGTGAGCGCATTGACACCCCGCGTACCGAGGGGGTGCCGCGACCGACAAGAATGGGAGCAGCCACAGTCCCACTTCGTCTGAGCGAGAGGCAACGATGCGCATGCGATTCCACCGTGGCACCGAGAAGACCCCGCAGAGCGGACCACCGAAGATGCACTCCGTGCACGTGCTGAACGACGAGCAAGACCTGCGGGAAGCCCTGCGGCGCGCCGCCGAGTACGACCAGCGGACCGCCGACCTGCTGCTGAGCCGCTCCGCCCACTACCGGGCCCTGCTGGCCGACCCCTCCGAGCCCACGGCGACGGCGGACTAGGTCGCCCCGTGCCGGCCTCGGGGCGACGGCACCCCGGTCGCGCGCGGCCTCAGTACCGGCCGGTCTTCGCCCGGGCCTCGTCGTAGACGGCCTGCAGCCGGGGTACCAGGGCCTCCGTGGTGGCGTGCACGGCCGAGCGGGACACCCGCCCGCCCCCGGTCCGGGCCGGCGGCGGGAGCGCGGGGCCGACCACGATTTGAATGGTGCGCGGCTTGGGCAGCACACTGCCCTTGGGCATGGCGAGGTCCGAGCCGCCGATGCCCACCGGCACGATGGGCGCCCCGGTGCGGGCGGACAAGAAGGCCGCCCCTTCCATGAGGTCCTCGACGACCGGGCCCTCGCGCCGGGTCCCCTCGGGGAAGAGGACGAGGACCTGCCCCTTGCGGAGCACCTCCTCGGCGCGCTCGAAGCGCCTCGCGGTCGGCCGACTCGCGGTGGACGGGGAAGGCGCCGACACTCAGCAACAGCTTGCCGAGCCACCTGTTCTCCCACATCTCGTCCTTGGTCATGAAGAACAGCTTGCGCTCCGTGCAGAACGCGACGAACCCGAAGTCGGCGAAGGAGCGGTGCACGGGGGCGAGGATCACCGGTCCGCTCTCGGGCACGTGCTCAGCGCCGGTGACCTTGGGGCGGAACCAAGCCCACAGGGCGGTCACGAAGATCATGCGCTCGCCCCGGTAGAGCACGGTCCGCCGCGGGTCCACCTCGAATTCCTGATTCCGGCCCGGGGCCGGCGGCGCCTCTTCGCTCACAGCCACGACAACACCTCCGCGACCACATCTTGCACCGAGCGCCCCGTCGTATCGAGCCGGTGGGCATCTCGGGCCTCGCGCAGGGGGGATGCATCGCGGGTCGAGTCGATATGGTCCCGCCGCGCCACCCAGTCCGGCGCCTCGTCGTGTCGGCGCCGGGCCCGCTCCTCGGGTGACGCCGTGAGGTAGACCTTGAGCTCGGCGTCGGGGAACACGACCGAACCGATGTCACGCCCCTCGACCACACCTCCGCCGTGGTCCTCGGCCCAGGCCCGCTGGCGCAGCACCAGCTGGCGCCGGACCTCCGGGTTGGCCGCCACGATGGAGACCACTCGGCCGACCTCGGGTGAACGGATCACCGCCGTGACATCGTGGCCGTCGATGAGCACCCGGGGGCCGGGCTCGATGTGCGCCGCCGCCGCCAGCGCGCCGACCGCTGCCGCATCGTCGGGTGCGATGCCGCGGGCGAGCGCGAGGGCGGCGACCGCCCGGTACATCGCCCCCGTATCGAGCCGTTCGACGCCGAGATGCTCGGCCACCGCGCGCGACACCGTCGACTTGCCCGCACCGGCCGGGCCGTCGATGGCGACCAGGAGCGGCCGGGGCGCGTCGCGCCGGGCGGGACCGCCCGCCAAGCGTGCGAGGTCCGCGGCGAAGTCGGGGTAGCTGGTCGCGACGGCGGCGAACCCGACGATAAGGCTGCGCTCGCCGGGCCGGGAGGCCAACCCGGCCACCGCCGCGGCCATGGCCATGCGATGGTCCCCCAGACTGTCGACGCGGGCTCCGCGCAGCGGCCCACCGATGCCGGTGACGGCGAGGGTGTCACCCTCGACCCGGGCCGAGGCGCCAAAAGCCTCGACCAACGACGCCACCGCGGCCAGGCGGTCGACCTCCTTCACGCGGAGCTCGCCCACGTCGGAGAAGACGGTGGTCCCTTCGGCCACCGCGGCCGCCACGGCCAGGGCGGGGACCTCGTCGAGCGACGGGATCTCGCTGGCGTGCACCTCCGTGGCGCGCAGGGGCCCGGCGGACGCCCGGATGGACGCGGTGCCGGGTCCGTCGGGCACGAGGGTGACCCGTGCGCCCATGCGCTGGAGAACCGAGACGTAGCCGAGCCGGGCCGGGCCGCTGTACACGCTCGCCACCTCGACCTCGCTGCCCGCGACCACGGCGCCCGCCACGACGAAGAACGCCGACTGGGACGGGTCTCCGGGGACAACCCGGTCGACGGGCCGGAGCGCCGACGCGCGCACGGTGACGACCCGCCCCTCGCCCCACGGCTCCACCGAGACGTCTGCTCCGGCCTCGGCCAGCATCTCCTCGGTGTGGGCGCGCGTCGTCACGGCCTCGCGCACGACCGTGGTGCCACTGGCCGAGAGCCCGGCCAACAAGATGGCCGATTTCACCTGCGCGCTGGCGACCTTGGACGTCCAGTCGATCCCGTGCAACGAGCCCCCCGTCACGCGCAGCGGCGGCCGGCACCGCGCGCCGTGGCCTTCGACGGTCGCACCCATGAGGCCGAGAGGTTCGGCCACCCGGTCCATGGGCCGGCTGGAGAGCGACTCGTCGCCGATCAACTCGGTTTCCCACCCGAAGCCGGCCACCAGGCCCGTCAACAACCGCATTGACGTGCCCGAGTTCCCGCAGTCGAGCGGGGCGGCCGGGCGGTGCAGTCGCTCGCGCCCCCCGTGCAGCACCACCGACCCGTCGGACCGGCGTTCGACACCGGCCCCCATGGCTTCCACGGCGACCAGCGATGCGGCCACGTCAGCCCCGTCGGAGAGCCCGCGCACCTCCGAGGTCCCCTCGGCAAGCGCGCCGAAGAGCACGGCGCGGTGCGAGATCGACTTCTCCCCCGGGGTGCGTGTCGTACCCCGGCAGGGCACGCCGCCGGTGACGACGAGGATGCGCGGCGCGGTCATGACAGGTGGGCGACGCGGCAGCGGTACCCGTGCGCCTCGACCGAGACGGCCAGCGCGTCGGCGTCCGCGCCGTCGACGACGAGGATGAGCACCCCGCGTGGGCCCTCGGCCGAATGGGCGATCTCGATGTCGTAGATGCTGATCCCCGCGCCCGCCGCGAGGGCGGTGATCTCGGCCAGGACGCCCTCTTCGTCGGGGACAGGGATGCGCAGCTCCGCCAGGTGGTCCGGCCGGACGACCCGCGCCGGCAGGTTGCGGCGGGCCGCGCTGGCCTTCTCCAGCGCGTCGAGCAGCGCCGGGCGGTCCCGGGCGGCGATGCGCTCGCGCATGGCCTTGAGGTCGACGACGAGGGCGTCGAGCGCATCGACGATGGGCACCGCGTTCTCGGCGCAGATGTCCGGCCAGATCCCCGGATGGCCCGCGGCGACGCGGGTCATGTCGCGGAAGCCGCCCGCAGCGAGCCGGAGCAACGCGCCATCCTGCTCGGCCCCGGCGCTGGCGGTGTTCATCAGGGTCGCCGCCACGAGGTGGGGAACGTGCGAGACCACCGCGACGAGCCGGTCGTGATCGGCCGCCGAGAGCACGAGGACGTCGGCGCCGAGGCTCAGCACGACGCTCTTGAGGCGGTCGAAGGACTCGAGGTCGGTCACGGCAGTGGGCGTCAGCGCCCACACGGCTCCCTCGAAGAGGTCCGGGTCGGCCCCGTGCAGCCCGATCTGCTCCGAGCCCGCCATCGGATGGCCGCCGATGAAGCGTGGGTGGTCGGCCGCCTCGACGATGGCGGTCTTGACCCCGCTCACGTCGCTCACCACCGCATCGGGCCGGCGTTCCGTTGACGCGAGGATCCGGCGCACCTCGCCGGCCACTGCGGCGGCGGGTACGGCGACGAAGACCACCTCGGCGTCGGGGTCGTCACCGAGGGCGTCGATCACACCGGCAGCCAGCGCCTCGGCCGCCCGTGCCTCGTCGGCATCGATCCCCGAGACGTGCCAGCCCCGGCGGCGCAGCCCGAGAGCGATGGAGCCCCCGATGAGCCCCGTCCCGACGACCAGCGCCCGCCGACCCGGCCCGGCCTCAGTCGGGGAGGTCATCGCGGAGCCCTTGGGCGCCGTGGAGGTAGACGTGGTGCATGTCCTCTCGGGAGCGTCCCGTGTAGACGTGCAGCAGCACGCGGACGCACAGGGGCATGGAGCCGGGGACAGCGATCTCCGCGGCACACAACAAGGGCACGGCACCGAACCCGATCTCGCGGATGGCCGTCGCCGGGAAGACGCTCGTCACGTCGGGTGTGGCCGTGAAGAGCATGCTGATGATGTCGTCCTCGCGCAGCTCGTTGCGGGCCATGACCTCGCGCACCAGCTCCTGGGTGCGCTCTGTCACCTGGGCGACCGTGTCGGCATCGACCGTCGTCGCCCCGCGCAGACCCCTGACCATGAGGGAGGGTGCCATGGCGGCTCACTCTACCGGGCGGCGCCTTCCCAGCCCGCTGGCCTGGGGCTCCGTGCGACTTCGGCGCTCGAGGGGTGGAACCTCATGGCGACGGTCGCGCTGTTGCGGCAGCGGCCAGCGCGCGGACCTCGTCGGCCTCGAGCGAGCGCCACTCCCCCGGCCCGAGCGTCGTGTCGCGCACGGGACCGATCCGGGTCCGCACCAATCGCAGCACCCGGTGCCCGACTTCCTCGCACATGCGGCGGACCTGGCGGTTGCGTCCTTCGTGGATCACGATGCGCAGCACGCCGGGCGCCAGCACTCCCACCTCGGCCGGCGCCGTCGGCCCGTCGTCGAGCTCCACGCCTTGGCGCAGCGCGCGCAAGGCGCCCGGTGCCGGCGTGCCGCCGGCCACCTCGGCCACGTACTCCTTGGCGACGCCGTGCGAGGGGTGGGTCAGCAACTGGGAGAGTGCGCCGTCGTTGGTCAGCACCAGGAGACCCTCGGTGTGGCGGTCGAGGCGCCCGACCGGGAACACCCGCGGCTCGGCGGGCACGAGGGTCATGACGGTCGGGCGTCCCTGGGGATCGTCGGCCGTGGTGATGACGTCGTCGGGCTTGTTCAACAGGTAGTAGACGAGGCCGGGCGCCACCGGCACCAGGACGCCGTCGACCTCGACCCGGGCCGACGCCGTGTCGATGCGCCGCCCGATGTTGGCCACCTCGCCGTCGACGGTGACCCGGCCGGCTGCGATGAGCTCCTCGCAGGCCCGTCGCGAGCCCATGCCGGCGCGGGCGAGAACCTTTTGCAGGCGCTCCCCCTCGTCCGCCTCAGGCGTCGTCGGAGCCCGCCTCGACGCCGAGGCCGAGCGCGGACTGCAGGTCCCGCTCGAAGTCGCCCGCCACCTCGGGCCCGGGGAGAAAGTCCTCGACGGCCGGCAGCTGGTCGAGTGAGTCCAGCCCGAGGCGCTCCAAGAAGAGGTCGGTCGTGGCGAACAACGCGGGCTGGCCCGGCCCCTCGGCGTGGCCGATCACCGCGATGTACCCGCGCTGTTCCAACAGGCGGGTCACCCCGTCGACGTTGACGCCTCGCAGCGCCGAGATCTGGCCGCGCGAGACGGGTTGGCGATAGGCGATGATGGCCAGCGTCTCGAGCGCAGCCGTGGACAGGCGGTGCGACACCTCGCGGTTGGCGAAGCGCTCGACGTAGGGTGAGAGGTCCGGGTGCGTCTGCAGGCGCGCGCCTCCCGCGATGCGGGCCAGGACGAAACCGCGGCGGTCGCGCTCGTATGCGCGCGCCAGCTCGTCGAGCGCCTCGTCGACACGCTCGACCGGCTCTTCCACCAGCTCGGCCAGCAGGCGTGGCGGCAAGGGCTCGACCGCCACCAACAAGATGGCCTCGATCGTGCGGCCCAACTCAGCGTCTTCCACGCGACTGCCTCACCCTTCGTAGTCGTCGATCTCGTACCCGCCGAGCTCGGCCAGTCCCCGACCGCTGCTCACGCCGGCCATGTCGTCGGCGGGGACCCAGACGATGCGCAACTCGCCGAACGTGCTCCCCTGACCGAGACTGACCCGGCCCATCTTGCACAGCTCGAGCAGGGCCAAGAAGCGCACGATGACGTCGATGCGGGTCCGGCATCCGACGACCAGTTCGCGGAAGGTGGCGGCCCGCTCGGACTCGGATCCCGCGATCAGGTCCGCCACCGCCTCGGATACCGACACCGTGTCCACCGTGACGTGGGACAGGTCGACCCGGGGTGCCGGGCGCTCGGCGGACCCGCGCAGGTACGCCTGGGCGATGTCCTCGGGCGTGACGCCGGCCAGGAGGTCGGGTGCGTGCGCGGCGAAGTCGTCGTCGAGCCCGACCTCACGCGGGACGGAGCGCGATGCCCGCTCGGCCAGCGCCACGAAGACGTCCGCCGCGGCCGCGTAGGCCCGGCACTCGAGCAGGCGGGCCAACAGCAGGTCGCGCTCCTCCCAGCCCGCGTAGTCCTCGTCCTCGTCGCTGGTGTCGGGACCGGGTAGCAGCCGCTGGGACTTGAGCTCGATCAAGATGGCCGCCACCAACAAGAACTCCGAGAGCTGGTTGAAGTCGATCACGTCGCGCTGCTCGCTCAACACCGACACGAAGGCGTCCACGACCGGGAGGAGGGGGACGTCGAGGACGTCGACCTCGTGCGAGGACACCAGGTGCAACAAGAGCTCGATGGGTCCCTCGAAGACGGGTGTCGACACCGCGTAAGCCACCCACCGACGTTATCGAACGGCGCCCGGCCCGCGGCGCACCCCCCGACGGGCCTCTTTCGATGCCCTGGCCAGCGCCCGGAGCCGTGCCCGGTGCGCCCTACCATGGCGCCCCATGAACAGGGTCCTCTCCGGCATCGCGCCCTCGGGCAGCTTCACCTTGGGGAACTATCTCGGGGCCCTGCGTCACTGGGTCTCCTTCCAGGACGGGTACGACGCCTACTACTGCGTCGTCGACCTGCACGCGCTGACGACCGAGATCGACCCCGCCGACCTGCGGGCCAACACCCTCGACGCCGCCCTCAACCTCCTGGCCGTCGGCCTCGACCCCGAGCGCTGCACGCTCTTCGTCCAGAGCCACGTTCCCGAGCACACCCGCTTGACCTGGCTCCTCGAGTGCACGACCTCCATGGGCGAGCTACGCCGCATGACCCAGTTCAAGGACAAGGGCCAAGGCCGGGAGGCGGCGCGGGTGGGCCTCTTCACCTACCCGGTGCTCATGGCGGCCGACATCCTCCTCTACGACGCCAACGAGGTACCCGTCGGCGACGACCAGCGCCAGCACCTCGAGCTGACCCGCGAGCTGGCCGTGCGCTTCAACAACCGCTACGGCGAGACCTTCATGGTGCCCGAAGCCGCCATCCCCGGCATCGGGGCGCGCGTCATGGACCTCCAGCACCCCGAGCGCAAGATGTCCAAGTCGGCCGACTCCCCGCTCGGCACCATCGGGCTCCTCGACACCGACGAGGAGATCACGCACAAGGTGCGGCGCGCCGTCACCGACACCGACGGTGAGATGCGCTACGACCGGGCCGCCAAGCCCGGCCTGGCCAACCTGCTCGACCTCCTGGCCGCGGCGACCGGGCGCACGCCCGAGGAGGTGGCGCGTGGCTACACGCGCTACGGCGACCTCAAGAACGATGTGGCCGCCGCGCTGTGCGACCTGATCGAGCCCGTGCGTACCCGCCGCGCCGAGCTGGAACAGGACCTGGCCTACGTCGGCGGGGTGCTGGCGCGCGGCGCGGCCCACGCGCACGAAGTGGCGGCAGCGACCTACGCCCGCGCCGCCGACGCGATCGGTCTGCTGCCCGAGGCCTGAGTCAGATTCCGAGCACGCTCTCCCACCAGTTGTACAGACGGTCAAAGAGCCACGTCAGTGGGCCGTGGGGATAGAGGAAGAAGTTCAGCAACACGAGACCGAGCAGGATCGGCATGGTGTACTGGCGATAGCGCAGGTAGGTCGGCCAGTAGCGCGACGGCAAGAGACGCTCGAAGAGAACGGAGCCGTCGAGCGGCGGCACCGGGATGAGGTTGAAGGCGCACAGGCCCACGTTCACGAGGCTGGCGTAGAACACGATCTGGGCGCCCGTCGAGAAATTTCCAGACGAGAGCACGCCGGGCCGTACGAAGTGAACAAAGAGGACCCCGAAGATGGCGGCCAATGCGGCGTTCACCGCCGGGCCCGCCAGCGACACGAGCACGCCCTGATTGCGCGGGCTGCGCAACCTCGACACATTCACCGGGACCGGCTTGGCCCAACCGAAGAAGCCGACGGAGCCCAACGACAAGAGGGCGGGGACGATCAGGGTGCCGACGGGGTCCACGTGGGAGATCGGATTGAGGGTCAGCCGGCCGGCACGCTTCGCCGTATCGTCACCGAACGCGTTGGCGACAACCCCGTGCGAGATCTCGTGCAAGATGATGGACGGCACCAGGACGCAGAAGATGATGATCTCTTGCTGGGTGATGTTGTGGTGCACGATGAGCGCGACCACGAACGCCGCAATGGCGAGTGTCCACAGGGTGCGCTTGGTTCGCTGATCCATCGGGCGCCTCCCGGAGGAGGCTCCGGGTGCGCGCACCTAGTGCTTGGCCGCGTCGGCGATGCAGAGGCGGGCCGCCGGCTTGGCCTCGAGCCGGGCCGCGCCGATCGGCTTCCCGCAGACCTCGCAATTGCCGTACGTCCCGGCCGCCAGCCGCGCGATCGCCGCCTCGACCTCGTCGAGAGCTTCACGCAGCTCGGTCGCCAGCCGCTCGGCCTCGCCACGCTCGGCCGTCACCTGGCTCGAGTCGGCGAAGTTCGAGTCGTAGTTGAGGCCGCTCCCTTCGTCAGCGAAGCCCAACTCCTTCAACTGGGCCTGCAATCCGGCCTGCTCGTCCCGCAGCAGGGCGGCGAAATCGGCGTCGGCGGTCTGCGCCGTTGGGGCCTCGTTCGGCATGGGGTCATGCTACGCGGTCCCTCCCCCCTCTTGTTCCCGCCCGCGGGTGGGCGCCCTCGTAGGCCCGGCGCAGGTGCTCGGGGGACACCTTGGTGTAGCGCTGGGTCGTGGCGATGGACGCGTGGCCCAAGAGCTCCTGGACGACCCGGACGTCGGCACCCCGGCCGAGCATGTGGGTGGCACACGAGTGCCGCAGCACGTGCGGGCTCACCTTCGCCTCGAGCCCCACCCGGGCGGCGTACTTCTTGACCACCCCGAAGATGCCGACGCGCGTGAGGCGGCCCCCACGGGCGTTGAGGAACACGGCCTCGGCATCGCTGCGCCGGCGCCACCGCTTCGGCACCACCAGCGGACGCCCCTGGCCCGACAGCCAGTCCGCCAGAGCGGCTCGTGCCATGCGGCCGAGCGGGACCAGACGCTCCTTGTCGCCCTTGCCGAGCACGCGCACGAGGGCGAGGCCGGACGACTCCACGGCCTCGGCGACGTCGCCCAGGTTGAGCCCGACGACCTCGCCCACCCGGGCGCCGGTGCCGTAGAGGAATTCGAGCAACGCTCGGTCGCGCAGCACCATGGGCCCGGTCCCGACCACCGCGCCGAGCAGGCGCCCCGTCTCCTCCTCGCTGAGCGCCTTGGGCAACAGGTCGGTCACCGAGGTGGACGCCAGGTCGAGCGTCGGATCGTCTCCGCGTGCGCCCTCCTCCACCATGAAGCGATGGAAGCCACGCAGGCTCGACTGCGCCCGCGCCACCGACGACGCACCGTGGGTCCGGCGCAACTCGGCCAGGTGCGCCGTGGCGTCCGCCGCGCTCGCCTCTTCGATGCCGTGGCCGGTGCGCGCCTCGACGTCACGCTGGTAGGCCCCCAGGTCGCGCCGGTAGGCCTCGAGCGTGCGCGGCGAGCGTCCCCGCTCCACCTCGAGCCAGGACAAGAACTCCTCGGCGTCCCGCGGCAGCACCACGGCGTCGCCGGCCTCCGGGTCGCCGGCCTCCAGGTCGCCCGACTCCGTGGTCACAGCACCCGTCCCCTCGCCGCCAGCCGGGCCCGGGCCATGTACAACCCCAGCACGGTCGTCTCGTCCTTGAGCGTTCCCTCGGCCACGAGCTCGTCGAGGTCGGACAAGGGGACGCGCTCGGTCGTCATGTACCCCTCCTCGACGCCGTCGGGCCGTCGGGCCACCTCGCGCAGGCCGGTCGCCAGATAGACCATCGTGTGCTGGTCGCTCACCCCGGGCGTGTTCCAGACGCTCACCAGCAGCTCCCACTGTGCCGCCTCGAGGCCCGCCTCCTCGATCAGCTCGCGCCGTGCCGTGTCCTCGGGCGCCTCGCCGTGCTTGTCGCGGGTCCCCGCGGGGATCTCGAGCACCATGTCGTCGACCGCGGCGCGGTACTGGCGCACGAGGGTGATGGTGCCGTCGTCGTGGGCGGGAACCACGGTCACCGCACCGGGGTGACGAACGACGATGCGCTCGAAGGGGGTGCCGGCGGGGTCGACGAGGCGCAGGCGGTCGACCCGGAACAGCCAGGCCGAGAGCAGCTCCTCCTCCGAGACGCGGCGAAACCCCGGCACCGGCACGTCCGGCTTAAGTGACGGCGTCGAGATCGAGCAGGTGCGGCTCGCGGCCCTCGGCCCGCTCCAGGGCCGCGCCGACCAGTTCGCGAAAGAGCGGGTGGGCCCGGTCGGGCCGGCTCTTGAACTCTGGGTGCGCCTGGGTGGCCACCCAGTAGGGATGGTCGGAAAGCTCGACGAACTCGACCAGGCGCCCGTCCGGCGAGCTGCCCGAGCAGACCAAACCCACCGCTTCGAGCCTGCCCTTGTAGCGGTTGTTGAACTCGAAGCGGTGCCGGTGGCGCTCGGTGACGCCGAGGGTGCCGTAGGCCTCGGCCACCTTGGAGCCCGGCAGCAGCACGGCCTGGTAGGAGCCCAGCCGCATGGTCCCGCCCTTTTCGGTGACCTCGGCCTGGTCCGGCATGAGGTCGATCACCGTGTGGGGCGAGAGGCTGTCGAACTCGCGCGAGTTGGCCCGGTCCAACCCGGCCCAGTCACGCGCCACCGAGATCACCATCACGTGCAAACCGAGGCACAATCCCAAGCACGGGATGCCGTGGTCGCGCGAGTACCCGGCTGCGGCCACCATGCCCTCGATGCCCCGCTCGCCGAAGCCGCCGGGGATCACGATGGCGTCCAGCCCGCGCAGCCGGTCGGTGGCCAGCAGGTCCGGCACCAGCTCGGCGTCGATCCAGTCGAGCTCGACATCGGCCCCGTGGTGGAAGCCGGCATGGCGCAACGCCTCGACCACCGACATGTAGGCGTCGGGCATGTTCACGTATTTTCCGACGATGCCGACGCGGACCCGGCGCGACAGGGAGTCGACGCGCGCCACGAGCGCCTCCCACTCGGAGATGTCGATCCGGTGCGACGCGTCATCGATCCCGAGCGTGCGGCACACGTAGGTGTCGAGCCCCTGCTCGTGCAGGACGAGCGGGATCTCGTAGATGCTCGGCGCGTCCACCGCGGAGATCACGGCGTCGATGGGCACGTCGCACTGCAACGAGATCTTGCGCTTGAGGCCCTCTGAAATGGGTTTGTCGCTGCGGCAGACGATCACGTCGGGCTGGATCCCTCGGCTGCGCAATTCGGTCACCGAGTGCTGGGTCGGCTTGGTCTTCTGCTCGCCCGAGACGAGGAAGGGCACCAGCGTGAGGTGGACGTAGCAGACGTTGTCGCGGCCGATGTCCCGGCGGAACTGCCGGATCGCCTCAATGAAGGGCACGATCTCGATGTCGCCCACCGTGCCCCCGATCTCGACGATGACGATGTCGACGTCCTCGTCTTCGAGGCGACGGATGCGGTCCTTGATCTCGTCGGTGACGTGCGGGATCACCTGGACGGTGCGCCCGAGGAAGTCGCCCCGACGCTCCTTCTCGATCACCGAGCGGTAGATGCCTCCGGTCGTCGTGTTGGAGCGCTTCGAGAGGCTCTCGTCGATGAAGCGCTCGTAGTGGCCGAGGTCGAGGTCGGTCTCGCCCCCGTCCTCGGTGACGAAGACCTCGCCGTGCTCGCCCGGGTTCATGGTGCCCGGGTCGACGTTGATGTAGGGGTCGAGCTTGCACATCGTGACCCGCAGGCCCCGGCACTTGAGGAGGCGGCCGAGGGAGGAGGCGGTGAGACCCTTGCCAAGTGAGCTCGAGACTCCGCCGGTGACGAAGATGAACTTGCTCACGCCGGCCTCACGCCAACTGCGTGGCGCCACACGGCGCGTCAGATGATCGGTGCACCTGACCACGATAGTCGACGGCTGCGCGATTCATGGTGGACTACCCCCGGCCCGTGATGCCGAGCAGCTCGCGGGCGTGCGCGCGGGCGGCGTCGCTGCCCGGGTGCCCCGAGAGCATGCGCGAGAGCTCGGTCACGCGTTCCTCGCCCTCCACCGCGGTTGCGCTCGTGACGGTGCGCCCCTTCGATGCGCGCTTGACCACGCATATGTGCGCGTCGGCCTGCGACGCCACCTGGGCCAGGTGCGTCACCACCAGCACCTGGCGCCGGCGTGCCACCTCATGCAGCGCGTCACCGAGGGCCAGCGCGGCGGCGCCGCCCACGCCCGCGTCGACCTCGTCGAAGACCATGCTCTGGGGGCCGCCCAGGCCGACCAGGCGGATGGCGAGCATCGCCCGGGCCAGTTCGCCGCCCGACGCGGCCCGGGCCAGCGGCTGCACCGGCTCGCCCACGTTCGCCCCGAGCAACAGCTCGACTGGTTCGCCGGTGCCCGTCGGCGCCACGGCCACCTCGACGCGGGCGCCGGGCATGGCCAACGAGCCCAGCCGCTCCCCCACCGCGTCGCCGAAGGCGCCCGCGGCGCGGGCCCGCACGGTCCGCACCGCACTTTCGGCCTCCGCCAGCTCGGCGGCGCGCGCCTCGCGTTCGGCCTGCAGCCGGGCTGCCTCGCCCTCGGCGTCTTCGAGCACGGCCAGCCGGGCCGCCCCCTCGGCGCCGTAGGCCATGACGGCGACAAGGTCGGACCCGTACTTGCGGCGCAGCTCGCCCAGGAGGCGCCGGCGCTCCTGCGCCCCGGCCAGCCGGGCGGGGTCGTCCTCCCACGTATCCACCTCGTCGCGCAGCGAGCGGGCCACGTCGGAGACCTCGACGGCCACCGCCGCCAGGCGCTCGCGGTATGTCTCGAAGGCCTCGTGCCCGGCCAGCGCGGCCGCCGCGAGCCCGAGCTGGTCCAGCGCGCCGCCCTCGCCCACCGCGGGCTCGAGCTCCTCCACCGCGCCGAGCGCCGCCTCACGGTAGGCCCCGGCGTCGGCCAGACGGTCCTCCTCACGGCGCAGCACCGCGTCCTCGTCGGGGTCTTCGAGGTGGGCCGCCATGATCTCGTCGACCTGGTAGCGCAGGACGTCGGCTTCGCGGGCGCGCTGCTGTGCGTCGCCTCCCAACGCGCCGAGCGCGTCGTCGAGCGAGCGCAACTGGCTGCGCAGCGCGCGCACGCGGCTGAGGTCGGTGCCGGCGTAGGCGTCGAGCACGTCGCGCTGGGCTGCCGCGGTGACCAGGGCACGGTGCTCGTGCTGGCCGTGTATCTCGACCAGCTCGGCCGTGACCTCGCCCAGCACGCCGAGCGGGGCCATGCGCCCGCTGACCCAGGCGCGCGAGCGGCCCTCGGCGGGAACCGAGCGGGCGAGGATCACCTCGCGGGTCGCGTCCCCTTCGCTCACCTCGAAACGGGCCTCGACCAACGCCTCGGGCGCACCCGCCCGGACCATGTCGGCATTGGCGCGGGCCCCGAGGAGGAGTTGGAGCGCCTCGACCACGAGGGTCTTGCCGGCGCCCGTCTCGCCCGTGAGCACCGTCATGCCCGGACCGAAGGTGAGCGACAGGTCCTCGATGACCCCGAGGTCGCGCACGTGGAGGTCCGTCAGCACCTCAACACCTCGGGGCGACTCTCATGTCCCCCGGTCGGCCAGCAGCCGGAAGCGCAGGATGCCGCCGAAGGTCTGGGGCTCGTTGCGCACGACGCGGACGGGATGGGTCGCTACCGTGCAGCGGAATTTGGCGCCGGGCTGCAGCCGTCCGACCTCGGCGCCGTCGATGACGAGGACGCCGGCACGGTCGGGCGCGACCAGGACACCGACTTCCTGCGCGTCGGTCAGCACGAGGCTGCGGTCGAGGGAGAAGTGAGGCGCCACTGGCGTCACCACCATGGCGCGCAGCGTGGGCGCCAAGATGGGCCCGCCGGCCGAGAGGTTGTACGCCGTCGAACCCGTCGGCGTGGCGATGATGAGGCCGTCGGCCGAGTAGGTGAGGATCTCCTCGCCGTCGACCGTGGTGGTGAGGCGCACCGTGTGGCCGAAGTCGATCTTCTCGATCACCACCTCGTTGAGTGCGAGCAAGGTGGTGACGTCGCCCACCGTCGCGTCCGCGGCACCATCGGCGAAGGAACGGTCGTCGATCGCCACCTCGAGCGCGCAGCGCTCCTCGATCACGGCCTTGCCCTCGAAGACCATGCTCAGCGCGTCGCGTATCTGGTGGGGCAGGAGGTCGGGCAGGTAGCCGAGGCGGCCGAAGTTGACCCCGAGCACGGGCACGTCCGCCGCGGTGGCGAGGCGCACCACGCGCAAGAAGGTGCCGTCGCCCCCCATGCTGACCGCCACCGTCGTGCCGGTCAGGTCGACGTCGGCCAACGCGGCCTCGCCCCCGGCCTCGCTCACCCGGTCGGGCCCGCTGAACTGCAAGATGCGCGCGCTGTCCCCCCGCTCGGTCAGCCAGGCCGCGGTGTCGGTGGCCAACGCCAGCGCGTCGGGGCGGTCCGGGTGGACCAAGAAGGTGACGACCGCCATTGCGAAGCGCCGGCCGCTCAGCCGGCCGGGGTGTCCGGCGGAAGGTGTCCGGCCGCCTCCGCGACGGCGGCGCTGAGTAGGGCGGCGGCCTCGTCCGGACCAGGGCCCGAGACGCCCTTGCGGGCGTGCACGAGGAACTCGGTGTTGCCGGCGGCGCCGGTCAGGGGGGAGGCCATCACTCCCATGATGCCGGTTCCGGCGGAGACGAGCGCGGACGCCACACCCGCCAGCGCGTCCTGCCAGAGAGCAGGGTCGCGCACCACGCCTTTGCCGCGGGAGACGGCGGCGCGGCCCACCTCGAACTGCGGCTTGACCAGGAGCACGAGGTCGGCGCCGGGGGCGGTCACCTCCCCCACCAGGGCGGGAACGACGCTGCGCAGCGAGATGAACGACAGGTCCGCCACCGCCAGCGGGCACGGTTCGAACGACGGATCGGCCGCGCGCAGCACGCCGGCACCGAGCGTGCGCGCATTGACCCGCTCGAGGACGCTGACGCGCGGATCGGCGCGCACCGCGGGATCGAGCTGGCCGTGTCCGACGTCGACCGCGTACACGTGCGCCGCGCCGTGCTGGAGGAGGCAGTCGGTGAATCCGCCGGTGGAGGCACCCGCATCGAGGGCGCGCCGGCCCGCGACGGCGATGGCGAAGCGTTCGAGTGCGGCCGCGAGCTTCAGCCCGCCCCGGCTCACGTACGGCGAGGGGGGCCCGAGCACGACGAGCGCCTCGTCGGCGGCCACGAGGCGTGCCGGCTTCTCGGCCTGGGCACCGGCGACGAGGACAGACCCCGCTGCGATGGCCGCCTGAGCCTCGGCCCGGGTGGTGGCGAGGCCGCGGCGCACGAGCTCGGAGTCGAGCCGGCGGCGGGCCCCGCTGCTCAGCTGGCCGCTTTCTTCTGGCCCTTGTCCGGCTGGCCCTTGTCCGTCCGGCCCTTGTGCGGCTGGCCCTTGTGCGGCTGGGAACCGGCGGGCTTGGCGCCGCGCGTCGGCGTCACGCTCTGGGCGGCGGAGCGGGCTCTCGTCGCCGTCTTGCCGGCCTGCTGGCGCACACCGTGTGCGGTCTTCGTGGCGCGGCCGGTTGCTCCCTTGGTGACCTTGGTCGCCTCTTTGGTCACCTTGCTCGCCTGCTGGCTCGCTTGCTTGGTCACCTTGGCGGCCTGCTTGCCGGCCTGATTGGTCACGTCCCGCGTGGTCTTGCGTCCGGCCTCGGCCGACTTCTTGAGGACGTCGGCCACCTGGTTGGCCAGAGACTCGAGTGACTTACCGTCGACCTTCGACAGCTGGGTCGCCACCTCGTGGCGCACCAGGTCGAGGATCTGCTCGGTGCTCTTGCGGCTGCGCTCTACCAAACTGTCCACCCACTCTTGTGCTTGCCCGCGCTGGATATCGCCGGCGTTCACCAACTCTCGCACGATCTCCTCGGCTCGGCCACGGCTCACCTGCCCGAGCACGGAGCCCGCATCGAGGTACTTACGAATGCGCTCATTACTCGCCATTGAACAAGAGTATACAAAGTGCTAGCTGCTAGCAAGCACTCCGGCGGTCCTTTCTCAGGCCCCTGCGAGCGCCTGGTCGACCAGGGTGCGGAAGTCCTTGGCCGTGGCCGCCGCCCCGGTGTCCGCCGGACCTGCTCTCGGCGGGGTGACCCCGCTGAACACCAGGCCGAAGGGCACGCCGAGCTGTTCGGCCAGCGCGCCGTCGGTCGAGGGCCGGTCGCCCACCGCCGCCCGCAACTCGTCGGCACCAACCCGCGCCGTGATGGCCGCCGCCGTCGGCGGGTGCGGCTTGCCCGCCACCTCGGGGGTCGCCTCGCTCGCCGTGGCCACCGCGGCGAGCAGGGAGCCGGCGCCGGGCACCAGGCCGTCTGGTGTGGGGAAGGTGGCGTCCTCGTTCGTCCCGAGCAGGCGTGCGCCCGCCCGCACCGCGGCCGAGGCCCGGTCGAGCACCTCGTAGGTGAAGGAGCGCGCCAGGCCGACCACCACGGCGTCGGCCGGGCCCTCGGGCACGACGGTGATGCCGTGGTTGGTCAGCGCCTCGATGATGCCGTCCTCCCCCACCACGAGCGCCGTGGAGCCGGGGGCGAGCATCCCCGCCGCGACGTCTGCGGATCGCAACAGGTCGGCGTCGTCGGCCGTGATGCCGCAGTGGGCCAGGCTCCGATGCAGCTGGGCCCGGGTCGGCGCCGAATTGTTCGTGGCGAAGAGGACCCGCACCCCGGCGCCGCGCAGGCGGCCCACCGCCTCGTCCCCACCGGGGATCGGGCGCCCCGCCAGCCAGATCACGCCATCGAGGTCGACGACCCACGTCCCCCCGGACGGCGGCGGCCACATGGGCGGCGAGGCTACCTCCCGCCGTCGCTCCTCCAGGGCGGGTGCGGTGTCGTGTGATGCGGCGTGGGTCAGTCGTCCGTCCAGGCCTCGGACCATGGGTCGGACCACGCGGCCCGAAAGGCCAGCGCCCGCGTCACGTCGCGCCGGGTCACCAGCCCGACGACGCGGCTGCCCTCGGTCACCGGCAGGCGGCCGCGGCCGGCGGCGGCCATGACGCTCACCGCCTCCTCGACGGGCGCGTCCACGTCGACGGCGAGGCGATCGTCCGGGTCGGCGAGATCGGCGAGGAGGACCTGGCGTGGATCGAGTCCCTTGGCCACCACCTTCGCCACGATGTCGCGGTCGGTGATGGTCCCGGCCAGGCTGCCGTCGGCCAGGCACAGCGGCACCCGGTCCACGGCATGGGCGGCCAGGTAGCAGGCGGCGTCGACGGCGGACTCGGTGGCCCGCAGCACCTCGATGTCCCCGTGCATGACATCTCGGACGGTCCTCATGGCGACCCCCTCGGTGCGCGTGCCCCGCGTGTGGAGCGAGGTCCCGCCCTCAACCCTCGCGCCGCGACGCCGCCGCGGCAATGGTGAGGGACAAATCGGCACGTGCGCTGCCTTTGGACCGGCCCGCCCGCCGGGGGGAAGCGCCGAAAGCAACGCCGGGCGCCAACGCCGGGCGGGCGCCCGGCGCCCGAACCCTCAGGACGCCTTGCGGCGCGCCGCCGGCTTGGCCCGGGCCGGCTGCTTGGCGGTCTTGGGCGCCTTCTTGGCGGGTGCAGCCCTGCCCGCGGGTGCCGCCCGTTTGGCGGCTGGCGCCTTCTTGGCCGTCCTCGCCGACTTCTGCGCTTTCCCTCCGCCCGAGCGGGCGGCCGCCGCGATGCTCGCGTTCAGCGCCTCCATCAGATCGACGACCTTGGCCGGCGCCTCCTCGGGGGCCTGGATCACGATCTCGTGACCCTGGCGCTTCTCCTCGATGATGGCCTCGACCTTCTCACGGTGTGTGTCGTGATAGCGCGCCGGGTCCCAGTCGCTCTCCATCGACTCGATGAGCAGCTGGGCCATGGAGAGCTCGCGCTCGGTCACCTCGTCGGTGTCGGGCAGCTCGAGCTCGCGCTCGGGCGAGCGCACCTCATCGGAGAAGTACATCGTGTGCAGGGCCAGCGCGTCGTCGTCGGGACGGATGGCAACCAGGTACTCCTTGTTGCGCATGACCAGGGTGGCGATCGCCACGCGCCCTGCTTCGCCCATGGCCTGGCGCAGCAACGCGTACGCCTTGTCGGCGCCCGCGCCCTCGGGGGCCAGGTAGTAGCTCGTGCGGAAGAACACCGGGTCGATGTCGGACTGCTCGACGAAGTCGGAGATCTCGATCTGGCGCGACTTCTTCGGCTCGGCCGTCTCGAGCTCCTCCTCGCTCACGATGACGTACTCGCCGCCACCGAGGTCGAAGCCGCGGACGATTTGGTCCTGGGGGACCTCCTCGCCCGTGCGCTCGTTGACCTTCTTGTAGCGGATGCGGTCCGACGTGCCCTCTTCGAACTGGTTGAAGTGAATGCTCTTGTCCGACGTCGCCGGGTACAGGCCGACGGGGATGTTCACCAGTCCAAAACTGAGGGCCCCCTTCCAGATCGTCCGTGCCATGTGTAACAAATTACCAGCCCAGGGCCGGTCCACCACCTTGTTACAGCGCTTCGTCACACTGAATCTCATGGAGACCGACGCGTCCTGCGACTTCGGCCCCGCCGTGCTGGGCGGGCTGGCCGAGCTGGGCCCGGTCGACCCGTTCGCCGGCGATCTCTCCCTCGAACTGGGCCTTTCGGTGTGGCTGCGCCGGAGTGGCACCTCGCTCCTCGAAGCCCGCGAACGGCTCTTCGAGGCCCGGCGGGCCATCCTGAGCGTCTGCGGCCTGGATCCGGCGACCGAGCCGGTCCCCCTGGTCGGACGCTCGCCGCGGGCCGACGCCCTGACGCTGGCCGGTTACGTCGGCGATCTCCTGCGCCGGGCGGCGGCCGTTTCGGGTTGGAGCGTGGGGGTGGTGGCCGAACGCGCCATGGCCGAGCTCCCCGAGCGCGAGCAGGAGGCGCTCGGGGCCTGAGCCCCACCGAGTGCGCGCGCGACCGTCGGTTAGAAACCGAAACCGGCGATGATGAGGCCGTTCAGTCCGGCCGCAGCCATGCTCCCCATGTAGGGCGCGTCGCCGTAGGAAAAGACGTCACCCCTGGCCGCGGCCACCCAGTAGCCACGGCCGTCGGCCGTCGGGAAGATCGCGGTGGCCGGGTTGAACGAGTTCACATACCCGACCGGTGCACCCATGCCCACTGCGTCGCCGGCGGAGAAGACGGCGCCGTTGGAGTAGAGGATCCAGTAGCCGTGCCCGTCTGGCGTGGCCACCGCGCTGACGACGGGCACCGACTCGGGCGGTGGCGAGCCGTAGTCGGGCGCGTCGCCGAAGGAGTAGACGGCGCCCTTGCTGGTCACGAGCCAGTAGCCGTTGCCCGAGTTGTCGGGCATGACGGCCACCGCCGTCCCGTAGCACCCGCCGATGCCCGGACACGAGCCCTCGAAGTGTGCGTTGCCGAAGGCGAAGACGCCCCCGTCCGAGGCCACCATGAAGTACCCGCGGCCGGTGCTCGAGGGCACCATGCCGACGATCGGCGCATCGAGGCTGTCGGGCAACCCCGAACCGGCGGGGTGCAGCCCGACACCGGGGATCGAGCCGTAGAAGGCCGAGTCGCCGAAGCTGAAGATCCCGCCGTCGGAGGCCACGAGCCAGTAGCCCTTCCGGTCCGCGGTGGGCGTGATACCCACGACCGGGCGTTGGAGGGGAATGCCACCCATGGAGCCGTGGAACGCGGCGGACCCGAACGAGAAGATGCCGCCGTCGGAGCCGACGAGCCAGTACCCGCGGGCCGCCGCGGCGACCGGGAAGCTCTCCTCGCTGCCGGTCCCGGGCAGGAAGTTCGTCCCCTGCGCCACACTGGCCGTGAGCGAGCAGGTGCCGAAGAGCACGAAGGTCACCGTGTGCCCGTCCGGCCCGACGACGCAGACGCCGGGCGAGTCGGACGTGAGGAAGGTGAAGCCGTCGCCGCTCGTAGCCACCGAGGCGTAGAAGCTGGTGAACTCCACGGCGACAGCGGGGAAGTTGGTAATCGCCGGTGACGTCGGCGTGGCCAGACCCACGCTGAAGCTCTGCGGGCTGCCGGTGCCGGCGGCGTAGTTCGCCGTACCGGCGGTCTGGGCCACCAGCGTGCAGGTGCCGACGCCGACATAATCCACGACCGAGCCGTTCAGCGCGCAGACGCCAGGCGTCATGGAGGTCACCGACTGCGCGCCGTCGCTAATGGAATCCACCTCGGGAGTGAAGCTGCCCCCGTAAACCACGCCGCTCGGGATGTTGGCGATCGTCACCGGCGGCGCCCCGGCCCGGGCCACCGAGAACGACTCACACGAGATCGCCGACGCCCTGTAGTTGTTGTCTCCGCTGTACACCGCTGAGAAGGAGTAGACGCCGGCGTCGAGTGCGTTCGTGGTGCTCGATGGCGGGACGACCCCATCTTGCCCGAGCGCCACGACATCCGAACCCGTGTTCGGCCCGGAGCAGTCGCCGGTCGTGGTGTACAAGGTGTAGGTGACCGTGCCCACCGGGGTGAACCCGTCGTTCCCCGGCAGGCTCATCGTGGTCTCGTAGGCGGCGGCGCCGGTCAGTTCGGTATTCGTCCACGCGGCGTTCGTGGAGACGTCGAACACGGTGGAGTTCAAGGCCGTCGTCGCCTTCGCCACGCTGAAGGGCTCGCACGCCCCGAGCGGCACGGCGCGGTAATTCTGGTCCCCGCTGTAGCTGGCTCGGAACGAGTAGCTGCCGTGCCCAAGCGGCCCTTGGTTTGACGAGTTGGGCACGTTCCCGCCGCTCAGCGTGACCACCCTGGTGATCGGCGTGCCAGTGCAGTTGTTGCTGTCGTAGAGGGAGTAGGCGACCGTGCCGCCGGGAGGTATAGCCACACCTGTCCCGCTCGTCACGCTGGCCGTGTCGTAGGCGCTGGCGCCGGTCACTTCGGTTCCCGCCCAGGCCGAGTTCGTCGTCGCGTCGAAGACGGCGGTCGAGATCGACGAGGCAGCGAGGCCGACGATGAAGGGCTCACACGTCCCGGGCGGGGAGGGGCTGTAGTTCGAGTCCCCGCTGTAACTGGCCTCGTAGGAGTAGCTGCCCGCCGTCAGCACGGCCGTGGTCGCCGAGTTCGGGACGGTCCCGTCCCCATTGAGGGGGACCACCTGGGTGGTTGACGGACCGCTACACGCGGAGCTGGTGCTGAAGAGCGTGTAGGTGACCGTCCCGGTCGGGACGAAGCCGGCGACGGTGCCCCCGATGTTGGCGGTGTCGTAGGCGCTGGCGCCCGTCACTTCGCTGTTCGTCCAGGCCGAGTTCGTCGCCGCGTCGAGGACGTTGGTCGAGACCGAGGAGGATGCGAGGCCGACGCCGAAAGGCTCACAGGCGCTCTCGCCGGATCCGTCGTAGTTCGAGTCCCCGCTGTAACTGGCCTCGTAGGAGTAGCTGCCCGCCGTCAGCACGGCCGTGGTCGCCGAGTTCGGGACGGTCCCGTCCCCATTGAGGGGGACCACCTGGGTGGTTGACGGACCGCTACACGCGGAGCTGGTGCTGAAGAGCGTGTAGGTGACCGTCCCGGTCGGGACGAAGCCGGCGACGGTGCCCCCGATGTTGGCGGTGTCGTAGGCGCTGGCGCCCGTCACTTCGCTGTTCGTCCAGGCCGAGTTCGTCGCCGCGTCGAGGACGTTGGTCGAGACCGAGGAGGATGCGAGGCCGACGCCGAAAGGCTCACAGGCGCTCTCGCCGGATCCGTCGTAGTTCGAGTCCCCGCTGTAACTGGCCTCGTAGGAGTAGCTGCCCGCCGTCAGCACGGCCGTGGTCGCCGAGTTCGGGACGGTCCCGTCCCCATTGAGGGGGACCACCTGGGTGGTTGACGGACCGCTACACGCGGAGCTGGTGCTGAAGAGCGTGTAGGTGACGGTCCCGGTCGGGATGGGACCACTGACCGTGAGCGTCGCTGTGTCGTAGGCGCTGGCGCCCGTCACCTCAATGTCCGACCAGGCCAGGTTGGTCGCCGCGTCGAGGACGTTGGTCGAGATCGAAGAGCTGTCCTGCCCCGCAGCGGGAGACGCGGTCAGGCCGAGGCTGAGCGCGCACACGCACGCCGCCGCCAGGGCGATCCGTCCCCTCATGGCGACGGCTCCGCCAAATTGTTCGCCAAATCCCGGTCGCCCTGACGGGCGCGGGGGACCATCAGGCTCGTTGGTTGTGAGGTCATCGGACTCCTGGGCCTCCCCGGAAAAAAGTAAAGCTATCCTCCCCACCGCAGGGGCAACATCGCGCCAGATCATCCGGGCAGAAGGCCCGGATGACGACGTGTCTCGGCTTCGGTGCACAGCGCGAAGCAAGGATCCGGCAGCATGATGAGTCGTGGCCCCACGAGGACGGCGCCGGCTCGCCTGGACAGTCCTGGTCGTCGTCGTGGTCGTGGCGGCCCTCGCCGTGATCGGCCCGTTCGTCTATATCCACTTCATCGAAGGCCCCGCGCCGCCCAAGCTCGCACTGCCGAAGGGGAGTCAGACGACGTCGACCGGGGCGGGCAACGCCGCCGCCAAGGCGACCTCAGTCTCTGGCGTGTGGAATGTCGGTGCCGGCTCAGTCGCGGGATACCGCGTCAGCGAAGTCCTCATCGGGCAGAACTCGACCGCGGTAGGGCGCACCAGCAAGGTGTGGGGATCCATGACGATCGATGGGACGACGGTGCGGAAGGGAACCTTCACTGTCGACATGGCCAGCGTGGTCAGTGACCAGAGCTCGCGCAACGCACACTTCGACGGACCCATCATGGATGTGACGCGGTTTCCCACCGCAACGCTCACCCTCTCCTCCCCCATCAGCCTCGGATCGATCCCGCCGGCCGGCGTCGTCGCGCGCTACGACGCGTCGGGCCTGTTGGACATGCACGGCGTGACGAAGTCCGTCACGTTCGCCGTCTCGGCCGAGCGGCTCGACGGCGCACTGGACGTGCTCGCGGACATCACCATCCCCTTCTCGGAATGGGACATCGCGAACCCGAGCATCGGCGGCTTCGTGACGACCGCCAACACCGGAACGCTTGAGGTACTCCTCCACTTCACCCAGGGCGCCGGCAACCCGGCGTCGACGTCGAGTGGCACCGGGCCATCGGGTGGGAATGGCGCGCCGCCGACGGTACCGAGAACGACGGTCCCTCCTCTGACGGTGCCGTCGACCTGACGCGCCGGGCGAACGTCCCCCGGCGACGGCAAAGGGTCGCAGTACGATGCACGCCGTGCCGTGGCCGTCGCAAGGTGAAAGTGGGCCGCGCCCGCCACTCATGACCACGGCTGAACGGCACCTCGACCGAGGCGAGAGCCGCCTCATTGGCTCGCGATCGAAGTTGCGGCGACTGACCGGCTGGGGGCCCGCCCTTGTGTCCTTCGCAGCCGCACTGGGCTACGGGCTCTACATCGCGCTCCGGACCTACGAGGTGGACCTGGGCGTCTACCTGCGGCTCGGCGGTCGTTACATCTTCACTTCACACCTGTACTCCATCGGACTTCCCAACACGAGTCTCCTCTTCACCTATCCCCCCTTCGCCGCGCTCCTGTTCGCGCCCTGGCAGCGTTCGTTCAGCACGGTGGAACCGGTCCAGACGGTGTGGACGATGGTCAACCTCGCCGCACTCGTCGGGTTGCTGGTCCTCTCGCTGCAACTCGTGCGAGCGGATCTCCCTCGACGATCCGTGTGGCGCCTCGCGCTCGCGCTGAGCCTGCCCGCGCTCTTGTTGAACCCGGTCCTGGTCACCGTCGGCTTCGGGCAGGTGAACCTGGTCGTCGTCCTCCTGATCATGTGGGACCTCTTGAGCGAGCGACGCCTGGGGCGCTGGCAGGCCCCCATGGGCATCGCCACCGGCCTCGCGGCGGCGGTCAAGCTCACCCCGCTGCTGTTCGTTCCCTTCCTGCTTCTCACGCGGCGCTTTCGTGCCGCCCTCAGCTGCACGGGCACGTTCCTCGCGTGCGAGCTGGTCACCTTCGTCGTCTCCCCGGCGTCGTCGACGTCGTACTGGACCAAGGCCCTCTTCAGCCCCGGCCGGGCCGGGGATCTCTCAATCGTGGACAACCAGAACCTCTCCGCAGCGCTCGACCGCCTGCACCATGCGATCGTCCCCGACACCGTTCTCCTGCCGGTGCTGCTGGCGGTAACGGCGGGAGGCCTCTGGCTGGCGGCCGTCGCCCACCGACGCTCCTCGCCGATGTTGGGCGTCCTGATTTGCGCCGGAACCGGACTCCTCGTGTCACCGATCTCCTGGGTTCACCACATGGTCTGGGTCGTGCCGGCCATCTTGTGGCTCGCCCTGGCCGCGGACCGACCGCGGTTGGGACGACCGATCGCCGCGGCCACCGCCGTGCTGTTCTGGTGCGCGCCGATCTGGTGGGTCCCCTACAAGCACACGACGGACCTTCACCTGAATCCGTTTCAGCTTCTGGCCGGAAACTCGTTCTGCCTCGCCATGGTGATCTCGCTCGCCGCCGCGGCATGCTTGGTGCTGCGCCGCCGCCGATCTGCCACCGCACCCCGAGCTACCGCACTCCAGGCCGGCTGAGCTACAGGACGGCCGTAGCGGGCTGGAGTTGTGCGAGCGTTGTCTTCCTTAGATCCGACCGGCTCTGTCGGGCCAAGCCAGTCGGCTGTCAGCATTGAATGGGGGCGGTGATGGGGCACGCGTTGTCGTCACCGCCCCCCTTTTTCGTTCTCACGTCGAAGGCGCCGAGACGCCTCGTCGTAGGTCAGGGCAACTAGCCGAACTTGCCCCAGTGCGTTGCGATGAGGAGAAGCAGTCCGGCCAGGAAAAGGGCGAGGCCGGCCACAACCATCCGCGCGGGGCTCCCCTTCAGCTTCGGGCTTTCTGAGGCGATCATCCAGATGCCGGCGAGCAGGATCAGGAGGAACCCGACTTCGGCGATCCGGGCGCTCGTGCTTTTGTTCAGGGTAAGCAGTAGCAGCGACATGGTCGGGCATCTTCGACCATCGCGTCCTGTGGTCGCAACCCGAGCAAGGGATCTGGGCGCAGCCAGGGCAAAACCTTAGGAACCGACCGGTTCGGGGGGTCTTACCACCCAGATGAGGTGGGACTTTGAACCCATCTCTGACAACACGGGTGCAAAGAGGGCAATCCTGCCGCCTAGCCCACGTTTCGCCCTCGTGGCCTCCCCGGTCACGGGCTTGCCTGAGCGTTGCACGACGCGCCGGCCGAAGGAGGCACAACATGGAAAACCGCAGACGAGCGACTCGACATATGGCCGGCTGGAACGGGTTTTGTCACATCGAGGGCGAGGGTGCCTCAGGGTGGCGGGACTGCCGCGTCGTTGACATCTCCATGCTCGGAGTCGGAATCAGAATGCAATATCTCCGGCCGTTGGAGCTTGTCGGCCGACGGGTTTCCATCGAGCTCCCCGCGGTTGGAGACTCCATCAACATCCGGCTCGAGGGTGTGGTCAGGCGGGTAGCCAGGACCACGCTGCGGACGATGGTCCGTATCGGCATCGAGTTCGACGCGCTCTCCAACACCGAGCGCTCGATTCTCGAAGCCTTGAGCTGCGCCGACCAACGCCCGCTGGTGACCTTGACCTAAGGCTCAGGGTTACCCATCTTCGCCGGCGGCTGGCGACCTCGACCTGAGGCTGAGGGTTAACGATCTTCGCTGCACCTCTCGCACCCGCATTGGGCATATCGATCGCGCCCAACGGCAAGATGTGGCCCGCCCGGAATCGAACGAAAGGCTACGGAGGTTCCATGGCTGAGGTCACAACGAGTCCGAAGATCCCTGGGCTTGAGCCGACGTTTCGACATCTGGACGACCCGGACGTGCCATGGCAGCAGGTTCGGGCCATCCGTCGCGCCGACGGATCCGTCGCGTCGGTGTGGGAGAAGTGGCTTGCCTTCTCTCCCGAGCCGCTCTATCTGTCCCTGTACGCAAAGTGGGATCCCGGCGTCATCCAGCGCAGGCATGGTCATCTCAGTCCACATGTGCTCATGGTCCTCGAGGGACAGATCCTCTGCGGCGACCGCGTGTGCAAGGCCGGCACGCACATCGAGCTGCCGTATGGCGCAGCTTTCGGGCCGTTCATTGCCGGTCCCGAAGGAGCCATCCTCTTCGAGGTCATGATGGGTGATCCTCGAGGGTGGGGCGACGATCCCGAGTCCTTCGAACGCGTCCTTGCCGAGCACGGCGCCCACGCTCTCCCCGACCCGGCCATTGCGCTTCCCTCGTGGTTGGAGGACCTTCGAGGCAGGTGGGCATCAGATTCACAGGAATGACGCGTGCGGACATTGCGGCCCCTTTCGCGCTCTTGCTTGCAGTCCCGCGACCGGCATCTCAGCATCGGGTAGGCACCTCGTCGTCGCTCGCCTTGGGCATGGCCCTCGTGCCCGACGGGACCGCGTCCGCGGCGACGGACTCCTATCTCGCAACCGACAACACGTCCGGCGTGGTGAGCACCATCAGTACCGACGTAGTCATCCCCACGTACGCGTGTGAGAAGGGTCGAAGTGAGCCGCGGGGCGTCGGGAACGACGGTCACTTTCGACGACCTCACCAACAGCAGCGACTACAGACTCGGTCGCGACAGCGAGCTCCTGCCAGAACGTATATGTCGGTGACATCGGTGTGGCACACGGAGGTGGCCAGAAGACCCTCCCCGACATCCATGCCGTTGACTTCTCGAATGTCGAGCTGAACGGCAGCGCTCTCGGGTCGCCTACTCCGACGAAGTCCAACTACTACGAAGGCGCGCCCAACGTGATCAAGTTCAAGGGCTTCACCAACAGCGGGTTGAACTTCGTCACCAAGCAGAAGGGGACCTGAGCGCACCCAGGGGACGGCGCGACCGTGCCATCTAGATGCCATGAGGAGGATCGCTGCAGAGCATCAGACAGCACGCGCTACGACGCTCACCGTGGATCGCCGCCCGATTTTCGCCCGTTCCACGTGAACATCGCGAAAGCCTCGTTCGCGGCATCGATCCGCAAAGGCCAAGGCTTGTTCGTCGGTCCAGCCGTGGCTCCGGTGACCTCGGGCTCCCGGCTGTGCCCTCCGCTCCATCGCGACCAGACGCCCACCGAACAAGAGCACCCGATGCACTTCTAGAAGTCCGGCATCGATATCCGACCAGTGGTGCACGGTGGCGATCGACCAGAGGACAGAAGCAGAACCATCGGGCAGCGGCATCGCCTCAGCCGATCCATCGATGAACCGCACTCTCGCCCGAGTCCTCGCGAGCAATCTCGCGACCCGCAGCATGACGGGCGCCGGATCAACTCCGTAGACGGTCGCACCCCGTCGAGCTGCGTAACGGACCGCAACTCCGGGACCACACCCGATGTCCACGACGGTGTCGCCTGGCCCCATTCCGCTCAGGCGCACGGCAAGCTGCGCGTCGCCCTTCCGGCCAAAGACCATGCTGAGCGCCGCCACGAGCCCGGCGACACCGGCAAAGCCTGGGTAGTCGGCATGGTGGTTGGGCGGGGTGTTCGGCTCTTGCACTTGAGTCAGTCCTTGCCGTATTCAGCCAGGAGTTCAAGCGTTCGATCTCTGATGACGTCGTAGCTGGCGTCCAGTTCCCGCAGGACCTTCGCCGCCACTGAGTCCTCATCGCTCAGCAGAGCGAGCAGAAGGTGCTCTGTGCCGACATAGTTGTGGCCCAACCGCAGAGCTTCTTCTGCTGCAGAGCGAAGCACCGCCTTCGCTCTCGGAGTGAAGGGCAAGTTTCCCTCCTCCGCCGCAGTACCTCGCTTGATCAGCGCGAGTATCCGTTCTTCAACCATGGACTTCGAGATGCCTGCCCCGTCGAGGACTCTCACCCCCAGACCATCGTTGCCTTCCACGAGGGCCAAGAGAATGTGTTCGGTTCCTACGAATCCGTGCCCCAAACGGTGAGCTTCATCTTCGGATTGACTGAGGACCTTCCGTGCTCGCTCCGTGAACCGCTCGAACGTCGGTGCGGCATCGAACGTGAACCTCTTGTGAGCCGCCTGTTTGCTGACACCAAGAGCCCCGCTGATCTCGGACCACGAATGTCCACTCCGACGGCATTGGTCAACGAAATGGCCGAGAAGTGCGTCGCCGACGTGTTCGAGATCGCTGACTGTCTTCGACGCCTGGGAGAGTTGGAGGAGGGCTTCGTCACCTGCCGCATCGGCCCGCACTACGTCGATCAGTTCCTGCAAAGTGGGTGATGGCGTCACCCGTCAACTCTACATTGACGTTCGCGTGTTCGTCAACTGTAGGTTGACGAACACGCCACCCCAAACCGTCCCCGAGGCACCCGCCTCGGAGTGTGCCAGCGGTCGCTCTGCATAATCGGAGCTCCGTCCCTCCGCTCACCATGAACAACGCACACACAACACACGCACAACACACGCACCACGACAACGTTGACGTGAAGGCGAGGGCGTCACCCGGTTGTCGGTACGTTGTGCACGAGTCGATCCGATCGGCTCTACTCATACTCAGGGGTTGCGCTGTAAGGCTCAGTCCCCGATGGGAACGAATCGACGCGATCGGGTGGTGCACGAGATGGAAGTCCTCCAGATGTTGCTCTCGGACCGAGAGTGAGCTCCGACAGAGTCAGTGCGGGCAGCGGGATCAAGAGGCGCGCAATTCTCTTCGCCATCGGCCTCGTCATCGGCGCTTCGCTGTTCCTGATCGGAGGCGTCAGTTGGCAGCCGACCCCGCCGAAGTGTCCCGGTTGCGCCATTCTGAATCCCAACATCCACAATCCGCAGTGCACGGAGGCCGTTCAAGGGGGATGGATTTGCGAGGGCGGCTGAGATCGTCCTTGTGAACCAACTGACCGAATCGGTCGCGGTATGGCCCGGGCCATTTGGAGGTCGTGGTGTGCTGCGCTCCCCGACTCAACGTGTCCCCCGAAGAGGTTGGCTTCAACCCTGAGGGTTCGGATGTCACACGATGATCCGCGACATCACACGCGTCGGAGGAGGACTTGAAGCCGTCCTTGCGGTAGGCCGCTCTACGCCACCGCGCTCCCCCAACGCAGCTCTCGACGCTCCTCGGAGGTGAGCCCCGCCCAGACACCGTGGAGGTTCAAGTCGCTCATTGCGTGCTCAAAGCACTCGTCTCGGACTGGGCAACCAGCACACAGTTGCCGAGCAAAGGCCAGATCGTCCAGATGCTTCGAGAAGAACGGGCCGGTTTTGCCCTTGCAGGCAGCCTGCTGCAGCCAGTCCAACAACCCGCTCGCTCCCTGATGCCGGCGCTTCGGTCAGGATGCTGAACGAACGCGACGTCTGCAACGCAGGTTAGTAGGTCGCAGGGCGGAACGGATCGCAGGGGTGCACCCACCCCTGGCACGGGTCGTGACGGAACCGAGAACTCTCCAGCCCATCGCCGGCAACGAGGGCCTACGTTTTCCGCACCTGCGAGGGTTCGCACCTGCGAGGGAAGGACGCGATGAGACGGCGCTTGGCGGTGTTTCCTGCTGGGTTGGTGGCTGATGGTCGGTTACAACAGCTCTGGTCCGGCCGCGGCGTTCACGACGAACGGTACTGCCACGTGGACCACGACATGACCATCGGCTGATCGGATCTGTGTATCCCGAGACACCACCGAACTCCTGAGCCCGCGGATTCAGTCCGGACACGAGATCGCGGTCTGGCCCATCCGCACGGGATGTCATCGGCGCAATCCCATCCCGTGCGTAGGTGGTGTTCCTTCGCTGAGGGCGCGTGACCAGGTGACATCTGTTGGGCTGTCCGACGGGGTCATATGCGCGGCTTCTAGAGCGGTTCTACGCAGGCTGGAAGAAAGTCATTTGCGTTCTTCTCGCGCATCAAACCGTGGACGTCGTGGTCTTCTCGCGCGAAATCACCCCAGCTACTGCAGCTACTGGGGTGTCGATGAAAAGAGAGCGGTTACCTCGCGGTAATACACGCTGTTGACGCATAGCGCGGCTGCCAATTGGAAAGAGAGTTGCGTGGGTCGCGCACGCGTTGCCCATTTCACCAAAAAACAGCTAGGGAGGGAACTGAGAACAATGATTCGAACACGTTTTAGCAGGCTGTCTTTCGCGGGGGCGTTAGCCGTTGCCCTTCCGATCGGTGGTGCCATCGCGTTCACGGCTAGCCCAGCGGAAGCGGCCGTCACCATCAAATGCACCGCCTTGAGTGGTACCGAGACGGGGACTGCTCAAATCACCGGATGCAACGCCGATGGTGGGGGCACGAAGCCCACATCTTCAACCGTCCTCGCGGCAGGTGGGACGGTCAAGTGGCTCAACGGCGACAAGATGACCTTTACTGCGCCCAACCTCACCTCGGAGACGCCCAACTGCACGACGGCGGGATCCAGCGAGGACAAAGTCGCCGGGAGTGTCACGAAGGACACGGACCACACGGTGGCGGTGCCGGGCAAGTACAAAGGCTACGTCTGCATCGACCCGTCGGGGAACCTCACCCTCGCCATCGGGACGAAGTTCAAGATCACTTAGCACCCGCAGCAGGTGACGGCGGGCGTTGGCGGTGCGGCGCGCCCGCCGCGCCCGGCCGCGCCGCGGGGTCGCGCCCGGCCGCCTCCTTGGCCGCCGGCCCCGAATCGACTAGAGGTCTCGAGCCTCGTCTTATTGGGCACTGGGTCGGACTCATGTTTCCTGAGTTCAGCAGCGCCACAGTGGGTGATGACTACTTTGGAGCCGATGACGGTCCAACGGATGGACAACGTCGGCGTCGTTGTCGACGATCTTGAGGCTGCGGTTGCGTTCTTCCTTGAACTAGGCCTGGAACTGGAGGACGAGGCTACAGTCGAGGGATCGTGGGTGGACCGCGTCATCGGACTCGACGATGTCCGAGTCAACATCGCAATGGTGCGGACTCCGGATGGCCGCAGTCGGCTTGAGCTGACGAAGTTCCACACGCCGCAGGCGGTTCGCACCGAGCAGAACGCACCGGCGAACAGTCTCGGCATACGTCGCATCATGTTCGCGGTCGACGACATCGAGGACGTATTGGCCCGCCTGCAGGCTCATGGCGCCGAGCTCGTCGGGGAGCTGGATCAGTACGAAGACACTTATCGGCTCTGCTACGTCCGCGGCCCTGAGGGCATCATCGTTGCACTCGCCGAGCAGCTCGACTGAAGAACGTGTCCACTACGCCTGACGTATCACCCCGAGGACGACACCCTCGACATCGAGGCCAACCCTGACGCGTGTACGAGAGTCCGTTTCGGAGGGGGACTTGGCGCGCAATAGGCGAAACGCGATCTTCATCGGACGCGACACGAGCGCTCAACACCAGAGGCGGCTCTGCCCATAAAGACGAAGCGCCCCCGGCCCGATTACGCGGACCGGGGGCGTCTCGCTTGGCCTACACGCTTGGTGGGTCTTGGCATCCCACCTGTGGGTCAAGGGGGGTAGACCGGCGCGTGCAGCTCGTTCAGTTTGGCAGGTGCGAAACGAACCCCGCCACTGGGACCGCCTGGTCGCTGCGGCGGGCTTATCAGCCGGGCATGACGATGCCGGGCGGGTGCGACTCACAACGGAGCCGCTGCCGGATTTGCGCTGACGTGCCCACCCCAAATTTTGGGGTCAAGGAACTCAAGAGTCGGGATCATCGAGCTGCAACTCGATGATCCTTTGCTTCAGGCCTTCGATGTCTTCGACAAACCGTTCTCGCAGCTGGCCAAGCTGCAAACGGACCTCGGCTGACTCTTGTGTCTCGATTTGTTCAAGCACCCAATTCAGCCTTTCCTCGGTCTTCTCGAGTTCGCTCTCGAGCCCAGATGTCTGCACGTCCGCTGGTGCGCGGCGAAACTGGCGACTGATCTCCTCGGCGAGTGCCTGCCTATCGGAGTCGTCGAGGAAGGCATCGACTTGTCCGAGTAGGGCTTCTACCTTCCGTGGGTCGCCGAGGTCGATCTCATCAGAACGGCCTTCGCGGTCTTCCTTGCCGGCCATGGGTTTCCTCCCTGCCTGTCTAAGTCAGTGACGCCGGCCAAACTCTTTCACGCCTGTCAGGCCTTCGAGATGGCCCGGGCACGACCACACCCGCCACCACTTGTCACCTCGGGGGCTGTGCCACCTGCCAGTATGCGTCGGCGCCTCCCGGCAGTGGGTGCTCTAGAGCTGCGTGCTGTATACGAGCGCCCAGCACTCATTTGGCTCGGCTGTGAAGCCGGGAGAACGGTCGCCGGGTTGGGGCATTCCTGGAGCCATCCGGAAGACCCTCCAGCTAACCGGCCGGCGTTGAAGTGAGGTAGCCAACGAACGGGACACTGTGGTCGCAGCTGACGCTTCCGGGATCAACGGAGAGTGGCTGCAGCGGTGGCATATGGGGACAGCCTCGGTCCTGCTCGTGGTCCGCCCCTTTCCCCATTTGCCATAGTTGCACTTCCAAGTCGCTCTCGCTTGGCCTCCGGGGCTCTCATCTCCCACTCCTGGGCACGATCTCCTCGCCCCTGGCGGCCTTCTTGCTGAAGAGCGATAGTTTTCGGCAGTGGCGAAACCCCACGATTGGGAAGATCTGCTCGTCAAGGGTCACGAACCGCTCAAGATCGCGCAACGGATCTTTCGTCACCTTCCTCGCGATCCCCGCTGCAAGCTTTGCCTGAACCCCTTTGGCGGCGTCGCCGGCAAAATGGTGGGCCTCCTCGGGCACAGGCCATCCCGTAAGAATCCGAACATCTGTCAGTACTGCTTCGATCGCCTGCCGACCGGAGGCATCGAGATCGACATCGGCGTTGTGTTCGCCGATGTGCGAGCTTCGACAGCTCTGGGTGAGCAGTCGGATGCAACTACTTTCGCCGAGCGTCTCAACGCCTTCTATGGCACGGCAACGAAGGTGCTGATTCACAATGAGGGCATCGTGGACAAGCTGATTGGCGACGAAGTGATGGGACTTTTCATCCCGGGTATCGCCGGCCCCGATTATCGGCGCAAGGCCGCGATTGCCGCTCTTGAACTGGCCTCGGAGGTCGCCGAACTGCCCCTCGGTGTCGCTGCGAACGCAGGCGTCGCTTTCGTCGGCAATGTGGGATCGGGAAGCGTACTGGACTTCACCGCATTGGGTGATGCCGTCAATGTTGGTGCTCGCCTGCAGGCTCACGCCTCGCCGGGCAAGGTTGTACTTGCAGCTTCGCTCTACTCGCTCGTTGTGGCGGAGCACCCGGGAGGCCGCTCCGATCGGGTGACGATTCGTGGCCGGGACCAGCCGGTTGATGTCGTGTTCTTGACCTTGCCCGCGTAAACGCGCTTCAGCTCGATACTGAACCGGAGCTGATCGGCCAACGAGCCCGAAACTCGGAAAGCGAAACGCCCGGCCCACCATTCGGGCGTTTTTCCGGCTGTGTCAGTGTAGGTTGACAAATGTCCATGCCTGTCAGTCTATACTGACAGGCATGGACATAGCGGAACTCGGCCTGAATCTCTCGTCGGATGACCCGGCAATTGGACTACGTGCCTCCTTGGCGCTTCATCGCCTGGCTGAGAGGGTCGAAGCGAACCAGGTGGCATCTGCCCGGGAAAAGGGTTGGTCGTGGCAGCAGATCGGAGACGCTTTGGGCATCACCCGCCAATCCGTGCACACCAAATACAAGGAGACATCATGACCACCGAATCCGTTGCGCCAGAGGTGCTTCACCCCTGGGCCATCTATCTGCGGGCCAGTGAGGAGGCTCGTCGCCGAGGTGATCGCCGAACTGGCACCGATCACCTCTTGCTCGCCTTGTTCGAGGATCCCTCGATCGAAGCCGTGTTGGGCGTGACCCTGCAGCAAGCTCGCCAGGCCCTTGAGGCGCTCGATCACGAAGCCCTGGGTGCCCTGGGCCTGGGGTCCGGCACCGACGCTCCCGAACTGCCGATGCGCGCCGTGCCGAAGAGACCGAGGATCAGAGACGTCGCGCAAAAGGATCGCCTCCGCATGACGCCCGCGGCAAAGAAAGTGCTTCAGGATGCGGTCAAGCCCAACCGTCGGAAGACCCAGGTCACGGCCCAGCAGGTGCTGGCCCAGATCCTCGCTCTCCAACCACCAGATCCTGCGGCGGTGCTGCTGGGCGCTCTCAGCCTGAACACGTCAGAGGTTCGGCGGCGATTGGATGCGGTCACGCCCGACAGCTGAGCGAGACGTAGAGATCGGTTCGTTGGCGTGTGGTCGCCCGCGTCGCCACCATTATCTCCCTTGCGGCGCTGTCGTCGTCCGGTTAGACACCACTCTTGGGGACCATCGAATTGGAGGCCGGGATGCGACTCCGAAGGGTGGGCGTGGCGCAGGTAATCGTGGCCTCCTTGGCAGCCGGAGTCTCCGGCATCGTTGCCATACCAGATGCTGTTGGGGCGGCCACGGCCCATCTGAAGGGCGTGACGAGCATCGTGAGTGACACCGGCAACATGACGTGCGCCATCGTCGCCTCGGGGGGAGTGGACTGTTGGGGGGCCGGCGACAAAGGCCAGCTCGGCGATGACACGAGAGACTCCAGCGCCACACCGGTCCAGGTGGTGGGCGTGGGCGGGACGGGGACCCTCTCGGGCGTCGCGTCGCTGACGGGCAGTCGCAGCTCGGTCTGCGCTCTGCTCACGTCGGGCGGGGTCGACTGTTGGGGGCGAGGGCGCGGCCAGCTCGGCAACGGCGCCTTCAAGGGACATGACAAACCGGTCCAGGTGGTCGGCGTGGGCGGGACGGGGATTCTCTCGGGCGTCGCGTCGCTGACGGGTAACGGCGCAGGCACGTTCTGCGCCCTGTTCACCTCGGGCGGCGTCGACTGCTGGGGGAACGGGTCTTGGGGGGCGCTAGGCAACGGCACGATGGGCACCGACGGCATGGGCACCAGCAGCGCGACACCGGTCCAGGTGGTCGGCGTGGGCGGGACGGGGACGCTCACGGGCGTGGCGTCGCTGACGGGGAGCGACCTCACTTTTTGCGCGACCTTGACCTCGGGCGGGGTCGACTGTTGGGGAAACGGCGAAGCTGGCCAGCTGGGCAACGGCACGTTCTACATCCCGGGGAACTACGGCAGCGCCACACCGGTCCAGGTGGTCGGTGTCGGCGGGACGGGGACGCTCTCGGGTGTCAGCTCGCTCGCGAGCGACGGAGAGACGATCTGCGCCCTCCTCACCTCGGGCACGGTCGACTGTTGGGGGTTCGGCAGATACGGCCAGCTCGGCACCGGAACGTTCTACACGTCGGCGAACAACTACGGCAGTGCCACACCGGTCCAGGTGGTCGGCGTGGGCGGGACGGGGACGCTCTCGGGTGTCAGCTCCCTCGCTACGTTGCCGACGAACTCGGGTAGCAGCACGACCGTCTGCGTCCTCCTCACCTCGGACGGGGTCGATTGCTGGGGGGGTGGCGAACAAGGCCAGCTGGGCAACGGCACGTTCTACACGTCGGGGAACGAGGGCAGCGCCACACCGGTCCAGGTGGTCGGCGTGGGCGGGACGGGGACGCTCTCGGGTGTCAGCTCGCTCGCGAGCAGTGCCTACGCGGCGGGCACGTTCTGCGCCCTCCTCACCTCGAGCACGGTTGACTGTTGGGGCCTCGGCAAATCCGGCCAGCTCGGCAACGGCACGTTCTACACGTCGGCGAACAACTACGGCAGTGCCACACCGGTCCAGGTGGTCAGCGTTGGGGGGACGGGAACCCTCTCGGGGGTGGCGTCGGTGACGGGCGACTCCATTTACTGGTGTGCTCTCCTCGCGTCAGGGCGAGTGGACTGTTGGGGGGACGGCTACTTCGGCCAGCTCGGAAACGGCACGTTCTACACGTCGGGGAACCCTGGCAGCGCCAGACCTGTGAGAGTGCTCAGCGCAACTTAGCCAATCGAGTTCTGGTTTCTAGAGAGCCTCGACATCGAGGCCGTCCGGGTCGCCGAGGAGCAAAAGCGACGGGGATTTGTCGAGGAGCTCGTGGAGTCCACGCCCGACATTCAGACCACTCCGGTCACCGTCTCGTTGCCGGCCGGGGTCACCCCCAAGGCGATCGTCGCCCGAACACCTAGCGGTCAGGACCTCGATTGCTCGTCGGAGGGCTTCCTGACGATCCGGATCGTTTGCCATGGCGAGACACGTTAGGTCGGCGACAGGAGGTGCTTGACCCCGAGTGCTCGAGGAGGGTCTCGGGGCTCGACGGCGGGCGGAGCCAGACATTGGGCGCACCTGACACACCCGTCCGGTAGTGCCGGCTCCGGTTGATAAATCCGTCGCAGCGAAGCGGCCCCGGCTTCGGCCGGGGTCGTTTCGCGTCACTCCTCACCCAGTGTGTTCTCGGACACACTCACAGTGTCGGCTGAGCGACAGACATCCCGCTTGTGTCGGCGCATGATTGGCGTGGCGGTGCAGTCAGGCAATGGCGACGAAACGACCCCGCCTCGGTCCCCCCCCCGAGGAGGCGGGGTCGTTTCGCGACTGGCAAACTGGCGCCCGGCACACGCGAGGGTTGCCCGACACAATCCCGCCGCGGGGTTCCGCCATCCCCCGCTGGCTGCGTGTACGCCAAGCGAGACGCCCCCGGCTCGCGTAATCGGGCCGGGGGCGCTTCGTCTTCTCGGCAGATCCCGCCCTTGTATTGAGGCTCGCCACAATCACCCGTTCGGGCGATAGCCGAAACAGGACCGGACGAGTAATAGTTGACCTGCTGCCGAGTGGGTGAGGCTACGACGGCAGTCACGATGCGAACGACCCGTCGGCCCGGAAGGGAACTACGGGTCGTTTCGCGTCACGATGCTTACGCCGCTCGAACTGCCGTACGTCGGCGCTCGACCAGCTCGAGCAGGACCGACTCCCAATCGCCGATCCGTTCCGTGATACCCAGTCGAAGGCTGCCGTGTTCGCTTTCCCCAGGGCGACACGTTCGTCCGGGTCCAGCAACCGCTCGAGCTCGCGCTGCCATTGTTCCGGCGACGCTCCTATCACTTGTCAAACCCTCTTTTGGGGCTCGGGAGTGAAAACAGCGGACAGGCCGGGGATTCAGCCGCGAGGCAAATAGGAATAGACCTCCCGGGCGACGTAGCGCTTCAAGATGCGGATGACCTCGTAGGTGGTCTTGCCTTCTTTCACGCGGCGTTCGTAATAGAGCTGGGTGTCTGGATCATGGGCGATGCGCGCACCATGACGATGCGCCACAGCGCGCTGTTGGCCTGGCGATCCCCACCGTCATGGACTTTGACCCGGCCGCTGTTCTTGCCCGAGCCCTTGGGGATGGGCGAGACACCGCAGAGGTGGGCCCAGGCGGCTTCAGAACGCAGACGCTCGGGGTTGTCGCCGGCGGCCATGACGAGTGCTGACGCAGTGTCGGGTCCGACACCGAAGAGCTCGAGGAGTTCGGGGACGGTCGCGACGAGGAGCGCCTTCGATTCTGGTCGTCGAGCTCGGCGAGTTCACGCGTCGAGCGCCTCGATGCGGTGTGCCAGCGAGGATAACGACGCCTTGGTTGCGGCAGTCACCGGATCAGGTGATCGCGTCGGCCGGAGCCCCTTTCCCTCGGCCACCAATGCCGGCACCGAGAGGCCCTTCAAGCGACAACGCAGCTGCTCGGGCGCGCTGTAGCCGAGGTGGCGCATCTGGACGAGGGCTTTGCCCCGAGCCTGGCGGGCCGAACGCTTGGCGACGACGAGGACCCGGATGGCCTCGACCGCACCGTCGCGCGACTTGGGCTTGCCCTTCGCCCGGCCGCTGAGCGCAGCCCGGGCCGCTTCGATGGCATCGAGCGGGTCGGACTTGCCAACCCGGCGGCGCGTCTGGCGATCGGGCCGGTCGACCTCGATGACCTCGACACCCACCCGGCGCAGGTAACGGGTCAGGCCCGAGCCATACGAACCGGTGCCTTCCACGCCGATCTTGGTGACCTCGCCGAAGGTCTTGAGCCAGCCCAACAATGCCTTGTAGCCGGCCGAGTCGGTGGCAAAGCTCTCTGCGCCGAGCAGTCCACCGAGTGGATCGAGTGCTGCGGCCACGTGGACGTCGCGGTGCGTGTCGACACCACCGGTGATCCCGCGCGCAGCTTCTACGATGGTCATGGTCATCCCTTCTCTCAAAGTGTTGAGGGATGGCACGGCCGTTCCGGATCGGAGCGACGGGCGGTCTGGGTTGTTCGCGCAACCCGGACCATTCACCCCAACTCGGAGACGGGACGTGCCGCTTTCAATGTGCGGCTGGAAGGTCTCGGTCGACGACGTCTTGCAACGTCACGGGACTCCAAGTCAGACCGGACCGGCCAGCACTCCCGAAGCTATTTGGGACCAGCAGTCAAGCGGTGGACCCTCAGAGAAGTATCAATGAACGGGGACAGTCGGAGCCAGGTGAAGGGCACCCTATTGAACGAAGACCTTCCCTTCCCTTTCGCTCACCTTGCCACGCCGCAACGGAATCACCTTGGTCAACAGTCGGTAACCAGAATCGAATCCCGGGACTTTGGCGAAGGCGCCCTGTGGGCCCAGGGTCATCCGACCCGTGGAGACGTCGTATTTTGCACCATGCCACGGGCACACCAGGCAACCTTCTTCGTCGATTGAACCGTTAGCGAGATCGGCGCGGAGATGCCGGCACCGTCGACTCACGGCGAATAGCTCGCCCCCAGCGTTCCCGGCGGCATAACGACCTGCGCCTCGGACGACGCCAGGTTGCAATTCTGCAACCGTTCCGACTTCGACTTCTTGACTCATAATGGCCCCCTGGGTCGTGCTAAGAACCTTAGGCGCGCGGCGGGCCGCGTTTCCCGACGTGTTCAATCCCGGCGCACTGAGGCACCCTCTTCCAAAGGAGGCCTGCTGCCATGATGGACAGGTGCCAGCCACCACGAGACGACGTTACGTGGAAGTTGCAATCCGTACGCTCCGAGGGGCCAACGGAAAGTGTGCTCAGTAACCCTTCGGGCTAAGCGGCGTATCTCCATGAGCATGCATGGGGCGACCGAAACCCCGGAGCGCCCCTCTCTTCCAGGCTCGCCTAACTAGGTCGTAGAAGTCGCAGCCTCAACAATGAGATCGACGATCGCGCTGGGTTGAGAAGCCAGTGAAGCGTGGCTGGCGCCGAGCTCTATCGTACGCCGTGGATTCATACGTGCGGCCATACGTCGCTCACTGTCCGGGTGGATCATGCGGTCATCGCGCGAGACCTGATACCAGGTCGGCTTCTTCTTCCAGGCGGGGGCGGAGACGGCGTCCCCGAATGTCGATCCGACCGGCGCCTTTTGCGTCACGGCCATCACGAACGCTTCGTCAGTGGGCAGGTCCTGGCAGAAGCTCTCGTGGAACTTGTCCTGCTTGATCCAGAGATACCCGTCGGAGTCTGGCTCGACGTTTCCGGCCGCTGCGCCCGGCTGCCACTCGCTGATCTGACCGAGATTCTCACCCGCGTCGGGAGCGAATGCGGCCACGTAGACGAGCCCGACGACGTTTGGTAGATCACCGGCCTCGGTGATAACCGCCCCACCATAGGAATGACCGACGAGGAGGACCGGCCCATCGACCTGTTTGACCATCTTTTGCGTGCGCTCGGCGTCGTCCGAGAGGGACGTCAAGGGGTTCTCCACGGCGTGCAGCGAGTCGTAACCACGAGCGTTCAGCTCGACGATGACCTTGGCCCAGTGGGCCGCGTCGCCCCAAAATCCATGGACGAGTACGACGCTCGGCTTGTCGCTCATTCCAATCCTCCTTGTTTGATTTGAAGAAGCCGCTGGGGGGTAGCAGCAAACAACTTCTACAGAATGCCCGTCCCGCGGCCGTTTTGCCACCAGGTTCGCCCGCCGCAAAACCACGAGATGGTCAGTAGCAAAATGGGCGCCTCAGACGAATTGCCTGCTTCTCGTTGGTGGCCCGGGCAGGCGGGACGGGAACCACGATTCTTGTGGCCGAGGGTGCCCCCATGGTGCCGAAGCGTCCCACCATGCCGGCGGACTAGGGCGCCGGTTAGGTGCTTCTCGCCAAGACGAGTTCTACGTCCGGGTTCTGCCCGCAAACGGGGAGGCCGTCGGTGTGGTGGTACGACGCCGCGGCCGTCGGGGTAGCCACCTTGGCCCCCGTGCGGCCCTCGGGCAGACTGTGGTCCTCAACAACGACTGCGCTCGCTATCGCCACCAGAGTGCAAAGCCACCGCGCCCTCGGGGCAGGGCTTTACGCCACCAACGCTTGGTGAGTGCCCTCCGGCCCGTTTATTGAACTCAGCCGACCGTCAGCGATCTCGTCGGGATGGGACCAAAGTCCCTACCGAATCGCCGGTCGGGAAGGACATGCTGTGATTACGAACGAAACGAGGAGGTTGGCTGAGTCACGACGCAACCTTCGAGCCTCTGACGATGCCGGTCGTTGACCGGCGCCTCTCACAGCGAGACTCGATACCTTGCCCCCACTCCCTCGTCCCCCCGTGGGAAGTGGGGGGTCGTTCGTTAACTGCGCACGTAGGAGGTGATTGGTCATGGCTCTTGTACGAAGTGACCCGTTTAGGGACGTCGACCGTCTGTTCCAGCAGCTCTGGACCGCACAGCAGAGTGGCTCTCGGTCCATGGCGATGCCGATGGACGCCTATAGGAAGGACGACTCCTTTCTCCTGAGGTTGGATCTTCCTGGTGTCAAGCCCGATTCGGTGGACTTGACTGTGGAGGAGGACGTCCTCACGATCAAGGCTGAGCGGCCGGCACCGCCTGAGGCAGAGGGCATCGAGTTGGTCATCGCCGAACGGCCCTACGGCTCGTTCAGTCGTCAGGTGATCCTCGGTTCCAACCTCGACACCGAGCACATCCATGCGGATTATGAGGCCGGTGTGCTCACAGTGGTCATCCCTGTGGCAGAAAAGGCAAAGCCCCGTCGGATCGAGGTAACTACTCGTTCGGACCAGCAGCAGATCACGGCTGACTGATCCCGGCCCCTGGGTGTCCGTGCCGTGCCCGCGGGGGCCGTCCGCCAAAAGGCTGCGATATGTCATACACAGGTGGCCGAAACCTCGGAGTACGGCGGTCATCCGATTGTCCCCAGTCGTGCCGCACGATGGCACCCCATCCCGGCGATCTGGGTCGGTCTGCTGTGTGTCAGTCGGACCTTGGTTCCGAGGCAGGGGGAATCCTCCGCCTCGTTTCATCCGCCGCCTTCCTGAGAACTACCGAGGGGATGCCACCCGTCAGAAAGAAGGTAGTCCCCTCGATGTCAGCTTCGACCCGGACTGACCAGGCGCCCTCTCGACGATCTTCCTCGGGAGCGGGCTTCTCTTCGTCGCCATGACGTTCGTCACGACTGCACTGATGGCTGCACTCCTGACCCTGGCCGGGGAACACAACGGCCACCCACCGATCAACGTCTGGGAACTCGGTCGATCGACCACGTTCACGCTCGTCACCACCTACGCCATGCGAATGGCGGCGGTTTTCATGATTGCGGCGTCGACGATCGCCTTGCGCCTCCCGATCCACGCCAAGGTCATTGCGTGGATCGGGTACGTCGGCGCCGTTGTGATCCTCATCACGTCTGCGAAGGTGCCGTGGATCGAGCTGGTCTTTCCTCTGTGGGTTCTTCTCGTCAGCCTCGCCCTCCTCACGCAGTCCTATCGAAGAGGGTTGTTGCCGCCACAGCGAAGAGCGGAGGCGGACGCGATGATTGGGGAGGCCCACTAGCCAGCCAGGTCGGCAAGTAAGCCAGCACGGTCAACTGCCCAAGGGAGAGCCATGACGATGCAACAAAATGGGTCGCACAAGACCAGTTCGGACAAGAAGACGACACCCCATCCGTCTCCGGCGGAGCGGGCGTCCCTCGGCAAGGAGGCTCGGGCGAAAGCACCCCGGTCCTCGCACGCCAGCTTCGAGCCTTCCGCGGCCCGACCCAACCCGGTCGAACTTTTGGAACGACAAGCCCAGTCCCGGGTGCCCGAACTGGTCCCGATCCGCTACGGCAGAATGCTGGTCTCCCCGTTCACCTTCTTCCGGGGTGCCGCACTGATCATGGCGTCGGACCTGAGCACGACACCCTCGCCGGGACTCGCCGCCCAGATCTGCGGTGACGCCCACCTGAGCAACTTCGGCCTGTTCGCGTCACCGGAACGGTCGATGATGTTCGACGTCAATGACTTCGACGAGACGCTGCCGGGACCCTTCGAGTGGGATCTCAAGCGATTGGCGGCCAGCGTGGTGGTGGCAGCGCGGGACCGAGGCTTCTCGGCCAAGGACACTGCCTCGGCGGCAGTCGAGGTCGGGGCCGCCTACCGCCAGGAGATGAGCCGGCTGGCCGGACTCGACAATCTCGACGTGTGGTATTCCCGCATCGACGTCGAGGGTGTCGTTTCCGATCTCGCCGCACGTGCCGGGGCCGAGAGGTCCAAGAGTGCCAAGACGATGGCGGCCAACGCCACGGCGATCGTGGCCAAGTCGCGCACCCGCGACTCGCTCCAGGCGCTGGGGAAGCTGACCACCGTCGTTGACGGCCAACGCCGCATCATCAGCGACCCCCCGATCGTCGTCCCCCTCAAGGAGCTGCTCGCCGAGGACGAGGCCGACGCGCTGCTCGAGTCGTTCCATCAGTTGGTCCGCACCTACCGCCGAAGCCTGCAGACCGACAGGCGCCACCTCTTGGAGGGGTTCGAGCTGGTTGACGTGGCCCGCAAGGTTGTCGGCGTCGGTAGCGTCGGAACCAGGGCGTGGATCTTCCTGTTCATGGGCCGTGACAACGACGACCCGCTGTTCCTCCAGGCCAAGGAGGCCGATGCCTCGGTGCTCGAGGAGTTCGTCGGCAAGAGCGCCTATACCAACCACGGAGAGCGGGTCGTCGCAGGGCAGCACCTCATGCAGGCGGCCAGCGACATCTTCCTCGGTTGGGAACGGGTCGAAGGTCTCGATGGCGTCATGCGCGACTTCTACCTGCGCCAGCTGCGGGACTGGAAGGGGTCACTCGACACGGAGAGCATGATCCCACGCGGACTTGTCGCCTATGCCGGGTTGTGTGCGCAGGCGCTGGCCCGAGCGCACGCGCGCTCGGGAGATCGCATCGCCATCGCCGCTTACCTCGGGACGGGCACCAGCTTCGACGATGCCATTGGCGCATTTGCGGAGGTCTACGCGGACCAGAACGAGCGCGACTACGGCGTGTTCAAGCGGGCGGTGGCCGACGGTCGGATCAGAGCGGAGACGGGGCTCTGACATCTGTACGCGGTTCGGGTTGTCGTCCGGCGCCCAGCAGCGCAGGCCATTACCCGGAGTCCGGACTCATTTGCTTTGGTCACTCACCATCATGTTGACCGGCGTCGCCGTCCTCGGGCTCTTGGCGCTCGAGGAGATGGAACACATTGAGACCGCGTGATTCCGACGGTCCTCGACAAGAGGACGAAGACGGACCACCTGGTGCACCAACCTCGACTCCGACAGTCGACGTGGATCGCTTGATGCGCGATATGGCGCAGCTCAAAGCTCAGATGGAACGTACGATGGCCCTGCTCACCAAGAACGCTTCAGAAGTCGGGATCACTCAGCGGCCACTTCAATCCTCGCTGCCGGGACGGGGTACCACCCTGCGGCACGAGTGGGGCACCCGACCATCGGCCAAGATTGACCGATGGTGAAGAGCCGCTATCTCGTTTGCTACGACTACGGGATGGACGGCGTCTGGCATTAATCACGGCTCAGAATCCCGAGGAGATCACCGCCAAGTACCCCCAACTCACGGTAGCCACAGGCCCCCCGGCGTGGATGACACCCGAGAATGAACCCGGCGAGGACATGACGTTTGATATCGACGATCCACCTTCTGGCTGGCTGGCGCACCTGGAAAGCTGATTCGACAAAATGCTGACCAGCTCCTAAGTGGTAAGGACCGTGGTCCGAAGGTCAAGCCGAACGGTCAGATGGGCGGCCGACCGACGGGGCCTCGACATCGGAGAGGAACGCAACGATTTCCTTGGTAAGTCGCCTCGGTTGAATCCGCAGCTCTAAAGGTGACCGTGCGCGGACGAGTTCTGCATTCGGCATGCGCGCGACCAGACCGACTGCGTCGTCAAAGGGGTGGATGACATCGTTGCGATGCGCCAGGACGAGCGTCGGGATGGCGATGGTGCGGCGCTGCTCCTGGGTGGGCGCCACCGGACCCACCAGCACGCCGTGCAGTACGGCGGACGTCGCGTCGGGGGGCAACGAGAGCGCGTTCAGCACGCTGTTGAGCGGGCCGAACCTCGTCCTGGGGACACGGCGCACCAGTCCCGAGGTGACGTTGAGAACCCATCGCCCATAGTGGGCGGCGAGCACCATGGGCACGAACACCATCGCCGCGGCCGGAACAGCCCTCTCGAGCACCGGCATCTCGAGCACCAGCGCGTGCACGCGCTCGGGGTAGTGGGCCGCCGCGAACAAGCTGACGTTGGCGCCGAGCGAGATGCCCCCGAGCACGGCCTTGTCCACCCCGAGGTGGTCGAGCAGCGCGATCACCTGATCGGCGTAACTGTCGATGCGATACGCCGACGCGTGGGTCGGCTTGTCGCTGCGCCCGTGGCCGAGTAGGTCCAGCAGCGCGACCCGGTAGCCTTGCTCCGCGAGCGCGTGGGCAATGCCGCGGTTGAGCTCGGCGTCCAGCAGCAGGCCGTGCAGATACACGACCAGCGGGGCCGTGGACGAGCCGTAGAGGTCGTAGACGAGCCGGTGACCGTCTTCGGTGAAGGAGAGATGGAAATCGACCGGGATGACCTTCACCGGCCCCCTCCTTCTCCCAAGTCCCTTTGGTGCACCACGCTCCGATCCAGGGCCGCCTCCTGGGAACACGCTAACGAGCAGGCACCGCCCGTAAACAGGGTCATTCGTCACGAGTTCTGCCTCGCGCCTTCTCCCGGTGCCGATCGTCTCGTCTCCCCATGGCTGCGCGTCCGGAACCCAGCATGAGAGCGTGCCGGCGGCACGCGGCGGCGGCGCTTGAATACCCGATTCGGTCGGCTGACCCACTGTGCGACGAGCCAGATCTATGCCTTTCAGGCCCGCGTCGCTGGGAGCCCAGAACATTTGACCACCACCTGCCCCCGTCAGTCGGTCCGGTGGCGGTGGAACTTGTGGGCAACGGCGTGAACAATGGTCGATGCCGTGAAAGACCCTACGCTCTGCACCAAACGGCTGCTGCTCCGTAGGTGGACGTATGACGACCGGGAGGACTTCGCTCGCATCAGCGCCGATCCAGAGGTCATGCGTTATCGCTTTGCTCCACTGTCTCACCAGGAAAGCGACGCTCTGATTGACCAGATCGAGGCAAGCTTCGATGAGAACGGTTTCGGGCTGTGGGCGGTTGAGCGGCTCGACGATGGTCGGCTGCTGGGCTTCACGGGCTTTGGAACCTCGGACTTTGGCGCCCCATTCTGCCCGGCGATTGACATCGGCTGGACTCTCGCCCGAGATGTGTGGAGCCATGGTTATGGCACCGAGGGCGCCGTCGCCGCTATGAATTTCGCCTTCAATGAACTCCAGCTTGACCAAGTCGTGGCCCACACCACCCAACTGAACGAGCGTTCACAGGCCGTAATGCGGCGGCTTGGCATGACCCATGATCCAGGCGACGACTTTGATGCGCCGTGGTACGCGATCGGGCACCCCCGCCGCAGGTTCGTCCTCTATCGGATGGAGGCTTCCGATTGGCGCCAAGCGGCGATCAGGGGCGACCGATAGCGATCAGTGTTAGACGTGCCAGTCCGCCGGACCGGAGCGCATCCATCGGCACGACTGGGCACCTCCAGGCGCGTGGCCCCGTCTGCCGGTCTTCTGCATTCCGATCTATGGATCGCCGGTTAGTGACAGAAGCCCCCAGACTGCCCGTAGCTCTGCGCGGACCCGAATGAGGCAACGCCGCCGCAGCTATCGGTCAACCAATAGCCGGTATCAGCTTGTCCTGCGATGCCGACGATCGGTTCTGGGTCCTGGTCGACGTAGTTGCCAGCGAAGGGAAGGTTGTAGGAGAACACCCCGCCGTCACTCGCAGCGAGCCGGTAGCCGCTTCCGTCAGGGGCGGCCTCCATGCCCACAATTGGACTGTTGAGCACCAAACTCCCCGCGCTGCCATGGAACGGGGCATTGAACGAGAAAATGCCGCCGTCTAACGCCACCAACCAGTAGCCGCCGGTGGCCTGGTCGACCGCCATCCCGACAATCGGCCTGTTGAGGTGCTGGCCGCCCATCGAGCCATAGAACTGAGCGTCCCCGTAGGCGAACACGCCGCCATCGCTGGCCACCAACCAATAGCCACCTCCGTCAGGTGTTGCCGCCATACCGACGACGGGAGCGTTGAGTTTGAGGCTTCCGGTGGAGCCGTAGAAGTGGGCGGTCCCGAAGCTGAACACGCCACCGTCTCTGCCAAGGAGCCAATAACCCTCTCCGTCCGCAGTAGAGGCCATGCCCACGATCGGTGCATTGAGTGGGACGTAGGTCAGGTCGCCATAGTCGTAGCTTTGTCCGTGGCCAAACACCGCGCCATCTGTAGCCGCGGTCCAGTAGCCCGTGCCCGCTGGAGTCGCCGCCATACCAACGCCTGTTGTCACCGGCGATTGACCCCCAAATGCGCTGCACGTCGGGATGCCCACCAGCTGCCCGAGGCTCCCACCCCCACCAACGCCATCGCTGAACGTTAGGGAGATGGTGACTGGCTCCCCCCTGAATGCCGAGACGGATTGCGAGTTAATCGTGTAATACGCGTTCGCCACTTGTGGCACAGCGTTGAGGGGGGTCGTCACGGGAAATGGAGCGGTGATGTCGCCCGACGAGATGGTTGCCGAGACGGTGGGGGATGCGCCCGATGGCAAGTTGTAGAGCGTGATGTACACGAGCGGGCTGTAGTCGCTGGGGGCCTCAACTACGCCAGTGCATGCCGTGGTAATGGCGGCGAACTCGGGCGGCGCAACGGCTGCTGCTGGAGGTCCACTGAGCGCCACTGCCATCGCCACGCCTGTCAATAGCGCCGCACTTAGACCCATTGATCGGACAGAGATCGGAAATCGGAGCAGTCCCACTCTTGCCTCCCTAGTTCAACACAAGGATGTCACGAGGTCATCGAGCGTTGCTGTCTGTTCACCCGTTGGAGATGCCACTTGCCAGGCGAGGTCGAGACTGCCCCGGAACGCCGGGCTTGGGCGCACCCTTCGGCACCTCAGGGACAGGTGGCCGGTCTTCTCTCGGCGTTAGCGTCAAACCAGTTGATATCGCAAACACCTCACGCTTCGGAGGCCGCCATGTCCGCTGTCCGTGTCCACAACTTCTCGATCTCCCTGGACGGGTTCGGGACCGGCGAGGGCTTGACGTTCGACGCCCCGTTCGGCCACGCCGGCCATCGTCTGCACGAGTGGGTGCTCCCCACCCGGTTCGGGCGCTCGATCATCATGGGTCAGTCAGGTGGCACGACCGGTGTCGACAACGCGTTCGCGGAACGCCTGAATTTCGGGTTCGGTGCCGAGATCATGGGCCGGGGCAAGTTCGGCCCGCAGACCGGCCCGTGGACCGATCTCGGCACCGACGACGAGTGGCGTGGCTGGTGGGGGCCGAACCCGCCGTTCCACACACCGGTGTTCGTGCTCACGCACCATCCGCGCCCGTCGATCGAGATGGAGGGCGGCACCGTGTTCCACTTCGTCGACGCTTCTCCGGAGGAGGCTCTCGACCTCGCCTGGCAGGCCGCCGGTGAACTCGACGTGCGCATCGGGGGTGGCCCGACGGTCGTCCGCGACTTCCTCGCCGCCGACCTCATCGACACCCTCCACGTCGTGCTGGTGCCGATCCTTCTCGGCCGTGGTGTTCGACTGTGGGACCGCCTCGAAGGCATAGAGGAGCGCTACAACAGCGAGGCAGTCTCGTCACCGAGCGGTGTCACCCATCTGACCTTCACACGCCAATGACCGATCCCTGCTGACGAGCTAACGACCTGTCCCCGAAACGCTGGGACCGGGTGCCAAGCAGCCACCATGGGATACTCCTCGGGTGCGCCATTCCCCCTCTTAGCGTGCGTCCTCTGGGATCCCTGCTACCAACCGGGCCGTGACCTCGTAAAGCAGGTGCTTGGCGAGACCGGGAATGTCGTCAAGAAGTTGGTCCAAGCCAGCATGAGTGAGATCCAAAATCGCCAGTTCGGTTTCGGCCACCACCGTGGCATTGCGAGGGTGACCCGAAATGACGGCCAGTTCCCCCACGATATCGCCAGCAGTGAGTGTCGCCACACGCTGTCCATCGCGGGTCACTGACGCGGTCCCATCGAGGAGTATGAACATTTCAAAACCAACATCGCCCTGACGAGCGAGAACCTTCCCGGCAGGAAGGATCAGTTCGGTAGCCACCTCGCCAATCTCCTCAAGCTGCCTCGTGGTGCACTTCGAGAACAGAGGAACAGATGCAAGATGTTGCAGGTACTCATCACGAGCCATCGAAACTCCTCCTTCCGCTGGCGCCCTGGTACTTCAGATCGCCGGGTAGTCCACTTGAGCAGGCTGCCGACCGTACTCGGGATGCGCTCAATCTGCTCAGGGTGCCCCATACATTGATAGTTCTCTGAGGGTGACCGCTTCACTGCTGGTCCTGAATAGCTTCGGGAGTGCTGGTGGGTTTGGTCTGACTTGGAGTCCCGTGACGTTGCAAAACGCCGTCGGCCGAGGCCCGCTAGCCGACATTGACAGCGGCACGTCCCGTCTCCGAGTTGGGGTGATTGGTCCGGGTTGCTAGAACAACCCAGACCGCCCGTCGCTCCGATCCGGGACGGCCGTGCCATCCCTCCAACTTTGAGAGAAAGGGATGACCACGACCATCGTAGAAGCTGCGCGCGGGATCACTGGTGGTGTCGACACGCACCGAGACGTGCATGTCGCTGCCGCACTGGACCCTCTCGGTGGGCTGCTTGGAACCGAGAGTTTCCGCACCGACCGCCACGTCCATCCCCATCAACTCCGCCACACCCTCGCCACCGGGATGATCAACCGGGGCATGAGCCTCGAAGCCGTCGCCGCCCTCCTCGGTCACCGCTCCATGCGCATGACGCTGACTTATGCGCGCATCTCGAACCGGACCGTCGCTGAGGAGTACTTCGGGGTCACCCAAGCCGTCGAGGCCAGCTATGAGAGCGGAGAAGCGCTCTCGGCCAGCGTCGAGGGAGCCAATATGCGCCGGATCGCCGCCGAGCACTGACGACTGTTAGGAAATGGTCACTGCACCCGGCCGACTGGCCTCGAGTGCAGCTTCGAGTCGGTCTGCGAGCGCTGTGGCTTCTTCGAGACAGGATCTCAGTTCCTTACGATCCTGCGGCGGCAGCGAGACGACGCCGATCGCCACGGACAAGAGGACCGAGCTCAGCTCCTTGAGGGCTTTATCGAGGAGATCGACCGGGACGGCTGAATGTGTTTCGATGACCCAAGTCCAGGGTCACGGATCACCCATGTAATCGCACTTTCGGGCTAGTCGGGACACTTGTACGAATCGGGTCATCGGTGGCGAAGTGGTGGACGAGTCGTGACTTCTCGGGGAGCTACAACGCGATGCGATCACGCCGTTGGTCGGACCGTATGAAGAGAGCCGACGATCCTCTCGCCTGGAAATCGCTCGCATGATTTCGCCTGGCGTGGGAGTGAACGAAGGGTTCCACCCTGCGTTCACTCCCAGCCGCGTCACTCTGGGCGGGTCAGGGTTCGTTGATGACCGTGATCGACTTGGTCCCGCTCGTCGAGCCGTCGTAGACCGCGTCGCCCGAGTACTGCGCCGTAATGGTGTACGGCGAATCGGCCGAAACAACGGCTCCGCTGATGGTGCACTGGGCGGTTCCCTGGTCGGGGCTGTCCGAGAGGCCGACGACGACGACGACGTCGGTGCCGGTCTCTTCGCAGACCAGGGTGTCACCACTCGCGCCCGTAATGGTGAAGGTAACAGTCCCCGTGGGTGCGGGGAGATTGGCGTTCGAATGTGAGTCGGCATTGATCACGGCCGTGAGGACCTCACTTCCCTGGCTGTAGGTCGGGTTGTTGTTGGCCTTCACGCGGAGCGTGGTCGGAACCGGATTCACATGGAGGCGGCTGTCTGCGCTCTGGCTGGGCAAATAGTTCGGGTTACCCACGTAGCCGGCGAACACGTCGTAGGTGCCCGGCATCAGCACACCACCCGGGACGGTCAACGTGATCTGGTTTTCGTTACGAGCCTCGTCCATCTGCGTCGGCGCCGGCAGGGAGTAGACGCCACCGCCGCAAAAACTCCCGACACGGTCGCAGATCCCGACCTCCATCTGCCCATGCGGGGACCCGGCGCCGGGGGTGACGTCTTGGACCGTCGCCGTAAAGGAGAAGGGCTGGCCGGCGATCAAGGAACCGGGCACACCTGAGATCGTGGTGTTCGTCTGCGAAGAGTTAACAGACTGGACTAACGAGGCCACCGCTGCCGTGTAGTTCGGGTCCGACAGCGTGGCCGAGACCGTGTAGTACAGAGGCCGAGCTTTGAGGCCGTTGGCGAACGCACACGTCGCCGTGGTAACCCCTCCAGTGGTCGAGAGAGGCTGCGTATCCCCGCCATCACAGGTGGCGACTTGGCCGTTGGCACCGACCACGGAGAAGATGATGTTACCGGTCGCCGGTCCTGGGCTCGCGGTCACCGTCGCCGTGAAGGCTACGAGCTGGCCCGTCACGGGCTGCACATTATTGGGCACCGAGCTCGCCAGCGTGACCGTGGCGGTGACTTTGTCGGCACCGGCAACGCCCGGCGTTGCGGCCAGGGCAGTGGCCGCCAATGCCAGAGTCGCCCCAATGCTGGCTACCCGGGTCAGGGACGAGCTCATTCTGTTCCTTAGATTCAGTCTCGCCATGAGTCTCTCCAGCTCTCTCTTCGTCGAACCATCGACGCCTGATTCCCGGGATTCTCGGTGATTGCTGGCCCGACTCGCCTGCTGGTCGGGGTCCTGATCACCAAAAGAGCCGTTCGCCACCTGACGCTGTGGCGCTGCTCGGTTGACGACGACGATCCAGTCTGCTCAGCGATTGGTCTAGCTGGCTTCGGATCACCCGTCAACCGATGTTGCAGACCGGGTCAACACGGCGTGAACTCGGTGAGCGGGGGTGCCTCACTTCGCCGGCTTGGGGTCACACTTTTCTTCTCGAATCCGGCCATTCGCTTGCTGCCGTTGGCGCGACAAGACCCGTCCGCGGTTCTTCAGATATCCCCCATGAGCATCACAAGGGTGAGCGCATCAAAGGGAGATTCGACGAATCCATAGTGGCTGTAGAAGTCCTTGGCTTCGTCGTCCTTGGCGTGGATCAGGAGCACGCGGACTCCGACGGATTGGGCTACCTCGAGGGCTTTAAGCATGAAGTGTTTCATTAGTGCGGCGCCGAGCCCCTTACCCGTGTGCCGCTGATCGACCGCCATCCGGGCCAGCAGGATGGCGGGGATTTGCTCTGGTTGGTTCTTTCGGACGCGAGTCGGCGCTGACGAACGCATGATCGATGCGGTCGACGAGGCGTAGTAGGCGACGACGTCGGACGAACCCTCTTCAACAACGACCCACGTCCTGCTCGCGCCCGACGCCTGGTTAGCCAGCGCTCGATTACGGAGCCACTCGTCGAGGGCAGGCTTGCCGCAGTCGAACCCTTCGAGGGCATGGTCGCCGGCCAGGATCACCGGACCGGCGTAGGCCACTAGACGGGACGCTCGAGAATCGACGGGTTCGACAGGAGCTTGACCAGCGCAGGCGGGAGCGCCGGCGGACGCGACAGCAGCTGCTGGAGCTCTTCCCACGCCGAGTCGTCGACCATGAAGACGCGTCGGTCAGCCAGCTCCATCTCGGCGGCTTCTACGGCGTTGCGCACGACGAAGTCGTTCGCCGACTCCCCTCGGGCATCCGCCGCCCGCCGCAGGACAGCGTCCTGTTCGGGGGTGAGCCGCAGACTCAGTCGCTCGGTCTTCGCTGCCATGGGACCATTGTACGCCAGCTGACGTACAGATAGAACCCCGGATCTACAGGGCCGGTCAAGGCCGGCGCAGCCGCCCGCAGGGTCGCCTTGACGGGCCCCGGGCACAGTCCAGGGACAATGGCTGAGGCCGCTCCCGGGCGGCCTGATTGCCCTATCCCCTCCTTGATCAGGGGTAACCGGCACTTGTCGCAACTATGCGACAACACCGCAGGATGACCGACGAGCCAGATTTCCGGACCGACAAGAGCGACTCCGTCGAGGGGGCCGGCAAGGCCGCCGCACGGTGGCACGCGTACCACGGCGCCCTCGATGAGGACGTGCTGGCCGAGGCGTTTCCGATGCAGGCCCTCGATACGGATGACTATTCCGACCTCGTGCGCGACGACATCGCCGAGGACGCCATGGAGCAGTCCGAGCTGATCGGCTTCTGGGTGGCGTGGCACATGGCCGGCGGATTCGCGGCCCTCGAAGACGGTGGGTGGCACCGGGCCACCACCTTCCGAAAGGTGCGGCGCTTCCGCGCTCGCTACGGCGCGCACCCCGACGAATACACGTTCCCTTGGATCCGGCTGGACCTCAAGAGTGCCTGGGCCGCCGGCATCGAGCGCCGCATCGCCGACCGTCGTCCCGGCTTCTGCCATTGATCACCGCCGTGCCACACCCTGCGCCGACCAACGACCACCGAGTCGCAAATTCGCCAGTTGGGTCGCCGCGCGAGTTGGCGTCCGGAGTCGACGCCTCTACCTGTCCGGACGGGCCGAGGTGCCCAAGCGATTCGTGAAGCGCCTCGAGGACTGCCGAGCCTGGGCCGGCGAGGCCAAGTGCCCGGCGCCCTTCGAGCTCGGAGAGCTCGTCTTTGGCATTACCCCGCTGCAGGCCGCCATCCGTACGGAGCTCGAGCGGGCCCGAACGCCGGCCCGAAAGGCCGGCGGAGGACCCCGTGCTCGGCGCCCCCGTCACGGTGTCGAGGACCTGGTCGCCCAACGCCGCAAGCTGCTGCGCCTCTACTACGACGACAAGATCGGGTCCGAGTTGTTTGCCGAGGAGGAGCCGCGCTTGTCCGTCGCCATCCATGAGGCACAGCGGGAGTCCGAGCACGCGCGGGTCGAGACGGCATGCACCGATGACGTTGCACGTCGGTTCGACGACGTCGCGCTAGTTTCGTTGGTGTCGGAGGGCCGGACTACTCGAATCCCGAATGGCGCATCCAGCCCTGGGACCAGGAACGATAAGAGGGTGCGGCCCTGTAACACAGCACCCTCAAACAGCATCAATAATTCTGCATTCGCGCTTGCCGCAGTTGCATGCGCCTCAAGCGGCCCTTGTGGGCTACGCCGGGTGGCGCGTCCGCTATGGCTTCGAACATGTCGGTCAGTTTGCTTTCGATTGGGCCATCAGGCGTGCGTGCCGGGAGGTAGGTCCATCTTGATGGAGAACCGCTCTGCTGGATGGGTGTGGATGCCAATCGCGACTAGTCGTCCGTCTGGGTTGCGGTGGCGCCGCACCACGACGAGCGCAGCTAACCCGGGCTCGGTGGCGAGCGCTTCGGCCTGCTCCTCGTCGAGGACGTCTGCTCGGATCTCTTGTTCGATGCTCTGACGTACGAGGTCCTCGGGCGAGATGGCGGCGGCCGCCATGACTCGTCTGGCTCGAGGTGTGTCGGGGACATATTGCTCGCTGAAACACACGGGCTCTTTGCTGCGGCGATTACGCAGGATGCGCGGCCCAGCGAAACGGAACCACCGATCGCCAGCCTCGCATCCCAGGTGACGGGCCAGTGCATCGTCTGCCACGATGGCGGCACCTCGCGAGCGAACGATCCAGGTGGCGTTGACATTGGCTGCGATGTCCTCAGCGGAGGCCGGGAGCCATCGGTAGCCGACCACTGGCTCTTTCGAGGTGACGATCGTCCCGATGCGCGGCCTGCGCTCGACCATGCCGACGTCGACCAGGCAACGTACGGCCTCGCGGACGGTGTGGCGACCGACGCTGTACTTCCGACATAGCTCCGGCTCGGTGGGCAGCCGTGCACCAACGGCCACACGGCCCGAGGAGATGTCGCGGGAGATCGCTCGCATGATCTCTTGGTAGCGGGGTGAACCGCCGCCGGTTGCTGGACGCATCGACCACCCCTTCTCGGTCTTCCGGTTCGTGATTGCCCAGATTTGGTGCGGCTGTAATAATCCGGATCATTAGGTGACCACGGACGATGACCGGTGTCAAGGAAGGTAGAGACCACGTGGAGTTCGACGACGATTTCGTGTTCGAGAAGGATGGGCCCGTATACCGGGTCACGTTCAACCGCCCGGAGAAGCACAACGCTTGACCGTCTCCATGCAGAAGCAACTGCATGAAGCGGTGAGGGCAGTGCGCTTCGACGAGGACGCTCGGGTGCTCATCTTTTCGGGAGCTGGCGACACCTTCTGTGCCGGCGATGACATCGTCGAATTCCCTGTGTTGGCAACGCGCAAGGTCTCCTACGACTCCGCAACGGTGCTACGTGAATCGGCAGCCAATCCTGAGGCCAATGGCTTCATCATCTACTCGATGTTTCAAGAGACCGCAGCCATGATCGAGAACCTCAATGACGTGGTGACCATCGCCGCCGTTGACGGCGTGTGCATGGGTGGTGGGCTTGAGGTCACGCTGTGCTGCGACTTTGTGCTCACCACGCCAGACGCCCGTTGGGGCATGCCCGAAATCGACTATGGGTTGACGCCCGGTTGGGGTGGCTGCACTCGCATGCAGCGATTTGCCGGACGACGACGGACAAAAGAGATCAATCTCTTGGCGTGCGAGTTCACCGGCCTCCAAGCTGAGGCCTGGGATCTGGCTAACCGTGTCGTCGAGCGTGACGATCTCGAAGGCGAGGTCAAGGTGCTCACCGAGTTGATACTGGCCAAGAGCCGCTACGCCGTGCGCCGCAGCAAGTTCGTCCTGCGCAACGCGGCCGATGGGCCGATGAGCCAGGCCGCCGCTTTCGAGCTTGGGATCGATCCCGGCGCCGGACCTCGAGATGTCGACGGTTTCGAGGGCTTTGCTGAGAAGCGGCCGGGCGTCATGGAATTGCGGAAGCGGTCCTCGTCCATGTGGGCCGATCAACGCATCTAGAACTACAGAATCTGCAAGCTGTCGACACTGACCCGAGCTCCCATGGTGTGCCTCAGTACGCCAACGGTTCGGGGAACAGGGCCGATCGGCACAAAGGAGTTCAAGGCGGACCACGTCATGATGACCTCCGCCCTGACAATCAGTCAGCTTTCGAAAGTCGCTCTTTCAGTGCCGTTGCGGCATCGTTCAGGATCTGCCTCGACAGCGCCTGGTTCTCGACTGCCCTGGCAATCGAAATCGCACCAACCAGGGCGCTGAGGAGAAGAACCGCTTCGCGCTCCGCCACCTTGCGATCGGGTTCGCCAACGAGGTCAGCAAGCACAGAGAGGCATTCCTCGACCTGGTGGCTATAAGCGGCTCTGGCGGGGCCGTCGGTCCGGGCGGCATCGGCGGCCATGGCGGCAATCCCGCACCCGGATTCAGGATGGTCGCGGTGCTCCGCGCTGAGGTATCCGTTGACGAGCCTGGTATACCCCCGTCGACCGCCGAGTTGGCCGGACTCAACCGTCCACGCGCTGCCCTGGGTCATTGCCCGCTGCGTTGCCTCGGCAACGAGCTGTTCTCGCGAATCGAAGTGGCGGTAGAAGCCCCCGTTGGTCAGCCCGGCTTCTGCCATGAGCTGGGCGACGGTGAGCTTGTCGATGCCGTCGCGGCGGACCCGGGCTGCGGCGACGTTGAGGATGCGGTCATGGCTCGCCGCCTTTGCCGCTTGCGATGTGCCCATGAGTTACTCCTCCAGCTCCACTGCTCTTCTTGACCAACAAGAGCATATCTGTCATCCTCTTTTGCCGAGTGGAGGATAATCATCCTCTTGAATCATCCAACGCGCGAGGCGAATCGATGACCGCTACAGACGCTGTCCGACCCCCAGCCGATCTCTCCATCGAGGTCTACACAACCCCGGGTCGGCCGATTGTGAGCGCCACACCTCCTGGAGCCCCCGACGACCTGCCGACTTGGTCCCCGATGTCGACAACGCTGATCTACGGCGCCAAAGACGCGATCCTCGTCGATGCCTGGGCCACCTATGACCAGGCGGACGCTCTGGCCGACTGGATCGAGACGAAGGGGCGTCGGTTGTCGCGCGTGTACGTCACCCACGGCCACGGCGACCACTGGCTCGGTCTGGCCCGACTGGCTGATCGATTTCCGGGAGTACGAGGTCTGGCGACGTCCGAAGTCCTCGCCCGCGTGGAGTTCGAAGCTGGGCCCGGCATGGCCGGGTACTGGGAGGGCATCTTCCCCGGTGAGGTTCCCACGGGCGACGACAAGGTCCTGCCCGAGCTCCTAACGACCGACACGATCGACCTCGAGGGCAACGAACTGCGGATCATCCGGATCGGTCAGGCCGACACGGCGGAGTCCACCGTTCTGCACATCCCTTCGTTGGGAGCGGTCGTCACCGGAGATCTGGCCTACAACGAGGTGCACATGATGACGGCCGAAACAGGCGACGCCGAACGGGCGCAGTGGATCGCCAACCTCGAGACAGTCGCCGCGCTGGAGCCGACGTTCGTCGTCGCCGGGCACAAGAAGGTCGCCAACGACAACAATCCGAAGATCATCGCCGAATCCCAGCAGTATCTACGGGACTTCTCAATGGCAGTGACCGAGGAGGCCACTGCGGACGGCATCGTCACCCGGATGGTTGAGCGCTATCGCGATTGGGAGAACCTCCGCAGACTCTGGTATTCCGCCCGAACCGCTGTCGCACGGAAGGGCACATAACTCTCGACACCCGCTTCAAAGCTCTCTTCGCCGGGAGCCTGGAGTTGACCCACTTCGATGGACACTGGTGCCCCCATATGTTCATCCACCACGGTGTCCCAGGGTCGCCCCGTACATTGCCGCCGGGTTGGGGCGCACCCTTCGGCACATCGGTGCTACCCGGCGGAGCGTCGTCGGGCGCGCGTTATGGGCTACCCCGCCGAGCGCCAAAGGGCTGAACCTCTGCGACCATCGACAGCCATGAGAGGTTCGTTGCTCCGGGAGGCTGCTTATGGATCGAGTGCTCGCGACTGTTGCCTGCCGGGGAAGGGCCCTATCTGGATCCCCGACTGTCCCGCGAGCGCGGATTCGGGCACTTGGTTCCTTGTTCCCACCAGACGCCGCGCCCGAATCGTGCACGCATTGCTAACCGAGCGAACCGTCCCGCTTGGGGATTCCGCCGCGAAGCATCTCGTCGACACTAACGAAGTCGTAGGCTGTGAGCCACAGTCGCAGGAGGTGCCGCCGGCGCTCGGGTTCGAGGTGGTCCTCGTAGGCCTCCCGGGAATGGAGGATCTTCGCGTTGGCGAGGAACTGGATGTCACCGGGCTCGAACTGCATCTCCAGGTACATCTCGGGATCGTTGGCAATCGACTCGATCAGCTCCAGGGACTCGATCTGATCTCGGGTCAGACGAGGAACCTGATGATGGCGCTGGGCATCACGGATGTACCAGCCGATGTAGAAGACCCTCGGCGCGCCGGCGACGTCATTGAATACCGGAAGAGCGAAGAACGGATCCTCACCCTCCGACTGTTCGTTGTTTCGGTCCCAGAACATCGGTTCGTAGAGCACATCGAGCAGATCTGGGCGCCGGCGGAGGATCTCGTTGTAGACGCCGAGCGAGCTGGCAATGCGACTCTCTCCGCCGGATTTCGCCTTCGCCAGGCACAGCAGCCCGACGACGTCCGATCCGTCCGTGTGGAAGTCCTGGCGCTGCCGCGTCCGGTATAGGCGCACCCTGGGGTTCGTGCGAGCGACACCCTCGTCGCGCACATGGCCGAGCAGGGTGGCATCAGCGTCCTGCCCCACCGGCGTGCCGAGTTGGAGGCCGAGCCCGACGTAGGCAAGCTCCGTCTCCTCAGGCGAGAGCTCCTCGATGGGGAACCCACGGATGAGGACGAAGCCGTACCCCTCGATCAAAGACGCGACCCAGGCCGACACGCCGAGGCGCAGCTCGGGGAGATCGAAGTCATCGCGCGTCAGAGTCAGAACGGTTCGGTTGGCCGCCCGTGCGCGTCTGGCAGCATCGACGATGACGCCCCGCTCGTCTCGTGACAGGCTCCATGTCCACCGATCCGGGTCTGCGACGTCACAGGCGTGCCACACCGCACCCGAATCGACCGGTCGGCGGTCCTCCACCGACATCATGGAGTGGCGCGGGACAGGAGTTCGCCCAGGAGCACGTCGACCCGATCCCGGACCGCGTCGCGGATGAGTCGGACCTCCTCGAGGGTTTTGCCGGTCGGATCCTCGAGCTCCCAATCCTCGTAATGCTTCCCGGGCACCAGCGGGCACGCGTCGCCGCACCCCATCGTGACGACGACATCGGCCGCGCCGAAGAACTCGTCCGTCCAAGGCTTGGGGAACTCCCGAGAGATGTCGATCCCGACTTCGGCCATGGCTGCTACCACCACTTGATTTATCTCGGCACCAGGCTCCGAGCCTCCTGACCACGCAATGGCTCGACTCCCAGCGAGATGCGAGAACCAGCCCAACGCCATTTGGGAGCGACCTGCGTTGTGGACGCACAAGAACAGCACCCCGGGGACCTTGGCAGAGTGGTCCTCGGCGTGGACGAGCGCCTTGAGCCTCTGCTCGGCGAAACGCTCGGCGCTGACGACCAGCCATCGTGTCACGGTTGCCGTCTTGGACAGTTCGTTGAAACTGTCCAAGACCAGTGCCTCGATGGTCTCGATTCCGAACACCCCCTCGAATTTGTGGTGCAGATCCCGGGCGACGTTATTCAGCGCGCTCCTCTCACCCGGTGTGATCATTGCCTGCTCACTCACGCACCCTCCCCTTTCGCTTACATCACCCCACGCGTGCTCCTTGCTGCCCGAGCGAGTACCTCACGCTCAGTCACCGCTCGACCCCTGTGCTCTCACCCAGGCCTGCGCGCCCATCTGCACCGCGTCCCACGGGCTCCCAAGCGGCGGCGTGTAGGACAGGTCGAGCTCGCTCATGGCATCGACCGTCATCTCGTTGAAGATGGCCGCGGCAGCGATGTCGATGCGCTTGGCCACCTCCGCGTGCCTGTGTCCGAAGAGCTGGACACCGAGGAGCCGGCCGGTCTTGCGGTCCCCGGTGTAGCGCATGCGGATGCGGTGGCTGCCCGGGTAGTAGGCCTTGTGGTCGTCGGCCTCGAACTCGACCGTGACGGGGTCGAAGCCGCCGGCGAGCGCCTCGTGGTCGCGCAGGCCCGTCCTCGACGCCACCATGTCGAAGATCTTCACCACCTGGGTGCCGAGGCTGCCGGCGAACTCGCGTTGTCCCCCGACGGCGTTCTCTCCGGCCACCCGACCCTGTTTGTGGGCCGTGGTTCCCAGCGGCAGGTACGTGAGGCCGAGCAGACGGTGGTGCGTCACGACACAGTCCCCGGCGGCGAAGACACCTTCGAGGTTTGTCCGCATTCCCCGGTCGACGCTGATGGCACCGCCGATACCCAGCTCTGCTCCGGCCGATGTGGCCAGCTCGGTGTCGGGGCGTACGCCGACCACCACCAGCACCAGGTCGGCGAAGGCGGTCAGTGGGACGCCGGACGGTTCGACCGCGTCGACCCGGAAGCGGCCGGCCGAACCCCGAGGCGCCCGGGAGATCCGCTTGACCGTCTTATGGGTCCGTACGTCGATGCCGTGCGCGGTCAACTCGGCGTTCACGAGCGCTCCTAGGCTCGGGTCGACGGTGGGAAGGACCTCAGGGAGCTGCTCGAACTGGGTGACTGACAATCCACGGGCGGTCAACCCCTCGGCCATCTCAAGGCCGATGTAGCCAGCACCCACGATCACGGCGCTGGCGGGCTTGGCCTCTTCGAGCGTGCGCACCAGCTCGAAGGTGTCGCCCATGGAATGGAGCAGGTGGACCCCATCGGCGGCACCCAGCGCGTCGGGGCCCGTCAGGCCATCGATCGGGGGCCGGACCGAGACGGCGCCCGTCCCGACGACGAGCTGATCGTAGGAAATCTGGTCCTCGACTCCGGCTTCGTCGACCACGTGCAGGCGGCGACCGGAAACGTCGATCTTGGTGGCCAGCGTGTTGAGGCGGACCTCCATGCCGGTGGCCTTGAGGTCATCGAGGGTGCGGTGCGCCAGGTTGCGCCAGTGGGTGACCTCACCGGAGACGTAGTAGGGGATGCCGCAGATGGAGAAGTTGGGGTAGGCGTCGGCCACGACGACAGTGACCTCGGTGGTCGGATCGAGCTCACGGGCTCGCAGCGCGGCGCTGATGCCGGCGTCACTTCCGCCGATGGCGACGAGGTGCATGGAGTTCCTTTCCTGGGAATGTGGTCGAAGTTTTCGGACTCAGCGGGTCTCGAGGTCGCTCTCACCGCGCAAGTGAGGCTCGACGACATCGGCCGCCTCGGCCTTGGTGATGCCGGGATACAGGCCTCTGATCAATCCGAAGGCCAGGACGCCACCGACGACCTGGGCCGAGATGAAACTCGGGACCGACGAGGGAGCGATTCCAGCGAAGGTGTTGGAGAACATGCGCCCGACTGTGATGGCCGGATTGGCAAAGCTTGTCGAGCTGGTGAAGAAGTAGGCGGCCCCGATGTAGGCGCCGACGGCGGCAGGGGCGAGGTGGGAGCGCCCCGAGCGGGCCAGGGCGAAAATCACCAGCATCAAGCCGATCGTCGCCACCACCTCGGACAGCCAGTGGGGTCCTGTTGCCCTGTGCTTGGTCGAGATCGAGATGGCGGCCTCGGAGAACATCACGTTGGCCACGATCGCCCCGCACACACACCCGAGGACCTGGAAGGGTAGGTACGCGGCGGCGTCCTTCCACTTGAGTCCACCAAAGCCGGCGTCGACGAAGGAGACCACCGGGTTGAAGTGGCCGCCCGAGATCGGCCCGAACATCAAGATGATGGCGAAGAGCCCGGTGGCGGTGGCGACCGCATTCTCGAAGAGCTGGAGGCCGACGTTGCCCGGAGAGAGGTTCTGGGCGGCGATTCCCGATCCAATCACGACGGCAGCGAGGAACGCACTGCCCAAGAACTCAGCGAGCAGTCGTCGCCACAGCACCGTGTCACGCACGCCCTGACCTCCGCCCGACCCTCGGCCTCAGCAGCAGGACGAGCCGGTCTTCGCCCCGACGGTCACCGGAACACTCCCGACCGCTTCGGGGACGCAGCACGACCCGTCACCGGCGATGCCGGTCTCGGCTGGGGCGTCGGCCAGGACCGTGTAGACCTCCCAAGGCGCACCGTCGGGGTCGCTGACCCAGACCTTGTCCTGGATGGCGTAGCAGCAGGTCGTCTGCTCCTCGACCTCAGTCGCCATCCCCTCGTCGTTCAGGCGCGCCGTGGCGGCCGTCACCTCGTCGGTAGTCTCCACCTCGACGCCGAGGTGGTTGAGCGCACCCACGGTCCCGTGACCCCGTGCCGTGTGGTCCTCGAGCAGGACGAGCTTGAGGGGCGGGTCGGCGATGGCGAAGTTGGCGTAGCCGGGCCGGCGCTTGGCCGGCTCGGTGCCGAAGAGCTTGGAGTAGAACTCGACGGCCTCGTCGATGTCCCTGACATTGAGTGCGAGTTGGACCCTCGACATGGTGACCTCCCTGTAGTATCGATCTCAGTCGATGTATCGAGTATGGCTGATACATTGACAGCTGTCAATGGGATGAGGTGACCCGTGGGAAAGCCGGCCGCTGCCACATCAGTCCGATCGACCGAGTGCTGCGCCTCGGTGCTCGCCGCTCCGCTCGACACCGTCGACGCCGCGGAGCTGGCCAGCGGGTTCAACGCGCTGGCGGATCCGGTCCGGCTACGGGTCCTCAGCATCCTCGCAGCGTCGCCCGAGGGTGAGGTCTGCGTCTGCGACTTCGTCGAGCCTCTGGCCAAGAGCCAGCCGACCGTGTCGCACCACCTCAAGATCCTGAGCGAGGCCGGTCTCGTTCAGGGAGATCGTCGAGGCAAGTGGGTCTGGTACTCGCTCAACCGCTCCCGGTTGGCGGAGCTGAGGGCGGCCATCGACAGCTGATCGGGCGCCGATGGTCCTGTGCGGGGGTGGGTGGTCGAGAGCCCGCGTTCTGACCATCGGCCCTACGCCCCCGGTGTCTCAGGCTCCAAGATGGCCAGGGTGGCGAGCGCCTTGGCCTATGGAGCTGCAACCCTGGTGGCGCTCTGGGGCGTCGCGCACACGGTCCCGACCCGCAAGGTGCTCGAGGGCTTCGGCCCAATTTCAGCCGACAACCGCCGCATCCTCCTCCAGGAGTGGTTGGCCGAGGCGCTGACGATGTGGGGAGTCGCCTGCGTGGTCATCGCCGTGACCGTTGTCGTTGGCGCGGACGCGGCGGCCAGCCACTGGGTCTACGGGGCAGCTGCGGGTCTCCTGGTCGCCTTGGCCGTGTTGACCGCCGTCACTGGTGCCCGGACGCCGGTCATCTGGTTCAAGATCTGCCCCGTACTACTCACGGTCTCCGCCATCCTGCTGGTGTGGGCCATCCTCGCGTAGGCGACAATCGGTGTCTTCCAGCGGTCGACTGGGGGGTGTCCAGATTGGCCGGGTCACGGACACACTCATCAGGCCTCGGACGGCCGAATGCTTGCTCCCGCGAGCGGCCGAGAAGCTCCCGTCATGTGGACCGCACGATTAGCTGGCGGGTGGGGAGCATCTGACTGATCTGACGTCCGAAGGATGCCCCATAACGCGCGAGCGTCATCACATTTGAGACTGCCCCCGACCGCCCGGGGCACCCCGAAGAGCCGGAACAGAGACCCTCTGACAGTGGAGCTGTAGTGACATTTCGTCACTGTGGAGGTTGACGGGATCCCTTACTTGGAGCACCAGAATGGTGAAGACCCTAAAGAGGAGGAGCCTCTCATGCCTGGCGTCTTCGTGGTCACCGACAGCTCTTCTGACCTGGAGCAGGAGGACATCGACCCGTTCAAAATCGAGATCGTGCCCCTCACGATCCGATTTGGGCGCGAGGAATTTACCGACCGTCAGGACCTCAGCGTCAAGGACTTCTACCAACGAATGGCGAACACCGAAGACCTCCCCCAGACGGCCTGCCCGTCGCCCGGCGCGTTTGAACAGGCCTTTCGCAACGCAAGAGACGCTGGCGCTGAAGCGGTGGTTTGCCTCACCATCTCGAGCGACTTGTCAACCACATTTCAGTCAGCCCTCACCGCAGCCGCGACGGTCGAGGGGGTTGTCGTCCATGTGGTCGACAGCCGGACTGTGTCAAGCGGGATGGGCACTCTTGTGATTGAGGCCGCCAAGGTAGCCGCCGAGCGGACTGACATCGACACAGTATTGCGTCGAGTCAACGACCTCATCCCTCGTACGCACGTCCTTGCGGCTCTGAATACGTTGGAGAACCTGAAGAAGGGTGGGCGAATTGGGGGTGCGACGGCAATGGTGGGCTCACTGCTCTCGATCAAGCCGGTGATCGACCTTAGCGGTGGCGTCGTCCACGAAGCCGGTAAAGCCCGGACTCGCAAGAGGGCGCTAGAGATGCTCTACGAACGCATGTGCGCCGCCGGGCTGATCGAGCACGTTGCGGTGATGCAATGTGGCGCACCTGACATCGACCAGTTCCTCGACCTCATCGCTCCCCGCTTTCCCCGAGCGACCATACGGACCGGCACGTTGGGTGCCGTCGTCGGCGTCCATGGCGGCGCCCAGATGATCGGTGTCAGCTGGATTGCCGCTGCATAGGAGAGCTGGGTGAGTTCCTATCGCCGGAACAATGGCAGGGCGAACTCGAGTGGTTGCTGGGGACCCGGAAGAGCGTGTCGTCGTGGCGAAAGCGAACACGGCAGCGATCGACTGGGACATCAAGGACCGTGTCGGCGATTGGGAGTCCGTCCTGCTCGAGCTGGTGGACCGGAGTCGGGCGAGATGCCTTGCCTGAGCCTCGGCGCGAAACGACCCCTGGGCGGGGGAGGACGCACTGCCAGAACGCGAAGCAGCCCCCGGGGACGGGAAAAGAACCCGGGGGCCGTCGCCCCGCCTCGCCCCTCTACCTAGACAGATCCGAGCGGGAGCCGTCCTGATACGACGAGGGCCGTACACCCCAACCAATACGAAAGCGAGCGGCCCGCGTGTCTGCAGTCTCAGCCGTAGGACAGGTCTTGCCGACAACGACGAAGCGCCCCCGACCCGATTACGCGAGCCGGGGGCGTCTCGCTTGGCGTACACGCAGCCGGCGGGGGATGGCGGAACCCCGCGGCGGAATTGTGTCGGGCAACCCTCGCGTGTGCCGGACGCCAGTTTGCCAGACGCGAAACGACCCCGCCTCCTCGGGGGGACCGAGGCGGGGTCATCTCGCCGCCAATCCGCCTGACTACACCGCCACCCCGATCATGCGCCGTGACAAGCGAGTTGTCTGTCGCTCAGCCGACACTGTGAGTGTGTCCGAGAACACACTCGGTGAGGAGTGACGCGAAACGACCCCTCCGCCACCTCAACCATCCCGGGGTGGTGGGGACGGAAGGTAGGCGAGGGGCCGAGTCGGAGTTGGGTCTACCAGCCGGGTATGACGCTCCCTTTACGGGTCACTAGAAGTTCATCCGCTTGTCGCGCCAGCATCACCCGTGACGCGAAACGCTATGGGCCTCGTCATGAAGAACAAGTGCGCCGAGCTGAAACTGCGCGCGGAGCGAAAGGCGGGCGAACTGCTGCGAGAGGTAGCCCCGATCAACTACGACGGCGACCGTCGTTCAAGCAACAGGGTGTCTGCCCCCGTACGAATCCTATGGGGCACTCGTGGGCCCCGCCGCCCGCTCTGAGCTTGGGCGCCTCGCAGCGACCGCTTTGGAATCCCAGGGCATGAGTGCCTCGCCGCGGCGAAGAGCCTGACGGCCATCGCGTGCCCAAATCCGGTGCCGTACGGCGAGAGGAACGCGAGTTTCCTTCAGCTTGGTGATTTCTTCGAGCAGAAGCTGCCAAAGGTGGAGGGGTCGTCTAAGGATGATTTGGCTCGGCTTAAATACGTGGGTCTCTTCGTAACGGCGCCATGCTGTCTCCCCGTTGCGAGTGGATACATGCTGTGGTCTTTTCAAGCGTGGGGGCGCCTCGGTCCGGGTGGCCACGATGGCATCGACGCGTTGATAGAAATCCGAACGCGATACCTCGTCACCGAAATGAGGCTTCTGAGCCACCATCATGGCGTCTTGCCAGGACGTGCCGGGAATGGTCTTCTTCCACGATGGGTACTCCCTGTACGCCTCGATCAGCTCTAGTCCGACGTACGTGCACATAGACACCCACGAGTCGGGATAGAACCTCCAGCAATCGATTGGATGGCGGTGCATGGAACCCGCTGCCGGGGAGGTTATTGCGACGACGCCCCCTTCGACCGCCACACGGGCCATCTCGGCCACGGTGATCCAGAAATACGGGTTGTGCTCGAGCATCTGGCTCGACATGACGAGGTCGAAGCTCTCGTTCTCGATCTCCTCCCATCGGAAGGGGTCCTTTGGCACGAGGTCGACGTTGTAGCCCTCGACGATGTCGAGGCCTACGTACTCGAAATCCGGGGAAGGAAAGAGCGATCGGAATCCCAGCGTCCCCGGCCCAATATTGGACCCGACGTCGAGAACCCGGATGATCCGACCAGCACCTTGAGCAAGGTAGACGCTTCTGACCGCTCGCATCTTCTCGAAGGCCGATTCGTGCACGGTGACCACCCTCCCTTACAGGGGAAGTGTCTCACCTGGAGTTCCACCTTCGCTCGTTGCGAGCGTTTCGCGGACTTACCCCTGTCCCCTTACGCTGCCGGGAAGGGGTCACTATTTTCTGCTGAGATCTGGCAGCGTGCTCGCTGGCCGCTAGCGCACGTGACGGATCAACTATTCATTGAGATGCGGCATTCCGCAGTTGGATTCTTCGACGACATGCTCGCCGACAAGTAACCCCGCACCGGCGAAGGCCACTAAGCGGAGCGCTCAAGGACCGAAGGTTTCGAGAGCAGCTTGACCAGTGACTCCGGAAGCGCCGACGGCGTCGTGAGAAGTTCAATCAGCTGGGTCCACGCGCCATCGTCGATGACGAAGACGCGCCGGTCGGCGAGTTCCATCTCTGCGGACTCCACCGCATTACGCACGACGAAATCATGCGCGGACTCACCTCGAGATACGTCCGCCCAGCGCAGGAGGGCGTCCTGTTGCCGGTCAGTCGCAGGTTCAGCCGCTTGGTCTTGGAGGCCCTGGTTCCATTGTCGCCGAATCCGCAACCTCAGGACGCAGATTGAAGGCGGTCGGAATCCCAGGAGGCCAACTGGTCGAGCGGGACCTTTCCTGCTGCAACCGCCTCCACGACTTCGGCCGTCTCCGCACCATCAGGGTCGTCGCCCCGAGGTGGCTCCCAGAGGTAGCCGTTGATGGCGGCGAAGAGGATGCCGCACAGCAGTGCCGTTCGCTTGTTCCCGTCGGGAAGAGCGTGGTTCCGTGCGATCGCCTGGATGAGTACTGCGACCTTCGTGGGCAAGTCCGGGTACTTCTCGAAATCGCCGAAGCCGGCCGCCGGAGCCGCTAAGGCTGAACCGGCCAATGTCTCGTTCGTGATCGCACGGGCGGTATCCAGATCCATTCCGAGAGCCTCGGCCGCCGCCTGATGGAAATCAGCCTCTGTGAGGTATGCGACCTCGTCTCCGCCGGCTTCCGCCACGGCGCGATTACTTGGCGAGTCTGTCGAGAGCCGCTCGGTTCTTCACCCCGGTCAATTGCAGAAGCTTTTCGACATCCTTCGTTGTGTCCTTACCCGCCCGACGATCAGCGGTAATGCGAGCAACGAGGGCCTCCTCGGTATTGGTCACATCGTCTTCCGGCGGCGACGTTTCCCGCTCGACGGCGCTCTCGGTCATGTCTCCAGTGTGCCACCGGGTTGACTCCTCTTCTGCCTCAACACCGTTGCGAGTTGAACGGGAGCACCGCGCAGTCCCGCGCCGGATCGGCCAGGACCCGTCAAGGCCGGCGCAGCCGCCCGGAGGGGCAGCCTTGACGGGTCCGATCCCACCCCGTGGGGAGAACTAAAAGGCCGCCCGACTAGGGCGGCCTGGTTGCCACTCCCCCGTTTCATGATCAGCCCCAGGGTGTGTTGTCGCACCCTTGCGACAAGGTTGGCGCCATGAGCGACGCGCCAGATTTCCGAGCCGACAAGAGCGACACCGTCGAGGGCGCCGGGCACGCCGCAGGCCGCTGGTACGCCTATCACTCCCGCCTCGACGAGGACGTGGTGGCGGAGGCCTTCCCCATGCGTACCCTCGAGGCCGAGCAGTATCCCGACTTCGTACGCGACGACATCGCCGCCGACGCCATGGAGCAGTCCGAGCTGATCGGCTTCTGGGTGGCCTGGCACATGGCCGGAGGCTTCGCCGCGCTGGAGGAGGGTGGTTGGCACCGCGCCACCATCTTCCGCAAGGTGCGGCGCTTCCGTGCCCGCTACGGCGCGCACCCCGACGAGTACTCGTTCCCGTGGATCCGTATCGACCTCGACGGGGCCTGGGCGGCCGGGATCGAGCGCCGGATCGCCGGCCGCCGTCCCGGCTTCTTCCACTGATCACCCGCCATGCCACACCTTGCGCCGACCCGTGATCCGTTAGTCGCAAATACGCCACTTCATTGCTGTCGGAGCTCGCCTCGGGCATCGACGCCCTCTACCTGTCCGGCCAGGCCGAGCTGCCCAAGCGCTTCGTGGCCCGCCTCGAGGACTGCCGGACCTGGGCGGGCGAGGCCAAGCGGCCGGCCCCCTGCTCGATCGGTGATCTGACCTTTGGGATCGCTCCCCACGGGTGGGGCAAGTACCGCTTCTGCCTCGACCACGAGATGGCTCGCATCGGCTTCTCCACCAGTCGCCACCTCCCGACTGCGCGCGTCCAGCCTCGTTCCGAGTTCCTGCATGCCGTCGGCCCCGAAGCAGCGGTGGCCGCACTGCGCCAGACCCTCGACCACGAGCTCCAGAGGTTGAGCTTGTGGGTCAACCGCGTTGACCTCTTCGCCGACTGGCAGGGCTGGAACCTCAGCCTCGAGGACGCATCACGCTTCGTCTGCCGGGCCGACGCCCGCCGCACGTACGAGATCGCCGGCACCTTGACCGGCTTCGAGTTCGGCAGCCGCACGACCAAGACATTCCTCGCCCGCCTGTATGACAAGACGGCCGACATGGCCGCCAAGGACAGCGGCTGGTGGTTCGAGGTGTGGGGCGATCGTTACGTGCCGGGCCCGCCGGTCCACCGCCTCGAATTCGAAATCGGCCGACAAGGACTGCTCGAGTTTGACCTCAACACGCCGGCGGAGGTGTTTGCCGCCGCTGGCGACTTGTGGGCGTACGCCACCGGGGAATGGCTGACCTACCGCTCCCCCACCAGCGACCGGACTCGCTCGCGCTGGCCGCTCGCCCCCGGGTGGCGCTCGATCCAACAGGCCATCGTCGGCCACGGGCCCATCGGCCTCCACCGCCTGCGCCTGGCCCGGCGATCCAGGTCCATCGAGAAGCTCCTCCCGGGCCTCAACGGCTACCTCGCCTCGATGGGCGCCCTCCTCGGCACCGAGGGCATCGACGACACGCTCGGGGCGATCGGGCATCATCTGCACACCTACGAGATCATCAGCCGCACAGCATTCAGCGAGCGGGTCGCTCGCCGGCGCAGCGAGTTGGAGTTGCGGTGAACGCGGCCGGGCCCGACTGCGGGCGGGTGGCGGCCGTGCTGGTCCGCATCGGGTTGCGCATGGTGAGCCAGAGGGAAGAGCTGGAACAGGAGGACGGCGATGTTGACGGTGGCGTACTGCCGGGTGTCGACCGAGGAACAAGCAGCGGAGGGCTTCTCGATCGCCGGGCAAGCTGACAAGCTGCGCGTCTACGCGGAGCTGCACGATCTCGGCGAAGTCACGGTGATCGCCGATCCGGGGCTGTCGGGCAAGAACCTCGAGCGGCCCGGACTCCAACAGCTACTGCACATGGTGGACGAGGGCCACGTGGCCAATGTGCTGACGTGGCGGCTCGATCGATTGTCGAGGAACCTCAGCGACCTGATCATGCTGGCCGACCACTTCGGCCAGGCCGGCGTCGCGTTGCATTCCTTCACCGAGAAGATCGATTTGTCCTCGGCGACGGGGCGGATGTTCTACAACATCCTCGGCTCGTTCGCGCAGTTTTATCGGGAGCAGCTGGCCGAGAACGTGCGGATGGGCATGCAGCAGGCCGTGCGTCAGGGCAAGTGGATCAACCGACCGAAGATCGGCTACGACCTTGTCGACGGCGAGCTCGTCGTCAACGAGATGGCGCCTGTTGTGCGGCGCGTCTTCACCCTGCGCTCGGAGGGCCAGAGCGTGGGCAAGATCGCCGATGCTACCGGCGTCAAGTACTCGACAGTGCTCACCATCCTCAAGTCGCGCATCTACCTCGGCGAGGTGATGATGAACGGCGACTGGTTTCCTGGCCGCCACGAGGCGATCATCACGCCGGAGCAGTTCGCCGCCGCCCACCGGGGCCGGGTCAAGGGTCGGGCCCGGGGCACCGACCTGCTGTCGGGCCGGGTCCGCTGCGGGCTCTGTCGCCGCCTGATGGCCATCGACCAGAACGGCCAGGGCAGCCGGCACTACCGCTGTCGCCACCGGGGTGAAGGCTGCGCGCAGCCCTGCCGCAGCAATCTCGGCCTGCTGCGGGCCGCCGTGTTGGGGCTGCGGCTCATCGGCGACGACGTCGAGCTCCAGGCCGCCATCCGCACGGAGCTCGAGCGGGCCCGAACGCCGGCCCGAAAGGCCGGCGGAGGGCCCCGCGCTCGCCGCAACCTGCACGGCGTCGAGGACCTGGTGGCCCAACGCCGCAAGCTGCTGCGCCTCTACTACGACGACAAGATCGGGGCCGAGTTGTTCGCCGAGGAGGAGGCGCGCCTGTCCGTCGCCATCCGGGAGGCCCAACAAGAGAGTGACGACGCGCAGGTCGAGGCGGCCCAGACCGAAGACCTGACACGGCGATTCGACGAGGTGGCGCGAGTGCTGGCAACGCTCGACGTCGAAACGATGTGGAACACCGCGACCGAAGTCGAGCGACGCGTGCTGATCGACGAGTTCATCGAGGAGGTTTCGGTGTTACCCGATTACTTGGACGTAACTGTGCACGGGGCGCCTCCGCTGCACGTCCGCTACCAGGAGGTCGGACTCAAGGAGTCGGGTATCGATCGTGTCGGAGGGGGGACTTGAACCCCCACGCCCTTGCGGGCACCAGCCCCTCAAGCTGGCGCGTCTGCCTATTCCGCCACTCCGACGAGGTTGCAACTGGAACGCAGCGTCTGGAGATCGTAGCGCGCCCCCATCAGCTCCCTCAGCTCCAGAAGTCAGCCGAAAGACCCCTCCGAACCGTCCCGACGTTCCGACGACCTACTGCCCCGGCAACGACGGCGTGGTGTTGCTCGTGGACTCAAGCTTCTTGACCGCCCACAGCTGCGCGTACCACAGAAGGCTCGTACTACGAGGCATCGGCTCCACCCCACCGATCGTCTGGCTCCAGGCCAGGGTCGACGGCTCCGCGTAGAGCGGCAGCGAGACCATCTCGTCCCAGAGCTGGGTGTCGGCCTGCGCGTAGTCACCGGCCGCAGTGGTGAGGTTCAGCTGCTCGGAGGCGGTCTGCACCGTTTGGTCGAACTGGCTGTTCGAGTAGTTGGTCCAGTCCTCGCTGCCGTTCTTGCCGGGCGGGCCGAGCAGCATCGTGTACCACGAGATGGTCTGGCTCATGTACGGCGAGAACGTGACCGGGACCACGGCCAGATCGGCGAAGCCGTCGGCCAACACCTGTCCGGCCTGCGCCGCACCGTCGACCGGCTCCAGCGTGGTCTCGAGCCCGGCCGCCTCGAGCTCGGCGCGGATGACGGGTGCCGCCTCGGATGCCCACGGATCGGTCGAGTCGTAGACCATGTGGAGCTCGAAGGGCGCGCCGAAGGCAGAGTGGTAGTACTGCGTGTCACCGTCCCGGTTGAGGCCCGACGCGGTGATGAACGCATCCGCCTGGTCAGGCACCGGGGTCACGGGGAAGTTCACACTCCCGCCCGCACCGATCGTCGTGGTCGACGTGGAGGACGTCGGTGGCGGCACGGTGGTCGTCGGGGCGCCCGTCGGCGCCGGCTTGTAGTCCTGCTGCCCCTGCACGTACACGTGGCTGTCCGCCACCGCGATGCCGGGCACGGCCCAGCTCACCTCCTTGTTCACCAGGTCCTGACGGTCGATCGACAGCGCGATGGCGAAGCGCATGTCGGGCGAGAGGTCCGAGTCGAGCGAGCTCGCCATGTCGAGCTGCAGCAAGGTGTCGGAGGTGTCGACGTCGCTCTGCGCTCCCGGGAGCCCCGTCATCTGGGTGAGGAACGACGGGGTCACCGTGGCCGGCTCTGCGACCTGCACGTAGCCCGACGTCATCCACTGGGCGAGCTGCTGGGTCGACGATGCGATGTGGACGGTGATCGAGCGGGCGTTGGACGGAGTGCCCCACCACTTCGGGTTCTGCACGAGGGTGATGGTCGTCCCCGAGGCCGACACCGACCCGATCTTGAACGGCCCGCCCGAGAGGTCGATGGTGGGGTTGACCGTCGGGCAGGCGGGGCTCCAGCCGACCTTCTCCATCACGTGAGCCGGCATGAGGTTGTCGAAGAGCGATTGCCAGTCGGCGTAGGTCTTCTTGAACTTCACGGTGACCGTGTGGCCGCCGTTGGAGCCTTTCACCGACGCGATGTCGCGGTAGCCGGCAATGGTGTTCACGTCGGGCGAGGAAACCGCCGGCTCGCCGCGCTGGAGCTCCCAGGCGTACTCGAAGTCGGTGGCCGTGATGGGGACACCGTCGGACCACACCGCCTTGGGGTTCAACGTGTAGACGATGGTCTCGGGACTGAGGCTCACCAGTTCCGACAGGGCGAAGCTCGAGTCCGGTGTCAGCGTGCCTGAGTTGTTCACGATCCACGGGCTGGGCAGGACGCCGCTGAGGATGGTCTGGGTGCCCGGTGCGTCGCCCTCGGGCGTGTTCGGGTTGCACCCCGTCACGCTGTCGCTCATCCCGAAGGAGATGGCACCGCCGGCGACGCCGACGTAGGTCACCGTCGTCCCGCTGCTGCCGGCGTTCCCGCCGCAGGCCGCGGCCAGCAACCCGAGCGCTGCGAGGGTCCCGACCAGCCAGCGCCCGCGCCGGGGGCGTGGGCCCCGGCGCGTCACTGCAGCCGGAGATCCAGCGTGATCGTGGCGAAGGCGAAGATGATGGCGACGGTAACGGTGATCCGGTCCAGGTTCCGCTCGACCACCGTCGAGCCCTGGGCGGCCGCACCGACGCTGCCGCCGAACATGTCGGACAGCCCGCCGCCCTTCCCGCTGTGCATCAGGATCAAGAAGATCAGCCCGAGCGCGGCGAGCACCTCAATGACGATGTACAGCCAGGTCAGCGTGGACAAGGTTGCCAACAATGCCAAGAGCCTCCAGCTCGCGGGCGACAGCGCCCTGCTCGGCCTAGGAACGGTAGCAGGCAGCGGTCGAGCGGATGATGTCAGTGAAGGCGGCCGCCTCCAGGCTGGCCCCGCCCACCAGGAGCCCGTCCACGTCGGGCTCGGCCATCAGGTCGGTCGCACTCTCGGCCGTCACCGAGCCCCCGTACTGGATCCGGATGCCGGCTGCGGCATCGTCCCCGCCCACCTTGGCCACCAAGGAGCGGATGAACACGCAGGCGTCCTCGGCGTCGACGGCGGTTGCCGGCGTGCCCGTCCCGATGGCCCACAGCGGCTCGTAGGCCACCACCAGGCCGGCGACGACGTCGGACGCCAGGCCGGAGAGGGCCGCCATGACCTGCTCTTCGAGGACGCTCTCGGTCTGGCTGCGCGCCCGCTGCTCCTCGGTCTCCCCGACGCACACGATCGGTGTCATCTCGTTGCGCAGCACGGCGCGCAGGGTGGCGGCCACCGTCGCATCATCCATGCCGAAGAGCGTGCGCCGCTCGGAGTGCCCCACGATGACGTAGGCCGTGCTCAGCCGGGCCAAGAAACGGGGGCTGACCTCGCCCGTGCGCGCCCCGGCGTCCTCGTCGGAGCAGTGCTGCGCGCCCAGCGCGACGGGGATGCGCTCCTGCTCGACGAGCGTCTGCACCGTTCGCAGGTCGGTGAAGGGCGGGTGCACCGAGACGTCGACACGTGCCACGTCCTCGGGCTTGAGCCGCAGGCCGAGGTCGCGCACGGTGTGCAGCGCCTCGATGTGGTCGTGGTGCATCTTCCAGTTCCCACTCACCAGCGGGCGGCGCGTGCTCACCCCCGGCGGCGCGTTGGGAGCCAGCCGCAGGGCGTCGATGCCGGGCAGGTGACCCTCGGACTCGATATAGGCCAGCGACGCGCCACCACCGGTCGAGAGGAAGTCGACCTGGTCGGTGAGGCCGAGCTCTTCGAGTGCGCTGTGGCTGTCGCCGCCACCGACCACCGAGTATCCGGGGCAGCGCGCCACCGCCTCGGCCACGATCCGCGTCCCGCCGGCGAAGCGCTTGTCCTCGAACGCGCCGAGCGGCCCGTTCCAGAGCACGGTGCCCGCGCCCGGAGACGACCTCGGCGAAGGCCGCGGCGGAGTCGGGCCCGATGTCGAGACCGGTCCAGCCGTCGGGCAGGTCGCCCTCAATGACCTTGACGCTGCCCCGCGGCCCGTGCCCAGCCGAGGGCGGGCCGAACGTGCCGCCCGGCTCGAGGGCCCACGTGTCGGTCGGGAGCACGATGCGCACGCCCGAGGCCAGCAGCGCCCGGCAGTCCTCGAGGTAGTCGGGGTCGAAGAGCGAGCACCCCACCTGCACGCCCTGGGCGGCCAGGAAGGTGAAGGCCATGCCGCCGCCGACGACGAGCGTGTCGACCTTGGTGGCGAGCACCTTGAGCACGGCGAGCTTGTCGGCCACCTTGGCGCCGCCGACGACCGCCACGAAGGGACGTGCTGGCCGATCGAGGATCTGCCCCAGGACCTCCACCTCGCGGGCGAAACGCAGCCCGGCCGCGCTGGGCAAGAAGGCCGGCGGGCCGACGATGGACGCATGGGCGCGGTGCGCCGCGCCGAAGGCCTCGTCGACGTAGGCGTCGTAGCCCGCAATGAGGCGCTGCACGAAGGCCGGATCGTTGGCCTTCTCCCCGGGTCGAAGCGCAGGTTCTCGGTCAGCCCCACCCCGGGGGACAACACGGCGAGGCGCTTGCGGACGGGGTCCATCTCCCAGCGGGGTCCGGCGAGCCGGCGGGGCGTCCGAGGTGCGATGCCGCCATGACCTCCGCACCCTCGTCCTGCAGCCAGCGCAGTGTCGGCAGGGCCGCCGTGATGCGGAAGTCGTCGGCCACGCTGGCCTGGCCCCGCACGCCGATGTGCAGGGGGACGTTGAAGTCGACCCGCACCAGCACCCGCTTCCCCTCGAGGTCGGGCAGGTCACCGAGCAGCGGGATGCCGCGCAATGGGTCCATGTGGCTCAGCCCCCCACCAAGGTGACCAGGTCGACCAGGCGGTTCGAGTAGCCCCACTCGTTGTCGTACCAGCCGAACGTCTTGACCAGGGTCAGCTCGTCGGAGACCGGCATCACCATGGTCAATCCCGAGTCGAAGGTGCACGAGGCGGGCGAACCGACGATGTCGGTCGAGACGATGGGATCCTCGGTGTACTCGAGCACGCGATCGAGCGGCGGCTTGGCCGCGGCCTCGGCGAAGGCGCCGTTGACCTCGGCCACCGTGGCCGTGCCCTTGACCACGGCGGTGAAGTCGGTGATGGAACCGGCCGGCACCGGCACCCGCAACGAGGCGCCGTCGAGACGGCCCTGCATCGCCTCGAGCACCCGGCCGGTGGCCCGCGCCGCGCCCGTCGAGGTCGGCACGATGTTGATGGCGGCGGCCCTCGCCCGGCGCAGGTCCTTGTGCGGCAGGTCGAACAGGTTCTGGTCGTTGGTGTAGGCGTGCACCGTCGTCATGAGCCCGCTCACGATGTCGAAGGCATCGTCGACGACCTTGACCATGGGCACGAAGCAGTTGGTGGTGCACGACGCGTTCGAGATCACCGTGTGGCGTGCGGGGTCGTAGTCCTCGTCGTTGACGCCGATGACGAAGGTGGCATCGGCGTCGCCCGACGGGCCCGAGATGATGACCCGCTGCACCGAGCCGCCCAGGTGCTCGGCGGCGGCGTCGCGGGCCGTGAAGATGCCGGTGGACTCGACGACGACCTCGACCCCGAGCGAGTCCCAGGGCAGGCGGCCCGGCTCGCGCTCGGCGAGGACCCGGACAAGTTTGTCCCCGACCAAGAGGTTGCCGCCCTCGACGTCGACCGGCACCCCGAGGCGCCCGTTGGTCGAGTCGTAGTGCAACAGGTTGGCCAGCATCTCGGCCGAGGTGAGGTCGTTGATGCCGACCACCTCGATGTCGGCACCAGTGTCCAGGACGGCCCGCATGAAGTTGCGGCCGATACGCCCGAAGCCGTTGATACCGACCCGCACCGTCATGTCGCTCCTTCCTGCCCTAGGGCCTGGGTGCCACTCCCGCGGCGACCTATGCCAGCAGACCCGAAAGCGCCTGCGCCAGTTTGGCCGGGCTGTGGACCAGGGTGTTCGGCCCCGTCAAGGAGACGTCGCGGACCGAAACGTCCGTCGTGCCGATGCTCATTCCCCCGATGCTGTCACACAGAACGACGTCCACCGTTACATCGTGCCTGGCCAGGGCCTCGATATGGGCGCTGACGTCGTATCCTTCGGTCTCTTTGACCTCCTGGCGAAGGTTGCAGACGTAGACGACCTGGGCCGCCGAGGAGGCCACCGCCTCGGCGACGCCTTGCACCGCCACGGCGGCCAACACGCTGGTGAACAAGGACCCGGGCCCGATCACGATCTGGTCCGCCTCGGCGATGCGCTCGAGAGCCAGCGGCGGCGGCAGGGCGTCGCCCGGCACCAGCGACACCGTGCGGATGTCGCCGGTCCCCTTGACCGCCACCTGGCCCGCCACCGTGCCGCTGGCCGACTCGGCCTTGAGCACGACACACTCGCTCGTCGCCGGCAGGACGTCGCCGTGGGCGCCGAGCAGGATGCCGGCCTCGCGCACGCCCGACAGCAGGTCGCCCGTGGCGTCGATCAGCCCGGCCAGGATCAGGTTGCCCAACGCGTGGCCGGCCAGCTCGCCCTCTTCGAAACGACGCCCGAACGCCAGGGCCAACGCGGAGTCGTCGTCGGCCAGGGCGACCAGGCACTTGCGGATGTCGCCGACCGCCACCACGTTCAGCAGCTCGCGCAAGCGGCCGCTGCTGCCCCCGTCGTCGGCGACCGACACGATGCCGGTGATCGTCCCGGCGTAGCGCCGAGCCGCCCTGAGCGTGACGGCCGTGCCGTGCCCGCCACCGACGGCGACGACCGAGGGCACGGGCGCTCACCGCTCGACGTCCCGGTGGAACACGGAAACCGACTGGTCCCCGTCGCCCAGCCTCTCCGCTAACGCCTCGGCCAGCGCCACCGAGCGGTGGCGCCCGCCGGTGCAGCCCATGGCGATGGTGAGGTACGACTTCCCCTCGCGCACGAAGGCCGGCAGGAGGCTCGCCAGCAGATCGCTCACCTTCTCCAAGAAGGCGATGGAGTCGGGCTGACCGAGCACGTAGTCGCGCACCGGCGCCTCCAGGCCGCTGTAGGAGCGCAGCTCCTCCACCCAGAACGGGTTCGGCAGGAAGCGGCAGTCGAAGACGATGTCGACGTCGAGCGGGATCCCGTGCTTGTAACCGAAGGAGATGACCGAGGTCTGCATGTGGGGCGCCTCGGCGTCGCCGAACACCTCCAGAATGCGCGAGCGCAACTGGTTCGAGTTGAGCTCGCCCGTGTCCACCAGCAGGTCGGCCCGCTCACGCACGGGCTCGAGCAGCCGACGCTCGTCGGTGATGGACTCCTCCACCCCGCGGGCGGCCAGGGGATGGCGGCGGCGGGTGCCCTCGTAGCGGCGCACCAGCACGTCGTCTGGTGCGTCGAGGAACACCACCCGGACCCGTTTGCCCGAACGCAGCTCGTCGAGCACGTCGGGCAGGTCGTCGAAGTACTCGGGACCGGTGCCACTGCCACCCCGGCCGATGACCAGCGCGACCCGCTCCATGCCCGACCCGGGCCGGTCCACCATCTCGACCATCTTCATGATTAGGCCGGCCGGCAGGTTGTCGATGACGAACCAGCCCATGTCCTCGAGCGCCGCCGCCGCGGTGGAGCGGCCGGCGCCCGACATCCCCGTCACCACCACGAACTCGCTCATCGGCCCCCAGCCTTGCGCACGCCCTCGTAGACGGCGAGACCGACGGTGTCGGGCAGCCAGGAGAGGGCCTGGAGCTGCTCGAGGGTCGCGGCGCGCACCGCGTTGACGCCGCCGAGCTCCTTGACCAGGCGGGCCTTGCGCGTCGGCCCCAGCCCGGGGATGTCGTCGAGGATGCTCCGCGTCATCCGCTTGGCCCGCCGCTCCCGGTGGAAGGTGATGGCGAAGCGGTGTGCCTCGTCGCGTACCCGCTGCAGCAGGTAGAGCGCGTCCGATCCACGACGCAGGCGCACGGGGTCGGGCGAGCCGGGCCGGTAGACCTCCTCGAACTGCTTGGCCAGGGCGGCCAACTCGATCTCGCCGTCGAGCCCGAGCTCGCGAACCACCCGCTCGGCCACGTGCAGCTGCCCCTTGCCGCCGTCGACGAGGAGGAGGTTGGGGCGGTAGGCGAAGCGCCGGGGCCGGCCGCCCTCGGTGACCGCCGGTGCCTCCTTCAGCGCGCTCAGCCGTCGGGTCAGCACCTCCTCCATGGCTGCATAGTCGTCGTTCCCCGGCACGGACTTGACGGTGAAGCGCCGGTAGTCGGAACGCTTGGCCAGCCCGTCTTCGAGCACGACCATGGACCCGACGTAGTCGGTGCCCTGCAGGTGGCTCATGTCGTAGCACTCGATCCGTAACGGCGCCTCGCGCAGCGAGAGCGCGCTCTGCAGCTCGGTCAACGCCTTGGACCGTGCGTTGTGGTCGGACGCCCGGCGCAGCCGGTGGCGCGCCAGGTCCTCGCCGGCCGAGCGGGTGACGGTCTCTTGCAGCGAGCGCTTGGCCCCGCGCTGGGGCACCGCGATGTCGACCGGGTCCCTCCCGCACGCTGCGCAGCCAGCTCTCGAGGAGGTCGAGGTCGGCCGGCAGCTCCGGCACGAGGACGCGGCGCGGCACCTCCGCGCCGTCGGCGCCGTAGACCTGCGACACGACCAACGCCATGAACTCGGGTCCCGAGAGGTCCTCCACCTTCTCGGCCACGAAGCCACGGTGGCCCACGACGCGGCCGCGCCGCACCCGGAAGATCTGCACCGAGGCCTCCAGCGGGTCCTCGGCCAGGCCGACGACGTCGAAGTCCTCGGCGCGGTCGGACACCATCTGCTGGGTCTCGGCCGCCTTGTGCACCGCGGCGATGCGGTCGCGCAGGCGTGCGGCGCGTTCGAACTGCAGCTCCTCGGACGCCGTCAGCATCTCGGCCTCCAGGCGCGCCAGCACCGGCTCGGTGTCGCCCGAGAGGAACCGCATGAGGTCGACCACGTAGCCGTCGTAGGCCTCGTGGTCGACCGCGCCGACACAGGGTCCCGAGCAGCGGTCGATGTCGTAGAGCAGGCACGGCCGGCCCAGGCGCTCGTGGCGCTTGAACTTGGTGTCCGAGCACGTGCGCACCGGGAAGCTCCGCACCAGGAGGTCGAGCGTGGACCGGATGGCGCCCGCGTTGCCGTAGGGGCCGAAGTAGCGGACGCCCTTGCGCTTGCGGCCGCGCACGACGGCCGGGCGCGGCCATTCCTCGTTCACGGTGACGGCAAGCCAGGGATAGCTCTTGTCGTCCTTGAGGCGCACGTTGTAGCGCGGCAGATGGGCCTGAATCAGCGAATGCTCGAGGATGAGCGCGTCCACCTCGCTGTCGACCACCACCCACTCGACGTGGTCGGCCTGCGCCACCATCTGGGCCGTACGCGGGGGCAGCTTGGCCGAGTCCTGCCAGTAGTTGGGCAGTCGGTGGCGCAGCGACTTCGCCTTGCCCACGTAGAGCACACGGCCTTCGGCGTCGAGGAACTGGTATGACCCCGGAGCGTCCGGGATGGAGCCGGTGGGCGGCCGATACTGCATCACGCCCACTCTCGCGCAGCGGCTGGTGGCCAGCGGTACACTGGCTGGCGCCGGCCTGGTATCCGGCATACAACCTCGCATCGAGGCCGACACACCCGCGGATGGGCGACCAGGCTGTCCCCGCCGGCCATATCGATGCACTCCCTCAAAGGGGGCAACGACATGCTCAGGCTTCAGGCGCCGCTTCCCGAGCGCTATACGGCCGCGTCCGACGACGAGCTGGCCGCCATGGTCGGCGCGGCCAAGGCCACCCTCGGCTCGCGGGTCTTCATCCTCGGTCACCACTACCAGCGTGACGACGTGATGCGCTGGGCCGACGCCCGCGGCGACTCCTTCGGCCTGTCGCGACAGGCCGCCAACCAGACCGAGGCGGAGTTCATCGTGTTCTGCGGCGTGCACTTCATGGCCGAGTCCGCCGACGTGCTGACGGGCGACCACCAACAGGTGCTGCTCCCCGACCTCAACGCCGGCTGCTCCATGGCCGACATGGCGGACATCGACCAGGTCGAGGAGGCGTGGGGCGACCTGGCCCGAGTCGTCGACGTCGACCGCCTCATCCCGGTCACCTACATGAACTCCGCCGCCGCACTCAAGGCCTTCGTCGGCCGCCACGGCGGGGCGGTATGCACCTCGTCGAACGCACAGGCCGTCCTTACCTGGGCCCTCGAGCGAGGCGAGCGCGTCCTCTTCTTCCCCGACCAGCACCTCGGGCGCAACACCGGCTACGAGCTCGGCTACGGCGCCGACGACATGCGCGTGTGGAACCCGCGCCAGTCGCTCGGCGGCCTGAGCGACCGCGAGGTGAAGGAGTCCACCCTCTTGTTGTGGAAGGGGCACTGTTCGGTCCATCAACGTTTCCGGCCCGAGCACGTCGAGGCCTTCCGGGCCGAGTACCCCGACGGGATCGTCATGGTGCATCCCGAATGCGCGCACGATGTCGTCGAGCTCGGCGACATCACCGGCTCCACCGACGCCATCATCCGCGCCGTCGACGCCGCGCCGTCGGGCGCGGTCATCGGCGTCGCCACCGAGATCCACCTCGTGAAGCGCCTCGACGACGAGTCTCCCGACAAGACCGTCGTCTGCCTCGATCCCCTGGTGTGCCCGTGCTCCACCATGTCGCGCATCGACCCCCAGCACCTGTCGTGGGTGCTCGAAGGTCTGATCGACGGTCGAGGTGCGCAACCGGATCGTGGTCGACGCCGACACCGCCGAGTGGGCCAAGGTGGCGCTCGAGCGCATGCTCGCCATCACGTGACCCGCCGGTAGGGTCGCGACTCGACATCGTTTCGCAGCCCGCCCACCGACCGCATCGCCCTGGAGGCCACCGGTGACCGACTATCCCGCTCCCCCCGTCGAGGCGAACCACGTCGAGCCGGTCCCGCGCCGCATTCGCGCCTACCTCGGGGGCCAGGCCGTGGTCGACACGACGCAGGCGCGCTACGTGTGGGAATGGCCCGCCTTCCCGCAGTACTACATCCCCGTCGCCGATGTGCTCGACGGCGCGCTGGTCGACGAGGGCACCAACGAGGAGACGCCGCGCGGCGACGTCCGGATCCACGGCGTCCGAGTCCGGTGACCTCGAGCGACCCCACGCGGCCAAGGTGCTGGGCGCCGCCAAGGTGGCGGGCCTCGACGACACGGTGCGCTTCGAGTGGTCCGCCTTCGACGCCTGGTTCGAAGAGGACGAGCAGGTCTTCGTCCACCCTCGCAACCCCTACACGCGCGTCGACTCGCTGCGCTCCACCCGCACGGTGCGCGTGGAGAGCCACGGTGCGGTGCTGGCCGAGTCCTCCTCTCCCGTCCTCTGCTTCGAGACGGGGCTCCCGACGCGCTACTACCTCAACCGGACCGACGTCGACTTCACGCACCTCGTCCCGTCGGACACCGTGACCTCGTGCCCGTACAAGGGGACGACCAGCGGGTACTGGTCGGCGGTGGTCGACGGTCGCACGCACCCGGACATCGCCTGGACCTACGACTTCCCCACCCGCGACCTGCTGCCCATCGCCGGTCTGATCGCGTTCTACAACGAGAAGGTCGACACATACCTCGACGGCGTGCTCCTCGAGCGCCCGCGCACCCACTTCTCCTGAGCCGGCCTCCAGCTACTTGGACAGCGGCCAGCACCGGCTTGAGCACCTCGCCGGTGTAGCTGCCTGCCGTCTTGGCCACCTGCTCGGGCGTGCCCTCGGCGATCACCGTGCCACCCTTGTCGCCGCCCTCGGGCCCGAGGTCGATGACCCAGTCGGCCGTCTTGACCACGTCGAGGTTGTGCTCGATGACGACCACCGTGTTCCCCTGGTCGACCAGCCGGCCCAGCACCTCGAGCAGGCGTCGGGTGTCCTCGAAGTGCAGGCCGGTCGTCGGCTCGTCGAGGATGTAGAACGTGTGGCCGGTCGGGCGGCGGCTGAGCTCGCTGGCCAGTTTCACCCGCTGGGCCTCGCCGCCCGAGAGCGTCGGTGCCGGCTGGCCGAGGCGCACGTAACCCAGGCCCACGTCGACCAGGGTCTGCATGTGGCGGGCGATCGGGGGCTGGCGCTCGAAGAAGCTCAGCGCCTCCTCACACGACATGTCGAGCACGTCGGCGATCGTCTTGCCGCGGAAGGTGATCTCGAGCGTGTCGCGGTTGTAGCGGGCGCCGTGGCAGATCTCGCAGGGCACGTAGACGTCGGGCAGGAAGTGCATCTCGATCTTGATGGTCCCGTCCCCGGCGCAGGCCTCGCAGCGCCCGCCGCGGACGTTGAACGAGAAGCGGCCGGGTTGGTAGCCGCGCACCTTGGCCTCCGCCGTCTGCGCGAACAGCTTGCGGATGTGGTCGAAGACGCCGGTATAGGTGGCCGGGTTCGACCGCGGCGTGCGGCCGATCGGCGCCTGGTCGACGTCGACCACCTTGTCGAGGTGCTGCACTCCTTCGACCTTGCGGTGCCGTCCCGGGAGCGCCTTGGCCCGGTGCATCTTCTGGGCCAGTGAACGCAACAAGATGTCGTTCACCAGTGTGGACTTGCCCGAGCCCGAGACACCGGTGACGGCGATAAGGCAGCCCAGAGGGAAGGACACGTCGATGTCGTGCAGGTTGTGCTCGCGCGCCCCGCGCACGGTGACGACGTCGCCGGTGCCCGGGCGCCGCCGCGCCGGCACCGGGATCGACCTCTTGCCCGACAGGTATTGCCCCGTGAGCGACGCCTTGTTCGTGAGCAGGCCGCCCCGCCCGCTGAACGGCCCGGCGTGGACGATCGTGCCGCCGTGCTCGCCGGCGCCCGGCCCGATGTCGACGACGTAGTCGGCCGTGCGGATGGTCTCCTCGTCGTGCTCGACGACGATCACCGTGTTGCCCAGGTTGCGCAGGCGCTCCAAGGTCGCGATGAGGCGCTTGTTGTCGCGCTGGTGCAAGCCGATGGAGGGCTCGTCGAGCACGTAGAGCACGCCGACCAGGCCGCTGCCGATCTGGCTGGCCAGGCGGATGCGTTGCGCCTCGCCGCCCGAGAGCGTGGCCGAGGCACGGGACAGCGAGAGGTAGTCGAGGCCCACGTCGAGGAGGAACTGCATGCGCTCGCGGATCTCCTTGAAGACCCGATCCGCGATCATGTGCTCGCGCTCGGTCAGCTCGAGGTCGGCCATCGCCGTCACGGCCGCTCCGATGGAGAGGCTGCACAGCTCGTAGATGTTCCGTCCGCCCACGGTCACCGCCAGCGACTCGGGCTTGAGGCGCGCCCCTTGCACTCGGGGCAGTCGACCTCGCGCATGTACATCTCGATCTGCTCGCGCGACCAGTCCGACTCCGCCTCGCCGTGGCGTCGCTGCAGCCAGGGAATGATCCCCTCGAAGTGCGCGTCGTACGAACGCGTGCGGTTGAAGCGGTTCTTGTAGGTGACCCGGATGGTGCGCGAGCCGGTCCCGTAGAGGACGAGCTTCTTGTCCTTGGCCTTGAGCGACTTCCAGGGCGCCTCGAAGGAGAAGCCGCCGAATTCGGCCACACCCGCCTGCAGCCCGGTGAAGTACTCGCTGCGCGCCCCGGCCCACGGAGCCAGCGCGCCTTCGGCGAGCGAGAGCGAGTCGTCGGGCACGACCAGGTCGGGGTCGACCTCGAACTTGGTCCCGAGGCCGAGGCAGGACGGGCAGGCCCCGTAGGGCGAGTTGAAGGAGAAGCTGCGCGGCGCCGGCTCCTCGAAGCTGATGCCGCAATAGGTGCAGGCCAAGTGCTGGGAGAAGGTGATGGCCTCTTCCTCACCCCCCTCGCCCGACCCGTTCATGACGAGCACCTCGGCCGTGCCGCCCGTCAGTTCGAGCGCGGTCTCGATCGACTCGGTGAGGCGCTGGCGCACGTTGTTGCGCCGGATGAGGCGGTCGACGACGACCTCGATCGTGTGCATCTCGTAGCGGGCCAGGTTGACCTCGGCCCTCTCCGCCAGCTCGAGCGGCACGCCGTCGACCCGCACTCGGGCGAAGCCCTGCTTGGCCAAGTCGTCGAGGAGCGAGCTGTACTCGCCCTTGCGGCCGCGCACCACCGGCGCCAGCACCTGGAACCGGGTTCCCTCGGGCAGCTCGAGGACCCGGTCGACGATCTGCTGGGGCGTCTGGCGCGCCACGGGGCGGCCGCAGGTGGGGCAATGGGGATGGCCGATGCGGGCGTAGAGCAGGCGCAGGTAGTCGTAGACCTCGGTGATGGTCCCCACCGTCGAGCGCGGGTTACGTGAGGCGGACTTCTGGTCGATGGAGATGGCGGGCGAGAGGCCCTCGATGAAGTCGACGTCGGGCTTGTCCATCTGGCCCAGGAACTGGCGGGCGTACGCCGAGAGCGACTCGACGTAGCGGCGCTGCCCCTCGGCGTAGATGGTGTCGAAGGCCAGGGACGACTTGCCCGATCCCGACAGCCCGGTGAAGACGATCAGCCGGTCCCGGGGCAGGTCGAGGGAGACATCGCGCAGATTGTGCTCGCGAGCCCCGCGAACGACCAGACGGTCGGCCATCTGGGCAGGATACCGGCGCGCTGTGTCACCTCCGGCGGGAGCCGGCCGGGCGGAACCCGGTCCGGCCGCCGGGTCGAGGCAGACCGGACCGGGGCACAGGCCCTCAGTCGCCCATGCCGACCACCGGTTCGACGAGCGTCAGGCCACCGGCGGAGCCGTAGAAGGGCGCGTCGCCATAGTTGAAGATGCCGCCGTCGGAGGCCACCAGGAAGTAGCCGTTCCCACTCGGGGAGCTCGCCATGCCCACCACCGGTTTGTTGAGATGGATGCTGCCGGTCGAGCCGTAGAAGGTGGCGTTCCCGTAGTTGAAGATGCCGCCGTCCGCCGCCACCAACCAGTAGCCGAGGCCGGTCGGGGTGCTGGCCATCCCCACCACCGGCTGGTTCAGCGCGATGCTGCCGGTCGAGCCGTAGAACGTGGCGTCCCCGTAGCTGAAGATGCCGCCGTCGGAGGCAACCAGCCAGTAACCCTTGCCGTCGGGAGTGGCGGCCATGCCGACGATCGGCTTGTTGAGCGGCTGGCCGCCGCGCGAGCCGAAGAAGGTGGCGTCCCCGTAGCTGAAGATGCCGCCGTCGGAGGCAACCAGCCAGTAGCCCTTGCCGTCGGGGGTGGCGGCCAGGCCGACGATCGGCTTGTTGAGCGGCTGGCCGCCGCGCGAGCCGAAGAAGGTGGCGTCCCCGTAGTTGAAGATGCCGCCGTCGGAGGCCACCATCCAGTACCCCTGTCGGTCCGGGGTCACCGCCATGCCGACCACCGGCTCGTTGAGCGGCTGGCCTCCGCGCGAGCCGAAGAAGGTGGTGTTGCCGTAGTTGAAGATGCCGCCGTCGGCGGCGCCCAGCCAGTACCCCTGCGCGCCCACGTCGGCGTCGAGATACCCCTGCCCGTTGCCGTTCGTATCGAGGTAGTCGCCACCGACGGCGCACGACACCGGTGAGTTGCATGCAACCACCCGCCCCTGGGCCACGGTGGCCCCGGTCGTCGTGCTGACGTTGGCGGGCAGCGGCGCCTCGAGGGGACTCCACGTCCCGGCCGAGAGGGTGTCGAGGAAGCCGAATCCCGTCCCGCCGGTCCCGACGTACGAGCCCACCGTCATGCAGAACGACGGCGTCGGGCACGAGATCTCTTCGAGTTGGGCGGCCTGGGCGCCCGAGTCGGTGTTGGCGGGCTGCGGCGCCGCCAGGGCGCTCCACGAGCCGTTGCTCAGCGTGTCGATGAGCCCGAAGGCAGCGAGCGAGGTGTTCTGGTAGAAGCCGGCCCCCACACACGACGACGGTGAGCCGCACGAAACCGAGACCAGCTCCTCGGAGCTCGGCGTCGTGCTGGCGCCGGAGGGTACGGGGCCCTGGAGGCCGGTCCAGCTGGTCCCGTTCCACGTGTCGATGAGCGGCCAGTTGTTCGCGCTGGCGTCCGCGTAGTGGCCAGTGGCGACACAGGAGGCGGCGGACGGGCACGCCACGCTGCTCTCGATCGAGTCCTGGTGACCGTTGCCGTCGTCACCGGCGCCCGCAGGCTGGGGAGCAGTGGTGCCGGTCCAGGTGCCGTTGGCGTCGACGACCAGCCACCCGTTGGAGGGGTTCCCGGTCGTGTTGTCGGGATACGACCCGGCCCCGACGCAGAAGGTCGCCGATGCACACGACACCGCGACCAGCAACGACCCGGTCGCGTTGGCGTTCGACGGCAGCGGCGCCGCCTGGGCCGACCAGGTCGTGCCCGCCAGCGTCGCGACGAATCCGTTGGTGTTGTTGCTCGTGTTCCTATAGGTCCCGACGGCGACGCACGAGGTCGAAGAGGAACACGACACCGAGTAGAGCCAGGCGTTGGGCTTGATCGTGGTGGAGTCGGTGGCAGCATCGCTGGGCAGCGCACCCTCGGCGGAGGTCCAGGCACCGTTCGCCAGCGTGTCGACCACGGGCTGGTCGAAGCCCGCGCTGTCCGTGTACTCCCCGACGGCGACGCAGAAGCCGGCACTCGGGCAGGACACGGCGCGGCAGGGCTGGCTGTTGCCACAGCCCTGCGACCCGAACCAGAAGGCCTGGTCCCCGCCGGTCCCGGCATTCGACGGCTCCGGTGCTTGGGTCTCCGTCCAGCTGGTCCCGTTCTGTGTCTCGATCACGCCCCACGGCAGGGTCCCGGTGTCGTGGTACCCGCCCACGGACACACAGCCATTGACCGCGGGGCACGACGAGGACGCGATGGTGACGTTGCCGAGGGTCGTGGCGGTGCCGGCGTTGGTGGGCAGCGCCGCTTCGGTGCTGTTCCACCCCTGCGCCGGCGGTGTCACCGCCGCCCCGGTCGGCCCCGTGCTCACGATCACCGCGCCCAACAGGCCGAGGAGGGACACCACGGCGACGAGGGACGCCAGGGTCCCACGCCGCCCGTACGATCGCAGTGTGTCACCGGACGGGCGAGTAGCTGGACGGGCGGATGGCATGGGGGACCTCCGATCGTGGTGCGCGACGCGTCGCACCTAGCTCCTTGTGTACCCACGGTGTCCGTCCGCTAGTCGTCTGACGAGCGCTCGGACCGCTCCGATCGGACCGCAACGGGCGTTGCCTCGAAGCGAGATGGCGGTTACTGCGGCTGCGCCTGCGGTTGCGCCTGCGGTTGCGGCTGCGGTTGCGGCTGCGGTTGCGGTTGCGTCACTCGAAGGTCACGCTCTCGTCACCCCAGTAGGCGTCGACCGCGGAGATCAGGCCCTCGTCGGTCACGGTGAAGATCTCCACACCTCGGATGTGCATCGTCGAGCCGCCCTCGAGGCTCAGGGTGATGTGAAAGGTGATGGCCGCCCGGTCCGCCACCGGATGGACCTCGAGCACCTCGAAGCGCATCGCCTCGCACGCGTCGAAGGAGCGCGCCATGAAAGCCCGGATGGCGTCGCGCCCGACGTTGGGCGGCGTCGGGTACGGATCGACCTGCACGGCGTCGTCGGTGAAGAGGGCGGCATAGGCGTCGGCGTCGCGAGAGCTGGTCACGGTCGCATAGCGCGCCATGACCTCGCGGAGCTGGGCAGTCGTGGGCATGCGTGGAGACGCTAGACCGGAGCGCTCCTCGATGCGCCTGCTACCCACATTGGCAGGCTTCGTAGACTGCGAGCTGTGCCCGTCGAGCCCTGTGGCCCCCACCTCTTCATGGTCGGCAACGCGCACATCGACCCGATGTGGATCTGGGACTGGGACGAGGGCATGCACGAGGTGCTGCAGACCTTTCGGGCTGCGGCTGACCGGCTGGACGAGCACGCAGACCTCTGCTTCACGGCCAGCTCGGCCGCGTACTACCAGTGGGTCCAGGAGACGGCACCGGAGCTCTTCGAGCGCATCCGTGCCCACGTCCGATCGGGGCGCTGGGTCGTCACCGGTGGCCAGTGGGTCGAACCGGACTGCAATCTGCCCGCAGGCGAGTCGGTCTGTCGGCAATTCCTCTACGGACAGCGCTACCTGGCCCGCCATGTCGGCGTCACGGCCACCGTCGGCTATAACGTCGACTCGTTCGGACATGCCGGGACGCTGCCCCAGCTGCTGGCCGCGTCCGGTCTCACCGCGTACGTCTTCATGCGACCCGGCCCCGCTGAGAAAGAGCTTCCCGCGCCGGTCTTCCGCTGGCGGGGCCTCGACGGGACCTCGCTCCCCGCCTATCGCATCCCGTACGACTACGGCACCGAAGGCGCCTTCGAGGACAAGCTCATCCGCGCCCGCGCTGACGCGCTGCTCGAGGAGGGCGCGACACTCGGCGTCCCCCTCATGGCGTTCTTCGGCGTCGGTGACCACGGGGGCGGTCCCACCCGGCTGGCCCTGCGGACGATCGATGCGCTCTCAGCCGAGTCCGAGGGCGCGGTCGCCTTCGGGGATCCGGCGACGTACTTCCGTGCGCTCGAGAAGGCGACGACCGATCAGCACGGTGAGGGTGAGGGGCATGGCGAGGCCGACCTGAGCGAGGTCACCGGCGAACTGCAGTGGCATGCAGTTGGTTGCTACTCGGTTCGGGCTGGTCTCAAGCGAGCCAACGCCAGTGCCGAGGACGCGCTCGGGACGGCCGAGACGCTCAATCAGATGTGCCGGCTGCTCACGGGCGAGGCGCCAGACGAGCGACGCGAGCTGGCCGAGGCCTGGCGTGGTGTCCTGTTCGCCCAGTTCCACGACGCGCTCGGCGGGACGTGCACGGACAGCGCGAACGACGCCGTCGAAGCGCTCCTCGTCTCGGCGCGCTCGCGCGCAGAGCGCGTCGCCGTGCGCGCCGCCCACCGAGTCGCCGAACACGTCGACACGTGGGTCGACGGTGCCGAGACGGCCGAGGGAATCGAGAGCGCCATCAGCGGCCTGCCCGTACCACTAATGGTGTTCAATCCGCACTCATGGCCGGCGACCGGCACCGTGACGCTCGCCCACCCTCTGTCCGTTGCCACGCAGAGCGGGGGCCGCCGGACGAGGATCCAGCAGGTCGCGTCGGGGGAGGCAACGTACAGCCCGACCCGAAGCCTCATGCGGGTGTCGGCCCCGGCCTTCGGGTACCGCCGCTATTGGTTGCACGTGTCGGCACCCGACGGTGCAGAGCCGGAGACCGAGGCGGTGAGAGTGGAAGAGGACGGCACGCTCGCCAACGGCCTGCTGCGGGTCCACATCGACCCCGACACGGGACGGCTCGCCCGCGTGACGACGACCGGTGATGGCGCCGGACTCGCCGCGGACTCCGACCTTCTCGCCGGGGAGATCCGTCCCGTGGCCGTCGATGACGACAGCGACACGTGGTCCCACGGGATCGCCCGCTACGACGGTGCTGCGGAGGAAGGGCGCCTGCTCTCCTTCGAGGTGACCGAGCGTGGCCCGGTCCGCGCCACCGTCCGCAGCACGTGGTCCTTCGGGGACGGGCCCACGACAGCGTCCCAGGAGGTCTCTCTCTACGAGGGCGAGCCCTTCGTCGAGGTCCGCCTCGCCGTCGAGTGGCACGAACGCCACCGTGTGCTCAAGCTCGTCGTCCCGACGGCCGTCACCGACCCACTGAGCACTGCCGGCGCCCCCTACGGCTCGGTCGCTCGTCCTTGGTCGGATCACGAGGAGCCCATGGTGCACTGGGTGGACCTGTCCGAGGCTGACGGCGAGTGGGGACTGGCCTGCACCGCGGACGCCGCCGGCGGCTACGACGCCCGCGGCAGCACGCTCCGCCTTACCGTCCTGCGCAGCCCGCGCGTGGCCGACCACGGGAGGGGGTGGGGAGCCGACGACCCGGTCGGCTACCCCTGTACCGACCAGGGTCATCACACAGCCCGCTACCGCTTCACACCACACCACGGCCCTGCCGAGGCAGCCGGGGTACCCCGCCTCGCCGCGGCTCAGCGCGTCGAGCTCCCCGTCGTGCTCGATACGTGGCACCGTGGCGAGCTGGGGCCCGAAGCGTCCGCCTTGGAAGTGGACGGTCCGGGCGTGATCGCTCCTGCACTCAAGCCGGCAGAAGACGGCGGCGGCACTGTTCTGCGCCTCTGGGAGACCGCGGGTACGTCGGCTCCGGTGCGCGTCGCACGGGGCGACCGTGTCTGGCACGACGAGCTCCACCCCCACGAGGTGCGCACGCTCTTTCTCCCAGCCGACGATCCGGCCCGGGCGCGAGTGATCAGCGTCACTGAGCTCGACGTGCCGGACCGAGCACCGGGAACCGAACTGACCGGTCTCTTCGATCGGCGGCCCGAGCTGGCGGTCCTCGCGGAGCCGATCGAGGAGGCGCTGAGCCTCTTGTGTCAGACGGCGGACGGCGGCGGCACGATCTATGTGGGCGGCAACGGCGGGAGCTCCGCCGACGCGGAGCACATCGTCGGCGAGCTGATGAAGGGTATGGAGCACCGCCGCCCCCTGTCCCCGTCCGCGCGGGCCGCCCTGCGGCGGGCGGTTCCGAGCGGCCAGGGCGACCACGTCGCGTCCATGGCCGACTACTTGGCCGAGCACGTCGAAGGTGCCGTGCGGGCCGTCTGCCTCACCAGCCAGACCGGACTCCTCTCCGCGGTGGCCAACGACACCGCGGGCGACATGGGCCTGGCTCAGCAGGTGCACGGTTACGGCCTCCCCGGCGATGTCTTTTGGGCGCTGTCCACTTCGGGTACCTCGCGCAACGTCGTCCTGGCCGCCCTCGCGGCGCGGGCCGCGGGCATGCGCGTCGTGGCCTTCACCGGTCAGGGCGGCGGGCAGTTGGCCGGTCTGGCCGACGCCTGGGTGGGAGTGCCCGCCACGGATGTGGCTCGGGTGCAGGAGCTCCACCAGCCGATTTATCACGCGCTCTGCGCCGCCATCGAGGAACGCTCCTGGCCGGCGTGCGACGTTGGTCCCTAGGCGCTCCGGCGCAGTGTCGGGTCAGCCCGGGATGGCGGAGCGCAGCTCGGAAATCTCGTCGCGCAGCAGGGCCGCCTCCTCGTAGCGCAGCTCGGCCGCGGCGGCCTTCATCTCGGACTCGAGCTGGCCGATCAGCTCCATCGCCTCGGCCGGCGTCGACGCGTCACCGTCGGCGAGGAGCGCAGGCCGGCGGTTGCCCCGCACGGCGGCGTTCTTGCGGACCTCGGCCCGGCTGCGGCCGGCCTTGGCCACGCCGCCGCTGGACCCGCGCAGGCGCTCGAGGATGTCGGTCACCGACTTGCGGATGGTCTGGGGGTCGATCCCGTGCTCGAGGTTGTAGGCGATCTGCCGCTCGCGCCGGCGCTGGGTGACCGATACCGCCTCGCGCATGGAGTCGGTCACCGTGTCGGCGTAGAGCACCACCAGGCCGTCGACGTTGCGGGCGGCGCGGCCCATGGTCTGGATGAGCGAGGAGGCCGAGCGCAGGAAGCCCTCCTTGTCGGCGTCGAGGATGGCAACCAGCGCCACCTCGGGCAGGTCCAGGCCCTCGCGCAGGAGGTTGATGCCGACGAGCACGTCGATGCTGCCGAGCCTCAGCTCGCGCAGGATCTCGATCCGCGTGATGGTGTCGATGTCCGAGTGCAGGTACTGGACCCGGACTCCGGCGTCGGCCAGGTAGTCCGTCAGGTCCTCGGCCATCTTCTTGGTCAGTGTGGTCACCAGGACCCGCCCGCCCGCTGCGACCGTCGTCCCGATGCGGGCCAGCAGATCGTCGACCTGCCCCTTCGTCGGCATGACCGTGACCTCGGGGTCGACCAGCCCGGTTGGCCGGATCACCTGCTCGACGACCTGAGCCGAATGCTCGAGCTCGAACGAGCTGGGCGTGGCCGAGACGAACACGCACTGGGGGACGCGCTCGATGAACTCGTCGAAACGGAGCGGGCGGTTGTCCTTGGCCGAGGGCAGGCGGAACCCGTGCTCGACGAGCACGTCCTTGCGCGAGCGGTCACCCGCGTACTGCCCGTGCAGCTGCGGGACCGCCACATGGCTCTCGTCGATGACACAGAGGTAGTCCTTCGGGAAGAAGTCGAGGAGGGTATACGGCGTCTCCCCCGGTGCCCGGCCGTCGAGGTGGCGGCTGTAATTCTCGACGCCCGAGCACACGCCCGTCTCGGCCAGCATCTCGAGGTCGTGCTCGGTCCGCACCCGCAGGCGCTGCGCCTCGAGCAGCTTGCCCTCGCTTTCGAACTCCTGCAGGCGCTCGCGCAGTTCGACCTCGATGGTGCCGACCGCGCGCTGGATGATCTCATCGCCGGTGACGTAATGCGTCGCCGCATAGACGGCGATGTCCTCCATCTCCTCGCCCATCTCACCGGTCAGGACGTCGAAGGGGACGATGCGCTCGACGGTGTCGCCGAACATCTCGACCCGCAACGCCGCCTCCTCGTAGGCCGGGTGGATCTCCACCGTGTCGCCGCGGGCCCGGAAGGTGCCCCGGACGAGGTTGACGTCGTTGCGGGCGTACTGGAGGTCGACGAGACGGCGCAGCACGTCGCGCTGGTCGAGCTGCTGCCCCACCGCGAGCCCGAGGATCCGGTCGCGGTACTCCTCGGGCGAGCCCAACCCGTAGATGCACGACACCGACGCCACGACGATGACGTCCTTGCGCATCAGCAGCGACGAGGTCGTGGCGTGGCGGAGCCGATCGATCTCGTCGTTGATGGACGAGTCCTTCTCAATGTAGGTGTCCGTCGTCGGCAGGTACGCCTCGGGCTGGTAGTAGTCGTAGTAGGAGACGAAGAACTCGACCCGGTTCTTCGGGAAGAGCTCACGGAGCTCCGACGAGAGCTGGGCGGCCAGCGACTTGTTCGGCTCGATGATGAGCGTGGGCCTCTGGACCTGCTCGACCATCCAGGCGATGGTGGCCGTCTTGCCCGAACCGGTGATGCCTTGGAGCGTCTGGTAGCGGTCGCCGCGGCGGACACCCTGGGCCAGCGCCGCGATCGCCTGCGGCTGGTCCCCCGAGGGTTGAAAGGGCGAGACGACCTCGAATTCGGGCATGACCTCCTGAGGCTACCCGTGGGGTGTCACAGCTCAGGCCTGCGTGCGGCGCTCCGCGGCGGCGGCCACGAGCCAGTCCCAGAGCGTGGCCACCTCGGCCTCCAGGCCGGCCCGGTCACCGCAGTTGTCCAGCACGTAGTCCGCCTCCTTGATGCGCTCCTCCCGTGAGATCTGGGCGCGGATGCGGGCCTCGGCATCGGCACGGTCGAAGCCGCGCTGGGTGAGGAGGCGCTCGAGCGCCACGTCGGTCGGGCAGTCCACGACGACCACCTTGTGCAGCTTGACCGTGTCGCGGTGCACAGCGGTGAGCAGCGGGATGGCCAGCACGACGATGGCGTCGGTGCCCTCGAAGGCGTCGCGCGCCTCGATCATGGCGAGCCCGATGGCCGGGTGCGTGATGGCGTTGAGCTCCAGCCGCGTCTTGTCGTCGGCGAAGGCAACGGCGGCCAACGCCTTGCGGTCGATGGTCCCGTCGGACGCGAGGATGCCCGGGCCGAAGTGGTCGAGCAAGGGCTGGTAGGCGGGGCCGCCCGGCGCGACCACGTCGCGGGCCACCTGGTCGGCGTCGATCAGCACTGCGCCCCGTTCGACGAGCAGTTCGGCGACGGTCGACTTCCCCGACCCGATGCCTCCGGTCAGGCCGACTGCGAGCACGAGTGGGCTCCGTCCCGCAGGGGCTTGCGGGCAACGGCCAGCAGGACGAGCGTGGTGTCGTCGGGGTCCTCGGTGACAAACCAGTCGTCGGCGGTGATGCCGGTGACGCCACCCGTGTCGTTGCGCGCCACCAGCTTGTAGGCCAGCGGGAGCAGGCGCGTGTACGTCCAGACGTACCACTGGTACGGCATGCGGTGCCGCAGGTCGAACACGTCGAAGCGGAGCAGCTTGGCCGCCTTGAGGCGGCGCGCCTCGAAGTCGGCCTTCACGTGGGGCACGGCATCGACGCCGCCGAGCCAGACGTCGCCGAAGTGTCGCTCGAGCATCGCCGCGCAGCTCGGCCCGGTCGAAGAGATGGAGATGGAACGGGTTCTCGAAGTCAGCCGGCTTGTTCGGCGTCAGGATGCACACGAGCCCGTCGTCCTTGACGACCCGGGCCAGCTCGGAGACGTGAGGCTCGGGGTCGGTGAAGTGTTCGATGAGGTGTGACGAGCAGGCGCCGTCAAAGCTCTGCGCCAAGAAGGCCAGGCCCAGTGCGTTCATCTGGGCCACGTGCAGCCCGTCAGGCCCGTAGTGGGATGAGGCCGTGGCAACCGCGTCGCCCGAGTAGTCCACTCCGACCACTGCGCGCCCGGGGTCCAAGAAGCGCGCCGACTCAAAACCCTGGCCGCAGCCCACGTCGAGGATGCGCCCACCTCCGATGCGATCGAGAACGGCGCGGTAGCCCGCCTCGTGGAGCGCGAGCAACGAGTCCGGTGTCACCCCCTGCTGCGGGCGTTCACCCGTCAGCCGGGTCCTCGAACTGATGGCCACGGCGCTCCCTTCGGTGACACCTTAGTGACACGCCGCGGGGGCGCTGCCTGCTTACACTACCCGGCGACCCCACCTGATCTCTTGATGCTCAACTCACTCACCGCGAGACTTGGTCGGCACGCTGCGTCCGGACGGCACACCGCGCAGGCCTCGACCATCTCGATACCAAACAGCGAACGTCGTTGGACCGTCGGCGGGGTCGTCGTGCTCGCCGCCCTGGCCTATGTCCCCATGTTCGCGGTGCGACCGGGTGTCATCACGGCGAACACCAAGCCGTATCTGTACCTCGACCCGACAAAATTCCTGAGCCAGGTCGCTTTCCTGTGGAACCCCACGGTCGCCCTGGGAACGGTGACCCACGAGTACATCGGCTACCTCTTGCCGATGGGGCCCTTCTTCGCCCTGACCTACGTGCTGCACGTCCCGACCTGGATCGCGCAGCGGTTCTGGCTCGGCTCCATCCTCTTCGTCGCCGGCGTCGGCATCCTCTACCTCTGCCGCACGATGCGGCTCCGCGGGCCGGGCCCGGTGGTCGCCGCGCTGGCGTACATGCTGTCGCCGTACTTCTTGCAGTACGCCAGCCGGATCTCGGTGATCCTGCTGCCCTGGTCCGGGCTGCCCTTCATGTTGGCCTTCACCATCCTGGCCCTGCGGCGAGGCGGGTGGCGCTGGCCGGCACTGTTCGCGCTCACCGTCGCGCTGGTCAGCGGGATCAACGCGACCGCCATCATCTACGTGGGCGTCGCACCCGTCCTCTGGCTGATCTTCGCAGTGGCCGTCCTGCGCGAGGCGACGTGGCGGCAAGCGATCGACGCGGCGCTGCGCATCGCCATCCTCACCCTGGGCGCGTGCCTGTGGTGGATGGCAGGACTGTTCGTCGAGGCCGCCTACGGCGTCAACGTCCTCAAGTACACCGAGACAGTCCCGTCCACCTCGGCCACCTCGAGCCCGTCGGAGGTCATCCGCGGCATCGGGTACTGGTACTTCTACGGCGGCGACAGCCTCGGCCCCTGGAACAACTCGGCCGCCCGCTACACCCAGAGCCTCGTCCTGCTCGCCACCTCCTACGCCGTCCCCTTCTTCTCGGTGCTGGCGGCCGCCTTCGTGCGCTGGCGGGAACGGGCCTTCTTCATCGTCCTGATCTTCGTCGGCCTGATCCTCTCCGTCGGGCCCTTCCCCTTCAGCAACCCGACCACGATCGGGCGGCTCTTCAAGTCCTTCATGACCAACACGACGGCCGGCCTGGCCCTGCGCTCGACGGACCGGGCCACGCCCCTCGTGCTCCTCGGCCTCGTCATGCTGCTCGGCGCCGGCGTCACGGCGCTCTGGGAGCGCATCACGGTCCTCGGGCTCATCTCCGCCTTCTTGCTGGCGTGCCTCGTCGTCGCCAACAACCCCTCGATCTTCAACGGCGACATGATCCCCAACTACTTGTCGATCCCCGCCGCGCTCCCCTCCTACGAGATGCAGGCGATCAACCACCTCAACAACACGCACCAAGGGACCCGCGTGTTGGCCATCCCGGGCGACAACTTCGCGTCCTATCGCTGGGGCGATCCGCTCGACACCCCACAGCCCGCGTACCTCACCAGGGACTTCGTTACCCGCGAGCAGCAGGTCATGGGCTCCATCGCCACGGCCGACACCCTCTACGCGTTCGACGACCCCATACAGGAGGACACCGAGAACTGGAACGCACTCGCGCCGATGGCCCGCCTGATGAGCGCGGGCGACGTCATGGTGGAGTACGACCAGCGCTACGAGCACTACGGCGTGCCCCAACCGCAACTGATCGCGCTCCAGTTGCTGCACACCCCGAGCGGCCTCAGCGACCCCGTGTCCTTCGGAGCGCCGAGGCCCAACGTCTCGGCCGTATCCACCCTGAACGAACAAGATCTCAGCGCGCCGGCCACCATCACATGGCCCAGCCCGGTCGTCACCTACACCGTCAACAACCCGCGCCCGATGGTCCGCGGCGAGTCGGACCAGGGAGCCATGATCATCTCGGGGGACGCCGTCGGGATGAACAACCTCGCCGGGCTCGGGCTGCTCAACACGTCGAGCGCGCTGTACTACTCGGGGACGTTGGACACGGACCCGAGCCTCATGAAGAACCTGGCCGCACAAGGCGCCCAACTGGTGGTCACCGACACCAATCGCAAGCAGGCGTTCCGCTGGAACACATTGAACGCCAACACCGGCGCTACGGAGACGCCGGACGAGAACCCGGCAAAGACGGACCTGAGTGACAGTCCCGTCGAGCTCTTCCCCGGCACGTCCATCAACTCCAAGACGTACGCCAGCTACGTCGGCGCCGTGAACGTGACGGCCAGCAGCTACGGCAACCCTGTCTCCTTCACGCCGGAGAACCGTGCCTACAGCGCGATCGACAACAACCTCGACACCTCGTGGAACACCGGCACGTTCGTGTCGAACCCCACGGGCCAGTGGTGGCAGGTGCGGTTCTCCGACCCGGTCACGACGAACCACATCGGCCTCGTCCAGGTGCAGCGGGGCGACCGCACGCGCTTCATCTCGAAGGTCACGCTGAGCTTCGACGGCAAGGCGCCCGAGACCGTCGACCTCGGCAAGTCCTCCTACGGGCCCGCGGGCCAGCAGGTCACCTTCCCGACGACCTCGTTCCACACCCTGCGCATCACCATCGACGCGACGACCAACGACACGCAGCCTCCACCCGACGCCACGGCCGTCGGCTTCGCCGAGGTCGAGATCCCCGGCGTGCACGTCCAAGAGGTCATCTTGATGCCGACCGATCTGACCTCGGCTCTCGGCGCCGCATCGGCATCGGACCGGCTGACCTACGTGATGACGCGGCTCCGTACCTCGCCGTATCCGACCCGGAGCGATCCCGAGACCACCATCACCCGGGAGTTCCAGCTCCCCACCGCCCGCACCTTCACGATCTCGGGCAGCGCCAGCCTCTCCTCACTGCTCCCCGACGACGAGATCGACAAGCTGGTGGGACGAACGCCGACCCCGGCGGACGGCTACGTCTCGGCCTACTCCTCGGGCCGCATGCCGGGCAACCTGAACGCCACCGCGTCGGCCACGCTCGACAACGATCCGAGTAGTGCGTGGCAGCCGGGGTTCGACCTCAGCGCCGACATCGGGGCGACGCTGACCTACAACCTGACCCGGACGCAGACACTGGCCGGCTTTCCACTGACCGTGCTCGCCGATGGCCGGCACTCCGTACCGACCGTCATGACCATCTCCTCGGGCACCCAGGTCCGCACCGTCACGCTCCCGCCGATCGCCGACAGCTCCGTGCCCGGCGCGACCACCACGGTGCCGGTGCGCTTCGCCCCCCTGACGGGCTCGCAATTCGTGATCACGTTCACCGCCGTCCGGGCCGAGTACGCCAAGAACTACTACTCCACCGGGCCTCTGGCTCTGCCGCTCGGCATCGCCAAGGTCGGGATTCCCGGCGTGCAGGCCCCCCCGACGCCGGCGAGCCTCCCGGGCACCTGCGTCTCCAATCTCCTCACCATTGACGGACAGCCGATCGACGTGGCGATCGTCGGGTCCACGCAGAACGCCCTCGACAACGGCGAGGTGCAGGTGGTGCCGTGCGGCCCCGACGCCAAGGGGGTCACGCTGGCCGCCGGCCCCCACATCGTCCAGACCGCGGTCGCCCACAACCCGCCGTGCGCGAACGCGCCGTCGCTGTGCACGGGGTGGAACATCGACCAGCTCGTACTGGACTCGGCGGGCGGAGGGGTCCCCGGCCCCAGCGTGTCGGCGACCTCGGCGGGGGCACCGTCGGTCCCCCCCGTCCAGGCGGGTGCGGCCCCCAGCGTCGTCCAGCAGACTTCGCACGTCGACAGCCAGAGCGACCTCGTGTCGGGCGCGCACCAGCCCTTCGAGTTCGTGCTCGGTCAGAGCGTCGACAAGGGCTGGAAGGCGGTGGCCACGCCCGGGCCCGATGCCGCCCCGGGCTCGAAGCCGGTCGACCTCGGGACCTCCCAACTGATCGACGGGTTCGCCAACGGATGGCAGGTCACGGCGGCCGACCTCCAGCGGCTGGGAGGGTCCGACTTCACGATTCAGCTGACGTGGACGCCGCAAAAGGAGATCTGGGCCGCGCTCGCCCTCTCCGGGGCCACCCTCGCCCTCTGCCTGTTGCTCGGCTTCCTGCCGGCGCGCCCCCGGCGCTGGCTGCGAGCGAAGCTGCCCCGCCGCCTCCGCGGCGCGGCCGGTCCCGAAATGGCCGCGCTGGCCACCGAGCCCTTCGACGCCCCCACCCTGACCTTGCCCTTCTCGGCGCCACCCAAGGAGGAGCGCCAGCGTGGCTGGCTACGCGTCCCGCGCGCCCTGATCATCGGCGCGGTGAGTGCCGGGGTCGCCGCCTTGGTCGTGTCCGCACCCGACGCCCTCGTCGTCGGCGCGCTCGTGGCGCTGGGGCTCGTTGTCCCGTGGGCCCGCGTCGTCGCCCTCGCGGGAGGGGTCGCCTTCATCGTCGCCGGATGCGCCAACGTGGTCGCGGGGCAGCACGTGCACAATTACATGCCGGGCGCCAACTGGGCCGGCACCTTCGTCCAGGCGGGCAACCTCATCTGGGCCGGCGTCGTGCTGCTGCTCGCCGACGCCGTCATCACGGGCTTCGGGCTCCGCCTGAACAAACCACTGGGCCGGCGCAAGCTCCGGGCCGGTGACCCGGGTCAGGTCGTCGACACCAGGCCGATACCACCGATCGTCGGCATCGACGGCTGAGGCTCGCCGGCTGAGGCTCGGCGGCGGTCTGGCCCGGCGCAGCCGCGAGCGGAGCCGCGCTCAGCGCTCGGTCGGGAGCGACGCCTCCCCGGCCAGCGCCTCGAGCGCGCGCAGGGCCGTGGCGTCCCAGGTGAACCAGCGCGACCGTGCCAGCGCGCCCTTGGACAAGCGGCTGCGCAACACGTCGTCGCGCAGGACACGACCCAGCGCGGGGCCCAGGTCGCCCACGTGGTCGACCAGGAGCCCCGAGTCTCCGTCGACGACCGCATCGGCATGGCCCACGATGGCCGTCGCCACCGCCGGAGTGCCACACGCGGCCGCCTCGGTCAGCGTCATGCCCCAGCCCTCGCGCTGCGAGCTGCTGGCGACCACCCACGCCCGTCGGTACCACGACACCAGCTCGTCGTCAGAGACGTGACCCGGGAGCGACACCCACTCCGTCGCGCCGAGCTCGTCACGCAGCGCCTCGAGCGCAGGACGCTCGTACCCCTCGCCGACGATGACCGCCTGCAGCTCGGGCTGCTCGGCCTTCACCGCGGCCAGGGCCCGCAGCAACTCGTCGAAGCGCTTGACCGGCACGAGCCGGCCGACCGCCACCACCAAGGGCACCGGTGAGCGCTGGCCGCCCGGGGTGAACCGGCCGTCGATGCCCGGCGGCGCCACCGTGACGCGCCCGGGGGCAAGGCCGAGCAGGTCCACGATCTCGGCGCGGGACGACTCGGACAGAGTCACCACCCGGCTCTGGCGGTAGAAGCGCGGCGCGAGCCGGCGCTCGGTCAGGTCGCCGAGACGGGCCAGGGCCGGCGGCAGGACCATGCCCCACATCTCGGCGTGGACGTGGTGCAAGAAGACGAGGCGCGGGCCGCGGTACCACAGTGGGGACAAGAAGGGCATGCCGTTCCAGATCTCGACCAGCGCGTCGCCCGGCCGGTGTCCCATGCGGATGCCTTCCCAGGCTGCGCCGGGGAACACCGCGTAGCGTCCGGCGCGGCGCAGGACGCGGTACCCGTCGCGGTTGAGCGCGGCGGGTGCATTGGGCACGGCGGAGGTCCGGAAAGTGACGTCGAGCCCGGCGGCGGCCCAGCGCGACGCGACCATGTGCGCGTGCAGCTCCGAGCCACCCGCCTCGGGGTCGTCGAGGTCACGCCAGGCCACGAAGTGGATGCGACGCAGGCCGGCGTCGGCGGCGACGGAAGCGAGAACCTCCGAGCCCGATTGGGCGACTGCGTGCGACGGTCCGTCACCGGACGCGAAGGCGGCTCCCCCCGTGTCGTCTCCACCCATCTGGTCAGGTTAGCCCTGCCGGCTCCTTGGACAACCTGACCCTGTGGACCAATGCGAAGCCAGCCACGATCACCGCGAGGACGACCGCCTGCACGAGAAGATCCACGAACGCCGTCGCCCGGGGTGACCCGTGCACGCTCAGCACCACAACGGTGAGTGCGACGGCTCCGGCCACCAGCACGCCGCACACCCATCGGCGCCCGACCGCTAACAGGTACATGGTCAGCACGACCGAGACGCTCAGCATGATCATGGCCACGACGAGCGGCGCCGAGCGCGTCGGAGGCCGACGTGTAGGCGTGGTGGAACACGATCTGGAGCAATGCCTGCGGCGCCGCCAGCGCCACGCCGAGCAACAGCACCGAGGGCACGCCGAGCAGCACGAGCACGACGGCCAGCTGCCGCAGCGCGTGGCCCCCTTGGCGCCAGCGGATGGCCGCTTCGGGCAGGAGGTAGCCCCCGAGCACGATGGCACCGAAGACGATCGCCTTGCTGGTGACCGAGACCGCGGCGTAGGCGCCGCTGTGCGTGGGGTTGTCGCGCCCGACGACGAGCACGTCGACGTTCTGGAGCACCGCGACCATGGAGAGCGACACCGAGGCCACCACCAGGTCGAGCACGACCGTGCGGCGCTCGGACCCCCCGCGGCCGAGCACGCGGTCGGGGCGGATGGCCGCCACCCAGCCTGCGGTGGCCCACAGCGGGCGGACCACGCCCCCGGACCAGACCCGCACGGCCGCCCAGCGCGCGTGGGCGGCCGCTACGACCTCTCCGATGAGCACGCCCACCGCCGCGCCGGACGGGCCGAAGCCCGCCAGCACCAGCACCAGTACGGCGACCACCCGTACGCCCATCTCCACCAGGAGGTTCACCGCGAGGGGCTGGTACGAGCGGTGGGCTTGGAGGAGGCCGCGGTCGAGCGAGAGCAAGACGAAGAACGCGGCCGCGGTGAGGATGGCCGCGATGCCGATGCCGCTCTTCTGGTTGAGGACGACGGCGACGCCGTGCCGGCTGGCGAAGACGAGGACGGCCCACGCCAGCACGAGCATGCTGCCCTGACGGTGCATGCGGCCCGCCCAGCGGCGGACCAGAAGGCCGCTGCCGTCCTCGTGCCACGTCGTCACCCTGCGCACCACGGCGACGACGACCGCGGAGCCCGGCATGGACAAGATGAGGTAGAGCCCGGTCAGCTGGTTGAGGACCCCGTAGCTGTGCGGCGAGAGCACGCGCGCCAGCGCGACGGTGAGGACGACGCTGGCGCCGTTGGCCAACACGCCGGCCGCCGCCAACGGCCCGGCCTGCAGCAGCCCGGCCCGCAGCGACTGGACGCCGGGTCTCGCCTCGTCGTCGAGAATGAGCTCCGCACCGAGATTCGGCCCCACCGCGTTGGGAGCGAGCGCCATCGCGGCGGGCACCCCCTCGACGACGAGCTCGGCCGCAGGCGCGTTCGGCGCCTCCGGCTCGCTCACCCGCGAGCCTTGGCCGCCGCTGACTCGTCCTCCATGCCGATTCGGTCGATCAGCGGCAGGATCTGCCGCTGCAACAACTCTCCGCCCGCGGGACTCACGTGGATGCCGTCGGGGGACCGCACGTCGATTCCGTCGAGCGTCGCCGTGTAGACGCCGTCCGGGCTGAGCATCCGGTTGAGGTCGATAACGCTGACCTCACCGGGATCGGACTGCGCCACCTGCCAGACGAGCGCGTTGTACGCCTGCGCGCGCGCGGACGTGTTCTCGGGCCAGGGCAGGCCGTCTGGTTGGCGGTCGCTGGGATCGACGTAGGGCATGGTGAACAACACCACTTTTGCACCAAACGTGTGGAAGATGGTGATGGCATCCTGCAGCTCCTGCGCCAGGTGCTGGTCCCAGGCCGGCTCCCCGATGTGCACCCACTGCCCGTCGAGCAGATGGTCGGTCACCTCCCAGCGGCCCAACCCCAGCGCCACCACCTGGGGATGCGCCTCGGCGACCAGGAACGGCCACAGCGCCCGCCAGTTGTCGCAGCCCGGGGTCGCCGGCCCGGGCGTGCCCTCGGTCAACACCTCGAGCCCCGGATCGAGGTCGCACCCCACGGTCGCATTGTCGAGCACGCTCACCCCGTAGTGAGGCCGCGCCCGGACCGAGAGGCCCATGCCGAGCGTCATGGCGATGGAGTCCCCCACGATCAGGAGCCGAAGCGGGCGCGGCCCGTACGCGCCCGCCCGCTGCAACGCTGCGCGTTCGGAAGTGGAGAGCCCAGGGGGCAGGCGCACCGCCACCCGCTCGCCGCTCGATCCCTCCGCCCGCGCCACGCCGGCTGCTCGCGCTCGCGGTCCCGGTGCCGCGCCGGCGCCCGGCGCCGTGATGCCGGCACCCAGGCAGACCGCGGCGGCCAGGCAGACCAGCATGCTCGTGGCACCCAATCGGCGGCCCCGCAGAGCCGATCGCGTCACGTCCCGCACTTTCCTCTCCGACGCCGGCCTCTCCAACGACGACCCGCGTCGATCCTGACTCCTCAGGATCGGCCCCTCGGGGTTGATGCTTGAGCATGGCACCGCCGGCCACGCCGGCGCGCCTCAGCCTCGGGCCAGGGCCGACGCGGCGGAGGCCACGCAGGCCGGCGCCCGCTGCGAAAGCCGTCTCACGGCCGCCGTGCGCCTCGGCGGCTGCCACGCAGGACGAGAGCGCGCCCGCCCGGAGATGGAGCGGTCCATGGAGCGCCAGGTCGACGCCGTCCCAGACCCACGCGCCGGCCTGGAGGGTGGGCAGGCGGCCGAGCGCCGCCGTCATGAAGGCGGCGGCATAGACGGGGTCGCTGCCCTGTTGGAGGTTGGGCGCTGAGGCATTCGTGGCGACGACGACCGTGTTGACCTCCCACACGTCGAGCGCGTGGCGCACTGCGTCCAGCTGAGCCGGCGTGCCCGACGGCGGGGCCACGCCGACGCCCAAGCCCAGGACAGTCAACACCTTGAACCCGTCGACCGCCGTGCCGGCGCGGCTCGCCACCCCTTGGGGACCGCCGCCGCCGGCCTGGCTGTAGTGCATGCGGTTGACCGCCTGCCACGACATGGCGGCCTGGACGCCCGAGAACGGTGCTGGATACGACAGGAGCACGCGCCCCGGCGGCAGCGTCGGAGCCACCGTCGTGTACCAACGCGGGAGGATCACCGGCCGCATCGCGAAGGGCAGACGCTCGCCGAAGACCACCCCCATCGGCACCAGCGCGACGGCCGACAGCGCCAACGCGCCGAGCGCACCGCGCCAGTCGGGCAGAAGCCCGTAGACATGGTCGACGACGATGGACAGCATCACGGCGGCCGCGAGGAACCCGATGGCCATGAAGCGTTGCTCGATCACGTTCTCGAGCACCGGCACGTGGTCGAACAGGCGGGCCGGTTCCCACTGGCCGCGCCGGATGCCCAGTGAACAGACGCCACACACGACGAGCATGAGGCCGAAGAACCAGAGGCGGCGGTCGCGCCAGAACGCCACCAGCCCGGCCGCGAGCACGGCGAGGAGCGTCCAGCCGAGGTACGCCGCCGACGCCAGCGGCGCGCCGCTGTAGCCGCCCAGGACGAAGAAGACGTTGTGGGGCGGCGGGTAGCCCGTCGTGATGAAGCTCGAGGGGATGAAGCCGCCGATGATGCCGACGTTGGGCCACACCAGGCCCGAGAGGTGCGCCGGGCCCCCGAGCGCGAACCACACCGGCCAGACCAAGAGGACCGCACCGACTCCAAAGCCGACGGCCAGGCCGGTGGCGGCGTGCGGGGCCAGCCGTCGCAGCGCGGCCCGGTCCCCAATCAGCGCGGCGACCACCAGGACCACGGCCCCGAACAGAGCCATCAGGGCCGTGATGGCGAGCAGCTCGGAGGAGAGGAAGAACTGCACGAAGACGAGGAGGCCGAGAAGCACGCCCGACCACGCCGCGCTGTGGCGCTGGCGCAGCAGGATCTCGTCGAGCGCGATCAGGATCAGCGGCAGCACCATGAGCGCTGCGGTCATGAGGTGCGCGAACTCGAGGCTGGTCAGCACGAAGGGCGAGAAGCCGTAGAGGAGCCCGCCCAAGAAGGCGGTCGGCGTCCAGCGGACCCAACGGCGTATCGCGATGAAGGCCGTGAACGCGGTGAGGGCCGGCACGATGGTGGCGGCGACGTTGAGCGAGGCGACCGGGCCCCAGATCCAGGTCACCGGCGCCAGCGGCAGGCTCAGGCCGGTCACCGAGGTCTGTGCCAGCAGGTTGATGCCGCCCGGGTGGAACAGTGCCGTCGAGAAGAACGGGTTGTGCCCGTGGGCCAGTGCCGTCGCCGGCCACTGGAAGAACCACAAGAACAGCGCCGGGTCCCCGCACCCGCACAGCGTGTGCGTCGTCGCACCCTGGGTCCACGCGTGGACCCAGAGCCCGAACCCGAGGGCGAGGTACACCAGCGCGACGACGGCCAGGGTCATCCACCGTCGCCACCACCACCAGCGCCCCGCGTCGGGCGCCTGCTCAGCCAGGGTTGGTCGTGCCCGCCGTGGCGGCGGTCCGCCGCGGTAGCACGGGGGCGTCCCGTCCCGTGGACCCCGACTCGTGGTACTCCTCTTCGACGTTCACCGTCCACACGTCGTGGTCGGCCCCGAAGATGTTCTCCACCGTGAGCAGGGCCGTGTACATGGAGTGGTCCTGGTTGTTGTACTTGTGCATCCCGTTTCGACCGACGGGATGCACGTTGGGTGCCTCGGTGTCGATCCACTTGCGGATCGTCTCGACGTTCGCCTTGTAGCTGAAGTCGTAGTACGGGTAGGCCTTGGGGACGCGCACGACGTAGCCGCGCTCGACGTCGCCGTCGGCGGCCAGGCCGAGCGAGATCAGCTCCTTGGTGCCCAGCGCGATCAGCTCGTCGTCGGGCTTGTTCCACATGTCGTCGCCCTCGAAGACGAAGTACTCGAGACCGAGGCAGGTCCGACCGTCCTTGACGAGATAGGGCGACCACGACCCGTAGTTCTGGATGCGGCCGACCTCGACGTCGGTGGCGTGGATGTAGATCCAATTGTCAGGGAAGCTGCGCGCCTCGGGGACGACCAGCGCCACGGTGAGGTAGTCGCGGTAGTGCAGGTCGTCGGCCGCCGCCACCACTTCGGGGGGCGGGGCGGGCGTGATCGTGTGCACCAGCTCGCGCATCGGCATCGTCGAGATCACGTGCGACGCGGGCACGGTGTGCTCGGTGCGCCCCTGGGTGTAGGTCACGCTGACCGCGGCGCCGTGCTCGACGTTGATGCGGGTCAGCCGCGCCTCCATCTCTACCGTCCCTCCGGCGGCCTTCACCTTCTCTGCGCAGACCTCCCACATCATCCCGGGCCCGTACTTGGGGTACTGGAACTCCTCGATGAGGGTGGTGATGTCCGTCTGGCCGCGCTTGGGCAGGATGGCGTTGACGACCGCCTTGCGCAGGTCGAGGTTCTTGACCCGCTGGGCGGCCCAGTCCGCCGGCATGTCCGAGACCGGCACGCCCCACACCTTCTCGGTGTAGGTCTTGAAGAAGGTGCGGTAGAGGCGCCACCCGAACCGCTTCACCAACCAGTTCTCGTAGTTCGCCTCGTCCTTGGGCGGGTGGATGCGGGACCACAAGTAGGAGAGGCCGATCATGAACCCCTCCCAGAGCGAGAGGTTGCGCAGCACGTTGAGGGCCCGCAGCGGGTAGTCGAGGAATTTGCCCTTGTAGTAGATCCGGCTCATGCGGGGCCGCAACATGAAGTCGCCCTCGGGCAGGATCTCGTGCCAGAGGGCCTCGACCTCGTCGACCTTGGTGAAGAAGCGGTGGCCGCCCAGGTCGAAGCGCCAGCCGTCGCGCTCGACGGTGCGGCTGATGCCGCCGACGACGTCGTCGGCCTCGAGGACGAGCGGGTGCTCCCCTCGTTGGGTCAGCAGGTACGCCGCTGTCAGCCCGCCGGGACCGGCGCCGGCGATGACGACGGGTGCGGCGTCTGGTGAAGCGGCCATCGAGAAGGGCAGGTTAGTGGACCCCCCGTACGTGCTCAGGGAGGCTCCGACGGCGCCCCATCAGGGTTGCAACCCCCTCGGCGAGGCGCAGGCGCCCCTCTGGTGCCTGCGCACGGGACAGCGACGTTCGCTCAGGGGACCGAGATGTTGAGGAAGGCCAGCAGGGCGTACCCGGCCAGCGCGGCGGCGAGTAGCGCCAGGACGCTCCGCTCGAGTTGCGTCTCGGTGAGCACGAGTGCGGCGGCCATCGAAAGCGGGAAGGCGCTCAGGGCGTAGCGCTCGAACGAGTCGAGGTTGCTCCCGGACACGGCGAGGGCCAGCACCGCCGCGGCGAAGAGCGTGTAGGGCGCGGGCAGCCGCCGCCAGCACACGATCAACATGGCGAGCGCGAGGAGCACCCACGGGACGTGCAGCGCCGTGCCCACGTGGTGGTGCAGCAGGCCCTTGGCATCGTCGTAGAGCGTGGACAGCGGGTCTGACAGCCCGCCGTGGTGCGAGCTCTGGAGCTGGACGCGCAGCGGGGCCCACCAGTCACCCACTTCGTGCTTGGCCCAGGCCAAGAACGCCACCACCCCCACGAACGGTGCCGCCAGCGCGGCCAGTCCCGCCACGCGCTCGTTGCGCCCCAGCCGTGGCCACCACCGCACGAGCTCGGCCGCGACGGCCAGCACCAAGAACACGCCGACTGGCCGCGTCAGCGCGGCGGCGAACGCGAGCAGAGCGGCCGCCGCGAAATGGGGCCGGGCCGCGTCGTCGCTTTGGGGCGGGCGCAGGGCGAGGAAGCAGCCGACGGCGAACACCAGTAGCAGCGACTCCGCGTAGCCCATCACGAGGACGAAGCCAGCCGGCAGGAGGCTCAGGATCCACAGCGAGCGGCGGGCCACGACCCGCTCGCCGGTCTCGCGGCGGACCAGGACGTAGAGCATGGCGGTCGCCACCAGCGCCGCCGCATTGGCCAGCAGCACCAGTGCGGGGCCGTCGCCCAGACCGGGCAGCCACGCCAGCGCGTGCGTCAGCGCCGGCAGGGCCGGGAAGAACCGCAGCGACTGTCTACCGAGCGGCGCGTACCCGACGCGGGCGATGCTCTCGTACCACCCGGCGTCCCACCCGAGGAGCCCGGCATGGACCCGGGCCGCCACGCCGGGTGTGGACGGGTGGGTGCGATCGACCACGAAGTGCGCCAGCCCGAGCGCGCCCAGCACCACCACTCGCGCGACCAGGAACGGCAGCACGGCCTCGCGTAGCGACTCGGGCACCCGGCTCCAGGCACGCCGGGTGGACCGCCATGCACGGTGACGGGGCCCCGCGGTCGCAGCCGCGCCGTCGCCGGCGACGCCACCAGAAGCCTCCCCGCCCGGGGCCGCCGGGGCCGGCGCATCGGTCACGTCGGTCGTGCTGGCCCTCGCGGCCATCGGCTCCGTCACCTCGGCCACGGCTCAGGGCCCTGTCGCGTACTCGGTCAGGTTCATCGGCTCGTAGTAGAGCGCTGGATGGTTCGTGACGACATTGCGTCCCCCGCCTCCGTCCTTGGTGGTGGCGTTGATGATGTCGGACGCGATTGTCTCGCATTTCACGCCGTAGGTCTGGTACATCGGCTGCCAGACCAGCCAGATCCGGTGATCGGAGCCCGCCTTCTGCAGGACGAAGTCCGAGAAGGAGTTCGGGTCGGCGGCGTGGACCGTGTCGGCGTAGTCGACCCAGTCCACGATCTGGGGACCGGTGCGCCGGGGGAAGGTGATCATGTCGTACTGCGATGGATTCCGGATCTGGCGGTAGACAGACGGGCCCAGCTGGTCGGGACAGAAGGCGATGACGTCGCCGGGTTTGGCCTGCGCGTTGATGGCGGCCGCCACGACGTTCGCCTGGGTGCGCTGCGTCGTGACGTTCTGGGCTGACGAGACCATGCCGGCCACCACCGCCAGCCCGACCACGATGACGCGCGCCACCGGGTTCAGCAGCGTCGTCGTGCCCAGTGCCACGAGGAGCACGAACGGCAAGAACACGACGGCGGCGTAGCGCGAGGAGAACGCGCTGGACGTGATGATGCCGCCGGCGATCGCCGCGAAGAGCGTCCCCAGCACCACGAAACCCATGGCGCGTGCGCGCGGCCGCGTGCGCAGGTCGAGTTCGATGATGCGGCCGGTGAGCCCCACGCCGAACACCGCCAAAGCCAGCATGGCGAAGTAGATGACGGCGAGCAGGCGCCCCTGGTTCGTCGCGGTCTGCAACGTCGAACCTTGGTTGTCGGTGAAACCGGTGAGCGCGTTGATGACGGCGGAGAAGTTGGGTGGCGCCGCCCATGGCGTCCCGGTGTGCTTGGTCTGGTAGAGGAACGTCGGCACCCAAGGGACGAAGAGCAGGCAGCCAACGGCGAGCGCGACGAGCGCCGCCCACGGTGCGTCCTCGGGGCGGCCGCGACGGCGTGTGCGCACGATGGACGCGATCAGCCAGATGCCGACGATGCCGACGAGGTACAGCGACCAGTACTGCGTGTAGAGGAGCGCGGCGGCGATCAGCGCGACGGCGATGAGGTTGCCGGGCCGCGGTGCGGTCACCGCCCGTTGCAGGGCAAGGAAGCCCAGCCCGGTGAGCAAAATGACTAGCGCGTACATGCGCGATTCGGTCGCGTAGTAGACCGCGAAGGGGGCGCTCGCCAGCAGCACGAGCGTCGTCCAGGCGACCGTGCGGCCCCCGAAGCGCTTCCCGCAGAGCCATGCCACCGGCAGCGTGATCACGGCGATGATGCCCGACAGCGAGCGCACGGCGTCGTTGGACTGCCCGAACAGCACGATCCAGAAGTGCAGGAGGTAGTAGTACAAGGGCGGGGCGCCGTCGCGCTTGAGGGCGTTGGGGATCTCGTGCAGGGGGAGGCGGGCGATGTCGACGGTCAGGGCCTCGTCCAGCCACAACCCCGATCTGGTCCAGAAGCGCAGGAGGACGCCTGCGGCCAGCACCAGCACGACGCCGATCCCGACCAAGGTGCGCGCACGACCGCTGAGACCAGGAACCTCGTCGGGCATGGGGCGCATGGTAGGACAAGAGGGTCGCGGTCTAGGATCATCCGCCGCCGGTGGGAGGCGGTGCGTTCGACGCGACGTGATCTGAACGGAATCGACAAACCGGGGGGAAAGAAGGCGACGTGGCCCGTTACATCGCGAAACGGCTGGTGTTGCTCATCATCATCATCATCTTCGTCTCCATCGCGACCTTCTTCCTGGTCCACCTCCTTCCCGGAAACCCGGCGACCACGATCCTCGGTCCCAACGCCACCGCGCAGAATGTCGCCACGGTCAACCGCGAGCTGGGACTCAACCGGCCGCTGATTGCGCAGTACTTCATCTGGATCGGCCACGTGTTCGAGGGCAACCTCGGACAGTCGTTCACGACCCACGAGTCGACGACGACCATCATCGCCCAGTCGTTCCCGATCGACTTGGAGCTGATCATCTTCTCCCAGATCCTCGCCTTCGCCATCGCGTTCCCCATGGCGATGACCGCGGCTCGCAGACCCAACCGGCTCTTCGACCAGGCATCGAACAGCACGACGTTCGCGTTTTTGGCGCTACCGCCCTTTGTCATCGCGCCGGTCATGGTGCTGATCTTCGCGGTGCACTGGCACGTGTTCCCCGGTCCGGCCTCCTATGTCCCGTTGACCCAGGACTTCTGGTCCAATATCCATACGATGCTGCTGCCGTCCATCGTGCTCGCACTCGGTTCTATCGTCGTGTACTTCCGGCTGTTGCGGAACGACCTGATCTCGACGCTGCAGGAGGACTTCATCACGATGGCGCGGTCCAAGGGCCTCAGCGACCGGCGCATCATGTGGCGCCACGCACTGCGCCCGTCCTCCGTTTCGCTGCTGGCCTCCGCCGGCGTCACGATCGGCAGCCTCATCGCCGGGACCTTCGTCGTCGAGCTGCTCCTGCAGATGCCCGGGCTCGGGTATCAGCTCATCTCGAGCGTCGATCAGGACGACTACTTGGTGGTGCAGGGCATCACGCTCTTCGTCGCCGTGGCCATCGTCCTGATCAACTTCATCTTCGACTTCTTGTTCACCATTGTCGACCCGAGGATTGCCCGTGAGTAGCGTCATCACAGACGACCTGGCCGAGATCAAGCAGGAGATCGCGGCGGAAGAGGCAGCAGACCCCACGCGCAAGAAGCTCGGCGCGTTCTTCTGGATCTGCGCCTCCTTCATCGTCATCGTGGCCTTCTTGGCGACCTTCGCCAGCCTGCTGCCGCTGCCCAACCCGGATCTGGGCAACTACAGCAGCGTGCAGAACGGCGGTCCGAGCTGGAGCCACTGGCTCGGGACGGACGACCTCTACCGCGACATCCTCAGCCGACTCATCTACGGCGCCCGGGTCTCTCTCGTCGTCGGGTTCGGGGGCGCGTTGATCGGTCTCGTCCTCGGGGGCATCCCGGCCATGTACTCGGCCTACCGGCGGGGACGGGTCGACACCCTCCTCAACACCAGCTCGTACGTGGTCCTGGCCTTCCCTGCCATCGTGGCGGTGATCGCCATCGTCTCGTTCTGGGGTCACTCGCTGTACAAGATCACGCTCGTCATCGGGATCTTCGCCTCGCCGCTGATCTTCCGGGTGGTCCGCGCCTCGACTCTCTCGTACGCCACGCGAGACTTCGTGTTGGCGGCCAAGGCGCTCGGTGCCGGCGATCGCCGCATCATCATCCGCGAGATCCTGCCCAACATCATGCCGACGATCGTCTCGTTCGGACTCATCGCGGTGGCCACCATCATCGTGCTCGAGGGCTCGCTCGCGTTCCTTGGCCTCTCCGTCGAGCCACCGACGCCGAGCTGGGGCAACATGCTCAACGAAGGGTCCAGCCTGCTCACGGGGGCCAAGGGCCAGACCAACCCCTGGCTGGTGATCTTCCCGGCCAGCGCCATGTTCCTGCTCCTCTTCAGCCTCAACGTCGTGGCGGACAAGCTGCGCGCCTACTTCGACGTGACCGAGATCAAGCTGTGAGCGGGCGCAGGCTGCTCGACGTCGAGGACCTCAACGTCTCCTTCGCCACGAGCCGCGGCACCCTGCAGGCGGTCCAAGGCGTGAGCCTCACCCTCGACCAGGGCAAGACGCTCGGCATCGTGGGCGAATCCGGCTCGGGCAAAACGGTGCTGTCGCGCGCCATCATGGGCCTGCTCCCCCGCGCCTCGACCACGCAGACGGGGTCCGTGCGCTACGACGGCACGGAGATCCTCAATGCGCCCAACGACCAGTTGCGCAAGCTGTGGAGCACGCACATCGCCATGGTCTTCCAGGATCCGATGACGTCGCTCAACCCGGTGCAGCGGATCGGCCACCAGATCACCGAGCCGCTCCGCATCCACTTGAAGCTCTCCAAGGCCGAGGCCAAGGAGACCGCTCTCTCGCTGCTGATGCAGGTGGGCATCCCCTCCCCGGTCGAGCGGTACGAGGCGTACCCCGCCCAGCTCTCGGGCGGCATGCGCCAGCGCGTCATGATCGCCATCGCGCTCGCCTGCGCCCCGCGCCTGCTCATGGCGGACGAGCCGACCACGGGCCTCGACGTCACGGTCCAGGCGCAGATCCTCGACCTGCTCGGGCAGCTCCAGCACGACCGCGACATGGCCATGATCCTCGTCACGCACGACCTGGGCGTCGTCGCCACACGCACCGACGAGATCATCGTGATGTACGCCGGCAACGTCGTCGAGCGCGCGCCGACCAACGTCTTGTTCAAGAGCATGGCGATGCCCTACACCGAGGCGCTGCTGAAGTCGACGCCACGCATCGCGAACCCGAGCCACACCCGGCTCATCGCTATTGAGGGCCGGCCGCCCGATCTCATCCATCCGCCGGCAGGGTGCCCGTTCGCTCCTCGCTGCCCCTACGCACAGGAGCGCTGCAGCCGAGAGAAGCCGCCCTTGGTCGAGGCGGCACCCGGGCATTCCTACGCGTGCTGGTACCCGCTCACCGCGGCCGGCCCGCCGATTCCGGCCGCGACACTCACGCCCGCCGAGACGGTGCAGGCATGACCGACACCGCGCTCGACGCGGCCCCGGCGGGCACCATGGCGCCGCTGCTCACCGTCGAGGACCTCCACGTTTCTTTCCGCAAAGGCCGGGACACCGTCCAGGCGGTGGCGGGGATCAGCTTCACCATGCGCCAGGGCGAGACCCTCGGCTTGGTCGGCGAGTCGGGCTGCGGGAAGTCGACGACGGGCCGGGCCATCGTGCAGGTCGAGAAGGCGACGTCGGGGCGGATCCGTTTCGGCGACACCGAGCTGACGTCGCTCGGCCGCCACGACCTGCGCAACCTGCGGACACAGATCCAGATGATCTTCCAGGACCCCATCTCCTCGCTGAACCCGCGCCGTCGCATCGCCGATGTGGTCGCCGAGCCGCTCACCATCTGGAGGATCGGGTCCAAGGAGGAGAGGCGCGGGCAGGTCAACGCCATGCTCGACAGGGTCGGCATCGACCCGTACATCAACGGCAACCGTCACCCGCGCGAATTCTCCGGAGGGCAGTGCCAGCGCATCAGCATCGCCCGCGCCCTCATGCTCGAGCCGAAACTGCTGGTGTGCGACGAGGTCGTCTCCGCCCTCGACGTGTCGGTCCAGGCGCAGATCCTCAACCTGCTGGAGGACCTCAAGGCCGAGTACGACCTGACGATCCTCTTCATCGCCCACGACCTGGCGGTGGTCAAGAACGTGAGCGATCGGGTGGCCGTCATGTACCTGGGGCGCCTGTGCGAGATCGCCCCCTCCGACACGCTCTACGAGGCGCCGAGCCACCACTACACCGCGGCCCTGCTGGCCTCCGCGGTCGAGCCCGACCCCGAGTCGACCCGCACCTCGGTCCCGATGAGCGGTGAGCCACCGAGCCCGATCCACCCGCCGTCGGGCTGCCGCTTCCGCACGCGCTGCCCCCGGGCCGAGACCCGCTGCGCCGAAGAGGTCCCCGAGATCCGCGAGCTGGCGCCCGGCCACCAGGTGGCCTGCCACTTCCCCATCGGGAGTTGAGCCCACCCGCCCGGGCCGGCACGGGCCGGCCCCGCGTCGCCTGCACCGCTCCCCCGGCGTTCCCGAACCTGCACGACGACTGGCCTTTGCAGCGCGCCGCCCTGTCGACCGCCGGGCTCGAGCCCTCGGCCGTCGTCTGGAGCGACCCGGCGGTGGACTGGTCCAGCTTCGGCCTCGTCGTGGCCAACGGCGCCTGGGACAACATCCACCACGTCGACGAGTTCCTCCGCTGGATCGACCACGTCGAGTCTCTCGGCGTCCCCGTGGTGAACAGCCCGGCCACACTGCGCTGGAACCTCGACAAGCGCTACCTGCGCACCCTGGCGTCGGCCGGCGTGCCCATCGTGGCGACGCAGTGGGTCGAGGTTCCGGCGCGAGGCGACGACGCCGGTGCCGGCGCTGCGCGCCTCGACCTCGAGGGCGAGGTCGTCGTGAAGCCCGCGGTCTCGGGAGGCGGCTTTCAGACGGCTCGCTACCGGCCCGACGAGCACGAGGCCGCACGCGCCCATATCGCGGCGCTGACGGGTGGCGGCGCCACCGCGATGGTGCAGCCGTATCAGGCGTCGGTCGACCAAGAAGGCGAGACCGGGCTCATCTTCTTGGGTGGTGCGTACAGTCACGCCATCCACAAGCAGCCGATGATCCGGCGCGGTGTCGCCCCCGGGCCGAGCCTGATCGACAACCAGGTGGTCACCGCGGCGTCGGCGGCACCCGACCAGCTCGACCTCGGCCGCCGCGCCGTCGCCGCAGCCGAGTCGCTCCTCGGCCCGACCACCTACGCCCGGGTCGACCTGGTGCGTGACGACGACGGCAGGCCGGCGCTGCTCGAGCTGGAGCTGCTCGATCCCGTGCTGTTCATGACGACGGCGCCGGCTTCAGCCGAGCGCTTCGCCGCCGTGCTCACCGAGGCGCTCGGCGGCGCGCTCGGGCCAGGTTGAGTTCGGCACATCGGCGAGATACTGCCCCGTCGAACCGGCGCATCGCCTGGCTACCATGGCCGCGATATGAGAGGCCTCGAAGGCAAGGTTGCCGTCATGGCCGGGGGGGCGGGCGGCATCGGTTCGGCCAGCAGTATCCGGCTCGCCGAAGAGGGTGCCGCCGTCGTGGTCGGTGATCTCGACGGCGCCGCAGCGAACGCGGTGGCGGCGGAGATTACGCGCCGGGGCGGAACGGCGACCGCCGTCACGGTCGACATCAGTGACGAGGCATCGGTCCAATCCCTCTTCGCGTCGGCCCTCGAGGTTCACGGTGGGTTCGACATCGTGCACATCAACGCCGCCGATCTGTCCCCCCACGTCGTTGGACGTGACAGTGACGTGGTGAGCATCCCGATCGAGGTGGTGGACCGGACCTTGGAGGTCAACGCCCGTGGGCACCTCTTGTGCGCCCGGCACGCCATTCCGCCGCTGCTCGAGCGCGGTGGTGGAGCTCTCGTCTTCACCAGCTCGGCGGCCGCGTTCATCGGTGAGCCCGAGCGGCCCGCCTACGCCATGGCCAAGAGCGCCATCTGCGCGCTGGCGCGCCATATCGCCTCACGTTGGGGCAAGGAGGGTGTCCGCGCCAACGCGGTTGCTCCCGGCCTGGTGCTCACCGAGGACGTGCGATCGTCGCTCAGCCCCGAGTTCCGTGACTACGCACTCGGAGTCACCCGGAGCCCGCGCCTGGGCGTGCCCGAGGACATCGCAGCCATGGTCGCGTTCTTGGCGTCAGATGACGGGTCCTGGATCAACGGGCAAGTCTTCAGCGTGGACGGAGGCGCCGTCCTCCGCTGAGTTGCGCCGAATTGCCCGGCTGTTGAAACCGGGCGGCACTACCGGCGGACGAGCGTCACTCCCCCGACAGTGCTTCTTCGTCTGCTTCCTCTTCCTCCAGGGTGTCCCCTGCGACGGTTGCGTCCGCGGTGAAGTCCGCCCCTGCCTGCTCCTCCAACGTGAGCTCGGCTGCGGGATCGGCCTCGAGCCGTTCCTCGGGGATGGGTACGCCGCTGCGCACCGAGCGCCCGTAGGTCCCGGCGGACAGGCGGGCCTCCGCACGCTCGATCGCAGCCAAGCGCTCTCGGAGACCTTCGGTGATGGCGTCGTCGCCCTCCATGTCGGTCAGGGGCTCGGCCGGGTCGGCGATGTCGCCCCGATCAGCGAGGGTGCCAACCTCCTCGGCGCGTGCCGTCGTCAGGTCGCGGAGCAGCCCCTCGACCCGTGCCCGCTCGTCTTTGAGCAGCTGCGCTGCCCGTTGCTCGTCCATGCGCTCTCCCGATCTCGGTGACGACGTCGCCTGCTGCTACTCGCCGGCCGGCGCAGCGTCGACCGCGGGGGCGGCCTCGGCTGGAGCGGCGGCTTCCGCTGGAGCGGCGGCTTCGGCTGGAGCGGCGGCTTCTGCGGCAGCGGCAGCAGGCTCGCCTCCGGGCGCAGCGCCGTCGGACACCTCACCACCCTCGGCCACCTCGCCGTCCTCGGGTTGGTGCACCTGCGTGCCGGCCTCGGCGGCGAAGTCGGCCCACGCCGCCTGCGCCTCGGTCTCGGGGGTGAACTCGCCCTCGGCGTAGTCGTAGCCGATGTAGTTGCCCTGCTCGTCGTAGGCGTGCTCGCCGAAGGCCTCGCGGTACTCCTCGGAGACTTCGCCACCCTCGGCCGCCTGCTTGATCGACAACGAGATCCGTCGCCGCTGCAGGTCGATGTCGATGATCTTGACCCAGAGCTCCTCGCCCGGGGTCACCACCTGCTCGGGCAGGTCCACGTGGTGCACGGCCATCTCGCTGATGTGGACCAGGCCCTCGATCCCGTCGCCCACCTGGACGAAGGCGCCGAAGGGCACCAGCTTGGTGATGCGGCCGTAGACCAGCTGGCCCACGGAGTGGCTGTCGGCGAACTCCTGCCACGGGTCGGACTGCGTCGCCTTCAACGACAAGGAGATGCGCTCCTTGTCGAGGTCGACGTCGAGCACCTCGACCTCGATCTCGTCGCCGACGGACACCACCGAAGAGGGGTGGTCGACGTGCTTCCAGGAGAGCTCGGAGACGTGCACGAGACCGTCCATGCCACCGAGGTCCACGAAGGCGCCGAAGTTGACGACGGAGGACACCACGCCCTTGCGGCGCTCGCCCGGCTTGAGGTTCTGGAGGAAGTCGCCGCGCTGTTCCTTCTGCGCCTCCTCGAGCCACGCCCGCCGCGACAAGACCACGTTGTTGCGGTTGCGGTCGAGCTCGATGATCTTTGCCTCGATCTCCTTGCCCACATACGGCTGCAGCTCGCGCACCCGGCGCAGCTCGACCAGCGAGGCGGGCAGGAAGCCGCGCAGGCCGATGTCGACGATCAGGCCGCCCTTCACGACCTCGATCACCGGTCCCGAGACCATTTCGCCCTTGTTCTTCTTCTCCTCGATCGTCGTCCAGGCCCGCTCGTACTGCGCCCGCTTCTTGGAGAGGACGAGGCGGCCCTCCTTGTCCTCCTTCTGGAGCACGAGGGCCTCGACGTGGTCGCCCAACTTGACGATCTCGTTGGGATCGACGTCGTTGCGGATGGAGAGCTCGCGGGCGGGGATCACGCCCTCGGACTTGAAGCCGATGTCGAGCAGCACCTCGTCGCGGTCGATCTTGACCACCGTGCCTTCGATCACGTCGCCGTCGTCGAACTCGATGATGGAGTCACCCATCGCCTTCTCGAGATCGGCGTCTCCGAGGTCGTCGTCGACGATGGTGCGCGGCGTGTAGTTGCCCTCGGCGTCGAAGCTGCCCATCGCCTCGGGCGAGAGGAGGGACGTGGCGGAAGGGGAAGAGGCTGCGTCAGCCATGGTGAAGCTCCCTTCTGGGTTGCGACCTGCAACCACAGGACCGCGCCGGGGTCGGGTCGTTGGATGTGGTCTGCCACCGCCGGGCCGGCGGGCAGGGGTTCTACGATATCAGCTGCTCAGCGCGGCTCTCCCCCGCGCTCGACCCGTCCTCGGCCCGGCCTCCTGCGTCGGCGAGGCCGCTCAGCCCTTGGCGGCCGCCCAGCTCGGTCCTGTGGCCATGGAGATGGTGAGGGGGACCTTGAGGTCGGCCGCGCCCGTCAGGGCGGACTCGGTGAGGCGGCGCACCTCTTCCTCCTCGCCCGGCAACACCTCGACGATCACCTCGTCGTGCACCTGGAGCACCAGGCGGCTCGCCAGCTTGGTCTCCTCGAGGTCGCGGTCGAGGCGCACCAGGGCGATCTTGAAGATATCGGCGGCCAGGCCCTGGATCCCCGCGTTCATCGCCTGGCGCTCGGCCGCCTGGCGTATGCGGTAGTTCGAGGCGTGCAGGTCGGGCAACGGGCGGATGCGGCCGAACATCGTGCGCGTGGCGCCGCGGATCTTCGCCTCGGCCACCGTGGCGTCCATGTACTGCTTCACCAAGGGGAAGGCGCCGAAGTAGCTCTCCATGATGGTGGCCGCCTCCTCGACGGGGATGCCCAGACGCTGGCTCAGCCCGTAGGCCTCCATGCCGTAGGCGAGCCCGTAGGAGACCATCTTGCAGAACTCACGTTGGGTGTGGGTGACCTCCTCGATCGGGATGCCGTACACCGCGGCCGCCACGGTGCGGTGGACGTCGGCCCCCGAGGTCAGCGCGTCGATCAGGCCCGGGTCCTCGGAGAGGTGTGCGATGCAGCGCAGCTCGACCTGGTCGTAGTCGGCCACCAAGAACGTGGACCCCGCCGCCGGCACGAAGGCGCGCCGGAACTGCTTGCCCAGCTCCGTCCGCACCGGGATGTTGTGCAGGTTGGGCCGGTCCGAGGAGATGCGCCCGGTGCGCGCCACGGTCTGTCCGAACGAGGCGTGGATCCGACCGTCCGCGCGCACCTCGGCCAGCAGGCTCTCGCCGTAGGTGGACCGGAGCTTCTCCACCTCGCGGTAGTTCAGCAGCGCAGCGACGATCGGGTGGGCGTCGCGCAGGCTCTCGAGCGTCTGGGCGTCGGTCGAGAAGCCGGTCTTCGTCTTCTTGCCCGGGGTGAGGCCGAGCTCCTCGTAGAGCACGGTGCGCAGCTGCGGCGTCGAGTTCACGTTGAACTCGTGCCCCGCCAGAGTCTGGACCTCCTCTTGGAGGGTGGCCGCCGACTCCTTCAGCGAGTCCGCGATCGACTGCAGCTCGGCGCGGTCGACGCCGATCCCGGCCACCTCCATCTTGGCCAGCACCCGGACGAGCGGCGTCTCGATGTCGTCGTGGAGCATGCCCATGTCCTCGGTCACGAGGCGGCGGCGGAACCCCGCCTCCATGGCCACCACGTCCGCCGCCTCGCCCGCCGCCTCCTGGGCCAGGTCGCGCGCGGTCTCCCCGGGCTCGGCGATGTCGAGCGAGAGCTGGCCGCTCTGCTCGCGCAGTTGCTCCAGCTCGTACTCGCCCGTCGACGCGTCGAGCAGGTAGGCCGCGACGCCGGTGTCCATCTCGAGGCCGGTGAGGTCGATGCCGAGGGGCAGGAGCGAGCGCATGACCTCCTTGACGTCGTGGCCCACGACCGGCTGCGCCAGCATGGCGTTCAGCTTCTTGGCCACCGACGCCGTCGCCGAGCAGGTCGCCGGGCACCATGACGCCCAGGCCGGCCGCCTCGCCGTCGGCGGCCAACACGAGCAGGCCGAGCAGCTCGCTGCGTCCCGGCATGCCGTTCCAGCGCGCCGCGACGGCCAGGCGGCCCGTGCCGAGCTCGCCCAATTGCTTGGTGGCCTCGCCCGCCGTCACCGGCAGTGCGACGTCTCGGATCTCCAGGGCAAGAGGGGGTGCGGCCGCGGGGTCGGCCGGGCCCCGGGCCGGGGCGGTGGCCGCGGCCGACGGCGCGGACCCCTCCGCCGGCTGGCCCAGCGCGCCGGCGTCGAGCAGCTCCTCGATCCGGTGCCACACCGTCTTCATCTCGTAGCGGTCGAACGTGGCCTCGGCACCGGCGCGGTCCCAGCCGCCGAGGGTCAGCTCCGACACGTCGACATCGAGCGGCACGTCGCGTACGAGCGGGATGATGCGGGCGTTCGAGCGGGCCAGGCCCTCGTTGGCGGCCAGGTTCTCGCGCAGCTTCGGCGTCTGCTCGTCGAGGTGGGAGAAGACGCCGTCGAGGTCGCCGTACTTGGTCAGCAACTTGGCCGCTGTCTTCTCCCCCACGCCCGGGACCCCGGGGAGGTTGTCGGACGGGTCGCCGCGCAGCGAGGCCAGCAGCACGTACTGCGACGGAGGAACGCCGGTGCGCTCGAAGATGCCCGCCTCGTCGTAGAGCGTGTAGTCGCTCACCCCCCGCTTGTTGTACAGCACCCGCACATAGGGGTCCTCGACGAGCTGGAAGCTGTCGCGGTCGCCGGTCACGATCACGACCTCGCACTGGCGCGCCACCGCCTCGGTCGCCAGCGTGGCGATGACATCGTCGGCCTCGAAGCCGGCGGCCTCGACGACCGGGATGGCCAGCGCGGCCATGACGTCGCGGATCATGTCGAACTGCGGCGGCAGAAGCCAGGGCGTCTCGGCCCGCCCGGCCTTGTAGTCCTCGAGGATCTCGTCGCGGAACGTCGCCCCGGGGGCGTCGAAGGCCACGGCGAGGGCCGAGGGCTTCTGCTCGCGGACCAGGTAGACGAGCATGGACGTGAAGCCGTGCACGGCGTTGGTCACGACGCCCGTGGAGGTTGCCAGCGTGTCGGGGAGGGCGAAATAGGCCCGGAAGGCGAGCGACATGCCATCGAGCAGCAGCAGTGGGCCGGTTCGCCCCTCCTGTCCTGAGGCCATCATGTCGACACTACGGGGTCGGCGTGACGGCCGCGCCCGGCGCGCCGGCCTAGGGGTTCAGGCTGCCGTCGACAACCTGCTGCGCCACATCGCGCATGCGGGCCCGGGTCTGCATGGCGGTGCGCTGGATGAAGCCGAAGGCCTCGTTCTCCGGCAGGCCGTCGCGGTCCATCAGGATCTGCTTGGCCTCGTCGACGATCCTGCGGGTGGCGATCTTGTCCTCGGCCCCGTCGGCGGACTGCTCGGCCTCGATCGCCCAGATCTGACGCGCCCGGGCCAGGACGTCGGCGATGGCGGGCAGCAGCTCGCGGGGCTGGAAAGGCTTGACCAGATAGGCGGCAACCCCGGCGTCCCGCGCCTCCTCGATGAGGTCGCGCTGGCTGAAGGCGGTGAGCAGCAGCACGGCGACCTGATGACGCGACGTGATCTCCCTGGCGGCCCGGATGCCGTCCATGCCGGGCATCTTCACGTCGAGGATGGCGAGGTCGGGCTGGTGCTCCTCGACCAGCTGCACCGCCTCGTCGCCCCGGCCGGTCTCACCCACCACGTCGTAGCCGGCCGAGAGGAGGATCTCCTTCAGATCGAGCCGGACGATCGCTTCGTCTTCGGCGATCACCACGCTGGCCAGTGGCTCGGCGCGGTCACCCTGCTTCGCCGCCCGGTTGCCGGCGGCGGCCTGCTTCGCTGGAGTCACGGCGTTACTTCCCGGTCGAGACGGCCGCGAGGAGCTCGTCCTGTCGGCATTCGAGATCGGCCACGGTCTTGCGCAACACGTCGCGTGCCCGCACCATCGCGTCGGCATGGCGAGCCGCTTCGTTGTGTTCCTGGGTGGCCAATGGCGTCTCCGAAACCAGGGCGCGCACGCGTGCCTCGTCAGCCGACTCTTGCACGACAGCCAACTGTTCCTCGAGCACGGCAAGCTCCTCACGCGCCCGGACCAACCGGGCGTGGACGTCTCGGATGCGTCGTTCCAGCAGGACGCGATGCATGGAGGATCAAGTGTAGGTGGCGGGAAACCAGCGACGTCGCACGCCGAGGCGGTCGAGGACCGCCGTATCGGGCCACCGCCCGACGCCGGGCTCGGCAGGCACCATGACCCAGCCCTCCACGACGGGTGGGTACCCGCAGGGGTCGACCGAGAGGTAGTCGGCCGGGGAGCCCAGGTCACCGACCAGGCCCGTCGCGTCCTGGCCGAGACGGGCGGCGAGGGCAAGGTTCGCCGCCCGCCCCAGCCCTGCCTCGAAGAAACCCCCGACGAACACCGGCACCCCCGCCGCCGCGCACTCTGCGTGCGCAGCCCGGGTGGCGCGCATGCCGCCCAGGCGTCCGGGCTTGAGGCACGCGATGGCGCACGACCCGTTGCGCAACGCGTCGCGCACACGCCGCGGGGACGACAGGGATTCGTCGAGACAGATCGGCACGCGGAGCCTCGGTGCCAACAGCGCGTGCGCGACGAGGTCGGCCGGCGGGAGGGGCTGCTCGACGCAGACCACGTCGAAGTCGGCGAGGGGGTTCAGGAGCTCGATGGCGTCCTCGGCCCGGTACGACCCGTTGGCGTCGACCTGGAGCGCGAGGTCCGGGTGGGCCGCGCGCGCGATGCGCACCGGCTCGAGCTCCCAGCCGGGCTCGATCTTCAGCCGGACCCGGGCGGCGCCGGCGGCGACGGCCCGGTCGACCTCCTCGCGGAGCACGCCTGTGTCGTGGTCCGGTGGGATGCCCACCACCGCGCCGACCGCCATGGTCTCGAAGCCGCTCCCCGTCTCCAACGACTGGGCCAGCGAGCGGCCTTGCACACGCAGCTCGGTGTCGGCCACCGCCATTTCGAAAGCGGCGGCCAGGACCCGGTCGACCGGCGAGCTCCCGAAGAGCCGTGGCACCGCCGGGCCGGCGGGGAGCCGACCACCTCGGGCGGCGGCTGCCCTCTCGAGGCGCGGCACGGCGAACTCTGCGGCCATCCGCTCGACGGCCGCGAGTTCCGGGTCGACGCTGGTGCCGCCGGCCAGCGCAGCGCACTCGCCCCACCCCTCTCCCTCGTCGGTGACGACGCGGACGAAGAGCAAGGGCCGCAGCCGGTGCACCCCGGCTGCCGTCCCGACGCCGAGCGCGGAAAGGGACGTCGACCCGCACCAGCTCGACGCCGGCCAGCGTCAGTGCCGAGGGGTCGCCCACCCCGCCACGGTAGATCGGGCCTTGTACGCTCGGGCGTTCCAGCCCGGATGGCGGAATGGCAGACGCGGCGGCCTCAAAAGCCGCTGTCCGAAAGGGCGTGCGGGTTCGAGTCCCGCTCCGGGCACGCCGAGAGCGCTGCTGTCACACCGAATTCACAATCTTGCATTTCCCCTGTCACTCGGGGCCCGCTCTGGAAGGTGTGGCTGGAGCACCCCCACCGCCTCTGTAAGACTGGGGGACGAAATTCACCCAGCGAGGCGGCAAGGGCGATGACTGCCAGGTTTTGGCTCACCGGTCTCGCCCCACAACGAGCACCGATGACTCGCATCCTCTTCAGCGCCTGTTTTCTTCTGGCCGCCGTGGCGGCATCGGCGTGCGCTGTCATCTCGCCGGCCGTGCCGGGCGCGGGAACGGCGGGAGCTGTGGCCGTGGTCGGTACCCCTCTGCCTCCGGGCTGGGAGCTCTGCGTGCTCGCCGGGGTGAGCGCACCCGCCACCAAAGCGAACGTCTCCGACCTCGACGAGTGGCAGGTCGCCGAAGGCGGTTCGACCAACAACACGGCGGCATACAACCCGTTCAACACGAGCCGGACGACGGACGTGCAGGGTGCGCCGCTTGCCGGTGACGTCCATGGTCGGCGGGTTCCCTGCGTTCCCCGACTGGCTGACCGGTTGCTCGGCGACCGTGGCGACGCTCCTTCAACCGAACATGTGGGTCATCACGGCGGCCCTCCGGGCCGGGAACGTGGCGCCACCGGGACAGTTCCTGGTGGACGTCGACGGCAGTGCTTGGTGTGCGCCCTTCGCCGCCGGCCAGCCGTGCTACGAAACCGCCGATCGCGGCCTCGGGCGGCAGCATCCCGGGCGTGATCGCGGCCTCCTTGGCGCTCACCGTCTACGGAAACGTGCAGTCCGATCTGCGCGCCTATCAGGACGCCACCACGACTGTGGCCAGCCAGCAGAACACCCAAGTCGCTCTGGCCCTCCAGGTGGTACCAAGCGCAGACGAGAGTTGCGACCGCACAAGCCCACTACGAGCAAGTCGAGCGTCAACTCGGGACCTTCGCCGTATCCGAATACATCCACAACGGGCTCTACGACGCCAACGCTCTGGCCGGCGGTGGCAGCACGACAGAGAGCCAGACCGGCTTGGCTGCGCAGCAGTACACGAAGGTTGCCGCAACCGACATGGTGGATCGAGTCCAGGCAGCATCCGCCGCAGCTGACGTCCGCCCAGGGCGATCTCGCGGACGCGGACCGGGGCTCCAGAGGGCCGCTGCCGCGTTACTGGCCGATGAGGCCGCCGAGAATCATGCGCTGGAGAGACTGATCGACGACACGAGCACGCTGCAGACCGCAGGTGCCTGCACGACGGTGAGCATCCTCAACACACCGTCAGGGTCGTCGGCCGGAAGCGCCGGTCGCCACCGGCGGCACCACGACCAGCACCACCACCACCAGCACAACACGACGCCGGCGAGTACGACGGTGCCGTCGACCGCGGCCTCCGACATCGTCGACCACCACCACCAGCACGACCGCGGCCACCACAACGACCACGATCACCGGTTCCGCAGCGGCCGCTCCGGCGTCCGGCGCGTCCACGCCGAGCTGCCCGCCGACCAACCAGGCCGCGACGACCACGACCACCGGCGCCCCGTCAACCACGACCACGTCGCCCCCCCAGCGTTCGAAGCAGGGTGGGTCCTCCACGGCAACTCCGGCACAGGTCAGCCCGGGCGGGTTGGGAGCCCTGCAGGGGTGCGTGTCGGCGCTCTCTCCACGCAGCAGCAACACATGAGCAACTCGACCTGAGCCGACCCTGGGTCAGCCCTGAGTCGGCTCTAGGGTCCTCGTCTGCGAAACCGCAGAGGCGCAGCGCCTTTGAGGCACGACAGCGAGCCGCGATCACAACGGATCCACAATTCCTGACGCTCGGTGCGAGGAATCGGTGTCCTCGAGCCGGAGCGATGCCGACATATCACTGGTGCCAGCCGGAAGAGAGCCCTTTGTGTCGAGTCAGCGCTGCGGGGCGACAACGAATCGGACAACGGCCCAGGGAAACACAAAGCCGTCCATCCCTCGACACCTTTCGCTGGGGCCAAGCGTTTACTTGACCACAGCAGGGCGACGGAGCCGCCTGGACTCGCGTCGCGACCCTCTTATCATGCGGTTGACATCGATACCCGTGTGGTACCTTCGCCCCGAAAGGCGGATACGCAGCACGAAGGCAGGCTTGGCGATTCAGCGGGCACCCTGAGGCGGACCGTTCGCAGATGTCGGCGCGGGTCCGCTGGCGGACAACAAGAGAACGGCACCATGACGCACACGAAGTGCGTTCGACGGAGGGGGGCGAACGAAGCCAGCGCCCAGACCCGCTGCCTGCCGGCGTCGCATCGCGAGTGCAGAATCTTCTGGATCCATCGCAGCGCGATGGATCCTTCGGCAAGGTGCTGGTTGTCGGCCTGCGGCGATTGAATAGACGTTCGAGGACCGGTTGTCGGCATGTACCCAGGTGATGGTGGCGGGTGAAGCAGCAACTAAATCACGAGGCATCTGTTCCGAGCGACCCGGCTGACCTGCACGCGTCCACCGTGCAAGCCACCCAAGAGCGCCCGGCGGACATCGACTACATCGGCGCGATCCCGATGCAGGGCGGTGCAGCGCGGCCTGCCGAAGGAAACGGGAAGGCGGGGAACCCTGGAACCGGGGCGGCGCCGGCGTCCTCGCCGCCTCTCCTCCGCTCGCCCGTCAACTCGATGAACCTGCCCGTGGGCCTCGGACGCGAGTGCGCCCACCTCGAGAAGATGGTCAAGGATGCGGTCGACGGGCGCTGTGCGGTGACGGGGATCCACGGGCTGCCCGGCTCGGGCAAGAGCCACCTTGTCGAGACGCTCGTCGCACAGGCTGGTGGGTTTCACGATCGTCCACCTCCCCGCCGACGCCCACGACGATCATTCGGACCCGGTGTGGTCGCAGGCGTTCGAGCGTGCCGACGCCCTCGAGCCCGAGTTCCGCAAGTCCAAGGGCCAGGACGCCAAGAGTGATCAGCTGCGCCGGTCGGTCGCCAACGCCATCCGTGCCACCGGCCGCCGCACAGGCGCACCGGTGCTGCTCGTCCTCGAGAACTGTTCCGCAGGCGCAGCAGCCCTTGGCCGACCTCGTCGCCAGCGCAGTGCTCGACCCCGAGCTCGGCGCCACCGCAATCTTCATCGTCACATGGCGTGACGACCCCGACGGCTCCACCTTGTCCTTCCAGACTTCGTTCCCAACGCACCGGTTGCGTCCCCTGACCGTCGACCAGTCCGCCGAATACCTGACCCGGCGCATCGGGGCCGCACCGGAGGCCTCGGTGCTAGCGGAGCTCTGGCGCGCCACGGGCGGCAACCCCGCCGCGATGCTCTCGGCTTGCTCGTACCTCTCCGACGAGCAGCTGCACGGGTTGGTCCCGTTCCCCGATCCCGTGCCGATCGGGCCCGAACTGGTCGAAGCGTACGGGCAGTGGGTCGAGGACCTCGATGGGGATGCCGCGACTGCGACCACGATCGCCGCAACCGCGCTGATGTCCCTTCCCCTGCTGCAAGACGCGCTGGCGCAGGCGGACCTCGGGCTCGAGGCACTCGCTCCCGTCCTCGAGATGAAGGCCATCTCCATTCTCGGCGACCGCGTCGAGTTCACCCACCCCCTTACCCGCGCCGCCGCCTTTCAGCAGTCGACGTCGCACCTCAAGGTGAGCGCGCGGCGAGCCGTTGCCCACGCCTACGCCAAGGCTGGATACATCGAGCGAGCGGCCCTCCAGGCGGCCCTCTCGACGACCCAACGCGACGACGACGTCGCCACCATGTGCCAGCGGGCCTCCCAGCACGCCCTCGAACGAGGCGAGACAGACGCCGCCGCCCGGTTCGAGGTACTCGGAGCTCGCTTCGCCCAGGATCCTGAGCACGCGGCGCGCCACCTCATCCGCGCCGCGTCGCTCTTGCATGCCGCCGGCCGCCCCGACCGGGCCATGGAATGCCTCCGCCGGGTCACCCCCGTGAACTCCTCGGCGTCCATCGTGGGTCACGCCACGTACCGCGCCGGGAGGATCGCCTTCGCCACCGAGGGTGCACCGCAGTCAGCCGCGCAGATGGCGGCCGGCGCCGAAGCCAGCTCGGCTGACTCGCCCGACGACGCCATCGTCATGTGGGCTGACGCGGCGGCCAGCGCAGCCTTCATGGACCAGATGGACGAGGCGGTCCGCCACGCTCGTCAGGCGGTACTGGTGGCCGGTCCGGATCCTTCCGCCGAACGCGACCTGGCCGCTGGTGACCGCACACTCGTTGGCGATGCTGCGCACGCCCCGCGAGGGCACCGTCACGGGCGGACAGGACAGCCTCGTGCGCCTGCTCAACTCTTCGTTGCCTTTCGCCGGTTCCCCGCAGCTCGCCTACGTGATCGGAAGCGCCGTCGTCCAGAGCGGGCCTCCGGTCCTGGTGCGCCGGTGGTTCGGCTACATGGACGATCCGGCGGCCTCGGCACAGCGGGCGCTGCTGGGCGGCGCCGTGACGATGGTCCGAGCCAAGGAGTTGCTGTCGTCGGGCCGCGTGGCCGAAGCCCTCTCTGCTGCCGACGACGCCGTGGCCCGCTTCGACGGGCTGCAGGACCGCCCGCTGCTTGCCCGTGCCCTCGGCTGGTCCACGTGGGCCCAAGCCATCGCCGGCGATGCCACCAGGGCCTTCCAAACAGCATCCCGGTTCTTCGCACTCGAGCCTGCCATGACCCGCTCCCCTCGGCTGCAGGTGCTGGCGGCACTCGCTCACTGCGAGTTGCAGCGAGGCCACGCCGATCGCGCCCGCGCCTGGTTGCGCACGATGGAGGACGAGACCGTCACCCGCGACGGGGCCCAGACCTACGTCGACTGGCCCTTCTTCCCCACCTTCTTGCAGCTCGTTCGCTTCGCCGAGCTCGAGATGCCCACACCGGCTGGCTCCATGGCCTCCTTCGCGGTCGAGGGAGACGACGTCGATCACCTGGCGGCATGGACCGACGCCCTGTGCGGATCCGACCCGGCCGCGTCGCTGCGCCGTCTCGACACCGCGCTCCTCGCCGGACCCTCCGAGGACCCGATCCTCACTGCCCAGATGAAGTTGACGTCGGCCCTGATGCAGCATCAGCTGGGCTCGGAGGAAGTGGCCCGGTTCAACCTGACCCAAGCCGTCAGCGAGTTCGAACGTTGCGGCGCGCACGGCTGGAGGCAGCTGGCTGCTGCGCGACTGGACTCTTGGTTCCAGCGTCCGAACACCAGCGCTTCGGCCCATGCGGTCGCCGCCCACGACACAGCTCCGGCCCTGCAGCTCCAGAACGGACATCAGCCGCTGCCCACGATGGAGCGTCCGACAGTGGCACCGATCGTGCCGCTGGCACCAGGCATCGTGCCGCCGCACGAGATCCGGCTGCTGGGCCAGTTCTCAGTGCTGCGCAACGGCATGGCGACCGCGGTTCCGCTCGGGCATGCCGCCCAGGCGCTGAAGGTAGTGGCGCTGTTCGGCCGCATCTCCGTCGACGAGCTGGCCGAGCTCCTCTGGCCCGGCGCCGAGCCGGGCGTGGGGACGCGACGGCTCCGCAACATCTTGTGGCGCATCAAGTCGTCCAGTGGCGACCTGCTGCGTCGCTACGACAACTTCATCTGCTTGGAGGACGGCGTCGTCACTGACGTGTCCGTCTTCGAGGACGCCGCCGGGCTGGCCTTCAAGGAGCGCCAGGGATGCGACGCTCGCCACACCCTCGCACGTGAGGCGATCCGGCTCTATGGCGGCGAGCTGCTCCCGTCTGACCGGTACGCCGACTGGGCGACCGGCCCTCGCGAGGCGCTCGCCCAGCTCCGCTTGCAGCTCCTCGACCTGATGCTGGCGCACGCGCTGGACTCGGGGAACACGCAGGAGGCGTTGAGCCTGCTCGAGGACCTCATCGAGGCCGACCCCTACGAGGAGCGCTACTACATCCAGCTGGCGACGCTGCACCTCGACGCGGGCAACCGCAGCCGGGTGCGCGCCGCCGTCGGACGTTGCGAGCGGATGCTGGCCGACCTCGGCGTCGAGCCGTCGAGGAAGTTCCTCGACTTCGTCGGCACTCTGCAGGACTGAGGCCCGCTCCTCAGCTCACGAGGCCTGGGCCAAGCCGAGGCCGGCCACGGTGTGCTGCTCCTCGGCGCCGACCCGCAAACCGCGGAGCACGCCGTCGTCGAAGTGGTGCGCCTCGAAGGGCACCACGGATCGCCGCATGGCATTGACGCTCCACTCCGCCTCGTTCGCCAGGAGGAGTGCGTCGGCCCATGCCCTCGGATCCGCCCCCGCCACGAGGATGCCCGTCGTCCCGTCAACCACGGTCTCTGCGGGCCCGCCTTCTCGCGCCGCCACGACGGGCCGTCCACGCGATGCCGCCTCGAGGGGGATGTAGCCGAAGTCCTCGATCCCCGGGACCAGGACCATGCTGTGCTTGTCGTAGGCGTCGATCAGCTCGTCGTCGGTGACGCTGCCGGCGAAGGTCACCAGCTCGGGGGCGATCGAGCGCAGGCGCTCCTCGTCGGGTCCACGACCGATGATCGTGAGAGGGATGCCGGCCAGCGCGCAGGCCCGAATCGCGATGTCGACCCGTTTGTACGGGAGGAGCCGCGAGACGACGAGGGCGCTCGGTGATCCCGAGTGGGCGCCGACCGAGCCCGCGAACCGAGAGGAGTCAAAGGGCGGGTAGAGCACCTCCGCCTCGATGCCGTAGGCCACTCGCAGGCGCTTGGCGGTCCGAGCAGAGACGGCCAGGTGCCTGCGGTGTGCGACCGCCGCCTTGCGGTCGCGGTGGCGCAAGGGGGTCGTCGCGAGCTCGAAAGACTTCGCCACAGCCCGGTGGGAGAAGTAGGCGGCCGGGTCGTAGAGGAACCGCGGGGGCGTGTACCAGTAGACCAATGCGTCGTCGGACCTGACGTGGTGCGCGAAGGTCGATGTGGAGATGATCACCTCGTCGGCGAAAGAGAGGTCCTTCTCCCGGAACGACTTGCCGTACGAGAAGGCGCGCCGGCGGAACTTCGCTGCATCGGCGTCGGACACGATCTGGTCGGCCCAGACCGGCAGCCGGCGGAACTCGGGGAACGTGGAGCTCGGTGCATAGGTGGACGTGACGATCACCGGGTCCTCAACCAGGCCCGCGATGTGGAGGACGACCCGCTCGGCCCCGCCGCGCTGGGTGAGGAAGTCATGGACGATGGCGGTCGTCACAGGCGCTTCTCGGTGCTGTCCATGCCATCACCTTGCACAGTGCCCGTCCCACGTGCGTCGTTCTCAGCTATTTCACAGCAATTGGACGCAGGAGGGATGTCCACCTGGCATAACTGCTGGATGCCGACCCTCCTGGTGGCCAGCGCCGGAGGCCACTTCGACGAGCTCCACCTCCTGCGGAGCCGTCTCGGCGTGCAGCCCGAAGAATCGACCTGGGTGACCTGGGACACGGCGCAGACCCGCTCAGCCCTCGGCTCCGAAGAGCGGATCTTCGTGGAGCGATGCCAGCCCAAGGACCTCGTCAGGGTCCTCCATGACGGCGTCGTGGCGCGCCGCGTGCTGAGCGGCCGCCACTGGGACCGGGTCATCTCGACCGGCTCGATCGTGGCGGTGCCCTTCTTGACGGTGGCCCGGTACTACGGGATCGCCTGCCATTACATCGAGAGCGCCGCCCGCATCACCGGGCCCTCGCTGTCGGCCCGCATCCTCGAACACATCCCCGGGGTCCATTGCTACGGCCAGTCGCGCTCGTGGACGGCGGGCCGGCGGTCCTGGCAATACCGCGGCTCGGTCTTCGACGCCTTCGACCCCGAACGCCGCGCTCCGCGTGACATCAACAGAGTGGTGGTATCGCTCGGCACGAGCCGCTACCCGTTCCCCCGGTTGGTGACCGCCCTGCGCGCCGTCCTGCCGCAGTCGGCCGAGGTCCTGTGGCAGATCGGCCCGACCGCCTTGGACGTTCCAGGTGTGCGTGCTCACGACCAGATGTCGCGGGAGGACCTCTCCGCCGCCATGCGCTCGGCCGACCTCGTGATCGCCCATGGTGGCGTGGGCACCGCGCTGCAAGCGATGGAGGCGGGCCACTGCCCGCTGCTCGTCCCCCGGCGGGCGAGCCGACGGGAGCACGTCGACGACCACCAGTTCGAGGTGGCGGCAGAGCTCGCCGGGCGTGGGTTGGCCACCGTCGCCAACCCCGAGGAGATCACGCTCGACCTCCTCTCCCAGGCGAGCGCGCAAGGCGTGACGCCGAGCGCTCACGTCCCCGACTTCGTGCTCGACGAGGCGTAGGCCGCCGCCGGCTCAGGGCCCACCGCTCCCCCTCCGTCCGCGTCGTGCGAGCGGTGCTTTCGAGCTGCGCATCGATACCCACACGTGGCCTTGATCCGTCGAGCCAGCTGGGCCAGCCGGACGGACACACGTCCTTGGTGCAGGCGGTCGGCCGCCGCGGCCAGGCCCATCAGCGCCCTGCTGCTCCATCCGGAACACCCTTCTCGGCCGAGGAGCGAGACAACGACGCGGAACGGACCCGAGAGCCCGTCGAGCACCGGCGCCGGACGGACCGTGGCGGCCGCATCGGCATGCTGTGTCTCGAGAAGCCAGGCTCCCTCACCCCGCTCGTGCGCGCTCGCGAGGAACGAGGCCGTCGATTGCATGTTCAGGTGCTCCGCCACGAGCCGGCGGTCGAAGATGCCGCGTTCTCCGGCGTCGCGCAGGCGCAAGCCGAAGTCAGTGTCGGCATGCCAGCGCACGCTGAAGCGCTCCGATGGCACCCCGACGCGCAGCACCTCGTCGCGACGCACCGACACGTTGCCGAGCCATAGTCCGTCGAGCACAGTCAGCTCCCCCGACTCGAGCCGCCGGCAATGCTCGTCGTACTCGGTCGCGTACAGTCGGCTCGTCGACGAACTACCCTCGTCAAGGCGAACGGGCATGAACCCAACCACGACCAGCCCGTGGGTGCCGGCGTGGTGCCGGGCGTGGGCTGACACGAGACCGGGGCCGGCAATGACGTCATCGTCCATGAGCAACACGACGTCCCCCACGCAGGCCTCCACGCCCACCTGCAGGGCAGCCATCTGCCCGACCCCCTCGGTCGCGATGGGTCGAACCTTCGGGTACGCCTGCCTCAGCTCTTCGACGTCGCGCGGTACGAGCCGTCGACGTCACCGTCGATCACGACGAGCACTTCGGTCGTGGCAGCATCCTCGGCCACGGCGCTGACGAACCGACGAAGCAGGTGACGGCGGTTCCGCGAGGCAACGACGACCGACACCGTCGGAAGAGAGACCGGCCCCCCGTCGCGTTCATTGCGTGGGGCGCTGTCAGTGGCCGCTCCCGCGAGATCGCCCAAGCCCTCGGAGGGGAGGCTCATTGCCTATTTCCCCCGGAAGCAGCATGGCGGCCGCATCCCATCATCCGCTACATGCTGTGCACCGTCGATACCGTGCTCTACGTCCTGCGCCGACGGCCTCGCAGTCTCATCGTGACGAATCCGCCGGTGGTGGCCGGCCTCGTGACTCTGGCCCTCGGGCGGCTCATTGGCAGCCCGGTCGCGCTCGACAGCCATCCGGGCGCCTTTGGCGCGCAGGGCGATTCGGTGTCGGCCCGGCTCCAAGCCGTCAACCGATGGCTGGTTCGTCACGTCGACGGGTGCATCGTCGCGTCGGAACCCTGGGTCGAACAGGTTCGAGCGTGGGGCGGCGCAGCCGTCGAGCTGCACGAGGCGCCCGGGCTCGACGCTCCAGCCCGCTCCGAACCGCGGAAGGGGCAACTTCGCTTTCTCTGCGTGGGCCGGCTCGTGCCTGACGAGCCGTTCGAGGAGATGATCCGCGCCGCCGGACTTGTGCCCGACTGCGCCTTCTTCGTCACGGGGCATGTCGAGCGCGTTCCCGGGCTGCGCGACCAGGCCCCGCCGAACGTGACCTTCACCGGGTTCCTGGCGAGCGAGGAATACGAGCGCGCTGTGCTCGACGCCGACGTCATCATGACGCTGACGACAGAACCGAGCTCCATCATGCGAGCGGCCTACGAGGCGGTCTACGCCCGCCGGCCCCTCATCGTGACGGACTGGCCCCTCGGTCGCGAGATGTTCCCCTACGCGGTGCACGTCCGCAACGACACCCAGTCCATCGCGGAGGGGATCAGGCTGGCCCGCGATGAGATCGAGGCGTTGGTGGGCATGACCGACGAGGCGCGCGCGGTGCAGCTGGCTCGATGGTCGACGCAGATCCCGCACCTGTGCAGGATGCTGCAACTCTCGGGTCACGAGGGTGATGGCTCGAGCGAGGGTGAAGGTTCGTACGCGGGGGCCTGAGTCGACCTTGCCTTCATCTGCGCCAACGAGGCCGGTGCGGGCGTGGGTGCCGGCGTCTGGTCTGCCGGGCGTTGAAGGACCTCGGGCGGCACCAGCGCCAGCTTCGCGATGCCGTCTCCCCCACCCCGGAACAACCGGGTGGGCGTGAGCGCCATGATTCGCAGGTCTGTCGTGAACCGCCACGTGTCGACGTAGTAGGTGTCCAACCGGACCAGCTCCTCGAGGCTCAGGTCATGTTGGCCACTGACCTGCCACAGACCGGTCATGCCCGGTGCCACGTCGAAGCGGCGCTCTCCTTGCCCCGTCAGGGTCAAGCACTCTTCGGGGATGAAGGGACGAGGGCCGACGACGGACATGTCACCGGCCAGCACGTTGAAGAGCTGCGGGAGCTCGTCGATCCCGGTACGACGCAGGAACTGGCCCAGCGGAGTGACGCGCCCGGCGACCATGTCCGAGTGCAGCATCGCCGTCTGGGGCACCGCGTCATCCGCCTCGTCGGGCTCCTTGAGCGTGCGCAGCTTGAAGATGCGGAAGGGGCGGCGGCCGCGACCCAGACGGTCCTGGCGGAAGAAGATCGGCCGGCCGCTGGTGCAGAGGATCAACAGGGCCGCACCCGCGATGATCGGGGACACGAGGACCAAGGCGACCGAAGCAGCGGCGACATCGAAGGCCCGCTTGATGCGGTCGCGGTGCACGGGGTCGCATCCCTGACTGAGGGTCACCAGCGACATGCCGGCGAAATCCTCGAGGCGTGCGCCCCATCCGACCAATTCGAAGTAGCGCGGCACGACGTCGACCGCCACCGAGTTCGGCAGGGCGCGCAGACTCGGCAGCAGTTGCTCCACGCCTGTGTTGGTGAACGCAACGATGACCCGTTGGACCTTGAGCGTTTGGCACAGTTCGGGCAGCTGCCGGACCGACCCGATGACGGCCGGGTCGCACGGTCCGTCGTCGACCAGGCCCATGACCTCCACGCCCGCGATCCGCTCCAGGCGACTCACCACGTCCTTGGCCACCGTCCCGCTGCCGACCACGATCACGCGGGCGCCTGCAGTCCCTTGGTCGCGCTGGCGCAAGGCGACGGCCACGCGGCAGGCGGACATGGTCACCGCGCAGGTCGTCAGCGCGAACACGACGCTCAAGGGCGGGACCCGATCGCGGAGCCAGGGGCCCACGAGCGCCTCGACGATCAGGATGGCCGCGGCAACGACGACCGTCACCTTCCAAATCCGCAGGACCGTCTGGGCCGTATTGCGGTGTGAACGGCTGTAGACACCCGACAGCCACAAGGAGGCGATGAAGGCGAGCCAGAGAACGGTGATGGTGATGGAGGCATGCGACGAGGCGCCGGCGACGTCGAGATGAGTGACCAGGGTCACCACGACCGTGATCATGAGCAAGGACACGAGGGCGTCGAACCAGATCAGCCAGGGGTGCCGCTTCGGCCTCTTGGGCCGCTCGGTCGGTCGGTGGGTGTGCGTGAACGCCCAGGTCACGCCAGATCACCCCTCGTGCATTCGGCGTGGGCTTCGCGGATGACGGAGGTCTCGCTCTCGATGGTCCCTTGGACGAACTCCATCAAGTCGTGCAGCGACGTAATGCCGCACTTGCGACCAGACGCGACGGCCTCAACCTGGCCGGCGAATTCCTCCTCCCCGACGTGGTCGGTGTGCAGGCGGACGACATACGAGACAAGCATCGGAGTGACCGTACAGAGACAACGTCCGACGCTCGTCCCACGGCGTTCGGCCCCGTCGAGCGCGCGGAGCGACCCTCCGAGGGACGAGCGCGGGCGGCGGCAGGGGTCTTGCCGAGTTTTCCCTGGTGAGATATGGTTTCGGCAGTGAGACAGTGCTCACACCGCCATGAGACTAGGGCGGCGTAGCCTGCCTCGGTGCCCCAACACAAGAAATTTTCGAACTCCCTGGACCAGCCCACGGCTGGACGGGGGCAGGCAGCCCGCCGGGACGTCGTGCCCCGCGATGCCAGCCATCGTCGATCCGGGGGTGCGCAATGAGCACCACGACGTCTCACCCCTCTGGTATGTCCGGGGCTGAGGAACCGATCGAGCTCCTCTTCGACGAGGACGGGCAGGCTCGTCTGCTCGAGGAGGGGACGCTCGGCGGGGTCAGCTTCGGCGACGAAGGCGCTCCTTCGCAGAGGCGCATGCACGCCAGGGCGCGGCGCCTCCGCGCAACGGGCCGCTTCGGCCGGCTGTTTCCCGCCTGGTTCCGTCGCCGCGCCTGGCTGCTGGCGGCCGCCGCACTCGCCGGCGCACTCGGTGGCCTCTCCTATGGCATGGTCTCCGCCCCGAAGTATTCGGCACAGGCGGTGCTCGCCGTGCCCGCCGGCGCAACGGGTTCTAACCCTGGGAACGCCCCGAACGCGCAGGCGTTGGCCCTCACCTATGCGTCCGTCCTCCAAGCGGACGACACCATCCTCGCGCCGGCTGCGCAAGAGCTGGGCTTGTCCGTCAACCAGTTGACCGACCACCTGTCGGTGTCGGTGCAGGCACAGACGTCCGTGCTCGTGTTGCGCTTCACGGCGTCCTCGAGCCAAGAGGCCGTCCGGGGCGTGAACACCGTCGCGGACGCCATCGTGAACCACAAGATCGCGAGCAGCGTCGTGCCGCACGACACGGTGCAGGTCGTCCAGCTGGCGACGTCCGCGTCGGAGAGCAACGTGTTGGCGAAGTACGGCCTGCCCGTCGGGCTGTTCCTCGGCTTGATGGTCGGCCTCATCATCGCCCTCATCGCGGAGCGGCTCGATCCCCGGGCAGACGGCGCACAGCGAGGTCGCCGAGGTGTTCGGCCGACCCGTCGCCATGGTGCCGAGCGAGCTTTCCGTCCCCGAGTTCGGGCACGCGGTGCTGAGCGCCGACGGGGCGAAGCGCACGATGACGCTCGCGCCACTTCGTTGGTGGGACGTGCCGGCGGCCTACTCCATCGAGCGGACCCTCGCCCCGGACTACCCCGACACCACGATCTCGGTCAGCCGGGCCATCGAAGGCGGCATGGCGCACCGGCTCGATGCGAACTCCGAAGTCGTCCTGGTGGTGAGGTCGGGCGAGCACATGGAGGCCATCGGGGACGCGCTGGAGCGGTTGCGCCTGACGGGCCGCACCCCAGCCTGGATCGCACTGCTCGACCGTGATGACCTCTACGACTGAGGCCGGTTTCCCGCTCACGTCCATAAGCCTCCCGACGACGGTCCGCTGTTCGGGCCTGAGTCACCGAAGCTGGCGCGGTGGTCGCAGGACGAACGGTGCACTCCTCCTGAGCGCCGTGCTGTTCTCGGCCGTCGCCGCCGTCCTGGGCGTCCACAACATCCGCTACGGCATCGGCTTCGTCCTGTGCCTCGGACTGGTGAGCGTCGTCCTCGCGTGGCCCACCGTGGGCGGTCTCGTGCTGATCGCTGCGGTGCCGCCGCTGTCGGGACTCGAACCGGGCCTCATCACTCCGAACGTGCGCCTCTCAGAGGCTCTGATCGGGATCGTCGGCCTCACGGTGATCCTCGGGACGCGGAGGGTGGCCGCGGTCAAATGGGGGGTCCTCGAATGGCTGCTGCTGGCTTACGGCCTCCTGTGGGCGCTCTTGGCCGCCTACGACTCCATCTCGCTCGGTGAGCATCTCACCCTGTCCACCTGGGGCAGCGTCATCGGCCAGCTCCAGTTCTTCGTGCTCTACCGCGCCGTGCGCCTGACCTTGCGCACGCCCAAGCAGCGCCGTCTTGGCCTCATCGTCCTGATCGTCGTGACCGTGCCCATTGCGCTCCTTGCCATCATGCAAGAGGCGGGGCTCGGCGGCCTGCGGAGCTCGCTCGCCAACATCACGGGCAACACGAGCCCCGTGGGAGGGTCCGGCATCGTCCGGGCCACCGGCCCGTTCGGGAATTGGGCGGCCCTGGCCGGGTACTTCTTCCCGATCCTCCTGGTCGTCATCGCCCTGGCGCTGGCCGGGCAGATCAAGCGCTATCGCCGGACGGCTCTCGTCGTGGGTGGCCTCATGGTCGTCGGGATCCTCCTGACCGCCGAGCTCTCGGTGATCATCTGCCTGGTCGTCGGCGTGTTCGTCCTCTCCGTCCAATACGGGCGCTTCCGCAAGATGATGGTGTGGTTCGTCGTCGCGGCTGCCGTCTCGCTCATCGTCGTCGGTCCCGTCCTCGGCAACCGGCTGACCAACCAGTTCGGAAGCGTCGCCGGGTCGAGCAAGAGTTCCCTCGAGCCGCAGACGGTCTCGTTCCGTACCGACGTCTGGACGCAGCAGTACCTGCCGGCCGTGGCGCAGCGCCCGCTCGATGGGTACGGGCTCCAGCTCCCCTCCACCATCTCGTGGCCCTACCCCGAATCGCAGTACATCGCGCTGCTCATCGAGGGTGGCTACCCGCTGCTCATCATGTATCTGTGCCTGCTGTGGGGGGCTTTCGACCTGGCGAGGAAGGCGGCACGCGCCCGCGATCCTGTCGAACAGGCGGTGGGCCGCTCCCTCGTCGTGTGCGTCGTCAGCCTGCTGCTCCTCGGAGTGACGTGGCCGTTCGTCAGCAACGGCGGGCTCCCCCAAGTCCTCTGGTGCCTCTTCGCACTCTGTGGCGCGGTCGGCGGTCGTCTTGACAAGACGGAGCCGGCGTTGGAGCAGCCTGACGCGGCCCTGGCCGCCGCGCCGGTCGACGCCCGGATCAAACCTGCGGCCGGCGCGTCGCTGATCTGAGCCGCCGGTCCCGCGAGACACGGGTGGGACACGGCCTCCGTACCGTGTGCACCAGATCGGACTCCCGCGCGGAGATCTCAGATCGCTGCGGCCCGCACCGCGCGCACAACAGTCGACGGTGTGCAGCGGCGGCGCCGCCCGGATCGGGGGCCGTGGTCGTGTTTTGCCAAGCCCGCGGCCACGGCTCCCGCCTTCTGCTTCGCTTCGCCGCTCGCCGAGCCGATTCCCTTGGCCCGGCCCTCTAGCCGAAGTCAGTGTGAAGAGCCGTCGCCGCGTTGGGGTTCGAGCCCTGGGCGATGCTGCTCGACCCGTAGTCCCAGAAGGTCGCCTCGGCCACGTTGTGGGTAGCGAACCACTGCGCTGAGAGGTTGATGAACTGGGCGTCGTCACCGCCACAGACCTGGGTGTTCGAGGCGGTGATCGCCTGGCCCGAGGCCGAGCAGGTGCCCCAGCCGAGTCCCCACTCGGGGAAGACCATCGGCTTGTCGTTCTGGGCGGCGAAGCCGGCCAGCCAGTTGAGGCCGTAGGTCTGGGTCTCCATGTCGGAGAACTCGCTCGGCATGCCGGGGTAGCTCGCCCACTCCACGTCGTAGACGTCGAGGCCGACGTAGTCCACGTAGGAGTTGCCCGGGTAGTAGTTGGCCAGGTTGCCCACGGAGAGGTCGCCCCGGGTCGGGTTCCACTCGAAGGTGAAGCGCTGCCCTGAGACCGAGCGCATGGCGGTGACGACTTGTTGGAAGGCGCCGACGAAGGCCGACGCGCAGCCACCGGCCGACCAGGGGAACCATCCGCCGTTGAACTCCCACCCCAAGCGGATGATGGAGCCGCCGAAGCCGGCGGCGACCATGTTGTGCGCGACCGTCACGAAGTCACTGTTGAAGTCGCCTGCGGCCTCTTGGGTGAGCCCGTTGCAGCTCCCGCCCGCCACGCTTGGGTTCGAGTTGGGCGAGTAACTGCCGGGCAGCATGTCGACGCCCCAGATCATCTTGAAGCCCTTGCCGGCCCACGCGCTGTAGGGCCAGCCCGATTGGGTGATGGTCGACCAGCTGGTGCCGTCGAGGAAGTCCATGGCGTACTCGGGCGAGGCACCCACGCTGGTCGTGAAGTCCGACACGCTCTGGGGGTCGCCGCCGCCGCCGTAGACCCCGAGGGCCACGCCGCTCGGCGAGCCGGACGAGCCGCTGCTCCCCGCCTGCGTCGTGTCGTCGTCGACGACGGTGTCGTCGTCGTGGTCGTCGGTGGCTCTGTCGTCGACGTGGTCGTGGTCGCCGGTGGCTCTGTCGTCGACGTGGTCGACGTGGTCGTGGTCGACCGTTGCGACGTCGTCGTGGTCGACGTCGTGGTTGCGCCCGTCGTGGAGGTGGTCGTCGAGCTCCCTTGCCCCGCTGGGTCCGCCGGCCCGAACCACTGCGCCGACTGGTTCGTCTCGATCACCTGGTAGCCGGGCTGCGTCGTGTTCGCTTCCAAGCCCCACGCCGAGGCGTCCGTCCCGCCTAGCGATCCATAGAACGGCGCGTCGCCGTAGCTGAACACTCCGCCGTCGGAAGCCACGAGCCAGTAGCCCGCCCCGTCGGGTGAAGAGGTCATTGCAACGATCGGGCTGTCGAGTTGCAGCGAGCCCGTGGACCCGTAGAAGCGTGCGTCCCCGAAGCTGAAGATGCCGCCGTCGGATGCGACCATCCAGTAGCCATGGCCGTCGGGTGTCGGGGCCATCCCGACGATCGGCTTGTTGAGGTGGAGCCAGCCGGTCGACCCGTAGAAGTGGGCGTCGCCGAAGCTGAAGATGCCGCCGTCGGATGCGACCAGCCAGTAACCCCCTCCGTCGGGTGTCGACGCCATCCCGACGATCGGCTTGTTGAGGTGGAACCCACCGGTCGACCCGTAGAAGTGGGCGTCGCCGAAGCTGAAGGTGCCGCCGTCGGATGCGACCAGCCAGTAACCGCCTCCGTCGGGTGTTGCCGCCATTCCGACAATCGGCTCGTTGAGCTTCATGCCGGTGAGCGAGCCATGGCTTGTCGCGCCATCGAGCGCAGAAACATCGCCAGCCAGGTCGGTCATCCAGTAGCCGCCAGCAGAATCAGCAGCAAAGAAGTTCCCACTTCCGTACCAACTCGGCGCCGTCGCCGGGGCGGCGAGGGCCGGCGTGCCGGTCGCCAACCCGAAAGTCAGGCCCGCCGCGACAATGCTGACGCCGAGCGCGATCGTCTGGACCGCCCGGAAGGCTCTTGAGCGTCGGCGGCACCCAGGATCTTCAACGGCACTGCCCCTCTTGCTCTCGCTGCTTCCGGCATCTTGCACGTCAGCCCCCGATCGCGCGAACGGACTCATGCCGCTTTGGTCGGAGCCTCAAGTGCCGAACTTGAACGGATCGGATGTGCGTTCGAATCAACGTTTGTGCGCGCACTGATCAACGATCAGACAATGAGCGGCGCCCACCTTCGGGTTTGCGACTGTCACACCGGTAGCGTGTGCATTCATTGTGAATGCAGAGTTGTGACGCCTCAGTGTCTGCGTTGATCTTCCGCAGCTACGGCAACGGCGGTCGCACGGCGCCGGATGGTGTCGCTACTGACGGGCCAATCGAGACGTCGTGGTGCCGATGGTCCCGAACGCGAGTCGCACCGATTGGTTCCTCGTTCCGGCGACACTGCTCGATCCGAAGTCCCAGTACGTCGCTTCGAAGACCCTGTGCGTCGCGAACCATCGCGTCATGTCGGTGACGAAGACACTGTTGTCGCCTCCACCCACCGCCCCCGAACCCGTCACCGCGGCGCCCTTGTTCGACTGGCCCCACCCGAGGCCCCACTCGGGAAACACCATCGGCTTGTTGTGCTGCTTCGAGAAAGCGGCCAACCAGTTCAGGCCATAGGGGCCCGCTTCGATGTGGGAGAACTCCGCTTTCGCACCGGGGTAGCTCTGCCATTCGACGTCGAACACGTCGAGGCCGACATAATCCACGTACTTGTTGCCGGGATAGAACGCGGCGAGGTTGCCCACCCCGAGGTCACCGCGGCTCGGGTTCCACTCAAAGGTGAAATCGGCACCGGGGACCGAGCGCATCGTCGTGACGATCTGGCGCCAGTAGGCGACGAACTGCCCGGCATGCCCACTCGCCCCCCAGGGGAACCAGATCCCGTTGAACTCCCACCCCAGTCGGATGATGGAGCTGCCCTGTCCCGCCGCGACCATGGCCCGACCAAGGGTTGCGAAGTACTTGTTGTACGCGCCGGTCGCACCCATGGTGAGCGACCCACCCCTGTTCGGCAGCATCGGGACGCCCCAAACCATGGAGTAGCCCTTTCCGAACCACGACGACAGGACGCTCTGGGGGTGCTCGATCGTCGACCAAGCTGGTCCCGACGAAGAAGTCCATCGCATAGGTGACCGGCCGATTGGAACCCCGCGCGAACGTGCTCACACCCGCCACGTCGCCCGGGCCCGCGTACACGCCCAACGCGTATGGCGGGGCGGCTGGCGCCCGGCTCGTCTGGCTCGTCTTGCTCTTCTGGCTCGTGCCGCTCCCAGGGGTCGTCTGGCCGCGCTGTGGCGAGGCTGACGCCTCAACTCCGGGGACGAGCACGGCAGCTGCGAAGACGGCGCCGACCGCGAGGGAGCCCAGCCAGCATCTGCTGCGATTCGGGTTCTGCTCCATCATTTCGCCTTCGTCACCGCCTAGGAGTGAATTCACTCTACGTACTGGCACTTTGCCAGCGGACGCACCCCGGCGCCGCGCGGCGCCCGTCGATGCATTCGAGACACCGCCTGGGGCCGCACCCGACGCAAAAGAGCCTGCGTCGAGGCCCCTCCCAAGAAACGGCCTGTCCCGCCACAACGAGGCCCCAATTCGCGGACTCGGTCGATTTTCTTGGGCCTCGAGCGCGACGCGTCGACGAGGGAGCGCCGGGTCTGCTGTCCCGGGTCACCGTGTGGCCGGTGCCAGTCTCCGCGCGGAAGTCGCGAACCCTCTCGAGAAGGATTCGGACTCTCGCTTCGCGCCGGCTTCGCACCTGGCGTCGCACCTGGCGTCGCACCTGGCGTCGCACTCGGTTTCCAAGCGGTAACCAGCAGTTGGCTGCCGCGATGCGGTCGTGTTCGCACCCTCGGTAGCACGGAGCAGCCCATCGTGGGCCGCGCCTGGTCCAACATGCCACACTGTGAGTTTCCCCGCCCCCGACGATTGGAGCCGTTCGGTCACGTGTTGGTCTTCACCTTTCCCGGACAGGGATCGCAACGTGCCGGAATGGGTGAGCCGTGGGTCGACCACCCCTCGTGGGAAGTGGTGGAGGAGGCCTCCGCAGCGGCCGACCGGGACCTGGCTCAGCTTCTCCTGCGTGCTCCCATTGACGAGCTGACTCAGACCGAGAACGCGCAGCTGGCGACCACGGTCCTGAGTCTCGTGGTGCTCGACGCCGTGGAACGCATCGGTCTCACGCCGGCCGCGTGCGCCGGGCACAGCCTCGGTGAGTACACCGCACTGGTGGCGAGCGGCGCGCTCGGCTTCGAGGACGGCATTCGCCTCGTGGTCGCCCGGGGTGAGGCCATGGCCCGCGCCGGCGAGGAAGCGCCCGGGACGATGGCCGCCTTGCTGGGCATCGCCGACGACGACGCGGAGGCGGCGTGTATGCGTGCCGAAGGCGACGTGTGGGTGGCCAACTACAACGCACCGGGACAGGTGGTGATCGCCGGTACGGCCGAAGCCGTCGCCCTGGCCGGCGAGCTGGCCAAGGGCCTTGGCGCGAAGCGTGTCATGCCAATTCCGGTGTCGGGCGCGTTCCACACGCCTCTCATGCAAGGTGCGCGAGCTGACTTGCGCAAGGCCTTGGCCGAAATGACCTTCTTGAGCCCTGAGGTCCGGGTCGTGGCCAATGTCGATGCCCACGTGCACGACGACCCCGCCGAGTGGCCGGGACTGCTCTCGGCGCAGCTGTGCAGCCCGGTTCGCTGGCGGCAGACCCTTGAGACCTTCGCCGGCTTGGGCTTGACCTCGCTCGTGGAGCTCGGCCCCGGCGGGGTCTTGAGCGGCCTGGCCAAGCGGAGCCTGCCCGACATCCAGTCGCTGGCCGTCTCCAAGCCCGAGGACCTCGACACCTTGATGGACCAGATCGGGAGTGCCGGGACGTGGCGGGCCGAACCGGCCCTGCACCAGGGCGAACACCTCTACATGTCCGAGCGCGTGGTGGTCAGCCCATCAAGCGGGATCTTCAGCCCCGAGGCCTCGCTCAACGCACCCGGTACCGGGTTGTTGCCCGGTACCGGCAACGACCTCGAGCAGTCGTCCGCGGTCGAGGTCGGCGATCTGGTCGGCCGCGTGGGAGTCTCCGAGGTGCGCACCCCGTTCGCCGGCCAGGTGATCCGTTGGCTCGCCGCCGACGGAGAGCGGGTCCAAGACGGTCAACCGCTCGCCTGGCTGCGCGTTCCCGAGACGCGCTGATGGCAGTCGTGCTCGTGACCGGCGGCACGCGGGGCATCGGCGCGGCCTGCGTGGAGTGGTTCCTGGCCAACGGCGACAGCGTTGCGACGACCTATCGCTCGGTCGAACCACCGAGTGCTCCCGAGGGCGCGGATGCGGATCGCTTCCTCCCTGTGCGTTGTGACGTTCGCAATCTCGACGAGGTCGATGCGGCGTTCTCCTCCATCGAGGAACGGTGGGGGCCTGTCGAGGTCTTGGTTGCAAACGCCGGGATCACGACGGACTCGCTGCTGCTCCGGATGAGCGAGCAGGCATTCAGCGACGTGATCGACGCCAACCTCACAGGGTCCTTCCGCGTGGCCAAGCGCGCAGTGGCCAAGATGCTCCGGCTCCATGCCGGCCGCATCATCTTCGTCTCGTCGGTGGGAGCCTTCGTCGGCCTGCCGGGACAGGCCAACTACGCCGCATCCAAGGCCGGCCTCGTCGGCATGGCCCGAGCCATTGCTCGCGAGGTGGGCAGCCGCCAGATCACCGTGAATGTCGTCGCGCCCGGGCTGATCGACACCGACATGACGACGGCACTGGGTGACGACCGGGTTGCTCTGATGACGAGTCAGATCCCCCTCGGGCATGCGGGCAGCGTCGAGGACGTGGCGGGCGTCGTCGGTTTTTTGGCCTCGGACGCCGCTGCCTACGTCACCGGGGCTGTGGTCCCAGTCGATGGCGGGCTCGGCATGGGGTTGTAGCGTGCAAGAGAGCCAATAGACAAAGGAGCAGCGAGTGGACAGCGACGCAGCGTTCGAGAAATTTCGCGAGTGCGCCGTGGAGGTACTGCAGGTGCCGGCAGACAAGATCACCAAGGAGGCCAAGTTCGCCGAGGATCTCGACGCCGACAGCCTCGACCTGGTGGAGCTCGTGATGGCGCTCGAGGAGGCCTTCGACGTCACGGTCGAGGAGACAGAGCTCGAAGACGTCACGACGGTCGGCCAGGCGTTCGACCTGGTCTCCTCGAAGCTCTGATGCAGCTCGGGATCGGCGCCGAGGGACCGATCCCGGGGCGGCGTGTCGCTGTCACGGGACTGGGCGCCGTCACGTGTTGCGGCGTGGGGGTCGAGGCCCTGTGGGACGGCCTCCTCAACCCTTCGGTCGTGGGGGGTGTGGTCCGCGACTACGAACCGGCGGACTGGTTCGGGCCGAAGGAGATGCGCCAGCTCGATCGCTTTGCCCAGTTCTCGATCGCCGCGGCCGACATGGCCGTCAAAGCCGCCGGGGACCTTGCGGTCGACCCGGCGAAGGCCGGCGTGATCTTCGCCACCGGCGTCGGGGGTTTCGAAACGCTGGCCGAACAGGTCGGCGTCTACAACGCCAAGGGTCCAGACCGTGTCTCGCCCCGGCTGGTGCCGATGATGATGGCCAATGCGGGCGCGGCCGGCATCTCCATGCGGATGGGTTGGCGCGGTCCCTCCGAAGTCATCTGCACCGCCTGCGCGGCCGGGACGCACGCCATTGCCGGTGCAGCTCGGCTCATCGCGTCCGGTCGCTGCGATGTGGCGATCGGGGGTGGGTCGGAAGCGAGCATGCACCCTGTGGCGATTGCGGCGTTCTCCAACATGACCGCTCTGTCCTCAACGGGTAACTCCCGCCCGTTCGACATTCGTCGGGACGGTTTCGTGATGACGGAGGGCGCGGCGGCGCTCGTGCTCGAGGACTGGGACCGGGCTGTCGGGCGCGGCGCAACGATCCTGGCCGAGATAGCCGGCGCCGCCAGCACCGCAGACGCGCATCACATCACCGCACCCGCACCCGACGGCGCCGGCGCAGTCGCCTGTATGGAGCTGGCCCTCGCCGACGCTGGAATAGCTCCGTCGGACGTCGGGCACATCAACGCCCACGGCACCTCGACGCCCCTCAACGACCTCGCCGAGGCGCGTGCCATCACCAAGGTCTTCGGCGAGCCCGGTCCGCTCGTGACCTCCACCAAGGGCGTCACCGGTCACGGGCTGGCTGCGGCCGGCGCCATCGAAGCAGTGGCCGCGGTTCTCACCATCGACCGCGCCACCATTCCACCGACGGCGGGATATGAGGAGCCAGACCCCGAGATCACGCTTCCGATCGTGCACGGAGCGCCACAGCCCTGGACGCCGAGCGCGGTCCTCTCCAACTCCTTTGGCTTCGGGGGCCACAACGGCTGCCTCGTCCTGCTGCCGCCCGCCTGAGTCCAGCCACTAAGGTCGCACCTCCGCTGCCGCCTCGGCGGCGGCCTCACGAGGTCGGTGGATGGGAAGTCTGCACACCTGGCGAGCCGCGGCGCGCCGCAACGTCTTGGTCTTGGTCGTGGTGGGAGCCGCGCTCGTTGCGCTCGCTGCCGTTGGCATCGTCCTGGCGACACGGAGCACGTCGCGGCCGCCGCCCCCACCGCCCTCGCCCGCGACCTCGACTCGGGTGGTCGCCCTCGGGGATTCGGTGCCCTACGGGCACGGTCTGGCAAATCCGTACCCGACCCCGCAGGTCGGGCTGAGCGCAGACGCGGTCTCCCAGGGTCCGTCGACCCTCGCATATCCCAGCCTGGTCGCACGTGATCTCGGGCTCATCATGAGCGTGCGCCCAACCAACTGCGACCTCGTTGGCGACCAGCTCGCTATCAGTGGCGCCGTCGCCGACCCGGCGGACCACACGCCGAGCGACGGCCAATGCGCGGTGCCGCCCCAACACGCCCGCAACCTCGACGACGAGATCGCGGCCGCCGACCTGGCGCACCGTCCGGCCCGCCTCGTCTTGCTCCAAGACGGCGCGGACGACATCCACTTCAGCGCCTGCCTCGAGTACGAGCTGGCCCGCGTCGTCGGGATCAGCATCGGCCTCGGCTCGTCGTGTGTGGTCAACGGAACCGTCACGAGCCAGCTCGCCACCGAACTCGCCCGCGTCCGCAGCAGCCTGGCCGAGGCCATTGAGAGAGTGGCGCCTCACGCCGGCACCGTCGCCGTGCTCGACTACTACCAGCCGGTCCCCGCTCCGGCCCAGATCGCAGGAGGCACCAGTGCTCCGGGGCTCCATACCAACCTCGTCTGCGCCGGCCTGGAACCCAATGCCGCAGGCACGTACGCGGCAGCCCAGCTCGTACTCCGCGGCCTGAACAACACCATCGCCGAGGCCGTGGCCGACGCCCGCGAGCACCATGTGACGAACGTGCGACTCCTCGACATCGCCGGGATCCTCGACGGACACGGCATCTGCACGGCCAACCCATGGGTCTTCTCGGGCGAGCCGCTGCCAGATACCACATTGGCTGCCGACACGGAGAAGATCCTGGCGGCCAAAGCCTGTGCCGAGACCGACCTACTGCACGCTCCGGCGCCGTGCGCGGGACTCGCCGGTGCCGCGCTGGCGGCGGAGAGCAACCTGCAGGGCTACGTCTGGCGAGCCGCCCACCCGACCGCGGCCGGGCAGCGTGCCATTGCAGCCGTCGTCGCCCGTCGTCTCCAAACCGGATCTAGTCGATCGCGTCGCGCAGCGAACCCACGAAGGAGGCGGCTGCCTCGGGCCCCCCGTCCTCGAGCAGCCGGCGCACCACCGCAGATCCGACAATGACGCCGTCGGCGATGCGACACACCTCGGCCGCCTGTGCGGGGGTCGACACGCCGATCCCCACGCACACCGGCATGTCCGTGTGCTCCCGTACTCGCTCGACGACCCGCGCCGCGTCGGCCCCGAGGTCGGCGCGCTCGCCGGTCACGCCCATGCGCGCCACCGCATAGACGAAGCCGCGTGCCCTGGCGCAGATCCGCTCCACCCGCTCTGGAGGGCTCGACGGCGCGACCAGGAGCACGGTGTCGATCCCAGCCCCATCGGCCTCGGCCGCCCACGGACCCAGCTCTTCGATGGGGAGGTCGGGCACGATGGCTCCTCCCACACCGGCCGCCGCCATCGAGCGAGCCATCCGCTTGTGCCCGGCGCGGAAGACGAGGTTGTAATACGTCATGACGACCACGGGGACGGGCACTTCGGCTCGCGCGATGCCGTCGAGCACCTGGTCGGGCGTCGTCCCCCGGGCGAGCGCGCGCAACGCTGCCTCTTGGATGACAGGACCGTCGATCATGGGGTCCGAGAACGGGATCCCCACCTCGACGGCGTCCGCGCCTGCCGCGACCAACGCCGCCAGCGACTGCCCCCAGTCCTCGGTCATGCCGCCCATCAGATACGGGATGAGCAACTTGCGGCCGCGTTCACGCCCCGCCCGCAACTCCTTCTCGAGGTCAGGCATCGGAGGTCGTCGCGCCGAAGATCTCGCGCACCTGCGCAACGTCCTTGTCGCCGCGGCCCGAGAGCGTCACCAACACGGTCGATCCTGCGGGCAATGCCTCGGTGCGGGCACTACGGGCCACCCAGGCGATGGCGTGCGCAGACTCGAGGGCCGGGATGATGCCCTCCGTATGGCTGAGGAGGCGGAACGCCTCGAGCACCTCGGCGTCGTTCGCGGTGGAGTACTCGGCCCGCCCGATGGAGGCCAGGTGGGCATGCTCAGGGCCCAGACCCGGGTAGTCGAGGCCGGCCGAGATCGATTCGGCCTCCTCGATCTGCCCGATCTCGTCCTGGAGCAGGCGTGAGTACATGCCGTGGAGGACCCCTGGGATGCCGTTGGTCAACGCCGCGCCGCCCGCTGCCTCCACCCCCACCAGTCGCGCGCCGGTGTCCACGAAGCCGGCGAACGTCCCCGCGGCATTGGATCCTCCTCCGATGCACGCGACCACGACGTCGGGGTCGCGGCCATCGAGCAGATTGCGACTCTGCTCGCGTGCCTCGTTCCCGACCACCCGTTGGAACTGGCGCACCATATAGGGGAACGGGTGCGGCCCCATGACGGACCCGAGGCAATAGTGGGTCGTCTCGACCGTGGCCACCCATTCGCGCATGGCCTCGTTCACGGCGTCCTTCAGGGTTCGACTGCCCGAGGTGACCGGGCGGACCTCCGCGCCGAGCAGCTCCATGCGGAAGACGTTGAGCTCTTGGCGCTTGGTGTCGACTTCGCCCATGAACACGGTGCACTCGAGCCCGAACAGCGCCGCCGCGGTCGCCGCGGCCACGCCGTGTTGCCCCGCACCGGTCTCGGCGATCATGCGCGGCTTGCCCATGCGAGTGGTGAGCAACGCCTGCCCGACGACGTTGTTGAGCTTGTGCGAGCCGGTATGGGCCAGGTCTTCGCGCTTGAGCAGCACGCGCACGCCCAGCCGCTCCGAGAGCCGCCGGCACTCGGTCACGGGCGTGGGACGACCGCCGTAGTCGCGCAAGAGGTCGTCGAGCTGTGAACGAAACGCAGGGTCTCCCCACGCATCGTCGAACTCCTTCTCGAGTTCGATGCATGCCGGCATGAGCGATTCGGGTACGAAGCGACCGCCGAACGCGCCGAACCTCCCGTCGGGTCCCGGCCGCGCCATGAGGCTTTCGTCGCTCACCCGTCCCTCCAATCGTAGGGCTCTTCGCTGGCCGGGTTCTCCACCGCGTCCCGAGCCACAACGTCGGCCGCCGCCTGCCTCGCACGCTGAATGAAGTCGCGGAGCTTCAAAGGGTCCTTCCGCCCCGGTGCGGCCTCCACACCGCTGTCCACGTCGACACCCGCTGGGCGCAGGTGCGCGATTGCCTCGACGACGTTGTCGGGCCCCAGTCCGCCGCACACGATCAGACGGTGGTGGTCGGCCACGCCCTCCGCGAGCCGCCAGTCGAAGACTTTGCCCGAGCCCGGGTTGTCCCCGTCCACCATGAGGTAGTCGGCACCGAACTCCCCGAAACGGCCGATGCTCCTCTCGCCGGCCCGGAACGCCTTGATCACCGTGGGCACACGAGCCCGCACCCACTGGGTCTCCTCGGCGGTCTCGTGCCCGTGCAGCTGCGCTGCGCCGAGCCCAGCGACCCGTATGGCCTCGACGACCCGTTGCGGGGCCTCGTCGCGGAAGACGCCCACCGTGAGGACGTGTTCGGGCAGCCGCTTCGCGATGTCGCCCGCCAGCTGGACCGAGACCTGACGCGGCGAAGGGGCGAAGATGAACCCCACCGACGTCGCGCCCAGGCTGACCGCGAGGAGAGCGTCGGCTTCCGAGGTGACCCCGCAGATCTTGATGAGGAGGTCTTCGCTCATCGCGCTCCGACGGGATGCCCGACCAGCTCTCGGAGCTGGCTCGCACGATCACTAGCCCGCACGAGCGTCTCGCCCACCAAGATCGCGTCGTACCCCGCCTCGGCGAGCCGGCGCGCGTCGGTACCGTCACGGATCCCGGACTCGGCCACCGCGATGACGTCGGTGGGAATCCGCGCCCCCAGCGCGCACGCCCGTTCGTGATCCACCTCGAAGGTTTGCAGGTCACGCTGGTTCACTCCGACCACGCGCGAGCCGGCAGCAAGCGCCCGGCGGAGCTCGACCTCGTCGTGGACCTCCACGAGCGCGGTGAGCCCGAGCTCGTGGGCGACGGCCGCACACCGGCTCAGCTCGTCGTCATCGAGCGCGGCAACGATGAGTAGGACCGCATCGGCTCCCATCAGGCGCGCATCGACGACGTCGGCCTCGCGCACGGTGAAGTCCTTGCGCAGGACCGGGAGGCCCGAGGCCTGACGTGCCGCCACGAGATCCGCAGCGGACCCACCGAAGAACTGCTCGTCGGTCAGCACCGACAGGCACGAGGCGCCGCCCGCGGCGTACTCCTTGGCCACCTGCTCGGGGTTCAGCCCCAGGTCGAGATCGCCCTTGGACGGCGAGCGGCGCTTGATCTCGGCGATGCAGGCCAGCCCCTCGTGCCGCAGGGCCGCAGCGAAGTCCCGAGGCACCGGTACTCTGGCGGCGCGTTCGAGCAGGTCACCGAGGGAACGACTGTCCTCGGCCGCGCTGGCTCGATGGGAGGCGACGATGTCCGCCAGATAGGTGGGCATGACGCCTCAGCGTAGCGGCGCGCCGATTCCGAGAAGATCCGCCGTGCTCCCAGCCGAATCCGACCGGCTCCAACGTCTGCCGACGAGGTCGGTCTCAGCCGCGGACGCGAGCGAGGATCTTCTCGCGCCGTTGGCGCTCATCACGCGGCAGCTCGTCTCGCACGGCGCCGGAGGGACCGTTGTCGGACGCTGCCCGAAGCATGTCGGCGAGGCCCGAGTAGATCACCTCGATCGTGAAGTCGTCGACCTCGATCGCGGCGATCTGGGTACCGTCCTCCGCGAGACTGATGACCCTGACCATCACTCGCTCCCGGTGCCGGAGGCGGCCTGGTCGCTCTGCCGCTCAATGGCGATGCACTCGCCGTCTTGAAACACCCAGCCGACGACCCGCCACGGCATCGGGTCCGGCCGTGGCTTGGTCGTCGTCGTCGTCTTCGTCTCCCCGGTCCCCGTCATGAGGAGAGGTTGCGCTCCCGTTGTGTCATGCGCGGTGACGTTCGGTTGCAGTCGAGGTGCGGTCCGGGCGCGCCCAGGCACGCCGGTCAACTCTGGTGCGAGACGAGCGCGGGTTCAGCGCGCGAAGAGGTGCCAGCCAGCCCACATCCAGGCCAGAACGAGCGCAACCCGCAGCACTGGTCCGGTCGCCGCCCGTTCCAAGACCACCGAAGGACGGGCGACCCGTGCGCGGCCCACGCGCGACCACGCCCAGAGGCCGAGCGCGGCCGCGCCCAGCAGCGCCCACACGAGGTACGTGACCGCACTGCTCACGGTGTCTCACCGCCGACACCGAGCCCGTTGTCCACCGCCACAGAGCGCGCGCCTGAGCGGACGATGGCGGCACCCAGGCACAACCACAAGAAGAAGACGACGGCTTTGAGGGCGGTGTAGCGATCGACCGCGTCCGCCATGGAGCTCAAGGTGGGGTGCTCCGCGCGGCTGCCGGCCGTCAGGTACTGGACGAGCTCCCACGCCACCACGGCAGCCACGAGGACGACCCATGGCGCAAACGGATGACGTACGCCATCTGCCGGTGCACGCGGACGTGGCCGGGTACGAAGCGGCCAACGCAGCGCGACCGCGACGGCCAGGGCCCCGATCGGCAGCGCGGTCACCAGGTCGGCCTGCCAGCTGAACGGTGTCGTGGCGGCGGCGGCCACCGAGTAGGCGACGCCCAACACCAATGCCGTTGCCCGCCGCTGGTCCCTCGCTGCGGCGGGCATGCAGGAGGTCAGGCCGCGCCGACGCGACCGAGCATCGGGAGCGTGGTGACGCGGACGGGCCTGGAGCCGCCCACACCCTCACCCGATCGGACCCGGACGGGACCCGGGGCCTCGACGGTGCGGTGCAAGTAGCCGAGGGCCACCCACGCTCCGAGCTCAGGGCTCCAGGCGGCCGACGTGATGGAGCCCACCACCTTGTCGTCTGCCGCGCCGTCGCCCGCAGGGGCGGCTCCGGCGTGCAGCGTCATGCCACGAGTCAGCGGTTCTGCCTCGGGCGGGCCCTCCGGCGCGACCACTCCGACCAGCCGACGCACCACGTTGGAGCCCCGGGCATCGATGCGCGCCACCAATTCCTGGCCCGTGTAGCAGCCCTTGGTGAAGCTCACGGTTCGCTCAACGAGCCCCGCCTCGGCCGCAATCGTCTTGTTCGTCAGCTCCGAGCCCATGGCCGGGATCCCCGAGGCAATCCGGCAGGCCTCGACCGCCTCGGCTCCGCACGCCACGACGCCTGACGGCATGTCGGCTGACTCTGGTCCGAGCACGACGTCGCCCGGGCCCAGCAGGTCTACGCCCATCCAGCCGTTCCATGCGAAAGGCAGCGCCAGGACGCCGCGCTCCGCCAGCACCGTCAGCAGCCCCGCCGCTGCATCGCCGACGGCGTCACCACGCAAGGACAGGCAGCGCCAGGGGATCGCCTCGATCTCCACCTTGGACCGGAGCAGGAAGCGGCGCAGCCGCGCTGTCACCGCGTCGCCGTACCCGCCCTCGACGTCGAGGATGAAGCTCAGGCCGTCCCGTCGGGTCACCCGCAGCAAGGCCGACAGCTTCCCGTCCGGCTCGAGCAGCAGCGAGTCCGCTGACGCCCCAACCGGGAGCGTCGCCAGGTCCTGGCTCAGTTGTCCCTGCAGGTAGGTCTCGGCATCGGGCCCGCCCACCGTCAGCACGTCGCGGGGGGCCCGATATGCACCCGCACCATGACGCAGCGCCTCGGTCTCGACTCCGGACGCGCTCACCGGGCCGCCGTGGCCCGCCGTGCTGCCCCCATCCGGCGCGCCGCGGTCACCGCGACCAGAAGCGCACTGGCCTTGTGGGCGCACTCCTCGTCCTCGCTCGTGGGGTCGCTGTCCGCGACGATCCCCGCGCCCGCCTGCACGCTGGCCCGCCCGTCGGGCATCACGACCATGGTCCGGATGGCGATGGCGGTGTCGATGTTGCCCGAGAAGTCGATGTACCCGACGACGCCCCCGTAGACCCCGCGCTTGGTCGGCTCGAGCTCGTCGATGATCTCCATCGCCCGCACCTTCGGCGCGCCCGAGAGCGTGCCCGCCGGCAGCGTCGCCCGCAGGACGTCGATCGGGCTCTTGTCCTCGGCGAGCTCGCCGGACACCTGCGAGGTGATGTGCATGATGTGGCTGTAGCGCTCGATGGTCATGAGCTCGTCGACCTTCTCGGTGCCGAAGCGGACGACCCGGCCGACGTCGTTTCGTGCGAGGTCGACCAGCATGATGTGCTCGGCGAGCTCCTTGGGGTCCTCGGCCAGTTCGCTCTCCAGGAGACGGTCGTGCTGCTCGCTCTCGCCGCGGGGCCGAGACCCGGCGATCGGCCGGGAGATCACCATCCCGTCGCGCAGGCGCACCATGGGCTCTGGCGACGCGCCGACGACGGTGAGCTCGGGAAAACGCAGGAAGTACAGGTACGGGCTCGGGTTGAGGAGTCGCAAGGCCCGGTAGACGTCGAACGGGTCTGCGTCGAGGTCGAGGTCGTAGCGCTGCGAGAGCACCACCTGGAAGATGTCGCCGGCGCGGATGTATTCCTTGGCGACACCGATGGCCGCCGTGTAGTCCGCCGAGGTCATCGTGCGGGACGCGTCGGCCTTCTCGAGCCCCGGCGGCGGCGCGGCGATCAGCTCACCGGTCGTGCCGGCGCCCCCCGGCCTCGCGCAATCGGCCGCCAATTCGGCGAGCCGGGCACAGGCGTCTCCGTATGCAGCGGCGACGGCATCCTGGTCGACGACGCCGTCGGGGGCCTCTGGCACCACCACGTTGTCGACGAGCATGATGCGCTGGCGCCAGTGGTCGAAGGCGCAGAATTCGCCGATGACGACCAGCGCGGCGTCCGGGTGCCCCAGATCGTCGTCAGGTGGGTCCGGCAGCCGCTCGACTTCGCGCACCACGTCGTAGCCGAGATACCCGACGAGCCCCCCGTGCAGCGGCGGCAAGCCGCTCAGGACCGGTGACTGGTAGCGGGTCACCAGCGCCTCGACGGCCGCCAAGATCCCTTCCTCCGAGGGCGCCAATCCGAGCCGGCCCGTGGTCTCGACCGTGCGGCCCCGCGCGGTGAGTGTCGCCAGCGGACGGCGTCCCACGAACGAGTACCGGCCCCAGCGCTCGCCTCCTTCGACGGACTCGAAGAGGAAGCCCTCACCGTCGCCGACCACGTTGGCGAAGCACGTGACCGGCGTGAGCGTGTCGGCGACCATCTCGCACCACACCGGCACGATCGTGTGCTCCTTGGCGAGCGCGGCGAACTCGGCAAAATCGGGTCGAAAGCCGAGCGCGCCCGGGCCCGACTCGGGGCTCGGGGCGCCACGGGAGGTCACGGCGCGGGCACTCCCGGGCCCGTGCCGAGCGAGCGATAGAAGCAGCTGCGCTCCCCGGTGTGACACGCGCCACGCCCGTGCTGGTCGACCAGGACGACGAGCGCATCGCCGTCGCAGTCGATCCGCACCTCGCGGACGTACTGGCGATCGCCGGAGGTGTCCCCCTTCTGCCAATACTCCTGACGGCTGCGGCTGTAGAACCACGTGCGCCCGGTCGTCAGCGTGCGGCGAAGGGCCTCCGCGTCCATGTAGGCCACCGTCAGGACGGTCTTGTCCGTGGCGTCCTGGACGATCGCTGGTACGAGCCCGTCGGCGTCCTTGGCGAAGTCGACGGCGCTGACGAGTTCTTCGTCGATGCGCAGGGGCACGCCCTGGGGCACCGCGGACGCGGTGGAGGCCTCGGGGCCGGGGGCACTCAAAGGTAGAGCCCCGTGCCGCTGTCGTTGCGCGGCGAGGCGATCGCGTGGATGTCCCGCTCGCGCAGGATCACGTACTCCTCACCGTGCACCTCCACCTCGAAGCGATCCTCGGGGTTGAACAGCACCGTGTCGCCGACTTTGACCGTCCGGACGTGGGGCCCCACTGCCACCGCCTCGGCCCAAGTCAAACGGCGGGTGATCTGGGCGGTGGCGGGAATCAGGATCCCGGCCCGGGACCGGCGCTCGCCGTCGGTCGGAGAGATCTGCACCATGACGCGGTCAAAGAGCACCGAGATCGGCTGTTTCTCCTCGGTCTTGTCCTTGGCCAGCTGATTCCGGCCTGCCTTGGCCGTGCTGGCCGTGCTGGACGTGCTGGTCCCGTTCTTCGCCGTCGACGTGGGCACCCTCGCACGGTACCGCACGAGACTGCCCGCCCAGGTCAGGCGCCGCATGTCCTGACCGCACCCGACGCTCGCCGTCGCCGGCTGGGCCAGGCTCACACCGGCCGGACGGTCACCCCGTGGTCCGTCAGGTACGCCTTGGCCTCAGCGATCGTGAACTCGCGCCGGTGGAAGATCGATGCCGCGAGCACGGCGTCTGCTCCACCCTCGAGCGCACCGTCGACCAGGTCCTGCAGCCGACCGACCCCGCCAGACGCGACGACCGGTATGTCCACCGCGTCGACTACCGCACGCGTCAACGCCAGGTCGAAGCCGTCACGAGTGCCGTCGCGGTCCATCGACGTCAGCAGGATCTCCCCCGCGCCGTTGCCGGCGCACTCGACTGCCCATGCCACCGCGTCGCGACCGGCCGGATTGCGCCCTCCGTGCGTGTACACCTCCCACCCGCCTTCAGGGCATGCCCGCGCGTCGATCGCGACGACCGCGCACTGCCCCCCGAACTCGTCGGCGATGTCACGCACCAGTTCCGGTCGCTCGAGGGCGGCCGTGTTCACCGCGATCTTGTCCGCCCCGGCACGGAGGAGGCGGCGTGCGTCCTCTGCCGCCCGGACTCCCCCACCGACGGTCAACGGGATGAAGACCTCATCGGCGGTGCGAGCCACCACCTCGACCATGGTGTCGCGGCCATCGGAGGACGCCGTGATGTCGAGGAACGTGACCTCGTCGGCGCCTTCGGCGTCGTAGCGGGCGGCCAGCTCCACCGGGTCGCCCTCGTCGGTCAGGTCTACGAAGCGCACGCCCTTGACGACCCGCCCGCCGGTCACGTCGAGACACGGGATCAGCCGGACACTGCGCATGCGGCGAGACCCTCCTCCACGCTGAAACGACCCTCCACGAGCGCCTTCCCCACGATCGCCCCGGACAGGCGCCGGGCGGGCGAGCCGAGGCGCGCCAGGGCCACGAGGTCGCTCGTGGCACCAACCCCGCCCGACGCCACCACCGGGAGTGCAGTGGCCGCCAGCAGCTCCGTCAGGCCTTCGAGGTCGGGGCCCGACAGCATGCCGTCGCGCGCCACGGCCGTGGCCACCACCGCGCCCAGTGGCTCGTGCGCCCACAGCTCCAACAGGTCGGCGACCGCCTGCCCGGATCCGGCAAGCCACCCCTGGGCCTGGGCCTCCGCCACGCCGTCAGAGCCCACCCGGTAGTCGAGCCCGATCGCGACTTGGCCGGGCCAACGGCGCGCGCATCGCCCGGCGAGCGCGGGCTCTTCCAGGGCTGCCGTGCCCAGCACGACCCGCGCCACACCGGATGCGAGGACCTCCTCGGCGTCGTCCTCCGACCTGATCCCACCGCCGAACTCCACGTTGACGTCACCTTCGTTCGCGAGACGGACGATCTCGGCCAGGGCGGCCCGCTCGTGTGGAACGCCGGTCCGGGCCCCGTCGAGATCGACGACGTGGATCCAGCGCGCACCCCCTGCCACGTAACGGGCCGCCAGGGCAGCCGGGTCGCCATAGCGCGCCTCGCGGGCGAAGTCACCCTGGGTCAGGCGTACGGCCGCGCCGGCGCGCAGGTCGATGGCAGGCAGCAGCTCCATCAGTCGCGCGCTCGTCGATGCCAGGCGTACGAAGTTGGCCAGGAGCGCCAGCCCCGTGGCCCCCGACTTCTCAGGGTGGAACTGCGCGCCCCACAGCGTGCCCCGAGCCGCCAAGGCCGCAACGGAACCTCCGTAGTCGCACACCGCCACGGTCTCGTCCCCGACTGGCGGGGCATAGGAGTGCACGAAGTACACCCACGGGTGTTCGCCCAGACCCTCCAGGGCCAAGGGTGTCCCGCCACCGCGCACTTCCAGGGTGTTCCATTGCATCTGCGGGTGCTTCACCGCTGGAGGCAACGCACCGATGGTGCCGGGGAACACGCCGAGGCCGGCTGCGCCGGGGCTCTCCACCGAGTCCTCATAGAGGAGCTGGAAGCCCACGCACACGCCGAAGAACGGCACCGTGGCCTCGAGCGCGGCACGGGCGGGCTGCTCGAGGCCGCTCTCACGGAGCGCCCGTGCGCACGCACCGAACGCCCCCACCCCCGGCAGTACCACACCGTCGGCTGCCTCGACGGACGCCGCGTCCGTCACGAGGCGCGCATCGGACCCGACGTGCTGGAGGGCCTTCTCGGCCGATCGCAAATTCCCGATGCCATAGTCGAGGACGGCGATACGTGGGCCCGTCACAGACTCCCCTTCGTCGAGGGGATTCCACCGCCCTCGACACGGACGGCGTCGCGCAGGCAGCGAGCGACTCCCTTGAAACTGGCCTCGAGCATGTGGTGGGTGTTCTTGCCCTCGACGCAACGGATGTGGAGTGTCACGTTGGCAGCCGTCACGAAGGCACGCCAGAACTCTTCGGCCAGCTGCGGGTTGAACGGCGGCGTCCCGAGCCCGGGCGTGTCGGGTGCGAAGTCGAGTCCGTACGCGAGATACGGGCGACCCGACAGATCCAGCGCCACTTCGATCAACGCCTCGTCCAGCGGTATGAGCACGGAGGCGAACCGGCGCACGCCCGCCTTGTCGCCCAGGGCTTCCGCCAGGCAAACCCCGAGGACGATGCCGACATCCTCGACGGTGTGGTGGGCGTCGACGTGCAGGTCACCTTGCGCGCGGACGGTCAGGTCGAAGGAGGCGTGCCGGCCGAGCTGGTCGACCATGTGGTCGAAGAAGGGCAGCCCCGTGCTGACCTCGGTGCGGCCGGACCCGTCGACGACCAACGTGGCGGTGACGGTGGTCTCCTTGGTGGCGCGTTCTTTGGTGGCGCGACGGGCGTCGGTGCTCACAAGCTCTCCTTCAATGCGTGGAGGAAACGGTCGTTCTCATCTGGCGTCCCGATGGTGACACGCAGGCACCCTCGCAGGCCTTCCCAGCTGGCGCAGTTCCGGATCAGAACTGACTGCGAGAGCAGCGAGCGCCATACTTCGTCTGCGTCACGCTCACGGGGACGGAACAGGATGAAATTCGCGTCGGAGGGCCACGAGTCCACCGGCAGGTCTGCCAGCGTGGCCGCAACCCGGCCACGCTCCTCGGTGATGCTGGCGACGCGTGCTTCCATCTCGGGCACGTGGCGCAGGGCGAGCAGTCCGGCCAGCTGTGTCTGCACGGAGAGGTGATAGGGCAGGACGACTGATTCGCATGCGGTCACGACAGCGGGATCCGCCACCAGGTAGCCGAGGCGCGCTCCGGCCATCGCCCACGTCTTCGAGAAGGTCCGGGTGACCACGAGCCCGGGGTGAGCCGGACCGTGCAGCTCCAGAGCGGACCACGGAGCGAACTGCCCATACGCCTCGTCCACGATCACGAGTCCCGGCGCGGCGCCACAGACGGCTGCGGTCGTCGCCGGCGGCTCGGCCCGGCCGGTCGGGTTGTTCGGCGAGCACAAGAACGTGATGTCGGGACGTGACTCGCCGAGCAGCGCGACCGCGTCGTCGCGATCAATCTGGAAGTCGTCGTCGCGCTCGCCCTCGACGACCTCGGTGCCGGTGATGTGGGCGATGTGCGAGTGCAGCGCGTACGTCGGCTCGAAGAGCAGGGCCTTGCGGCCGGGACCGCCGAAGGCCAGCAGGAGACACTGCAGGACTTCGTTGGACCCGTTGGCGCAGAAGACCTCTGCTGCGGTGACCCCGTGCAGTCCGGCGACGGCCTCACGGAGCTCGGCGGCCGGCCGGTCGGGATAGCGGTGGAACGAGACGTCCTCGAGCGCGGCCAGCAGCTCGTCGCGCCACGCCTCGGGCGGTGGCAGCGGGGACTCGTTCGTGTTGAGCCGCACCTCGGCCTCCACCTGAGGTGAGTGATAACCCTCGGACAGGAGCAGATCGGGCCGTACCGGCGGGACGGCGCTCACGCACCCGCTCCGTCGTCGAGCGCCTCGAGGCGCCGGCGGACCGAGTCGGCGTGCGCAGGGAGACCCTCGGCTTCGGCCAGCGTCACCACGTACGGACCGAGGGCACGGAGCGCGTCCGGCGTGACGTGGACGGCGTGGACGTGCTTGCGAAAGTCGTCGGCCCGCAGGGCGGATGCGAAGCGCGCTGTCCGGTTGGTGGGCAAGACGTGATTGGGACCCGCCACGTAGTCACCCATGCTGGCGGGCGACCACTCACCCACGAAGACCGCTCCGGCGTTCTGCACCTTGGCCAGCAGCTGGCAGCGCGTCCGCCTCAGGCACCATGAGCTGCAGGTGCTCGGGAGCCACGGCGTTCGTCACGGCCAAGGCCTCCTCCGGCCCATCGACGAGGCACGCGATCCCCGCCGTCGCAAGCGTCGACTCCAGGTCGGCGCGCCGGCTCGACGCCGCCACGATGCGGTCCACCTCGGCCGACACGGCCTCCAGGAGATCACCGTCCCAGGTCACCAGCCAGGCCAGTCCGTCCGGACCGTGCTCGGCCTGCACCACGAGGTCGACAGCAGCAAAAGCAGGGGTGGCCCCCGGTGCGGCCACCACCACGATCTCGGAGGGTCCAGCGAACGCCGAGGCGACGCCGACGACGCCTGACACCTGGCGCTTCGCCTCGGCGACGTACGCGTTGCCCGGTCCGGCGATGACATCGACGGCCGGGATGCTCTGTGTGCCATAGGCCATGGCGGCGATCGCCTGAGCCCCGCCGACGCGGTAGACCTCGTCGACCCCCGCGACCGAGGCGGCACACAGCGTGGCGTCGTCCACCCGCCCGTCCGAGGCGGGCGGCACGCACAGGGCGATGCTGCCGACACCCGCCACCCGTGCCGGCGCGGCGCACATCAAGACGGTGGACGGATACCTGGCCCTCCCGCCCGGAGCGTAAATCCCGGCCCGTCCGACCGGCCGTGTCAGGTGGCTGACGGTGATCCCACCCTCGACCATGTCGGTGGGTGGTTCGCCCTCGTGCTCGTGGTAGGCGAGGATGCGTCCGAAGGCCACTTCCAGCGCCTTGAGCAAGTCGGGCTCGATGCGTGACCGGGCTTCGTCCAGCTCGCCGTCGGGGACCCGCAGGCCGCTGGAGACGTCCACCCCATCGAGCTCGGCCGTGTAGTGCACCAGCGCTTCGTCACGCTCTTTCCGGACTCGCCGGAGGATGTGAGCGACGGTGTCGTGGACGTCAGCGCCCGGCGCGGCCGGGCGCGGCAAGGCGGCGTCGAACGGCGGCCGTGAGCCGCGTAGGTCCAGGACACGGAGGGACATGAGGTCTCAAGGCTACCGGGGCCTTCCGGCCGCCCTGGGCGCCAGCCGGCCCTCCGCGCCGCCGGTGAGGACTCCCGAGACGCCATCGGCCATCATCGTGGGATGTCCACCGCCGCGGAGATCTCCTCTTTGACGTCCAGCCTCACCGAGCTGCAAGAGCGTGTGACCGCCATGGCCGAGAGCGCGCTTTCGGGGGGCGACGAGGAGGCCGCGCACGAGCTCATTGCCGTGGAGCGGTCACTCGGGGGGGCGCTGCGACGGCTGCGCCGCTTTTCACAGGGGACGAACCACACCTGACATCTCGCCGACACGGCACTGCGTCACCTACACGTCCTACACGGCATAGAGCACGAGCTCGTACCCGAGTAGCGCGGCAGCCGTGCGCAGGACCGTCTGGCGCTGCGCGACGACGGCGCAATTGCGCCGCTCGGCCAGCTCGACGACCGAGACGACGGCAAGGTCCGACGTGTCACAGCGTGCAGCCAACTCACCCGAGCGTCGTGCCGCCTCGCCGTTGAACGGCTCCACGTCGATGCCCGCCAGGAGCTCGCCGATTCGATCGCTGCGCGCCTCGGTGCGGTAGCCCTCCGCGACCGTCACGGCAGGAATAACCGGCACGATCCCGTTCGAGAGCGCAGCGCGATGCAACGCCCACATCATCCGGTCACCACGAGCCGCAGCGTGGAGCGCCCCAAGTCCGTAGACGAGGCCCTCGCGTCGCGTTGCGCTCACCGACGCCTGACACGCGAGGCCACGCCCGAGACGCCCGAGCGCAGTCGAGCCAACAGTGCCTCGCCCGCGGCCAGCTCCTCCGCGCTGAGCGAGCCTGTCTCACCCTCCCAGGCCGCCACACCTCGCAGTCCCTGGCGAACTCGCAACTGCTTCTCAGCCGCCGACGAGAGCCAGGCGCTGAAGGACACGCCATCTTGCTTCGCGGCCGCCTCGACCGATGCTGCCACCTCGTCGTCGAGTGAGACCGAGCGTTTGGTGACCATGTGCCGAGGGTAGCACCTGAAGTACTACCAACGCATCCACACCCGTTTCTACCAGGAAGAAGACACCAATGCCGGCCCGAAGGCCGGCATTGGGCGAGTCGGCCAGGAGGCGGATCCCAGCCACGACTCTTTTGGAACCAGGTGGCGGGAACCGGTTCCGGCGCTAACTGTAGCCCCTGGATATTCCGAATTCACCCTGGGAAACCCGAATTGCCAAAAAGGGGTCTGAAAGCCCCATCCCGCGCCGCTTACCGTACCGACGGGCAGAAATCTGCCAACGGGCATGCACCGCAGCGTGGTTTTCGAGCAACACATGTCTCCCGCCCGTGAAGGATCATCCGGAGGCTGAACGCGCCCCTTTCCGCGGCGGGAACGAGGCCGTTCAACACGTGTTCCACCTTGACCGCGTCGCGCCGTTCACTGGGCGTCAACCCCTCCAGGAGGCCGAGTCGGTCGCTCACCCGCAGTACGTGCGTGTCGACCGGCAGGCCCGGCAAGCCGAACGCCACGCTGCGCACGACGTTGCCCGTCTTGCGGCCGACCCCGGGAATGGTCACGAGATCCTTGAGGTCTTTCGGGACGACCCCACCGAAACGCTCACAGACCGCCGTGGCCATACCGATCACGCTCTTCGCCTTGGAACGGAAGAAGCCGGTGCTTCGGATGATCTCCTCGACGTCCTCGGGATTGGCGGCGGCCAACGCTGCCGGATCGGGATATCTCGCGAACAGTGCCGGCGTCACCATGTTGACCCGCACGTCCGTGGTTTGCGCAGAGAGGATGGTGGCGGTCAACAGTTGGAAGGGGTCGTCAAAATCGAGTGCGCACAGCTCTGCCGCCGTACCGGGGTAGCACTCGGCCAGCCGTTCGATCGTCAGGCGTGCCCGGCCCTTCGGTGTCCGGGGTTTCGCCATTTGGCCAAGGTACCGGGTTACCTTGGCCTCCGTGGAAGCACTGGCCATCACCGAGCTGGACCTCGACTCGTTGAGCGCGTCCGACAAGGTGGCCCTCACTGCCTTGGTCAAGCGCGCCGGGGCGGCGCGTGGCCATCCCCCACTGCCCGAGCCGCAGCTGCGAGCGATCACCGCTCCACGAGCCGCCTCCACCAACGGTCGCGCCCTCCTCGCGAGGCGAAACGGAAGCTTGGCCGGCAGTGCCTTCCTCTCTCGGGGGCCCGACGGGACGACAGTGCTCCACGTCGTCGTAGACCCCGCCGTCAAGGACGACGCGGTCGAGTCCGAGCTCATCGAGCGTGCGCTGGCTGCGGCACCCGCCGACTCTCCGGTGCACCTGTGGGCGATGCAGGCCGGTCCCGCTGACGACGAGCGCGCCCGCGCCCACGGCTTCGTCCCTGAGCGCGACCTGCTGCAGATGCGCGTCGCATTGCCATTGCCCCGCGACGTCGTGGCCGCCACCCGGCCGTTGGCCACCCGAGCGTTCGTGCCCGGCCAAGACGAAGCGGTGTGGGTCGAGACGAACAACCGGGCCTTCGGCGGTCACCCCGAGCAGGGCTCGTGGACCGTGGAAGAACTCCGCGACCGAATGGCGGCGGATTGGGTGGAGCTCGACGGCTTCCTCCTCGCCGACGATCCTGACGGCCCTGGACTCATCGGCTCGTGCTGGACCAAGATCCACCGCGACCGCGCGCCGGTCCTCGGCGAGATCTATGTGATCTCCGTCGACCCGCGGCACCACGGCGAGGGATGGGGCCGCTCGCTCACGGTGGCCGGCCTCGAATGGCTCGCAGAGCACGGCGTGACGAACGGCATGCTCTACACCGACGCGACCAACGAGGCCGCCGTCTCGCTCTACCGCTCGCTCGGCTTCACGGTCGACCACGTGGACCGGTCGTACCGTCGCGATGGGCTTCGTGCGACCCCGCACACGCCACAACCATGAGCGCCGCTCAGCTCACCCCCGTCCCGATTGCCTTACCGACCCCGAAGGTCACCGCGGCGGCGATCGCGGTCACCATCAGCTGACGCAGCGCGGACACCACGACGGGGCGCTCCGTGTAGCGGGCCAGCACGACACCGACGACGAGAGAGGCCACGGCACCGAGCACGATCGACAACACGATGGCCACGGTGCCCGAGGCGAACAACCAGGGCGCGAGCGGAATGAACGCGCCGACCGCGAACGTCACGAACGATGCCGCCGCGGCCTGCCACGGCGACCCGAGGTTCTGGACCGAGATGCCGAGCTCTTCTCGCGCATGCGTTTCGAGCGCGAGATCGGGATTCTGCATGACCTCCTTGACCATGTCTTTCGCCACCACCGGGTCGATCCCCCGCCGGACGTACACGCCCCGCAACTCGGCCGCCTCGCCCTCCGGGCTCCGACTCAAGGAGCGGCGCTCGACCTCGAGCTCGCGCTCCATCAGCTCGCGCTGCGCCGTCATGGAGAGGTACTCGCCGGACGCCATGGAGAAGGATCCCGCGACCAGGCCGGCGATCCCCGCCAACCGGACGATCGACCCGCCCGGACTGGCCCCGGCGACGCCCAGGACCAAGGACACGTTTGTGATCAGGCCATCGCTGATTCCGAAGACGGCGGCCCGGGCACCACCACCCCGGAGGTCACGGTGGTGATGCACCTGGGGGAAGTCGTGCTCGTGCGCGGAACTCACCGCGTCAGCGTAGTGAGGTGCCCCCACGCGGGTAGCGTCCCTCAGCGGAAACGAACCCTGACCAGCGAGGAGCACCCCATGAAGACCATCGTCGACGGCGTCGACGGCTTCCACGAGCTAGTCGGAAAGGACCTCGGTCATTCCGAATGGCAAACAATCACCCAGGAGCGCGTCAACTTGTTCGCCGACGCCACCGACGACCACCAGTGGATCCACGTCGACCCTGAGCGCGCCAAGAACGGCCCATTCGGTGTCGCCATTGCGCACGGATACCTGACGTTGTCGCTGGCACCGGTCCTGCTCAACCAGGTGATCAGGGTCGACAACACGAAGTTCGGGGTCAATTACGGCTGCAACAAGGTTCGGTTTCCCTCGCCGGTTCCGGTCGGGTCGGACCTGCGCATGGGCGTGACGGTGGCTGGGGTCGAGGACACCGACGGTGGTGTCCAGGTCACCTACGACCTCGTCATGGAGGTGAAGGACGCACCGAAACCGGCCTGCGTCGCCCAAGTCGTCTACCGGTACTACCGCTGACTTCCACGCAGCACACCGGCCGGATCGATGGCACCCGCGGGGAGGCAGAAACCCCGCTGCCGACCGGCGAGGAGAAGACGGCCCGGGTCCGGGCGATGTTCGACGTCATCGCGCCGCGCTACGACCTCATGAATCGCCTGATGACCTTCGGGCTCGATCAGTCGTGGCGGAAAGGTACCGTCGCCGCCCTCGGCCTGCCCGCCGACGCACTCGTGCTCGACCTCGCGTGCGGCACCGGCGATCTGACCCGCCTCGCCCTGCGCAGTGGCTATCGCGTGGTCGGCGCCGACCTCAGCGCTGGCATGCTCGCCGTCAACGGCACCTCGGCTCCGGTGGTCGAGGCCGACGGCAGTCGCCTACCGTTCGCCGGCAGCACCTTCGACGGGTTGGTCTGCGGCTATGCGCTGCGCAATTTCACCGATCTGGCCGCGACGCTCGACGAGTGCGCCCGCGTTCTGCGCGCCGGCGGGCGACTGGCCGTGCTCGAGGTCGACGCGCCCTCGTCCCGCCTCTGGCGCGCCGGCTACGACGTGTGGTTCACCAGGGCCGTGCCGCTGCTCGGCGGGGCGCTCTCCGACAAGGAGGCTTACCGCTATCTCCCACGCTCGGTCGCCTACCTTCCGCCCGCCCCCGACTCCGCGCGCTGCTGCGCGAGGCCGGCTTCTCCGCGGTGGGCATCAGGCCGCTGGCCGCCGGGCTGAGCCAGCTCATCGTCGCCACCCGCGCCGGAAACCCGGCTACGTGACAACCGCGGGCCTCCACGCACGCTGCGTGGCGCTCGAGTTCGGGCCCGACGCCCTGCAGTTCGACGCAAGCCCGACCGTGCTCTTCGACCGTCCGGGGCTCACGCTGGTCGGCTGGGGCACGGCGCAGCTCCTCGAGGCGCGCGACGCCTCCGACGCTCTGGCATCCATCCCGTGCGAGGACACCGTGGACTGCCTCGGCTCGGGCGTCGTCGCGCTGGGAGCGCTGCCGTTCACCGCTGCGATGGCCGGGCTCCTCGTCGTTCCCCGTTTCACCATGGGAATCGCGCGAGACACCGAGGGCATCACGCGTCGCTGGGCCACCGCGGTCGGTCCTGCGGACACGCCGTTGCCAACCACCGGCGAGCTCTTCGATGCCGTGATCTGGCAGTACGGGACAACGCCGGAGGGCAACAAGGACCCTGTGGTCGCCGGGGTAAGCACCGCCATGACATCGGCTGGCTACCGCGGCCTGGTGGCGAAGGCGGTGGCGGCTATGGAGGCGCCCGCCGCCACCCTGCGCAAGGTGGTCTTGTCGCGGCCCGTCACGATCGAGCTCGACGGCCCGTTGCACCTCTCCGAGGTCCTGCGCCGCCTGCGCGCCGGCGAGCCCAACTGCACGATCTTCTCAATGCCAGTCCCCGACGGCGCCTTCTTCGGGGCCAGCCCCGAGTTGCTGGTTGCTCGTCACGGTGACCGTGTGACCTCTCATCCGCTGGCGGGAACCGTCCCGCGCGGCGACACGGCGCGCCGCGACGCCGACGCGCAGCGCGAGCTGGCGCGCTCGGCCAAGAACCGCGAGGAACACCGCTACGTGGTCGAAGAGATCGCAGCCACCCTCGCTCAGTGGTGTCGCGGGCTCTCAGTGCCCGACGAACCATCGCTCGTCGCCTTCCGCTCGGTGGCCCACCTCGGCACGCGGATCGAAGGACGCCTGCGCGCCCCGGCAGCCACCATCCTCGATCTCCTGAGCTGCCTGCACCCCACACCGGCCGTGGGTGGAACCCCGCGGCCTGAGGCGCTCGCCTTCATCGCCGCGCACGAAGCCGGCGAGCGGGGCTACTGGGCAGGCCCCGTCGGCTGGGTCGGTGCCGCCGGCGACGGCGAGTGGATGATCGGCATCCGCAGCGCCAGCCTCCTCGACGACGGGACGGTGACGCTGCGCGCCGGCTCCGGCATCGTCGCCGGGTCCGAGCCCAGCGCCGAGGCGGCCGAGACGGACGTCAAGCTCTCCACGGTCATCGAGGCCGTGGTGCCGGGTGGCTCAGTGCAGCTGCGGTGAGCGGACAGGTGCCGGAGGACTGCTCGGGATCGCCGCCTCGACGTGGGTCGCCGCCAGCGGGACCTTGACCAGCAGCGTCGCTCCCATCCCCGGCGCCGACATGACCTCGGCCGTCCCGTGCAGCGCCTCGGCGATGGCCCGCACGATGGCTAGGCCCAGCCCGGTCCCCGACGCCGAACGCGACGGGTCTCCCTGATAGAAGCGGTCAAAGACGCGCGAGGCCACCTCGGGCGGGATCCCGGGCCCGTTGTCGGAGACCTTGATGTACCCCGTGCGCTCAGCCACGCCCGTCGAGACGGTCACATCGGTACCGGGCGGCGTGTGCGCCAACGCATTGCGCACCAGGTTGTGCGCCACCTGCGCGAGACGCTCGCCGTCACCGACCACGACGACTGGCGGGCCGGGCTCGAGGATGAGGTGGTGGTCGTGATCGACCGCGTTGGAGTCACCGACCGCATCGACACAGATGCGATGCAGGTCCACTGGCTCGGCGCGGAGTGGTCGGCCCCGGTCCAGCTCGGCCAGGAGCAACAGGTCCTCGACGAGGCCGCCCATCCGAGTCGCCTCGTCCTCGATCCGTTTCAACGCCTTGCGGCGGCCGTCCTCGTCGGAGAAGCCGCCCCGGCCCAGGAGCTCGGCGTAACCGCGGATGGACGTGAGTGGCGTGCGCAGCTCGTGCGAGGCGTCAGCCACGAACTGGCGAAGCCGCTCCTCGGACGCCGACTTCTCGTCGAACGCTCCCTCGATCTGGGCGAGCATCTCATTGAGCGCCGACCCCAGTTGCCCGATCTCGGTGCCCGGGCGTCCCTCGGGCACGCGGCGAGTCAGGTCGCCCGAGGCGATGGCATCGGCCGTCGTAGCCATCTGGCGCAACGGCCGCAGGCCCCGCCGTACGACGACGAGGACCAGGACGCCCATGGCCAGGAGGACTGACAGGCTGGCGAAGAACTCGACCCTGCGCAACGAATTGAGTGTGTCGTTGGTCGGGTTGAGCGACAACGACATCACCAGCGTCCCCTGCGGGACGGTCACGGCGACGGTTCGGTAGGCGCCGTCGGGATCGCTGGTGCTGCCGAGAACGACCGCGTCGGGATCGGGGTGGAAGGTGCCGGCGTAGCGCCCGACCCGGACCCGGCTGTAGATCTCGGGCACCTGCTGCACGGGGATGGTCTTGGTCAAGATCGGCGCAGGATCGGGGTGGGTCGGTGGGCCCGACGGGCGCCGCAGGATCACCCTTCCGTTGCGGTCGAGCACCGTGACGTAGACGTCGTAGGAGATGCGGCGCGAGAGCGCCGGCTCCGAGGCCCGCGCATGGCGCCCGGCCACGAAGGTCAGGTAGTTGAAGCCGAGCGCCTCGTTCTGCGCCAGGGTGTTGTCGGCCTGGCCGTAGAGGAAGGAGCGGACCGACGTGTAGATGACGACGTCAGCGACCAGGAGGCCGAGCACGAGCAGCAACGCCACGACGCCGACGAGCCGCTTTTGGAGGCTCATCCTTCCCTGGGCAGTCTCAGTGTGTAGCCGACGCGGCGGATCGTGTGGATGAGCGCGGGGTCGCGGAGGTCCACCTTCTTGCGCAGATAGCTGATGTACGTCTCGACGATGTTGGGATCACCGTGGAATTCGAAGCCCCAGACGTTGTCGAGGAGCTCGGACTTGGAGATGACGCGCCGTGCGTTCTCGAGGAGGTAGCGCAGCAGGTTGAACTCGGTCGCCGTGAGGTCGATGACCTGATCGTCACGCCACACTTCGTGCGTGTCGATGTTCATCGTCAGGTCGGCAAACTGCATGACGGAGGTGTCGGCTGCTGCTCTCTCGCCGGCCCGGCGCAGAATGGCTCCGACGCGGGCCATCAGCTCCTCGATGCTGAACGGCTTCGTCACGTAGTCGTCGCCCATGCTGAGGCCCTCGACCTTGTCCTGGGTGGTGTCGCGGGCCGTCAGGAACACGATCGGCATGTGCTCGCCCTGATTGCGCAGCCGGCGGCAGACCTCGTTGCCGTCGAAGTCGGGCAGCATGACGTCGAGCATGACCAGGTTGGGACGGAAGGTCCGGACCTGCTCGAGCGCCTCGGCGCCGCTCGAGGCGACACCGACCTGGTAACCCTCGAAGGACAGGGCCGCGGAGAGCAGCTCGGCGATATTCGGTTCGTCGTCGACGACGAGGATGCGGGTGGAAGACGCCTCGACCGTCACGCCGCATCACCTCCTCGTCGCCACAGGACGGGCTTGGTCATCGTGACCGCACCGGGCTCTCAGTGCCGTCGTAGGGGCCGGGCGCCTCGCCGTCTTTCGCTTGCGCCGGCTGCGCCCCGGTGCCGAGCCCGCCACCCGATCCGTTCGCACCGCCGGTGTCGCCCGAGCCGCCCGCGGATCGTGTACCACTGAGAGCGCGGCGCAGGCCCCGGGCCAGCCGGCCCAGACCCCACCAGGTGACGAGGCCGAGTGCCTCCACGACGATGACCGAGGACATCTTGGATTCGCCCGCGGCGCGGTCGACGAAGCTGATCGGCACTTCCGTGATGGCGCCGCCATGCTGCTTGGCCCGGTAGGTCATCTCGATCTGGAAGCCGTAGCCCTCGGCCCGGATCCGCTCGAGGTCCAGCTTGCGCAGGATCCTGGCCGAATAGGCGCGATAGCCCGCCGTCGAGTCGGCCACGCCGAGCCCGAGCACCGTCGAGGCGTAGATGTTGCCGCCACGCGAGAGGAGATGGCGGTGCCAGGCCCAGTTGGGGATGGATCCGCCCTCGACATAGCGGGAGCCGATCGAGACGTCGAAACCCTCCTCGAGCGGCGCCAGCAGGCCAGGCAGTGCGGCGGGATCGTGCGAGAAGTCGGCGTCGATCTCGACGAAGGCGTCGAAGCCGCGTTCGAGGCCCCAGGCGAAGCCAGCCCGGTACGCGCTACCCAAACCGGACTTCTCGTTTCGTGGCAGGAGCTGCACATCGGGAATCTCGGCAGCGACCTTTTTTACGATGTCCGCCGTGCCGTCCGGGCTCCCATCGTCGACGACCAGCACGCCCGCATGGGGCAGACACTCGTGGATCCGGTGCAGCATCCGCTCGATGTTCTCCGACTCGTTGTAGGTCGGAATGACCACCAGCGGCCTCATTACCGGCATTCTAGGAGGTCGTGCCGCGCCGGCTCGGGCGCCCGACGGCGCGGCGGCCGGACCTGTCCCGCCTCTGGCCTGGGCGTTCGCCCTCGAGCGCCACCGAGGCGTCCGCCCAGCATCGGTCCTGAACGAGCCTCGGATCAGCCCCGAACCAGCCCCGCATCGGGCCCGGTCGTTCCCATCAGAAGTCCACGGGCTCGGACTCGGCCGGGTCGATCGGCGAGGACGAGCCGGGCTCGGTCGAGCCATCCGGGCCGCGGCGGAGCTCCCGAACGATCACCTGGAGCGCTCCGCCAACCGGGATGCCGATAAGCGCCCCGACGAAGGTCCCCAGTCCTCCGGCAATCTTCCCACCAAGCGTGGCGCCCACCAGGACGGCTATCAGCACCCAGAAGGGGTTGAGTTGGACCGTCCTGCTCATGATGACCGGGTTGAGCACGTGGTTCTCGATCTGCTGGTACACCAGAAACACGACGAGCATGACGATCCCAGCGGGCACGGAGTGGATGGCGGCGATGACGACGACGGGCAGCCCCGCCAGCAGGCCGCCGACGAGGGGTAACAGGTCGACGAGGGCAACGAAGACCCCGAGCAACAACGCGAATGGCACCCCGAGGATGGCCAGGGTCGTCCCCGAGATGACCCCCGCGATGACGGAGGTGAGCCCGTTCCCGAGCATGTACCCGGTGACCGAGCGGATGGACTCGTCGACCACCCGTTCCAGACGCTCCGCTGTGGGGGGCCGAAAGAGGCTGAGGACACCCCGCCACATGCGTGGCGCCTCGAGCATGGTGAAGAACGTCAACACCGCGATGGTCAAGATCGCGACGACTGTCGAGATGGCGGCTGCCCCGACGGAGAAGGCCGTCGCGGGCTTGAGCACCTTGGTCAGCTGCGACGTGAGCTTGGAGGAGCCCTCCGAGAGGTATTTCTGCAAGTGCAGGCGATAGACGAGTTTCCCCAGCGGGCCGCGACCATGCTTGGCCTCGGACACCAGGTGCGGGACTTGCTTGCCGAAGTTGATGGCGGCGGTCACCAGTGGCTCGGTGAAGAGGTACACCAGCCCAGCCAATATCACGACGCCGAGGAGGAAGACGAGAACGGTCGCCCCCCCGTGCGACATGCCGTGCCGGTGCAAGTACCGCGTGGCGGGTGTCATCAGCAGCGTGAAGAAGAAGGCGATGATGATGTACACGACGATCGTGCGCAGGACCCAGAGCACGAGTATGAGCGCCGCGTTCAGGTCCAGCAGCAAGATGATGGTGGCAACCGAAACCACGATCGTCCCCAAAGGGATCCCACGCCGGTCCGCGCTGCCCGTGAGCCTGGACCGCCAGGTGTTCTGAGGCTCAGCGGCCATGGCCCAAGCTTGGCAGCTCCGACCTTCAAAGAGGCGGTTCTTCAGGTGCCCGACGTGCAAGCATGAATGCGATGGAGGCGCCAGACCAGGGGGTCACCGGGGAAGAACCTGGGAACGGACACGTTCACGCGCCCCAGAGCGCTTCAGCACGCGAGCCCGCCGCTGCGGTTCCCGCCCGTTCGGCCGACCACGCCGACGGCGTGGCGTCGGGAGGCATTGACGCTATCGGCGAATCCGTCGATGGCTCTGTAGCTGAACTCGGGTCAGAATCAGCGGCCGAGCCCGCCCTCGCCGGGCAGGCCGGCGAGCCGCCGTCGTCCGGGGAGTCGGAGGAGGCGGACGCCGGTGCCCCAGCACCGCGCCCCCGCCGGCAGCTGCTGCCCTTCTTGCCACGCAACGTGAAGATCACGCTGATGGTGCTGCTCGCGTTCTTCATAGGCGAGTACATCCTCCTGCCGGAGCTGGCCAGCGCGCGGCAGGGAGTTCCATCAACTGAGCCATCTCAACTTCTTGTGGCTGATCGTCGGTGCGCTGCTCGAAGTGGCGGCTCTGGCCGCTTACGCCGAGCTGACTCATACGGTGCTCTCGCCCGGCGCGCCAGACCGCTTTCGCATCTTCCGCATCAACATGTGGGCGTTGGCGATCAGCCACACCCTCCCCGGGGGCACGGTGCCGGGCACGGCGGCCAGCTACCGGCTGCTGACCGAGTCGGAGGTGTCGGGCAGCACAGCCGCGTTCGGGCTCGCGGCCCAAGGCATGGGGTCGGCCGTCGTGCTCAACATCATCTTCTGGCTTGCGCTGCTCATCTCCATCCCGCTCCAGGGCTACAACCCCCTGTACGGGTTCGCGGCCCTCCTCGGGGTGCTCTTGCTCTCGATCTTCGCTGCGGTGGTGTTCTTGCTCACCAGGGGCGAAAAGCAGACAGGCCTCCTGGTCAAGAAGGTGGCCGACCGCGTGCCCTTCATCCGGGCGGAGACCTTGACCTCGCTGCTGCAGAAGGTCGCCGACCGCATGAAGATCCTCTCCGCGAGCTCGGATCTGCTGGTCAAGGCTGGTATCTGGGCGGCGGCCAACTGGCTGCTCGACTGCGCGTCCCTCTACGTCTTCTGCCTTGCGTTCGGGGCCAAGATCTCTCCGATCGACGTGCTGGTCGCCTACGGGCTGGCCAACATCCTCGCCGTCATCCCCCTCACGCCGGGCGGTCTGGGGGTCGTCGAGCTGACGGTCGTTGCCGTCTTGAAGGGATTCGGCGTCCCCGGTGGGGTCGCCGCAGCCGGCGTGCTCAGCTGGAGGCTCGTGAACTTCTGGCTCCCCATCCCCTTCGGTGGCTTGAGCTACCTGTCGTTGCGCTTCGGCCATGCCCGCTCGCGTCTGACGTGCACGGCGTCGCCAGGGGCCAAGGCCGCTACCTCCTAACCGGCTTGTCGCCTTCCGCCTCGGCGCGCTGGACGGCGGCGCAGCGCGCCCGCATGGCCCGCACGCGGCCCGCCACGCCGGGTGGCGACCTCGAGGGTGAGCAGCGGCTCTACCGGGACGTGGCCGGCTCGGCGTCCCTTGTGCCCGCCGGTCGTGTCGGCGACCTGCAGTTGCGGACACGAGTGGTCGACGCTGAGGTCGCGCGCGCCATCGGGCGCGGCACCGAACAGATCATGCTCCTCGGGGCTGGGTACGACGGGCGGGCGCTGCGCTTCGGCGACGACGCGCTTCGCTGGTTCGAGGTCGACACTGCCGGCGTGCTCGAGGACAAGAGGCAGCGCCTACGCGCGCTCGGCCTGGTGCCGGCGCAGGTGGTGTCGGTGAGCGCCGACCTCGAGACCGACGAGATCGCCGCCGCGCTCGACGCGGCCGGTCATGACCCCAGCCGCCCGTCCCTGTTCGTCTGTGAGAGCGTGCTGGTCGCACTCACCCTGGCGGTGACGGCATCGCTGTGCGAGACCCTGCGGGCGCGAGCCGCGCCAGGCAGCACGCTGGTGGCGACCTTCGCGGTGGCACCCGAGCCGACGCCGCCCTGCCGGACCCTGCGGACCGCGACGAAGGCCGTGTCGCGGGTCCTCGGTGAGGCCCGGCGCGACGAGCTCCGGCCCGGCGATCCCGAGAAGCTCTTGATCGTCACCGGCTGGCATGTCACCCACGTCGAGCGCGGTCCAGAGCACCTGCTCGACCGCGGCGCACACCAACTCGTCTTCGTCTGCGAGCCGATATCGCGGGCCTAGGTCCCGGCGCGCGATGGCGCCATCGCCCGGCGGCGGACTCCGACTGGACGCTCGGCGACCGAGCGCAGCACCCGGACGCCTGCACCTGCGATGAGGACCACGAACAAGAGCGCGAAACAGTCCGAGACGGGAATGAGCCAGCCCCGCCCGGCGAAGGCGATCGACGGGCCGTGGGGCACCCACCAGTACGGAGCGGCCCACAACAGGACCGCGACGCCTAGCGCGTACCACCCGCCGTAGCGTGGCCGGTCCTCGGCCAGGGCGAGCCATGCCACTAGGAGGATCATCCAGATGAAATGGTGCGACCACGACACCGGGCTGGCCAACGACTCGGTCGCTTCCACGACGAGGAGGCCGAGCACGGCGGAGGAACGCCGATAGGCGCCGGCGGCGATCACGAGCCCGATCACGCCGACGCTCACCACGACGACGAAGGTGGTCGACGTCGTGACGGTGTGGCCCAGCGCCCGCTCGAGCGCGCCAAGCATGCCCTGGTTGCCCACCCACGAGAGCATGCCTGCCCGCTGCGGGTCGCGGATGTAGTGCGTCCAGTAGGACCACGATGTCGACGCGTTCACGACGGCTGCGAGCAACGCGGCGGCGCAGAACGAGACACTGGCTCGCATGCCCGCCCGGCCCTGGCGCGTCATGAGGAGGTACGGGATGAGGATCAGCGGCGTCACCTTGATGGCAGCTGCCAAGCCGACCAGGACGCCCCGGGGCACCGGCAGGTCCATGGTCAGGTCGGCCACGACCATGAGGGCCAGGATGATGTTGACCTGCCCGAGGAGGAACGTCTGACGGACCGGGTCGAACAACACGACCGGGAGCAACAAGATGAGGGACCACCAGATGATGCTGCGGCGATCGAGCACACGGCACACAGCACGCAGGCTGACCGCGAGCAACCCGAACAACGCCGCAAGGTTCACGCACGAGAACACGACCTCGCAGACACCAACCGGGAGGTGTGCGAACGGCGCGAACAACAACGCGGAGAATGGCGGATAGGTGAATCCGAGGTGGTCGGCCGGATAGGTGACACTGAAGAGGTTGTTCGACGCTGCGTGTGCACCCCCGAGGAGGTAGGTCGCCAGGTCGAGCTGGCGGTGGACCAGCGCAAGGACCGTGACGCCGACCACGGCCATGGCGCCCGACAGCACGGGGCACGCCCAGCTGCGCGTCGAGGCGATCGTGCGCATGTGCAGGGCCAACGCATCGCGGGCCATGCCACGAGATCGTGCCGAGAACCGGACGCGCCGAGGGGGTTTCACATTCGGCCTATACCCGGCAGACACCCCGACGTGGCTACGAAGCAGGCCTCGCCTCGTCACCTTCTCCGACGCGGAGATCAGAGTCGAGGCGGCGACGGGCCCGCTCCCGCGCCAATTCCTTCAGGCGCTCCTGCGAGCTGACACCGTGGCGGTTGGGCACGCGGCGCCAGCGCCGGTCGGACCCGAGCTCCCACGCGTTGGTCTCGTCGGCGAACACGAGGTCGAGCACCTCGAACAGCCGTCCCTGGAGCTCGGGGTCGTGCACCGGGACGACGACCTCGACCCGTCGGTCGAGATTCCGCCCCATGAGATCCGCCGACCCGATGAAGATCTTGAGGGGCAGACCCGGTCCGGCCGCCGGGTCCGCGGGGGGCCCGCCGAAGCGGTAGATCCTCGAATGCTCCAAGAAGCTGCCCACGATCGAGCGGACGCGAATGCGCTCGGAAAGTTCGGGGATGCCGGGCCGCAGCCGGCACAGGCCGCGGACGGCCAAGTCGATCTCCACACCGGCGCCCGAGGCGCGGTAGAGCGCGTCGATCATGGACGCATCGGTGAGCCCGTTGAGCTTCATCACGATGCGACCGCCCGGTCCTGCGTCGGCCTGCTCCTCGATCATGGCCATGATCCGCTTGCGCACCGTCACGGGCGACACGAGGATCTGTCGGTACGAGGCGTGCTTGGAGAAGCCGGTGAGGTAGTTGAAGAGCTCGCCGACGTCGGCACCGATCTCCGGATCCGACGTCAGCAGCCCGAGGTCCTCGTAGATACGGGCCGTCTTGGAGTTGTAGTTGCCCGTGCCCACGTGGCAATACGGGCGCACGCCGTCGTCCTCGCGCCGTAACACCAGCGCTGTCTTCGAATGGGTCTTGAGGCCGACGATGCCGTACACGACGTGCACGCCCACTTCTTCGAGCTTGCGGGCCCACCCGATGTTCGCCTCCTCGTCGAAGCGCGCCTTGAGCTCCACGATGGCCGCAACCTGCTTGCCGTTCTCGGCGGCGCTGATCAACGACTGCACGATGGGGCTGTCGATGCCTGTGCGGTAGAGGGTCTGTTTGATCCCGAGCACCGCGGGGTCCTCTGCCGCCAGCGCAACGAATGCCTCGACGGAGGTGGCGAAGGAGTCGTAGGGGTGGTGCACCAAGACGTCGCGCTCGCGCAGCATGGCAAAGAGCTCGGCGGGCTCGTGTGCCACCTGGGCGAGACGGGGCGGCGTCATCGGCGTCCACGTCTCCGCGTGCAGGTCGGGTCGGTCGAGGGCGTACACGCCCCACAGGCCGCTCAGGTCGAGGGGCGCGGCCACCCGGAACACCCCGTCGGCGCCGATCTCGAGCTCGGTGGCGAGCAGATCGGCCAGGTCCTGGCCCATGTCAGCTTCGATTTCGAGGCGAAGCGCCTTACCGAAACGCCGGCGGCGCAGCTCCATCTCGATGGCGACCAACAGGTCGTCCGCCTCGTCCTCTTCGAGTGACAGGTCGGCGTTGCGGGTGACCCGGAAGGCGTGGTGGTGGCCGATCGTCATGCCCGGGAACAGCGAGTCGAGATGGGCGGAGATCACCTGCTCGAGGGGGACGAAGCGTTCGCCGTCGGGCATGACCACGAAGCGCGGCAGGGCGGGCGGCACCTTCACCCGGGCAATGCGTCGCTCCCCCGTGGACGGATCCTGCACCTCGACCACGAGGTTGAGCGACAGGTTCGAGATGTAGGGGAACGGATGACCCGGGTCGACCGCCAGCGGGGTGAGGATCGGGTAAATCTGCCGCTGGAAGACGTCGACGAGGTGCTCGCGGTCGTCGTCATCGAGGGAGGACCAGTCGGAGAGACGGATGTCCGCCTGTGCGAGCGCGGGCACGATGAGGTCCAAGAAGATGTGGTCCTCACGGCGCACCAGCTCTTCGACGCGGGCGCGGATCATGGTCAGCTGCTCGCCGGGGCGCAGGCCGTCGACGCTGCGCGTGCGCACGCCGGCCGCCACCTGGTCCTCCAGTGCCGCCACCCGTATTTGGTAGAACTCGTCGAGCAGCTCGGCGAAGATGGCGAGGAACTTGGTCCGCTCGAGCAGCGGCAGCCCGTCGTCCTCGGCCAGGTCCAGGAGCCGCGCACCGAAGTCGAGGCGTGACTGCTCTCGGTTGGTGAAACGCTGGTACCCGAAGGCCTCGATCTGCTGGTACGTCGGTGGCGTCGGGTGATCGGCCTGGGTTGCCCGTCCTGCCTGGGTATTCGGGTGCTCGCCGGTGACCTCAGAGGGCTGCACCTGGGATCGAGGCTGAGGCTGAGTCTGGGTCATGAGTGGAGGTATCGGCGTGCGCTGCTGAGGGCGCCGAGGACGGCGGGATGGCACCCCGATCCTACCCCCCACCACTACGATTCGCCCGGTGCCGTCACGAGCCCGTCGCACGCGCATCCCGCGTTACACGTTCGGCCCGAAGCCTAAGCGACGCACCGAATTGGGGCTGCTCATCTTCGGCTCGGTGCTGGTCATTGCGCTCTACGTCATCGCGAGCCTCGGCCAGAACGCCAAGCTCCCAGCCGACCTCGGGCCCTTCCTCGGTGTCATCCTCGGCCTCGCCCTGGTCGCCCACATGGCCAACCGCTGGCTGGTGCCCAACGCCAATGCCGTCATCCTCCCGCTGGCGGCGCTGCTGAACGGGATCGGCTACGTGGTCATCGCGCGGTGGGACCACTGGTACCCGGGTCAAGCGCGGAACCAGGCCCTCTGGACGGCCGCCGGGGTGCTGTTGTACGTCGTGACCCTGCTGGCGGTGCGGTTCTCCCGCGACCTGGAGCGCTACCGCTACCTCTTGCTGCTGGTCGCAGGCATCCTCCTCGTCGCGCCCCTGTTCTTCTCGCCTCTTGGCGGCGCGCACCTCTGGGTGCACGTGGGAACCTTCGAGTTCCAGCCGGTCGAATTCTCCAAGATCCTCTTGTGCATCTTCTTCGCGTCCTACTTCGCCGAGAACAAAGAGCTCTTGGCCATCCCGACGGCCCAGATCGGCAACCGGCTCTACCTCGACCCGCGGCCCCTCGTGCCCATCCTCGTGGCGTGGGGAGCCGCCATGGCCATCATCGGCACAGAGGACGACGTCGGCTTCGCCGCCTTGCTGTTCGTTCTGTTCATCGGCTTGCTCTGGGTCGCCACGGGGCGGGTGGGCTACCTCGTGCTCGGCCTGGTTCTCTTCATTATCGGCGCCTACATCGCAGCCCACTACTTCGGGCAGGTGCATCTCCGGATCAGCGCGTGGCAGAACCCATGGGAGACCACCGCCAACTACAACAACAACGGCTACCAGCTCAGACAGGCCTGGTTCTCAATGGGGTCGGGCGGGGTGGGCGGCACCGGACTCGGCTACGACCACTTCGCGTACCTGATCCCCGAGTTGACAAGCGACATGGTCTTCGCCGCCATCGGCACTGAGATGGGCCTCGTGGGGGCCGTGGCAGTGGTGATGGCCTTCATCCTCCTCGTGGGCGCCGGCTTCCGGGTGGCCCAGACAGCCCGCTCGGACTTCTCACGGCTGATGGCCACCGGCCTCACCCTGATCATCGGCTTCCAGGCCTTCTTCATCATGGCGGGGGTGGTGCGGCTCTTGCCCTTCACGGGCATCACCTTGCCCTTCGTCGCCTATGGCGGGTCGTCGCTGCTGGCGAACTACATCCTGATCGCGTTGATGCTGCGGATCTCCGACGAGGGGGCTCGGGCCCAGGCCGAGATGCTCGCGGCGGGTGCGGCCGCCGGGCCCGGGGAGCGGCCCATGGTGCCAGCGCGCTGAGCGGGCTCAGTCTCCGTCTGAGCCCCCGGTGCCAACGCCGGTGTTCGAGCCGCCAGCCACCTCGTAGGACCAGAGCTCAGAACCGACCGACACGGGACCGCCGTGTGGTGAGGGCCTGTCGGCACCGGCGTGGCCGTGCGCGAAGGCCGGGGAGGCGACCCACTTCTGGAACGACTCCTCGTCGCGCCATCGGGTGACGACGAGCCACTGACGCCGCTCGTCGGTCGGGCGGAGCAGTTCGAAGCCCTCGAAACCCTCCTGGTCGTCGACCGCGTGCGCCCGTGCGGCGAAGCGACGCGCCAGCTCGTCACCGGCGCCCTCAGGCACGGTGATGGCGTTGATCTTGATCACGGTCGGTCCTTCACCAGCAGTCATGGCACCTCACCAGCGGATCGGGGATCGGGCACCTGATCTTCTCAGGTCCACCCCGTACTCACCACGGAGTTCCCACACCCGATGCATTCGGCTCACCGACAACGAGGGTGTCGCTGGCAGCGGGGAGCGGGGGGCGGGCAGCGGGGAGCGGAGAGCGGGGAAGGACGCTGGCTTCCACGGATCCATTCCGGGCCTGGGGCCCAATCCGGCGGGATCCGGTCTGCCGCGCAGCCTCAACGCTCCCATGGTCGGCATGGTCCCCTCCGGCGACGGGGGTGGCTACTGGATCGCGGCGGCAATGGTGCAGTCGCAGCCTACGGAGACGCTCGGAACGATGGCTCCATGCTGGGCACCCGGCCCTGAACGGCTCCAAGATCGCGGCCACTCGTTGGTAGGTGGGTATTCGCCGAGCTCGGCGAGGCCCGATTGAGGCTAGAGATGAGCCTCAAGGGGCCTTGTTGTCCGATTGTTGACTTTCACTCTCGACGCCGGAGTTCGGTGCACCTTGTCAGGGGCAGCACCCTCTCTCAGCCGTCGAGCTGGTTCGGCGACCAGGGCCGGTATTGACAGCCGCCGAGCCGGTGAACTGGGCCCTTGTGGATTGTTCATCGTGATCGGACACCTGTTCGACGTCACCGCAGAACCCGGAGCGACGTCTCCCGGACGAGCTGCTCATTGCAGCTCGAGGCCACGGACCCGAAATCGCCCCGACTCGAGGCGATGGTGTGCCGATATTGTCAGTGCATTGTGAACCGGACGCTCGAGATCCACGCCTGGCTCTTCGCCGCGCTCCTCGTCGGGGTGCTGGGCATGGCGGCGTTGCTCCTCGTCATGATCCACGTCCATGCCGGCGACCTGTCTTATATCGCCCACACCCATCGACCGATCATCGTCGTGCCCACCGGTGCCCCGCCGGTGGTGTCGACCTAAGGACGGCGGAGGGGCCCGTCGGCCCCATCCGCACGTGTCTTGTCTGACGTACGGCGAGGATGGCTCGTGTGTGGCGTCCTCACGGGTATTCCATCGGAAGCACATCGCCGAGATGCTCGAGCAGCCGCTCGTCGACCAGGATCGGCGCCGGCACCGGCATACGCAGCGCAAGCACGATGCCGTCGGAGGGCCTGCAGTCGACACGTTCACGCCCGCCCGGCGTCATGAGGTCGAGCTCCGCCAAGAGGTTGCCCTCCTCCCGCCCGACCAGCCGCACAGCAATCACGTCGATGCGCGCGTGCTGCAGCACGTCCATGAAGAGCTCGTGCGTCATTGGCCGACGGCCCCTGATGCCGCGCAGGGCCTGCGCCATCGCGATGCCTTCGGGAAGTCCCAGAGGGAAGACGAGCTCACGCATCGGTGGCTGGCTCTCGACCAGGGTGACGCTTGGGTACTGGGAGGGAAGATCGAGCGACACGTCGTCGACGTCCATGACCCGGAAGGACGCCGCGGGGGCAGGAGGCGAGGCCGGAGGTGGCACCGGGTCAGCCGGTGACTGGCTCGGCCCCCCCGGCTCATCGGAGTGGCCCGGGTCGTCCGTCACGCCAGGCTGTACGTCGGTCACCGCAACCGTCGGCGGGCGCCGACGCTGAGAGCGAGCCCAACCGCAGCGAAGAACACCAGCACGGCCGTGCCCCCGTAGCTGACAAAGGGGAGCGGAATGCCCGTGATGGGCATGATGCCCATGGTCATCCCGGCGTTTTGAAACACGCTGAAGGCGAAGAATGCGAACAAGCCGGCGCAGATCAGGCGTCCGAAGATGTCGCGAGCGACGACCGCAGCGTGGAGCACCCGCCAGGCGATGACGCCGAGGAGGGCCAACAGCCCCACCGAACCCACAAAGCCCAGCTGCTCGCCCACCGCGGTAAAGATGAAGTCCGTCTGCTGCTCGGGCACGTAGCCCAGGTTCGTCTGGGCGCCATGGCCGATCCCCGAACCGAACAGGCCGCCCGATCCGATGGCGTTCTTCGCCTGCTGCCCGTTGTAAATTGCCTCTTGCACATATGGGTTCGTGCTCTTGGCGTTGGGATTCAAGAAGGTCGTGAGACGGGCGATCTGGTAGTGGTGCAGCAATCCGCCCTCGACCGACACGAAGGCGACCAATGCGACGCCAATGAGGAGGAAGACCAAGATCCGCACCGGCAGTCCCGCGACGGCCAGCAGGACCAACAGAACGATCACCATGATCATGGCCGTGCCGAGGTCCGGCTGAAGCAGGACCAGCACGATCGGGATGCCAGCCATGATGACCAGCCGGAAGACGTCGCGCCAAGCCAGGCCTTCTTCGTCACGGCGCGCGCAATAGGCGGCCACCGCCAGGATCAACGCCAGGACCGCGAACTCCGACGGTTGGAGCTGCAACGGGCCCAGGCTGAACCAGCGGGCTGCGCCCTGAGCACTGCTGCCGACCACAAAGACCCCCAGCAACGCGAGGACGATCAGCCAATACAGCGCATTGGCCAGCGGCTCGAGCCGCCGATAGTCGATCAGCGCGACGACCACCATGGTGATGATGCCGAGCAACACGAAGAGGCCCTGCTTCTTGAGGAACGTCTTGGGGTCGTCGCCCTGGGCCAGCAACGGACCCCGCGTCGCCGTGTAGACCATGACCAGCCCGACCGCAGAGACCAGCAAGGTGGCGATGACCAGGATGTAATCGACGGGGGGCACACTGCGCCTGGCGGCAACATGTGTTCGGTCCAAGATGGTCATAACGCGGATTCGGGGACACAATATCGGCCGTGACCTCACCCTCCCTGGCGCCGACCCATGCCCTGGTAGGCACCGCGCGCTGGCTCGCGGCCGCGAGCACCGGCTCAGCCAACCCGGCAACTCAGGTGGACCAGGGCGGTGGCTGGCTCTACCACCTCCTCACCAAACTTGGCGTAAGCCCGGACAGCGCGTCGACGGTCACCGACCTGATCATCAGGCCGCTGAGCATCCTCGTCGTCATCGTCATTGCGCTTGTCGTCGCCCGCCTCGGGGCCCGCGTGATCCGACGCGTGCTCGAACGCGTGGCCAACCAGGCCGCCAACCGCTCCGGGTCGCAGCGCGCCGGGCGCGCGTGACCACGATGTCGGGCGTCATGGCCAACGTCTGGCGGTTCTTCGTTTTCGTCGTCGCCGGTGCCATCGTGCTCGGCCTGCTCGGCATCAACCTGACGCCGCTGCTGGCCAGCGCGACCATCATCGGGGCCACGCTGGGATTCGGGGCACAGCAGATCGTGCGCGACTACTTCTCCGGCATCCTCATGACCATGGAGGATCAGTACAACGTCGGCGACTCCATCACGGTGGGTGGGCTGACCGGCGTGGTCGAGGACGTGACGATGCGCCTGACTCGCTTCCGCGGGGTCGACGGCACCATTTACGTCGTGCCCAACGGCGACATCCGCCTGGTCGGCAACCTCTCGCGGGGTTGGGCGCGCGCCGTGGTGGACTTGACGTTGCCAGGTGCGACTGCGGCCGACCTCGATGCGGTGCGGCGCGTGATCGAGGGGGCGGCGCACCGCGTGGCGACGGACCCGCAGTTTGCGGCGCACTGCACCGAGCCACCAAAGCTCGTCGGTCTCCTCGCGGCCGACTCGTCGACGATCACCATGCGCGTGATGCTGCTGACCACTCCATCGCAGCGCGATGCACTGACGAGCGCCTTGCGCGAAGAGGCGATCACGGCGCTGGCCAAGGCAGAGCTGTGGCCGGTCGATGTGGCGCCGCCTGCCGCGCCCGCGCGCTGAGCAGCTTCTCGCCGCGTTCAGCTCGGGGGATTCGCGGCCGCCGCGGCCTCCCACATGGCCTCGAGCGGGGGTTGCTCGCCGGTCCAGAGGGCGAGTTGGGCAGCCGCCTGGTGGACCAGCATGCCGAGGCCGTCGAGGGTGGTCGCTCCGGCGTCCGCCGCCAGCACGAGCCAGGCCGTCGGCCTGGGGGCGTAGACCAGGTCGACCGCGACCTGGCCCGGCCGCAGCTGGGCGGGCGCTACCAGCCACTCCCCCGCCCCGGTACTCGCCCCGGCGCCGGCTCCGGCCATGCCGACCGGCGTGGCGTTCACCACCAGGTCCGAAGCGGCCACCGCCCGCTCTATCCCCCGGGGGTCGTCGGCCGCCACCACCGAGCCCGCGTCACCGGCCAACGCCGCCGTGGCGCGGGCCCGCTCGAGGGTCCGGTTGAGGACGGTGACGCCCGAGGCGCCGTGTTCGACCAACGCCAACACGACCGCACGCGCGGCGCCGCCAGCGCCCACCACCAGACACGTCCGGCCGGCGGGATGGAAGCCAGCGCCCCGCCCGAGCGATGCGACGAACCCCTCCCCGTCCGTATTGACGCCCCGCAGGGGGCCGCCGGTGTTGATGACACAGTTCACCGCGTCGAGTCGGCGCGCCTGCTCGCTGAGCTCGTCCACGGACGCCGCGACGGCGGCCTTGTGCGGCATGGTGACAGAGAGCCCCGCGACCTCGCACCGTCGCATCTCCTCGAGCGCGGTCGGCGCGGCGCCGGGCGCCACCTCGAAGGCGAAGGACTGCCACGACGCAGCCAGGCCCAGCACAGCGAAGGCGGCGTTGTGCAAGACAGGCGAGAGCGAGTGGGCAACCGGGCTTCCGATCACCCCGACGATGGTCGCGTCCGGGCCCAGCAGACGCCGGGCCTCCTCCATCGTCTGGGGCTCGAGCGCGGGCTCAGCCACGTCAGGGAAGCCCGCGCGACTTGCCGAGCGCCTCGTTGGCCAACTGCTGCGCATAGGTGTCCGAAAAGGCCATGACGCCGTTCTTCTGGACGAGGACGAAGTAGAGCCAGGCCCCGGCGGGTGGGTGGAGGGCCGCGTCCATGGCGTCCTTCGACGGCATGCAGATCGGGGTCGGCGTCAGGCCGTTGTTCAGGTACGTGTTGTACGGCGTCTGCAGCTGGAGATCCTTTTGCGTCACCGTCCCACCGTCTTGGCCGAGGGCGTACAGGACCGTCGAGTCCATTTGCAGAGAGATACCCTGCGTAAGGCGGTTGTAGATGACCCGGGCCACATCGGGCATGTTGACCGGGATGTAGCCCTCCTTCTCGACGATCGAGGCGACGACGATCAGCTGGTACGGCGTGAGGCCGAACGCCGATGCCGCCGTCGTCGTCAACCCCTCCGCCTGCGCGTCCTGGTCGAAGCGCCGCACCATGTCGGCGACGATGGTCCCGTCGCTCTCACCGGGGAGGATCAGATACTCGCCCGTGCCCAGCATGCCCTCGAGGTCGTTGGAGCCCGGCGGAGAGAAGTCAGAGCGCACCGCGCCGCTCGCCGCGGCTTTCTCGAATCCGCCCTCGTCGTGGCCCGGGATGCTGTCGACCTGGGCCGCGACCTCCGAAAGAGTGAAGCCGGGTCGCACGTCCACGGGGTAGATGTTCGGCCCGGCAGCCAGGAGGGAGCGCACCTCGGAGAAGGTCTGGTTCTCGTGCAGGGCGTAGCTGCCGGGGAGCACGGTCGGTGAGCCGTGCAACACGTCGAAGATGCGGAAGGCAAACGAGCTCCCGATGACGTGTTTGGCATTGAGGGAGTCGATGACGGCGCTCGTCGACTCTCCTTGCTTCACCGTCACGACGACTTGGGGCCCCTCGGGGCCCAGCGCGTGCGACTCGAGCTCGTACCAGAGCACGCAGGCCAAGACGAGCACGACCAGGCCACCCACGGCGGCGGCCAGGATCCGGCGCCGCCGCCGCTGAGCCGAGCGTGCCGCGTGCCGGCCCGCACGGGTCTCCTCGGTGCCACCGTCCGGCCCCGCCGGGTCGGCCCGCCCGGCTACGGGCTCGGGTTCAGATTCGGAACCGGGCCGAGGCCACGGGGACTCGTCGTCGTCGTGCCCGGACACGCTCGAGTCGTCCGGTCCCCCGGTCCCGCTCATCGGGCGTCCAACCAGGCCTGCAGCAGGACCATCGCGGCCGCGCTGTCGACCACCTTGCGCGCCGCCTGGCCGGTCCGGCCCGCCGCGCGCATGGCGTGCTCCGCCTCCACGGTCGTGAAGCGCTCGTCCGCCGTCTCCACCACAACGCCGTCGGGCTCGAGCAGCGTGCGCAGCGCAGCCGCCTCGTCAAGGGCTGCCTTCGCGGCCGGGCCGACGTCGCCCGAGAGGCTGAGCGGCAAGCCCACCACCACGGTCGACGCCTCGACCTCCCGTACGGCATCGACCACGGCGCGGCGGTCGCGTGCCGCATCGCCGCTGCGCTCGATCGTGCCCCAGGGGCTGGCGATGCTGCGGCCACTGTCGCTGAAGGCCACCCCGATCCGCTTGGTGCCGAGGTCGACTGCCGCCACCCGGCCAGCTGTCTCCGCGCGCTCGACGCCCCCTTCTGCCGCGTTCACTTGGAGAGAAGTCGCCGGGCCTCTTCCAGCGCCGCGTCAATCTGCGAGGGGTCCTTGCCCCCTGCCTGCGCCACCTCTGGCGAACCGCCGCCGCCGCCGCCGACGAGCTTGCCCAGCGTCCTGACCAGCTGGTCGGCGTTGGGCTCGCCACCGGTCACGGCTGTCACGGAAGCCGAGGTGCCGTCAGGAGAACCTGCCAGGACCACGACGCGCACGCCGTCGTGGCGAAGGACGGCCTGGGCGAGCGAACGCAGCGCGTCAGGCTGCACCTCGTCACGCCGGGCGATCACGACGCCTCCGTCGGAGGCCGCCTGGGCAGCCAGGCTCTTCGCCTCGGCCTCGCTCGACTGCTGCCGCAACCGCGACAACTCCTTCTCGGCGTCGCGCTGGCGCTCCATCACTCGCTCGATGGCGGCCACCAACTCGTCGGGCTCCGTGCGCAGCAACTCCGCGGCGGTCTGGACGAGCCGCTCGCGCTCGACGGCGCGGGCGAGCGACGCCTTCCCCGTGAGGGCGAAGATGCGCCGGGTGTTCGAGCCGATGGACCCCTCCGACAGCAAGGTGATCGGACCGATCTGGCCGAGCGAGTCGACGTGCGTGCCGCCGCAGAACTCCAGCGAGCTCGGCCCCGCCTGCACCACGCGGACGGACGCCCCGTACTTGTCGCCGAAGAAGGCGATGGCACCCATCTGTTCGGCTTCGTCGCGCGAGGTCTCGGTCGTGTCGACCGACACGTCGGTCAGCACGGCCGCGTTGGCCAACGCGAAGACTTCGTCGAGCTCCTCGCGGGTCGGCTGGCTGTGGTGCGAAAAGTCGAAGCGCAGGTAGTCCGGGGCGACCAGGGAACCCTGCTGGCGCACGTGGTCGCCCAGCACCGTGCGCAGCGCGGAGTGCAACAGGTGCGTCGCGGTGTGGTTGCGGCGGATGGCCTCGCGGCGCTCGCCGTCGATGGTGGCAAGCGCGTCCTGGCCGGCCACCAGCTCGCCGTCGACGCGCGCTTTGTGCACGATCAGCCCCGGCACTGCGTACTGGGTGTCGTAGACGTCGGCGATGCCCGACTCGGTGACGATGGTGCCGGTGTCGCCCATCTGGCCGCCGCCTTCCGCGTAGAAAGGTGTGCGGTCCAAGAAGATCTCGACGGTGCCCGCTTCGCCGGCATCCTCGTCGCTCATGCGCTCGAGCACGGCCAGGACCCGGCCCGGCGCCTCGTAGTTCTCCCTGCCGCGCCCGACGAAGGCCGTCTGGCCCTCGACGTCGAGCAGGGCGCGGTAGACGGCTTCGTCGCCTGCGCGTGACGACTTGGCGGCCGCACGGGCGCGTTCGCGCTGCTCGCGCATGGCGGCGTCGAAGCCGGCCCGGTCGACCTCGACCCCCGCGTCGCGCGCCAGCTCCTCGGTGAGCTCGACGGGGAAGCCGTGCGTGTCGTGCAACATGAACGCGACGTCACCGGGAAGGACCTTGCCGCCGCTCTCGAGCGCCTCTTCGAGGCGTCCGAGCCCAGCGCGCAGGGTGCGGTCGAAGCCGGCCTCCTCGCGGGCGACCACGTTGACGATGAGGTCGTGCTGGCTGACGAGCGCGGGCCATGCCTCACCGAGCACCTCGGTGGCCGCCTGCACGAGCGTGGGCCCGATCGGCTTGTCCACTCCGAGCCGGCGCGCCGCCATCACGGCACGCCGCACGATGCGGCGCAGCACGTACCCGCGGCCCTCGTTGGCCGGGAGCACCCCGTCGGCCACCAGCATGGTCATGGCCCGTGCGTGGTCAGCCAGGACGCGTAGCGAGACGTCGGTCCGTTCGTCGGTCCCGTAGCCGGTGCCGATGACGGAGGCCGCCGCGTCGATGATCGGCAGGAACAGGTCGGTGTCGAAGATCGAGTCCTCGCCCTGCAGCACCGGGAGGATGCGCTCGAAGCCGGCGCCGGTGTCGATGTTCTTGCGCGGCAGCTCGGACAGCTCGCCAGCCTCGTCCCGGTTGTACTGCATGAAGACGAGGTTCCACATCTCGACGAAGCGGTCGCTGCCACCGTGTTTGGGCCCGCCGTCGTGGCCGTACTCGGGGCCCTTGTCGATGAAGATCTCCGAGTCCGGTCCGCAGGGCCCCGTCTCGCCCATGGCCCAGAAATTGTCCTCGTCACCCATCCGCTGGACGCGCTCTGGACGCACGCCCACCGTGTCGATCCAGATCCGTTCGGCCTCGTCGTCACCCTCGTGCACGGTGATCCAGAGGCGGTCGCCGTCGAGGCCGAAGACCTCGGTCAGGAGCTCCCAGGCCAACGGGATGGCATCGGCCTTGAAGTAGTCCCCGAAGCTGAAGTTGCCCAGCATCTCGAAGAAGGTGCAGTGGTAGGTGTCGGTGCCGATGATGTCGATGTCAGGGGTGCGGAAGCACTTCTGCACGGACGTCGCCCGAGGCCACGGGGGCGTCTCCTCCCCCAAGAAGTAGGGCTTGAACGGCACCATCCCCGCGATGGTGAAGAGGACCGACGGGTCGTGGGGGATGAGGCTGGCGGAGGGGACGACGACGTGGCCCCGATCAGCGAAGAAGCGCGTGAAGGCCGCCCTCAGTCCGTTGGCGTCCATCGCCCCAGCCTACCGGGGGCAAAATCGGCGTCGGGGCCCGCCCGGGCTAGGTCGACGACATGCCCACGATGGGCTTGTTCAGGTGGATGCTTCCCGTCGAGCCGAAGAACTGCGCGTCGCCGTAGGTGAAGATGCCGCCGTCGCCCGCCACCAGCCAGTAGCCGTCGCCGTCGGGCGTGCCCGCCATGCCGACCACCGGCTGATTGAGGTGGATGCTCCCCGCCGAACCGAAGAAGCCGGCGGTGCCGTAGTCGAAGATGCCGCCGTCGGCCGCCACCAGCCAGTAGCCCCCGCCACCGGGTGCGGCGGCCATCCCCACCACCGGCGAGTTCAACGGCAGCGAGCCGGCCGAGCCGTGGAACTGGGCATTGCCGTAGGAGAAAATCCCGCCGTCGGACGCCACGAGCCAATAGCCCGCGCCGTCTGGCGTCGAGGCCATCCCCACGATCGGCTTGTTGAGGTGCATGCTGCCCGTCGAGCCGTAGAACTGCGCATTGCCGTAGCTGAAGATGCCCCCGTCCGCCGCGACCAGCCAGTACCCGCCGCCATTGGGGGTAGCCGCCATGCCCACGATGGGCTTGTTCAGGTGGTGCCCGCCCATGGATCCGAAGAACTGCGCGTCGCCGTAGGTGAAGATGCCGCCGTCGGAAGCGACCAGCCAGTAGCCGTTGGTGCTCGGCGTGTCGGCCATGCCCACCACCGGCGCGTTGAGATGCAGGCTGCCGGCGCTGCCGAAGAAGCCGGCGCTGCCGAAGTCGAAGATGCCGCCGTCGGAGGCCACGAAGCTATACCCCTGGCCGCAGTTGAGATCGCCGTCGAACCCGTACTGATCGGCCGCGGAGCTGGCCGAGACGCCGAGCGGATTGGCCACCGTGATGTCGACGCACATGGGCCCCGGCGCGTTGGGCGGAACGACCGAGATCGAGGTCTGCGTCTGCGACAGGACGTGGCCGAACCCGAGCGAGCCGAAGCTGACGGAGGTCGCGTTGGCGAAGCCACTGCCCGAGACGGTGATGGAACCGCTGCCGCTGAGCGGGCCCGTGTTGGGACTCACCGAGGCCACCGACGGGCAGCCGTCCCCGCCCTGCAACGAGGGGGCGAGATTCTGGTCGACGGGGGTGCCCAACCCGCTGGCGGGGTCGTAGCCGGCGGTCGCGCCGTAGTCGCCGCCTTGATTGTCGGTGAAGTCGTTGTTGCCCGAGGTGATGTCGGTGAAGTTGGTGTTCCCCGACCCGCCCAGTGCATAGAGCGCCGGCAGCACCATGCCAAGCCGGTTGAAACAGCCCTGATTGATGTCTGCGAAGAGGCCGGCATTGGTCGGCGCGGCGACGCTCGTACCACCGAACGCGGTCCACACGCCGTCGTAGAACGCCGCGACGCCACCGCCCGAGGGGTCGCTCGGGAACGAGATGTCGGGCACGGCCCGATTGGCGTTCGCCGTGAACCCGTTCTGGAACGACGGCCGGCCCCACACTGCAGAGAAGCCGCCGCCCCCGGCGCCGGGAATCGGTACAGGGCTCGTGAACCCCTCCGCGCACACGATGGTCGCACCTTGGCAGTTGTTCCATACCACCTGGGAGGAGGCTGGCGCCCCGCTGGGCAGCCTGGTCCCACCTGCACTGACGACATCGGGTTGGGACCCCGGGTCGTCAACGCCGAGGGCGGTGCTGTGCGCCGGTGCGTTGGGGTAGCAGTCCTCCGAACCAGAATCGCCGGAGGCGGCGATCATGGTCTGGCCCTGCATCGCCATGCGCTGGAAGATCTGGCTCTCGCTCGGGATGTAGTTGGGATCGCCATTGATGAACTGCTCGCAGTTGCCCCAGCTCGTCGTGACCACCTGGGCGGCGTCCTGGCTCGCGATGGTGTTGAAGAGGTCGAGGGCCTGCGCGTCGTTGTTGTTGGGCGCCGCGTACACGAGGAGCGACGCGCCCGGAGCGTTGAACGAGGCGAGCTCGATATCGAGCGCGGCCTCGCCGCTGCCCGGCGCCGGCCCGAGCGGGCCACCGTCGATCGGAACGTTGCGGATAGCGCTGTCGAGCCCGTAGCACGACTCGAACGCGTTGATGTCGCTCTGGAGGTACTGCTCGAACTCCACGATCGCGATCGTCTGGCCCGCGCCGGTGCGCCCCTGGCCGAAGAGCTGGTTGAGCCCGAACACGGAGGCCAACTCGGTCGACGTGTAGGCGCCGCCAAACGCTTGGCCCTGCGCCGCCGAGCAGGCCTGGGGAGTCCCGGCGTGGCCGACCGCGTGGCCCTGCTCGGTGGGGGCGCCGGAGCCGGATCCGCCGCTCGGGCCGGCGTGCGACGGCGAGGGCAGGAGCATGGAGTGCTCCTGGAACAGCCCATCGAGGCCGACCACGCCTGTCACCGTGCCCGAGAGCGACGCCGGTATCTGCGGTGCGGCGGTGTTAACCAGGGCCCGCGCCTGGGTCGGCGACTGCACCGTTTCCATCGGTGTATTGAAGGCGGCCGTCACCTCCGCCACCGATCCGCTCACCGGCAGCAGGGTCGACCCGGGTTGGGGCGTCCCCACCGTCAAGCCCTCGCCGCGCAGGACGGACGTCGCCTGTGCCACTTCCTGGGTACTCGGGCCGAACTCGGCCGCGTACTGCGCGGCCGTCAGGTAGTGCCGGTACTGCGGCGACCCCGGCGTGGACACCGCCGCCACCGCCTGGGCCAAGCCCGCGGGATCCTGGCCGGCGAGAGTCACATCGAGGTTGAGGACCTGGCTCGGCGGTGCGGCGCCGAGGGCCTTGGCGTTCGACGGGATCTGGGGTGCGGACTGGGGCAGGACCACCTTCGCCTGACCGGCCGCCCCGGCTGCGTGGACGCCGGCGACGACGGGCGCCAGAGCCACACCAGCGGGCACGACCACCCCTAGCGCGACGGCAACGAGCGCGCTCCGCCTCCGATGACCCCGCATCACGAATCGGCCTCCCTGCCTCGGCTGGTCCCGCCCGCGCCTTCTGCGCCGCGGGACGATGGCTCGTAGTAGACGTGGCCCTCGAGCGAGTCTGGACGATACTGCTGCGCCACCGTCCCGGTGGGGTCGTCGTGGGGGTACACGTAACCCTCTCCGTGCCCGAGGGTGGCCGCCCCCTTGTAGTGCGCGTCGCGCAGGTGCGTGGGCACCTCTTGGCTCACGCTCGAGCGGACGTCGGCCTGGGCCCGGCCCAAGGCGACCACGACCGAGTTGGACTTGGGGGCCCTGGCCAGGTAGATCACCGCCTCGGCGAGGTTGAGTGCGGCCTCGGGGAGGCCGACGTACTCCACCGCGCGCGCGGCAGCCTCAGCGACCAGCAACGCCTGTGGATCGGCCAGCCCGATGTCCTCGCTGGCGAGGATGACCATGCGCCGGGCCAGGAACCGAGGGTCCTCCCCCGCCTCGATCATGCGGGCCATCCAGTAGAGGCCGGCGTCGGGGTCCGAGCCGCGCACGCTCTTGATGAGCGCGCTGATCTGGTCGTAGTGCTCGTCCGCGCCCTGGTGGAACAGCCGGCCGTCGCGGGCGCGGGCCATGTCGTCCATGGTGAGCACGACCGGTGCGGATTCTGCGCCGGCGTCGGTGCCGGCGGCGGCGGCGCGGGCCAGCGCCACCGCCACCTCGACCGTGGTCAGCGCAGCACGCGCGTCGCCCTCGCACGCTGCGACCACCGCGTCGATGGCATCGGGCTCCGCATCCGCGCCCTCCACGTCCAATCCACGCCGGATCAGCACGCGCAGGTCGTCGGGCGACAAGGGGTGCAGCCGCCACAGTGAGGCCCGGCTCAACAGGGGCGGATTGACCTCGAAGAACGGATTCTCCGTGGTGGCTCCGATGAACACGACCAGCCCCTCCTCGACGGCGGGCAGCAGCACGTCTTGTTGGGACTTGGAGAAGCGGTGCACCTCGTCGATGAACAAGATGGTGCCCTGGCCCTGCTCGCCCAGGCGGCGCTCCGCCTCGGCCAGCGCCTCGCGCACGTCCTTCACGCCGGCGCCGGTCGCCGAGAGCGTCGTCAGGTGCTTGGCACTCGCCTCGGCGAGGAGTCGGGCGAGCGTCGTCTTGCCGGTGCCGGCCGGACCCCACAGGATGGCCGAGCCCACCCGGTCGGACTCGGCCAGCGCGCGTAAGGGGGCACCGGGGCCGACGAGGTGCTGCTGGCCCACGACCTCATCGAGGGTGCGGGGGCGGAGACGAGTGGCGAGCGGCGCCTGGCGCTGGAGGTGGCGGTCGGCGGCGTCGGCGAAGAGGGACACGAACCGCCCGCCGGGGTCAGCTCGCCGAGCCGGCCGAGCCGGCCGAGCCGGACGAGCCGGGCGAGCCGGACGAAGGCGGCGCCACCACCCGGATGCCGAGCTCGGCCAGCGAGGCCGCGGGCAGCGGCGTCGGCGCCCCCGTCAGCGGGTCGGCCCCCGACTGCGTCTTCGGGTAGGCGATGACCTCGCGGATGTTCTCCTCGCCGGCCAGGATCGCCACCAGCCGGTCCAGGCCGACCGCGAAACCCGCGTGCGGGGGTGCGCCATAGCGGAACGCACCCAGCAGGAAGCCGAAGCGCGCCTCGGCCTCCGCCGCCTCGATACCGAGCGCAGCGAACACCCGCTCCTGCACGTCCCTGCGGTGGATACGCACGCTCCCCGACCCGAGCTCCCACCCGTTGAGGACGAGGTCGTAGGCCTGCGAGCGGACCTTGAGCGGGTCGGTCTCGAGCAGCGCCATGTCCTCGGGATACGGCATGGTGAAGGGGTGGTGCGCCGGCTGCGGCCTGCCGTCGCTGCCCGCCTCGAACATCGGGAAGTCGACGACCCAGACGTAGTGGTGCGGCCCCTCGCTCACGGGCGGCCCGCCGATGGCGTTGCGCAGCGTGCCGAGCACCGTGCACGTGAGGTGGTACTGATCCGAGACGGCCAGGATGAGGTCACCTGGTGCCGCCTTCGTCACCTCCAGGACGCGCACCACCTCCTGCTCCGACAGGTGGCGCGCCAATGGCCCGTCCAACCCGGGGCCGAGCATGGGGCCCGGGCCCGGGTCCACGCCCCCGTCCTCGACCACACGGAACCAGGCGAGGCCGGCGGCGCCCGCGCGCTTCGCCTGCTCGACCAATTCGTCGAGCCGCTTGCGAGGGAACGCCGCACCACCGGTGACGACGATGGCCTTGACGCACGGTGAAGAGAACGCCTTCACCTCGGTCTGCTCGAACACCGCGGTGAGGTCGACCAGCTCCATGCCGAAGCGCAGGTCGGGCTTGTCGGTGCCGAAGCGGTCCAGCGCGTCGGACCAGGTCATGCGCTCAATTGGCGGGGGCCGCTCGCCGGTGGCGGCCTCGGCCGCATCGAGCACGGCCTCGGTCACGTAGCCCATGACGTCGTCCTGGGAGGCGAAGGAGCACTCCATGTCGAGCTGCATGAACTCGAACTGGCGGTCGGCGCGCAGGTCCTCGTCGCGCAGGCAGCGCGCGATCTGGAAGTAGCGGTCGAAGCCCCCGACCATCAAGAGCTGCTTGGCCAACTGGGGGCTCTGGGGCAGCGCGTAGAAGCTGCCATGGTGCAGGCGCGACGGCACCGAGAACTCGCGCGAGCCCTCGGGCGTGGGCGCCCACAGGATCGGAGTCTCGATCTCCGCGAACCCCTGCCTGTCCATGGCCGTCCGCAGCGCCGCGTTGACCCGCGCCCGCAGCCGGAGGTTGCGCTGCATACGCGGCCGTCGCAGGTCGACGTAGCGGTAACGCAGGCGCACCGGCTCGTCGGCCTCGGCGCGGTCGTCCACCGGGAAGGGCGGCGGCTCCGCCTCGTTGAGCACCTCGACGATGCAGTCGCCGATCTCCACCTCGCCCGTCTCGAGCCCGGGGTTCACGGTGCCCTCGGGGCGGAGGCGCACGGTGCCGGTCACGGCGATCACCCACTCGCTGCGGACGTCGGTGGCGCCGTCGACGACGCACTGGATGATGCCCGAATGGTCCCGCAGGTCCACGAAGGCGAGGTGCTCGCCGTGCTCACGGCGGCGGGCCACCCAGCCGCAGAGCGTGACGGTCGTGCCGACGTCGGCGGCGCGCAGCACCCCGCACAGGTGGGTGCGCAGGGCGGTCGGGCGGTTCTGCTCGGTCGTCATGGTGCTCAGAGGCTCTCGGCGTCACTCGACGGACGCTCGGCGAAGAAGGCCGTGAGGGTCTCCACAATGGCAGCCCGCGGCACACTCCGCTGCGCTTCGTCGCTGCGCAGCGGGCGCAACCCGACGGTGCCCTCGGCGAGCTCCTGGGGCCCGACGACGAGGGCGACCAGCGCGCCCGAGCGGTCGGCGGACTTGATCTGGGACTTCATGGAGCGTCCGTCGAAGGCCCGGTCGGCCCGCAGGCCGGCGCGGCGCAGCTCGGTGGTCAGCATCACGGCGGACTCACCACCGGCGGTGTCGATCACGTAGACGTGCAACGGGCGCTCGGCCACCGCGGCCTCGGTGCTGAACACGTCCTCGGCGTCACAGGCCAGGAGCACCCGCTCGATGCCGATGCCGAACCCGATGCCCGGCGTCGGCTCCCCGCCCAGCAGCTCGACCAGCCCGTCGTAACGCCCGCCCCCACCCACGCCGTTCTGTGCGGCGTCGAGCGCGTCGGCTGCGAACTCGAACGTGGTGCGCGTGTAGTAGTCGAAGCCCCTCACCAGGCGGAAGTCGATGGTGTACGCGACGCCCAGCGCGTCGAGGCCCGCCCGGACGCGCGGCGAAGTGTGCCGCGCAGGGTTCGCAGAGGTGGTCGAGGAAGCGCGGCGCGTCCTCGGTGGCCGCCCGGCACTCGTCGGTCTTGCAGTCGAGCACGCGCAACGGGTTGTCGAGGTGGCGGGCCCGATGGGCCGGGCAGAGCTGGTCCGCCCGCTCGGCCAGGTAGGCGGACAGGAGTGCGACGTAGCCGGGCTTGCAGACGCTGTCACCCATCGAGTTGAGCTTGAGCGTGACGGCGCGCAACCCCAGTCCGGCGAAGAAGTCGTGGGCCACGGACACGACCTCGACGTCGAGGTCGGCGTCGGCGGCGCCCAGCGCCTCGACCCCCAGCTGGTGGTGCTGGCGGTAGCGGCCGTGCTGGGGGTTCTCGTGGCGGAACGACGGCGCCACGTACCAGGCCTTCCACGGCGGCACCGGGTGGTGCTGGACGAAGGCGCGGGCGATGGGTGCGGTCCCCTCGGGGCGCAGCGCCATCAGCTGGCCGTCGCGGTCCTCGAAGACGTACATCTCCTTGCCGACGACCTCACTCGCCTCGCCGATGCCGCGCAGGAACACGCCGGCGTGCTCGAGCACGGGCGTGATGGTGAGTCCGTACCCGGCCGCCTCGACGAGCCCGCCGAAGCGCGCCACCGTGCGCTCCCAGCGGGCCGACTCCGGCCAGAGCACGTCGTGCATGCCCTTGGGCGTGCGCATGGGTGTGCCCTTGGGCTTGGGCATGCGCGTGGGCGCGGACGAGCCTGCGCTCACAGGATGCTCCTCACGGCGGGGTCAGGCCTTCTTGCCAGGGAGCTGACGATAGGCGTCGAAGACCCCGTCGAGGTGCTTCAACGCGTTGATCAGCGAGTGCAGATGGGTCGGGTCGGCCAGCTCGACGTCGAAGGCCATGCGGCTCACCCGGTCCGGCGTCGTGGCGGTGCGGGCGGCCACGATGTTGAGGTGGTGCTCGGAGACGACCTTGGACACGTCGGCCAGCAGGCGCGACCGGTCGAAGGCCTGGACTTCGATCGTGGCAACGAACACCCCGTCGTTGCCCCGGTCCCACTCCACGTCGATGAGGCGCTCCTGCGAGCGGTCGGCCAGCGCAGCCGCGTTGGCGCAGTCGGCCCGGTGCACCGAGACGCCGCGGCCCTGGGTCACGAAGCCCACGATCTGGTCGCCCGGCACCGGGGTGCAGCACCGGGCCAGGTGGATCATCACGTCGTCGAGGCCCTCGACGTAGACGCCGGTGCCGGTCCGGCGCACCTGGCGGGGCCGGCCCGTGCCGGGCAGGACCGTCGTCGGGAGCTGCTCGTCGGCGTCGCCCCCGCCGCGCAGCGCCTTGGTCAGGCGCTGGACGATCGACTGTGCCGAGACCTGGGATTCGCCGATGGAGGCGTACAGCGCGTCGAGGTCGGCCAAGTTCATCGACTCGGCCACTTGCTGTAACGCAGTCGACCCCAGCAGCTTGTGCAGCGGCAGGCCGTCGCGTCGCAGCGCCTTGCCCAGCTCCTCCCGGCCGTTCTCGATGGCGTCCTCCCGGCGCTCACGCGAGAACCACTGGCGGATCTTGTTGCGCGCCCGCGTCGAGGCCACGATCTGCAGCCAGTCCCGCGACGGGGCGGGCGTCGACGACTTCGAGGTGATGATCTCGACCGTGTCCGCGCTGCTCAGCTGCGTCTCGAGCGGCACCAGCCGGCCGTTCACCCGCGCCCCGATGCAGCGGTGTCCCACCTCGGTGTGGATGGAGTAGGCGAAGTCGACCGGGGTCGAGCGCGCCGGCAGTGCGATCACCTTCCCCTTGGGCGTGAAGACGTAGACCTCGTCCTGTTCGAGGTCGAGCTTCAGCGCCTCGAGGAACTCGATCGGGTCGTCGGTCTGGCGGTCCACGTCGGCGATCCGCTGCAACCACGCCATCTCCGAGGAGTGGTCCTCCTTGGACTTGTAGCCCCAGTGCGCCGCGATGCCGTACTCGGCCCGGTGGTGCATCTCGTGGGTGCGGATCTGCACCTCGACCGGTTTGCCCTCGAGCCCGATGACCGTCGTGTGCAGCGACTGGTACATGTTGAACTTGGGCGTGTTGATGTAGTCCTTGAAGCGTCCTTGCACCGGGGCCCAGATGGCGTGGATGGCGCCCAGCGCGGCCCAGCAGTCCTTCTCGGACTCCACGACGACCCGGATGGCGACCAGGTCGTTGATGTCGTCGAATTCCTTGCCGCGGACGACCATCTTCTCGTAGATGGACCAGAGGTGCTTGGGCCGGCCGGTGACATCGGCGGCGACGCCCATCTCCTCGAGCCGCAGGCGCACGTGGACGAGCACCTTTTCGAGATACTCCTCACGTTGTGGCGCCCGGGCCGCCACCATCTGCTCGATCTCCGCGTACCGCTTCGGGTGCAGCGTCGCGAAGGCGAGGTCCTCGAGCTGCCAGCGCACCTGTTGTACACCGAGCCGGTGGGCCAGCGGCGCGTAGACGTCGAAGGTCTCCTGCGCGGTGCGCCGCTGCTTCCACTCGGGCATGACGGCGAGCGTGCGCATGTTGTGCAGCCGGTCGGCCAGCTTGATCAAGAGGACACGCCAGTCGTCCGCCATGGCGACGAGCATCTTGCGGATGGTCGCGGCCTGCTGGGCCTCCTTGGAGTTGAACTGGAGGCGGTCGAGCTTGGTGACGCCGTCGACCACCCGGGCCACCCCGTCGCCGAACGTCTCCTCGATCCCCTCGAGCGTCAGCCCCGTGTCCTCCACCGCGTCGTGGAGGAGCGCGCCGGCCACCGTCTGGGCGTCCAGGCCGAGCTCCGCCACGATCGTCGCCACGGCGACCGGGTGGGTGATGTAGGGCTCGCCCGAGCGCCGGAACTGCCCCTCGTGGGCCACCTGCGCCGTCCGAGCCGCCTCGACGATCAAGTCCGTGTCCTCGTCGGGCCGGTGCCGGGCGAACTCGGCGAGCAGCGGTGCCAGAAGCTCGTCCAGGGTGCGGTCCTGCTCGTCCGCCTGGTCGCGCCCGTGCACCCGCTCGTCCTCGTGCAGGGCGTTCGTCGTCGCGTCGGCCTCTTTGGTGGGCGTCGCCCGGGTCAGGGCCACCATCTATCCAGGGTACCTGCCTGCGCAGTGGCGAAATCGCCACGGTCGCTGGTTGTTGCGCGTCAGCGCCGCCGCTTGCCCTTGCTCTTGCGTGGTCGGGGCCCTTGGGCCGCAGACCGTTGCGACTGGCCGCCCTGAGCCGGTGCCTGACCCCCGCCGGTCCCCGCGCCGCTCCCACCGCCACTTCGCGTGCCGCCGCCGCCGTTGCCGCTGGCGCTTGTCCCGCCTACTGCCACTGCCACTGCCACTGCTGCCACTGCCACTGCCATCGCCGCCAGTGCCCCCAGCGCCGCCACCCGACCCCGAACCGCCCGCCGGCGGGTCCATGACCGCTGTCCCCGTGCCCGCTCCGCTGCCGCCACTCCCCGATCTTCTACCGGAACCTGGCCGGATCGGCCCGCTGCGCTTCGATCCGCCGGACCGCTGCGCCGCAGCCGCACCTCCCCCGCCCCGGCTCACCTGGCCGGACGCGGCCACGCTCATCTGGGTGCTCATCGTGGCGGCGTCGACTGCCGAGTACCACGCTCCCGTCTCGCCCCGCTTGGCCAGGCGGCTCTCGATGGCGACCCAACGGTCCTCGCGCTCCTTCATGAGGCAGAGCACGGGTGAGGCGATGAAGATCGAGGAGTAGGCACCCGAGAGGAGGCCGACGAAGAGGGCGAGACCATAGGACTGCAGCGTCGTCGCGCCGAGTAGCTGGGCGCCGATGAGGAGCACGGCGAGGACCGGGAGGATGGCGACAGCCGACGTGTTGATTGAGCGCGCCAGCGTCTGGTTCATGGAGAGGTTGATGAGCTGGGGATAGGTCATCCGCCCGCTGCTCCCGATGCCCTTCGTGTTGTCGCGCACGCGGTCGAACACGACGACGGTGTCGTAGAGCGAATACCCGAGGATGGTGAGGATGGCCACGACGGTGTCCGGCGTCACCTGGAAGTTGAAGATCGAATAGATGCCGATGGCCACCAAGACGTCGTGGATCATGGCGATGAACGCGGCCAACGCCATCTTGGGCTCGAAACGGATACTGATGTAGATCGCCACCACGATGAAGAAGATGATCAGGGCCTCGATGGCCTTGTTCGTGATGGACGATCCCCAGGTCGGTCCGACGGTCGTGACGCTGATCTTGTCCTCGTGCGGCGTCGTAGGCAGCTCGCCGGCCTGCGTGGTGGTCGTCGTCGTCTTCGCCGCCGTCGTGGTGGTGGTGGTCGGCGTCGACTTTGGTGCGTGGGCTGCGGTCACCTTGAGCATCGCCGCCTGCACTGCGATGTTCACGGCCTTCTGCTGCGCCTCCGAGAGGTGGTTGAGGTCCGACTGGACGTCGAGCGTCTGGTTGCTCCCAGTGCCGAGCAGTTCGACCGTCGGGTCGATCACACCAGTGCCCTTTATGGCGTCGACCGCTTGGGCCTGCGTCACGCCGGGCGCCGCAATCTGCCACTCCGTGCCGCCCTTGAATTCGATACCGAGATTGAGCCCGCCGCGCAGGACGATGGAGATGATCCCGAGCACGATGATCAACGTCGAAATGCTGAACCAGATGCGGCGCTTGCCGACGAAGTCGAAGCGGGTCTCGCCACGGTAGAGACGGGAGATCGGTCCGTGTCCACGCCTCGGCTTGGCCAGGAGCGCGCGTGCCGCATCGTCGAGCGAGACGAGCTCTTCCTCGTCGAGCGACTCGGTATCGACGCTCTCTTCGAGGCGCTCGACGTCCTCCTCGGGAACGTCGTCGAGGGAGCTGCCGTCGTCGTGGCCGTTGCGCTCGCTCATGAGCCGCCTCCGGCGACAGCGCCGACCGGGAACTGAGCCGGGGTTTGTGGTCCCGCCCCGAGCCCGCTCGCGATGCTGAAGGTACCTGACCCCTGCATCCGCGGGCTCTGGCCGAGCAGGATGACCAGCGGACGTGTGTAGAACCAGGTGACTGCCATGTCCATGATCGTCGAAAGGCCCAGGAAGAAGGCAAAGCCCTTCACGTCCCCGACCGCCACGAGGTACAGCACGATGGCGGCGAGCAACGAGACGAAGTCAGCGGCCCACACAGTGCGCCATGCGCTCTTGAAGCCGCGGTCGACCGAGGTACGCACCGAACGACCCGATCTGGTCTCGTCCTTGAGGCGTTCGAAGTACACGATGTAGGAGTCGACGGTGATGCCGATGGAGACGATCAGACCCGTGATGCCGGCCAGGTCGAAGCTGGGCGCCGCCGACGTGTGCCCCAGCGCGGAGATGATCGCCCACAGCATCAAGGCCGTGAGCACCAGGCCCGAGATCACCACGAGGCCAAGCGCTCGGTAGTAGAGCAACACGTAAAGGAGCACCAGGATGAGTCCGGCGACGCCGGCGCCGAGGCCGGCGACAAGCGCCGAGTGGCCCAGCGTGGCCGAGACCGTCTGTGACGTCGCGGCCTTGAGCGTCACAGGCAGGGCGCCGTAGTTCATCGCCTGCGCCAGGTTCTGCGCATCCTGCTGAGTCAAGCTCCCAGAGATCTCGCCCTTGCCGTCGAACGAGGTGAAGGTCGCCTGCGTGGGCTGGATGATCGGAGCCGAGTAGACCTTGCCGTCGAGCTCGATACCCAGCGGAAGGTGGAAGTTCTCGCTGGCGACCTTGTCCCAGAGAGCCGAGCCGGTGCCTGTCAGGTTGTAGTCGACCACCCACTGGCCGGTCTGGTCCTGAGTGGCCTGGGCACTGGCGATGGAGCGTCCCGTCATCTGCGCTGGACCGAGGACACAGCGCAGATGCTCGTTTCCCTCGTTGCACGCGCCATTGATGCCTGGGAGAAGAACCGTGCTGCCGCCGTAGTTTGGCTTTTCGGTGCTGGTCGAGGGGTACGCCTCGTATTGGGCATCTGGTTGCACGGGGTTCGAGTTGAAGCCGGACGGCGAACTGCTGTCCGGCTGAACGTTCAAGCTCGATGTGGTGATTTGCGACGACGACTGGCACGGGGGGATCGTCTCGATCCCCGGCTGCCCGGCGGTCTTCGAGTTTTTCGGAACCGCCTGAGGAGCGGCCCAGCACTCGAGCGGGCGGAAATACATGCGCGCCGTCTGCCCGATCTCCTGCAACACCTGCTGGGCGTTTGTGACGCCTGGGATCGACACCGAGATCTGCTTGGTCCCTGTCGACTGAACCTGGGCACCGGACACGCCGAGCCCGTTGACCCGCAGGTTCAAGATGTTGACCGTCTCGTCGAGGTCACTCTGGCTGATGTGCTGGCCTTGGGCGGTGTAGACGACGGACACACCGCCCGCCAGGTCCAAGCCCAACCGTGGCGACCAACGCGCGAAGAACGTCGCGGCGAACGCGCCGAGGGCAATTACCACCACGACGAGGACGCTGATGATCATGTTGCGACGCTGCCGTCGCTGCGCCCGTCCCCCCGCCTTGGGGCTCACGCTTCCTCCGGCTCCCCGCTTCGATCCCCTCCGCTCGTCGCGTTGTCGCCGCCGATGTCGTCAATGTCCCCACCGACGTCGTCGATGTCCTCCCCCCTGCCCTTGTTCGCACTTTTGATGGTGCCGTTGGCTGAGTTCGTGGCGGTTCCGTTGGTGCCCGGCGACTCGTCCTCTTCGGGCTCGTCGTCGACCGCGACGTCATGCACGTCGTCGACCGCCACGTCACGAACATCGTCGATGCGCTCGATCTTGCGTGCGATGGCCTGGCGGACGAAGACGATGCGAGTGGGCTGAGGACCGTCGAGGTTCCCGTCGTCGCCCAGGGCTCCGGTCAGAAGCGTGTAGCGGTCGCCGTGAATCTCCAACACGGTGCCGATGACCCCCCCGACGGTCTGCACCTCGTCACCCACCTCGATCCCCGAGCCCTGCGCCTGGCGCGCGTTCCGCGCCTTTTGCTGTTGGGGCCTGATGAAGAAGAAGTACCCGAGGAGCCCGATGGCGAGCAGCGGTAGCAGGGTCAGCAGTGACGAGCTGGAACTCGACTTTGAGGAGGACGCCACCACGAAGTGGAGGAGCGCAGGGGTTGGTGTCATGAAGGATCCTTGGACCGCAATCGGTTGCGAAGCGCCACCCTAGTGCCTGGGTCCACGGTCTCTTTGGCAGCTCCTGGCAGGGTGTATTTCCACTGGCCTGCTGCCGCTTTGCTGCAGCTTTGCTGCGCTTTCCTGCGGCTTGGTACCCCGCCCGACGCCGGGGGCGCTTCTCCGAGGGACCCGCCATTGCCTTCGCAGTCACACCGCTCCACGGCGGGACTCCCCTGAGGTGGGTGGCGGGGAGTTGACGGACCGAGAACCGGCCAGGGAGCGGAGTGAGAGCGGAGCGCCTCAGTGATGCCGGACGAGCGCCTGGCGACCGCCGACGGAGTGACTGACCTGTGCCGCACGAGGGCCCAATTCGCCTCCCGGCGGGCTTAACGGACCTCCCTCGCTGGTATGGCGAAATCTGTCGCGGGGCAACCGAACCGCAACCCAAAACGGCCTTCGTTGCGACAGCTGGTGTGCAGAGTACCGATCCATCAGTACAACAACCTCTTGGTGTGGTCGGTCAGAGGGGGGCGACCAAGTGAGTATCCGACGAAGGGGAACGGAAGCTCACGGGGGGAACACCAAGAGGAAGAAGCAGCGAAGAGGTGCGCCGGCCTTTTGAGACCGTCGGTCGGAGCGATCCGGGGGGAACAGACGACCCGGGCCGGCGCACCTTTCGCTCGAAGTGCTGACACCCGATCGGGACTGTTGGTCTTCCTTCTGTCTCGGTTCGCGCCCAGAAGCACGTTGCCTTTGATCCGTGCTCATGGCGCCTGATTGATTCCTGCTGATATCGCCCGGTCGTGCCTGATCCGGCCTCGACGGGCCTCGTTTTCCCGAACCGTCACCAATTTCGCCGCTGAACAGGCGGAATCGGGGGCAACATGGGTGACCTTTAATCCCATCCATTGCCTGTTTGCCCAGTACAGTTGCCTGTTGATGCGTGACGGGCACATCTCCGTATTGGTCATCGAGGACGAGGCGGACATCCGACAGCTCCTCCGGACGCTGCTCGAACGGGCCGACTACACGGTCTCCGAGGCCATTGAGGGCCGGGATGGGGTACGGCAGTTTCACCAGGTCCACCCGGACATCGTGATTCTTGACGTGGGGCTCCCGGACCTGGACGGCTGGCAGGTGTTGGAGCGGATCCGGGACATGAGCGACACCACGCCCGTGCTCATGCTGACCGCCCTCGGGACCGAGCGTGACAAGGTGCGCGGCCTGAACGCCGGAGCGGACGACTACATGACCAAGCCCTTTGGCAAGGCCGAGCTGCTTGCTCGCCTCGATGCAATCGGCCGCCGCCTGGTTACCAGCAAGGACCCCGTCACCACCTTCGACGATGGGACGCTCCATGTGGACTTCGCACAGCGCGAAGTCCACGTCGACAGCCAGCAGGTCGTCCTCACCCCCACGGAGTACCGGCTCCTGACCACCCTCGTTCGCCACCAGGGTCAGGTGCTGTCCTCGGATCAGCTCATCGGTCTGGCCTGGGACGACCCGAGCGGCCTCGCCCCCTCCCGGGTCAAGTACGCCGTCCTGCGCCTGCGGCGCAAGTTGGGCTGGGATGAGGGCGACGACTCACCCCTCGAGACGGTGCGGGGTTTCGGATACCGGTACCGCTCGCGGCCACGGTGAGCGGAGCGCCCCAACCCCGACCCGACCCAACCGGGCGTCGCGAACCGCAGATGCCCGGAACCGCCCTGCCTATGGGTTTCACGGCCTCCATGCGCGTGCGCCTGCCCGTCTTCGCCTTGGTGGCCATCGGGACCGTCCTCATTGGCGTCATCCCGTTTCCCCATGGCGCCCGCCGCGAGATCTCCATTGCCGGCGTGCTCTTCTTCGTCCTCGTTGCCGCCGCCTTCCTGGTCCCGTGGGAGCGCCTGCCCGACTGGGCTTGGCTCATCATCCCCATCGGCTACATCGCCGTCATCGCCATCATCCGCGACGCGCAGGGCGGCGCCGATTCGGGTCTCGTCGTCGTCTACTTGCTCCCCATCGTGTGGCTGTCGCTCTACGGCCGGCGGCTTCACCTGCTCGTCGGCCTGTTCTGCATGGACTTGGCGCTCTTGGTGCCGCTACTCATCGTCGGTTCGCCCAAGTACCCCACCATCGAGTGGCGCCAGGTTGCGGTGATGGCCACCGTCACGACGCTCGTCGCCTCGACCGTCTACACGATGGTCTCGCGCGACCGCGCCTACCTGAGCGACCTGGCCCAACAATCTCGCATCGCGCGGCGCAACGCGCGTGAAGCCGACTACGCCCGTGACCGCCTCGAGACCCTGCTCCGGGCCGCCACCGGCAGCGCGATCATGGGCGTCGACCCGGCCGGAACCGTGACCTTTTTCTCCGCCGGCGCCGAACAGATGCTCGGCTACCGGGCGGCCGAGGTCGTGGGCATCCGTTCCATCGCTGACTTCATCGACCCGGCTCAGATCGACCTGCGACGCCAGACCATCGACGCCATGCGCACTGCGCTCGAACCCATCGACGCCGAGGCGGCGGCGGAGGTTCCCTGGACCGCCACCCGCAAGGACGGCCAGCAGCGTCGCTGCGTGGTGCGCGTCCGCGCCCTGCCGGTCCCGTCAGGGGACGCCGGGTTCGACGACCTCGTGGACGATCTCGAGGGTCTCGATGCCGAGGCCGATCGCAGCATGGGGGCCCCCGTGCAGAGCCGGTACCCCCGGGCTGAGCTCGACGACGCGATGGCACCCTCGAACGGCGGCTACGTGGTGGTGGCGATCGACGTGACAGAACGTGAGGAGCTGGCGGCCGACCGAGAGCGGCTCTTCGCTATCCAAAAGGAAGTGACGCAGTCGCTCATCGAGCAGAACAACCGCTTGCGCGAGCTCACTCAGATGAAGGACGACGTCGTCGCCACCGTCTCGCACGAGCTGCGGACGCCGATCACCTCCATTCGGGGGTTCATCGAGCTCCTCCTCGACGCCTCCTCGGATCTGGGCGAGAGCCAGATCAGGATGCTCCAGACGATCGAGCGCAACGCCGAGCAGCTCCAGCGCGTCGCCGAGGACCTCCTCGCGGACCCGGGCGCTGGCCGCGGCCTGCGGGTCTCCTTCATCGGGCTCGACCTCCACCGCCTGGCCGAAGAGGCGGTCCACGCCATCCAGACCTCCGCCACGGTGGCCGGGGTGCACCTGACCCTGGACCCGGGAGACGAAGTGCCGGTCTTCGGCGACCCGACCCGGCTGCACCAGCTGCTGGGCAATCTGCTCTCGAACGCGATCAAGTTCTCGCCGCGCGGGGGGCGGGTCCAGGTCGTCGTCGACAACACCGACGCGTACGCCCGCGTCTCGGTGCACGACGAGGGCCCGGGCATCCCGCCAGGCGAGCGCGATCAGCTCTTCGAGCGCTTCTACCGGCTGGCCTCCTCCAATGAGGCGGGCGTGCCGGGCACCGGGCTGGGCCTTGCCATCGCCAAGTCGGTGGCCGAGGCCCACGAGGGATTCATGGACATCGTTGACACGCCGGGGTGGTCGACGACCTTCCGGGTCTTCTTGCCGTTGCGCACCACCGGTCGGGCTGGGTCCCAGAGCGACCGCGTCGCCACCTCGTAAGGGCGGGCCCTGAGGCCCGCCCTTACGACGGCGTTCGTGCCGTTCATGGAGTTCACGCCGCCAGAAACCCGCCCGACTGATGGGCCCACAGGCGCCCGTAGACGCCGGCGCCACCCAGGGAGAGCAGCTCGGCATGGGTACCCTGCTCGACCACGCGGCCATGGTCCATCACGACGATCCGGTCGAGCTTGGCGATGGTCGCGAGCCGGTGGGCCACCACCAACGCCGTCGTGCCCTCCATCAGGTGCCACAGCGCCCCTTGCACCAGTGACTCCGACTCGGAGTCGAGCGCGGAGGTGGCCTCGTCGAGGACGAGCACCTTGGCGCCCTTGGCCATCGCCTGCGCGATGGCCACCCGCTGGCGCTGCCCACCCGAGAGCTTGAGCCCGCGCTCGCCCACCATGGTGTCGTAGCCCTCAGACAACCGTTCGACGAACTCATCCACGTAGGCGGCCCGACCCACCGTGCGCACGAGATCCATGTCGACACTGCCCCCGAGGTCGAGCCCGTAGCAGATGTTCTCCGCGATGGTGCGGTGCAGCATCTGGGGATCCTGTGGGACGTACGCGATGTGGCGGCGCAGCGAGTGCTGCGTCACCTGCTCGATGTCCTGCCCGTCGATGGCGATGAGGCCGCCGTCGCGATCAGCCAACCGCAACAGCAGCTTGGTCAGCGTTGTCTTGCCCGAGCCCGAGGGGCCGACCAGCCCGACGTGCTCTCCTGGCTCGATGCGCAAGTCCAGCCCCTCGAACAGCGGCGCACGGGCCTGGTACCCGAAGCGCAGGTCGCGGAACTCGACCAGCCCGCTGGGCACCACCATCTCCGGTGCGCCCGGGACGTCGACGATGTCCGCGTCGGTGGCAGCGATGCCGGCGAACTTCGCGCAGCGCCCGACGGCGCGAGACATGAGCCGGATGAACTCGAAGGACTCCTCCAGGCTGGTCCCGACGAAGGTGGCGTAGAACAGGACCAGGTAGACCACGCCCGCCGCCGCCACGTGGTGCAGCGCCAGCACGATCCCCACAGCGACCGCGGCCCAGTTGAAGAAGGCCATGGCCGACTCCATCTGGAGCCTGGTGGAAGTGAAGACGCGCCGAGCCCGGAAGTCGGCCTTCAGGGAGTCGCCCACCAGCGCGTCGACGTGCACCATCTCACGGCCCTCGGCCGCTTGGGACCGGACCGTCGTCAGGTTGGCGATGGTGTCGGCGATGACCCCGGTGGCGCGGGAGTGGGCGTCGGAGAAGTCCTTCTCGGCGGCGACGACCCGTCCCATGCGTCGATGGAGCACGCCGACGAACACGGCGACGAGGCTCGCCATCACGAGCGCCACCGGCCAGACCACGATGCCGAGGACGACGATCGCGCCGAGCGTGGTCACCGAGATCCGCAGGATCCCCCACACCATGGCGTCGATGAGCTCGACGAAGGCCCACGTCGAGGTCTCGAGCGTCGCGATGACCTCACCCGAGGGCCGGTCGGTGTGCCAGGCGTGGCTGAGCCCGATCAGGTGCTCATACCCGTTCGTGATGGCGCGACCAAAGGAGCGCAGGGTCGCGCCCAATTGAGCCAGCCACCGATGCGTCCGAACGCCGTCGCGGCAGCCAGCACGAGGGCGTAGCCCACGATCAGGGGGACGAAGTCGTGCCAGTTGCCACCGTGAGGTCCCATGGTGGCGATGCGGCTCAAGAGCGAGGCAAAGATGAGCGGTGCCGCGACGGCGTTGGCCAGCGTGCCGAGCACGATGGCGGTGCAACTACCTGCGAACGCGAGGCGGTCGGGCCGCATCTGGCGCAGGCAGTAGGCGAGCGTCTCCTTGTTGGATGCGTTTGGGAAGAGGGTGCGGTCACCCATGGCTCTCTCCAGGTGTGTTGGTCATGTTCGTGGTCGTGGTTGTCTTGGTCGCGTGTGTCGATTCGACGGAGGGGGTGGGGCCTGTCGCTCGCCGGGCGGCGAACCTCACGGAGACTGCAGAGGCAGCGCGGGCACAGCGCCGCCACGAGCCGCTCAGGCGGAGGAGTTGGGTCGGGCGATTCGCCGGCGCACCAAGGGCCTTCGCCCGATCGGTGGGCCTCGCGGCCCTGCGGAGTCGGGGCGGTCAGCCCGCTTCGAGGTGTCGGGCCGGCGTCAGTGGCCCGTAGGGCGGAAGGTGGGCCCGATGATCCGGGGCCTCCCACACACCACACCAACGGTGAAGGCGGACGGCAGGAGCACATCGGCGCGCGCGCTCGTGGGCCGACGCGTCATCTTTCCTGCCATCTCGTCACCTCGTTTGCGTCTCGTGGTGCAACCCCGCCACGGTAGCCCATAGAGGCCCCCACATGGGGCAAGACAATGGATCGCAGCGCGCCGGCGGGGGGACGGACCGACCCTCAGAACAGCGGCTGCGTGTTCGTTGCGTTCGGCGGCGTGACCGGCGGGCCTTCGTAGCCCAGATGGGCCCACGCCCGAGTCGTCGGCACCCGCCCCCGGGCGGTGCGCTGGATCAGGCCGCTCTGCAGCAGGAACGGCTCGTAGGCATCCTCGATCGTGTCGGGCTCCTCCCCGACGCACTGCGCCAGGGTCGTGAGCCCCACCGGCTGTCCGGCGAAGCGACCGCACAGGGTGGTGAGGATGGATCGGTCCACCTTGTCGAGCCCGAGCGCGTCGACCCCGAAGAGTTCGAGGCCCTCATTGGCCGTGGCGCCGTCGATGAAGCCTTCGCCGCGCACCTCGGCGAAGTCGCGCACCCGGCGCAGCAAGCGGTTGGCAACCCTGGGCGTGCCTCGGGACCTCTCCGAGATCCGGATCGCTCCTTCCCGGTCGATCCGCACCTTCAAGATCCGGGCCGAGCGCTCCACGATGGCCCGCAGGTCCGACGGTTCGTAGAGGTCGAGACGCCCCACGAACCCGAAGCGGTCCCGCAACGGACCCGAGACGAGGCCGGTGCGCGTCGTGGCACCGACCAGCGTGAATTTCGGGAGCTCCAGCCGTATGGATCGTGCCGTCGGACCCTTGCCGATGAGGATGTCGAGACGCCCGTCCTCCATGGCGGAGTACAGCATCTCTTCGACCGAGCGGTGCAGTCGGTGGATCTCGTCGATGAAGAGCACGTCGCCGTCCTGGAGATCGGTCAGCAGTGCGGCGAGGTCGCCGGCCCGGGTCAGGACGGGGCCGGCGGTGATGCGGAACCCAGCGCCCATCTCGGCCGCCACGATCCCCGCCAGCGAAGTCTTGCCCAGCCCGGGCGGCCCACCGAAGAGGATGTGGTCGACCGGCTGGTGCCGCTGCCGTGCCGCCTGCAGCACGATCCCGAGATGCTCGACCAGCTCCGGTTGTCCGACGAACTCGGTGAGCGTCCGCGGGCGCAACCCGACTTCTTCGCGCTCCTCGTCGCTCGACGAGGCGGCGGGGTCCACAACGCGCTCGTCGGCGGCGAGCGCCTCGAACTCGTCGGCCTCGCTCGGAGCGCCGTCAGCGCCCCCGACGACAGCTCCGGCGCCGGCGCTGTCGGCCTCCGCGTCGAGGGCCAGGACCTCCCGGCGCGCCCGTGGGCTCACCGGCTGGCCAGCTCGCGCAACGCCAGGCGCAGCATCTCTTCCACGCCGACATCGTCGCGTAGGCCGTCGAGCGCACCGCGGATCTCGTCGGGGGCGTAGCCCAGCTCGCTCAACGCCGCGCGTGCCTCGGCCCGCGAGGTACGGGTCCCCCGCACGGCCTCGCCACCGTCGCCTCCCACCATCACACCGACTCGGTCCAAGGACAGGTCGGGCAGGTCCAGACGGCTCTTCAACTCGATGAGCAGGCGGGCTGCGGTTTTACGACCCACCCCCGGCACCGAGCACAACGTCTCGAGATCGTCCTCCAGCACTGCCGTCGACAGCGCCGCCGGCGACAGACTCGCCATGATGGCCAACGCCAAGGCCGGCCCCACACCGTGGGAGGCCAGCAACACCTCGAAGCAGCGGCGCTCGTCGTCGTGCACGAAGCCGTAGAGCACGATGGCGTCCTCGCGCACGTGTGTATGCACGAACAGCGTCGCCTCCGAGCCCGCCGAGCCCGCCGAGCCCGCCACCAACGCAGCCGCCGTCGCGGGCGTCACCGTCACCCGGTAGCCCACGCCCGCCACGTCGATGATCACCTCGCCTTCCCCCGTTCTCACCACGACGTGCCCGCGCAGCAGACCGATCACCGCACACTCCTCATCTCGAGACGTCCCTTCCGATCAACGCGGCGTCGACGGCGCGCCGCAGCGGCACCGTGGTCAGGTGGCAGATCGCCAACGCCAGCGCGTCGGCCACGTCGGGCGGTCCGTCCACCGCACCCAACCCGAGCACCTGGGCGACCATCCGCTGCACCTGCTCCTTGGTGGCGGCGCCGTAGCCGACGAGCCCCTGCTTCACCTCGTTGGCCGTGTACTGGGCCACTTCGCACCCGGCCTCCGCCGCCGCCAACAACGCCAAGCCGCTGGCCTGGCCGACCGACATGGCCGTCTTCGCGTTGACCTGGAAGAAGACACGCTCGACCACCACCGCCTCGGGCGCCAGCTCGGCCACGAGCGCTCCCAGCTCGATATGCAGCACCAGCAACCGCTCCGCCAGCGGCGCCGCCGGGTCGGTCTCGAGCACCCCGGCCGCCCGGGCCCGCAGCCGCGAGTCGCCCTCGCCCCGCCCGACCAACCCGTAGCCACAGCGGGACAGGCCGGGGTCGATGCCCAATACGAACATGCGTTCGTAGGTTAGTAGTGCGCGATGTGCAGGACGCGGATGTGGGCCTGGCCGCCGCGCCTGTGCCGCCGCGCCGATTCCGGCGGACCGGATCGGTGACTCCCCTGATCAGGCCGTGATCGGGCCCCGATCAGCCCTCGAAGGCGGCGAGCACCTCGTCGGCGATGTCGGCGTTGGAGTGGACGGCCTGGACGTCGTCGTGGTCGTCGATCGCCTCGAGCAGGCGCAGCACCTTCTTCGCCTCGGCCTCGTCGGGGACGGGCACGAGCGAGGTGGGCTCGAGGCTGAGGTCGACCGACTCGGGGGTGATGCCGGCGCCGTCGAGGGCCTGGCGCACCGAGTCGAGGTCCGCCGGGGCGGAGGTCACGACCCAGGCGCTTCCGTTGGACGACATGTCCTCGGCGCCGCCCTCCATGGCGATCTCCATGACCTTGTCCTCGTCCTGATCGAGGGGGACCGTGACGATCCCTTTGCGCTCGAACTGCCATGAGACGGCGCCGGGTTCGGCCATGTTGCCGCCGTTGCGGCTGAAGACGTTGCGCATCTCGGCGCCGGTGCGGTTGCGGTTGTCACTCAGCGTCTCGACCATGATGGCCACGCCGCCGGGGCCGTAGCCCTCGTAGTTGATGGCTTCGTAGCGGACGCCCTCGAGGTCGCCCGTCCCCCGCTTGATCGCCTTCTCGATGGTGTCGATCGGGACGCTGGCGTCTCGCGCTTTCTGGAACGCCGTGCGGAGCGTGGCGTTGGCGTCGAGGTCCCCTCCCCCTTCGCGCGCGGCAACCTCGATGGCGCGGATGCACTTGGCAAAGATCTTGGCGCGGGCCTTGTCCTGGGCGCCCTTGCGGTATTTGGTGGTCGCCCACTTCGAGTGGCCCGACATGTGCTTGTTCTCGCCTCTTCCCTGTCCTCCCGCCTAGCAGTGGCAGCGGTAGCGCCAGTGCTCCGGGTCTCTCGATTGTACCGAGCCTGGTCGGGGGCGGGTCCAGGGGTGCGCGGCTTGGTCAGCCGACCGCCGTGGTGGGTGTCGTCGGTGTGGGCAGGTCGTGGGTGATGGCTGGCATGGTCGGCGTTGGCAGGTTGGGGTTGGGGGTGATCGGGGTGACCGGGGTGATCGGGGTTGTCGGGGTTGTCGGCGGTGACGACCCGGGCGGCAGTGGGGACGGCAACGGCGGCGGCACGGAGGGAACGCTGGGTGCGCCGGCCAGCTCGAAGGGGACGCTGACCGCGTCGTCGACGACCACGTTGTAGCGACCGAGTGGACCCTTTTGCCATTTGATGGTGCCGTCGGGACCGCCCTCGAGCGCCTCGTAGCCCATCCAGGTCCCCTCGGCCTTGATGGTGGAGTGCGCGCCAAGGTGGACGCCCCAAAGCAAGGGGCAGCTAAAGATCTCCTTCCCCGGGTAGACGTCGATGCCGTAGACGTTGGTGACCACCCCCGAGAGCACACCGCACGGACCGATGGTCAGGGCGCGACGGAGCGGAGGGACTTTCTGTTGCGACGGACCGCATGCCGTGGTGCCGCCGTTGGTGACGCTCACTTCGTAGGTGACGGTCTGGCCGATCGGGAAGGGGTCCTTGGCGATGGACACACGCAGGGTGATGTGCCGCGCGCTGCACCCCTCGAAGGCGACGTGTGCCGACCGGGTGATGACGCCGCCTGCCGTGGAGACGGGCGGCTGGGTGGAGAACGTCGTCGGGGGTGCCGTGGGTGGCGCTCCGTTGGGGGCTGCTGCTTGTGCCGCGACCGCGGGGCCGAAGGCGAGCAGCCCGAGGGCGGCGAAGGTTACGGCGACGGCAGCCCTGACGGCAGCTAAGGCACCCTGGGAAGCACGAGCGGGAAGACGCCGCATGCGAATGAGACTCTCCGCGGCCTGGTTGGTTCGATTCGTTGCTCGTCGGGGCCTGGGGAGGCGGCGGGTTGGGCCGGGTCGCTGTGGCTGCCCCATGACTTCGAGACCCAATCGAGTCCGTGAAACCCGTATTTCTATTGGTGTGTGGGAATGGACGTCGAGCGCCACTCGATTGTTGCGGAGGGTGCCGCGTACGCTGCGAGTTCGTGACTGCTCCTTCAGCTCCTTCAGGTTCTTCCGCCTCTGCTTCCTCTGCATCTCCTTTCGGTACGGGTCTCGACGCGAGGGGTGGCGAGCCTCGGCGTCGGTCTCGCTCGCGGCGTGTGCTCGTTGCGAGCGCGGTGGTGGGAGCCGGACTTGCCGCGGCCGCGGCCTACCGGCGGTTCGGGCGCGACGAGGAGGGCGACGATCGCGGTGTGCCGGGGGACGCCGCGGTCGACGAGGGCCCGCTCGCGCTGGGTTGGGGTCGCGGCATCGCACGGCCCGACCACCGCATCGTCCGGACGGATGACGGCGCGGAGCTCGCCGTCTGGGACTTGCCCGGTGACGGGCCGGACGCTCAGGTCGTGGTGCTCCCCCACTGCTGGGGCTGCAGTCATGAGATCTGGCTCCCGGTGGCGCGGCGGCTCTTGGAGCAAGGACATCATGTCGTGCTCTACGACCAGCGCGGACACGGTCTGAGCACCCGGGGCGCCGCACCGCTCACCGTAGAGACGCTGGCCCACGACCTGTCCGATGTCCTGGAGGCGACGCAGGTGTACGACGTCGTCCTGGCCGGGCACTCCATGGGTGGCATGACCATCATGTCGCTGGCCACGCATCGGCCCGAGGTCTTGCAGGACCGGGCCAAGGCGACCGTCCTTGTCGCAACTGCAGCCACGACGGTCGGCGTTCCGTCGGCCCGGGCGGTACGAATGGCCAGTGCCCTGGTCGCCTCCTCCATGCTCAGCAAGGCGATGCGGTCGCGTAACGGGCATCTCTTGGTGCGCGGTGTCTTCGGGGCCAACCCCGAGCGTTCGCACATGGATCTGACGAGAGAGCTCTTCAGCGGCTGCCACGGGTCGGTGCGGGGCGACTACCTCACATCGTTCAGCACCATGAACCTGGTGGAGGGCCTCGCCACGATGGACGTGCCGACCACTGTGATGGTCGGAAGTCGCGACACGTTGACGGCGCCGGCCAAGGCAGATGAAATGGTGTCGACCATCCGAGGGGCGCGCTTGGTGACACTGCCTGACAAGGGCCACATGCTGCCGCTCGAGGACCCCGACGCGGTCACCGACGAGATCGTGCGAGCGACCAAGGGTTAGTCCGCTCCCGACGGGACGGCTGTGAGCGCGTGTCGCGTGTGCGCGAGGGCGCGCGAGGTCACGGTCCGCAATGACCAGATCTTTCTCGGCGCAGCTCAGAATGCAGCGCGAGTGACGGGAACGACGCGTCCGGACCTCCCTGCGGAGCGCAGCTTCGATTGGAACGCTCAGCTGAAACGCATTTTCTAACGCCTATTGCAGCCATGGGCTAGAACATCGGCATGGCTCGGATCGTTGTGATTGGTGGAGGGATCGTCGGGCTCGGCGCCTCATTGATGTTGGCTCGTGACGGCCATCAGGTCACGGTCCTGGAACGGGATCCGGCGCTGCCCCCGGATCCCGAAGCCGCCTGGGAGGGATGGGAACGGCGTGGCGTGAATCAGTTCCGCCTGCTGCACTTCCTCCAGCCTCGCTACCGGCAATTGATGGAGGCCAACGCTCCCGACGTCGTCGCAGCGCTTCTTGACGAAGGTGCGTTGGTGGTCAATCCGTTTCGTGACGCCCCCGCAGAGGTCACGGGTGGGTTCCGCGAGGGAGACGAACGCCACGATGCGGTGACCGCGCGCCGACCAGTCGCGGAGGCCACGCTCGCGCGGATAGCCGCGGCGACGGACAATCTCGAAGTTCGGCGGAGCGTCGGAGTGGTCGGCCTGTTGACCGGCGATCCGACCGCTGCCGGTGTTCCACACGTCGTAGGAGTACGGACGGATGCCGGCGAGGACGTGAGGGCTGATTTGGTTGTGGACGCCGCTGGTCGCCGCTCGACGCTTCCCGCCTGGTTGACGGACGTCGGCGCGCAACCGCCCGTCGAAGAACGCGCCGATTGCGGGTTTGTGTACTTCGGGCGTCACTTCCGCTCAGATGATGGCTCTGTGCCCATGGCGTTCGGACCGTTACTGCAGGACTACGGCACCGTCTCGGTGTTGACGCTTCCAGCGGATAACGGAACGTGGGGCGTTGGGATCATCGCGAGCGCCAAGGACAAAGCGATGCGGTCCCTCAAGAACCTCGACGGGTGGAGCAATGTGATCAAGAGCATGCCGTTGAGTGCGCATTGGCTGGAAGGTGAGCCGCTCGACGATCAGATCGCAGTTATGGCCAAGATCGAGGATCGTCACCGTGCGTTCGTGCTGGACGGCCAGCCGGTCGCGACCGGGGTGGTCGCGTTAGCGGACTCGTGGGCATGTACGAATCCGTCGGTTGGTCGTGGGATTTCGATCGGCACGATTCATGCGGTCGGCCTGCGTGACCTGTGCCACGACACGCTGGCGGACCCGGTCGCGCTCCAACAACAGTGGCACGACGTGACGATTGCGACGGCCGAGCCGTGGTACCGGAGCACGCTCGCGTTCGACGAGGGCCGACTCGCCGAGATCGACGCGCTGGTCGAAGAGCGCCCGCTTGAACCGACACCCGAGTTCGAGATCGGCAAGGCGCTGGGGGTCGCGGCCGGCAAGGATCCGGAGATGCTGCGTGCGCTCCTCGACCTCGCCGGGGTATTGGCTCTACCAGAGGAGGTCTTGGGTCGGCCCGGCGTGATCGAGCGAGCCGTCGAGCTCGGCAGCGGCTGGCGCGACGAACCGCTCCCCGGACCGAGCCGCGAAGAGCTGATCGCGCTCGTCGCCTCATAGACCCGAATTGGAAAGGACTGTTGATGAAGGTCGATTCGAACGGCGTGCAACTCGATGTGCAGGTCGAGGGCGCGGGCAAGCCCATCGTGTTGTTACATGGGTTTCCTGACTCGAAGCGTCTGTGGGCCAAACAGGTCCCTGAGTTGGTCGATGCTGGTTTTCAAGTCATCGTGCCCGACCAGCGCGGCTTCGGATCGAGCGACAAGCCCGCCGATGTCGACGCCTACGCCATCCCGTTCCTTGCGATCGATGTGACAGCCATCCTTGACGCGCTTTCGATTGAACGGGCCCATGTCGTCGGTCACGACTGGGGCGCAGCTGTCGCGTGGGCCACCGCGTCGTTCGCGCCCGAGCGTGTCGATCACCTGGTCGCCTTGTCCGTCGGGCATCCCAGCTCCTTCGGTGGTGCCGGCATGACCCAGCGCGAGAAGTCCTGGTACATGCTGCTGTTCCAATTCGCCGGTGTCGCCGAACACTGGCTCTCAGCCAACAGCTGGGCCGGTATGCGCGAATGGTCTCAACATCCCGACGTGGACGCGGTCGTGGGCGACCTCGAACGCGATGGCTCACTGACCACCGGACTGAATTGGTACCGCGCGAACATCACCCCCGAAGCGTTCGTCGGCCCGCCGATGGAACTTCCACCCATTCAAGCCCCGGCCATGGGCGTCTGGAGTAGCGGCGACTTCGCTCTGACCGAAGCCCAGATGACCGGCTCCGCCGAGTTCTGCACACACGGTTTCCGATACGAGCGCATCGACGGCCCGGGGCACTGGATGCAAATCGAAGCACCCGACAAGGTCAACGGTCTACTCCTGGATTTCCTCCCCGCCTGAAACCAATGCCGGGGCGGAGGGCACCGGGCCAAAGTGGGCGGAGTCACAAGCAGGGCGAGCTAGATCTTTCTTCGCGCGCCAGACTTCTTCGCACGGCCACTGGTTGGCCCACCACGCCTCGACGAAGCCGTACCGCGACGTGGCACCTGGTGGCGGCCAGAGCTCGATCAGATCGAGGATCTCGAACCCGCTCCGTCTCAGTAACCGGATCCAGTCGCCGTGGCCAAGGTGAAATTCGACTGTCGGGTCATCTGGCCACTCGAAGCGGTGCATACCGAGGTGGGGACGGCGGAGCTCCGCAGTGGCCGGAGTCTCATCCTCGTCGGGGACACAGAGCATCAGCAGCGTGCTGTTCCCGAGGAAGACGAGTTCGCCTCCGCGCCGGAGCAGACGGGAAGCCTCGGGTATCCAGGCGTACGGATCGGCCCAGATTGCCGCCCCGTATTCACTGATGACCAGATCGAACGAGCTGTCAGCCAGGGGGACGTTCTCGCCCGAGGCCCGCAGGAGGGGGAACGAGATTCCGAACTCCTCTTGGAACCGGCGGGCGATCCCAAGTTGGCCGGCAGAGGGGTCGACCCCTACGGGCGTGGCTCCACGACGAGCCAGCCATGCCGAGACGTACGCCGTGCCGCATCCGAGTTCGAGCGTGTTCTTGCCCTGGAGATCGCCGGGGAGCAGGCGCACCGTTCGCTCCGGCACCGCAAAGATTCCCCAGGTGGGCTCAACCGCTGACCAGCCTCGACGGGCTGTCCGCACCTGATCGTCGTGACGCTCGTCCCACGCCGCCGCGTTGACCTCGATGTAGTTCAGCCGTCCTTTGTTCACGAGACCCAGGCTAAGACACGCACTCGACGTCACCGAGGTCTCACGAGTCGCGGCGGTTGTCAGCGACGATGGACACTCGACAGCGCCGCCGCAACCGCCCGGCGGGCGCGTCAGAGTCCGCGCGTGCTCAGAGAGGCGCGACTGCGGCGTGGTGGAAGCGGCGGAAGTGGCGGACGTTGAGGGCCGAGCCGAAGGCTCAGCCGGACATCATTTTCGTGGTGGCCGCCACGCGGGTGAGGGCGAGGACACGAAGACGTGTCCCTGCGGGCTGATGAACCTGACCTCGCCTTGCGCGTCGCCGTCGAGCTTCCAGCCGAGCTCGTGCACCCGGCTGTGGTGGGCGACGCACAGCGTCAAGAGGTTCGACATGATCGTGGGACCCTGCTTCGATGCCCAGACGACGTGATGGATGTCGGTCACCGTGCGACAGCCACACCCGGGGAACCGGCACCCGTTGTCCCGTCGCCGGATCTCGATCTGCTGTGCCGCCGTCGGATCCCGGACCAGTGTCTTCTGGTCCAGGCACGCGCCGTCGGGGGCGTCGAACGACAACGTGATGTCAGCGCTGCACGCCAGACGCCGCGCGACCTCGGCCGAGATCGGGCCGACGCCCGCGATCGAAGCGTGGCCATAGCCATCCCCGTAGAGAAGCCGCTCGAGGTCGGTGTGGACCACCATGGAGACCTGGGCGCTGCGGTGGCCCGGCGCGTCGTCAGCCTCTGTTCGGCTCGGCTCGGTGCCCGAACGGCGCACCGTGCCACTCGGCCCGCTCCTGCGACTCCGCCGGCCGCGTTCGATGCAGATGTCGAGCAGCGCATCGGCGCAACGGCTCTCGAACCGGGCGTAGTCGGGGTCACTCGCGCTCGGGGTGATCGTGGCGGCGAGCACGCCCGGCGATGGCGGCCTTCACGAGCGCGTAGGCGTCCTTGGTCAACTGCGCCCAGAGCAGACAGCGGTCGTCGTCGAAACGCACGAAGCGGCGCCGGAAGTGTTGCGCCGATTGTGCATCCGACGTGCCGTTGACCTCGGCCGCCAACTGGTGGGCCTGCTTGGGCGTCCAATGTTCGGAGGCCCGGGCCAGGTGCGCGTCGGTGTCGGGGGTGGCGACCGCGGCGAGGGGCGCAAACACATCGAGCGTCAGGCGGCCGTCGGCCAGTGCGCCTGAGAGGGCGGGCAACTCCCCCACCCGTGCGGCCGACTCCACGAGCGTGCGCGCCCGGGCCCGGCTGACGTGGCAGCGGGCAACGAGCCAGTCGCGCATCGAAAGCGAGCCGTCGCCGCGCCACGCCTCGGCCTGGTCGAACTCCGCGATCTCGCGCAGCATGGCGCCCTCGTGCTCGGAGATCACGCGCTGGTGGGCGGGGATGCTCTCCGCCAACTCCATCGAGCGGGCGTCATTGCCGTAGTGACGGCTGAGGGGCCGGGTCTTGCGGCGGCCGGGCGTCAGGCCGCCGACCGAGGTGGAAGTCGAAGCCGAGGCGGTCTTGCCCATATGCCTTGAACGGTCGGCACGGACGGGCGGAGTGAACGAGGGCTACGGGAAGACGACGGTCTTGGTGCCGTTCAGCAGGATCCTGTCCTGGAGGTGCCAGCGCAGCCCGCGCGAGAGGACCTGGCGCTCCACGTCGCGGCCGACGCGGCGCATCTCCTCGGCCGAGTCGCCGTGGTCGACGCGCCGGGTGTCCTGCTCGATGATCGGCCCCTCGTCGAGGTCGGGCGTCACGTAGTGACACGTGGCGCCGATCAGCTTCACGCCGCGCTCGTAGGCCTGGTGATAGGGGCGGGCGCCGGCGAAGGACGGCAGGAACGAGTGATGGATGTTGATGATGCGCCCGAGGCGGTTGGCGCAAAAGGACGGGGGGAGGATCTGCATGTATCGAGCGAGCACGACCAGGTCGGCGTGCTCCTTCTCGAGGATCTCCTCCATCTCTGCGAACGCGGCGGCTTTCGCCTCGGGCTCCTTGCCGACCGGCACGTAGCGGAACGTCACGCCGTGCCATTCGACGAGGCCGCGCAGGTCCTCGTGGTTGGCGATCACGCAGGGGATGTCGCACTCGAGCTCGCCCGCCCGCCAGCGGTACAACAGGTCGGCCAGGCAGTGGTCCTCCTTGCTCGAGAAGAGCACGACCCGCTTTGGCACGTCGGTGTCGCTGAGGTGCCACTGCATGTCGAACTCCGCCGCGACGTGCTCGAAGGCTGCGGCCAGCTCGTCGGGCCCGAAGGGCAGGGACTGGGCGACGATCTCGATCCGTAAGAAGAACTGCCCCGAGTCGAGGTCCGCGTGCTGGGCCGCCTCAATGACCGACCCGCCGAGCGACGCGATGAGGCCGGTGACGGCCGCCACGATGCCGACGCGGTCCGGGCACGTGATGGTGAGGATGTATCGACGCATGTGAGCCCTGGCCCTGCTGTTAGCTCCTAGGAGTCCCTGGGTCTTTCGATCGTCAGTTTCGCCCGCTACCTGAAGAAACCGGCCTCTGTGCCGCTGCGCTCGTGCGTGGCTCGGGCGGCACGGGACCCCGCCCCGCACAGCTCGGCGAAAATCCTGTGCACCCGCCGGTCCGGCGTGAGCTCGGGGTGGAACGACGAGGCAAGCACGGGGCCCTGGCGCACCAGGACGGGGACCCCGTCGAGGGAGGCCAGGACGTCGACCTCGTCCCCCACCGAGACGATCAGTGGGGCCCGGATGAAGACGGCGGGGAGCGGCGGGCCCTCCCCGGACCCGAGCACGAGATCGGCTTCGAACGACTGCGCCTGGCGCCCATAGCCGTTGCGGCGGACCGCCGCATCGAGGATGCCGAAGAAGCGCTGGTCGGCCCGGCCGTCGAGCACCTCAGAAGCCACAAGGATGAGCCCGGCGCACGTCCCGAAGACGGGCAGGGGCGACGCCAGCTTCAGCCGGGCCGCGATCGCATCGAAGAGCCCGGTCGATTCGAGCAACATCGACAGGGTCGTGGACTCGCCCCCCGGGATGATGAGGCCGTCGAGGCCGTCGAGGTCCGACGGGCTCTTGACGCGTCGGCCCTCGCACCCGACGTCGTCGAGCGCGGCCAGGTGCTCACGGACGTCGCCTTGGAGGTCGAGGACGCCGATCACGGGACCGGTTGGGTCGGCGACCTCGGGCCCCGCTACCACCCCCGGTCGGCTAGATGCTCGCCGTACTGCGCCTCGTCCAGCCCCCGCATGGCCTCACCCAGGCCGCGGGACACCTTCGCCACGTGGTCCGGATCCTGGTAGTGCGCGGTCGCCTCGACCACCGCCGACGCCATCCGTGCCGGGTCCGACGACTTGAAGATCCCCGAGCCCACGAACACCGCCTGCGCGCCGAGCTGCATGACCAGCGCAGCATCGGCCGGCGTGGCGATCCCGCCGGCACAGAACAGCGGCACGGGCAGCCGGCCCGTCTCGTGCAGTTCCTGCACCAGGCCCACCGGCGCGGCCAGTTCCTTGGCCCAGCCGTACAGCTCGGCCGGATCGGCCTGCGTGATGGCCCGGATCGACCCGAGGATGGAACGCAGGTGCCGCACCGCCTCGACGATGTTCCCGGTCCCGGCCTCGCCCTTGGAGCGGATCATGGCCGCGCCCTCCGACACCCGCCGCAGCGCCTCGCCGAGGTTGGTGGCGCCGCACACGAAGGGCACCGTGAAGGGCCACTTGTCGATGTGGTACGCCTCGTCGGCCGGCGTGAGGACCTCGGACTCGTCGATGAAGTCGACGCCCAGCGACTGCAGCACCTGGGCCTCGGCGAAGTGCCCGATGCGTGCCTTGGCCATCACGGGCACGGTCACCGCCTCGATGATCCCCTCGATCAGCACCGGGTCGCTCATGCGCGCCACCCCGCCGTCGCGCCGGATGTCGGCCGGCACCCGCTCGAGCGCCATGACCGACACGGCGCCGGCGTCCTCGGCGATCTTGGCCTGCTCGGCATTGACGACGTCCATGATGACGCCGCCGCGGAGCATGTCCGCCAACCCTCGCTTCACGGTGAAGGTTCCGGTGGTCATGGCCCCAGTCTACGAGGCGAGCCGGCCGCCCCTTCTCACCACTCGCTCAGTGCGGCGGCCCTCACCGATGTGGCATCGAGGTCGCCTGGGACGAGCGGGTCGTCCCGGTGCCCCACCGACGGGTCGATCCACACCCAGCGGGTCGATCCGAAGCGGGAGGGCGAGGCGAAGAGCGAGCCTTCCCTGGGGCTGGGCGCCTCGATCATCATGCGCAGCGCGGCCAACAGGCCGCGCGGGTAGAGGACGGCGGACGCGCCCACGACGTCGGCTCGATACTCGCGGCTCTCGCCCACACAGCGCCGCAGCGTGCGCTCGCCCCCAAAGAGCGTGGCGAGGGTGATGCCGACACAGGACACGCCGTTGTCCCCGCGCTTCACGTGGGCCAGCTCGTGGGCGATGACGCCTTCGAGCTCGATGGGATCCACCCGGCGCAGCAGGCCCGTCGTGACGACGAGGTCGGAGCGCTGGGCGTCGCGGCCGAGCGCGCAGGCATTGGGCACCTCGTCCTCGACGACATGCAGCATGGGCATGGCGAGCCCAAAGGTCGCGCAGAGCCCGTCGGTCAGGTTGTAGAGGCGGGGATCGTCTTGTTCGTCGATGGGGACGGCGCCGATACGGCGCAGCGCCACCGAGGGTGCGAGCCGCCAGAGGCCGTACATGACGGCTGCACCGACGACGAGGAGTGCGACGATGCCAACGATCGGGTCGACCGAGACCCCCAAGAGGATGCCGATCAGGAGCGCGGGGACGACTGCGGTCCAGGTGCACAAGCGGATCGCCCGGCGTCGGTTCGCCGCGACCTCACCGGGGTAGACCCGTGGCGCGCCGAGGCTCGGTCGGACGTTGAGCGGCGCGGGAGCTGGGGCCGGCGCGAGAGCCACCGAGGTGCGCGGCTGCCCGCTGCGGGTGCCTGGACTCGGGCTCGAGCGTGAGCGGTTCCGATTGCCGCCCCTGTTGGAGCCTTGGCGCTGGTTCTGTCGCTGGCCTTGGCCTTGGCCCAGGCGTTGTTGCCCGCCGCCACCCGTCTGGCCTTTCCTCTTCGCGCTTCCGTTGGCGTTGGCACCACCGCCGGCGCCGCCACCGCCCGCTCGACCACCAGATGCCTGGCCGCCGCTGCCCGCGCTCCCGGCAGGCCGGTTCTTGTTCCGGTTCCGATTGCGATTTCGGTTGCGATTGCGGCTGTTGCCACCGCCGGCACCACCGTTGGCGCTGCGGCCACCACTGCCGCCGCCGCCGCTGCTGCTTCCGCTGCCGCCGGGTGGCCCGGACGGACCGGGGTTGTCGCTCTGCTCGGCCATGGGACGCCCAGCCTAGGACACCAGCCGATCGCGGCCTCGACCATCTAGGCCCCGGTGTGACGGTTCGATCCGCTGCGCCTGCCGCGTCGGGCACGCCGGCCGTAGGCCTCGACGGCGCGCTCGTACACCTCGACGTAGCGCTCGGCCAGGGTGTCCATGGACCAGGTCCGTGCGTACTCGATGCCGGCCTTGCGAGCTTCGGGCGAGGACTGGCCGCTGCCCTCGACGGCGTCGGCCAGGGCCACGCCCAACGCACGGGCCAGCGCCTCGACGTCGCCCGGTGGCACCAAGGTGGCATGTGCACCTACGGCGGCCCGGTACCCCTCGATGTCCGAGGCCACGACCGCACAGCCGGCTGCCAAGCCTTCGAGCAGGACCATGCCGAACGACTCGCCCGACAACGACGGGGCACAAAGCACGTTCGCGCCGGCCAGGCGCGAGGCCACCTCGTCGTCGCTGACAGTGCCCAGCCAATGCACCCGGTCGGATTCAGGGTGCCGCCGGCGCTGGACCTCGCTGGCCGGCCCGTCACCGGAGATCCACAGCACCCCTGGCCGCTCCAGCATGTCGAACGCGTCGAGGACCACGCGAAGGCCCTTGCGCTCCTCGTGCCGGCCCAGGAAGAGCACCGTCGGGCGCCCCTGCTCATCGCGGATCGGGACGGCCGATTCGAAACGCGCCATCTCGATGCCGTTGAACAGCACTTCGAAGTGGCCGCCGCTCGACCGTTCACCCGTCTCGCGTGCTGCCTCTGAGACGGCAACCCGGATCTGCATGCGCCGACCGACGATCTCGGCCAGCGGCTTGAGCACCGGCACCCACCGGCTCACGCCGGCGCGGTGGTACGTGCCGACCATGGGCAGTGGGGCCGTGAGCACCAGGCCGTAGGCCGCCATCGGCGCCAGCGGTTCGTGCACGTGCAACACGTCGAAGCCGCCGGTGCGGACTGCGCGCTCTGCCCGGGCCACCGTCGTCGGCCACAACGCGACCGGTGCCACCGAGCCGTTCGAGTGCAGTGCGGTCGGCCGCCCGATGTCGATGTGGTCACCCACGGTGTCGGGCACCGTTGCCCCCGCGTCGACCGGGCTCAGGATCGTCACCTGGTGGCCCATTGCACGCAGCGAGCGGGCGAGACCGACGACCTGTCCTTGTACCCCACCAGGCCGCGTCAGTGCGTACGGCGAGAGCATGGCGATCCTCACCGTCGTGCTCCCCTGAGCTTCCTCACCGCGGATCGCTGGGCCAGTTGGGCTGGTACATGTGCCACTGCTCGGGCCGGCAACGAATGTCGTATTCGAAGACGGTCACGAGCTCCTGAGTGACCCCGCGATGTCCTGGCGCAAAGTGCCCCGGCGCGTGGTGTCGATCGGTTCGTGCACGACGCCGGTGTGCCAACGCCCCGGTCCCGAATAGACGACGACGGGCACCAGCGGAGCGCCGGTGCGCAGCGCGAGTGTGGCGGCCCCGCCTGGCACCGTCGTCTTCTCGCCGAAGAATTGCACTTCGATACCGTTACCGACCAGATCCCGGTCGCTCACCAGACCCGCCAGGTGGTTGTTCTTGAGTGCGCGAATGAGCGCCATGCTCGACCCCTCCCCGAGCGGCACGGCGGTCAGGCCCATGGCGGCGCGTTGGCCCACGAACCATTCGAAGAGCTCCTCGGGCTCGAGCCGCTCCACCACCGCGGTCATCGGCATGCCCTCGAGCGCGAGCCAGTACCCGCCCCACTCCCAACTGCCCACGTGCGGCAACGCCACCACCGCGCCGGTGCCGTCGGCCACGGCCTTTCGAAGGTGCTCTATCCCCCCCTCCAAGCGCCACCTGGCACGCACCGCCGACTCGCTGACGTAGGGGAGCCGCGCCCCATCGGCCCAATAGCGCGCGTACGAGGTGAATGTTCGCTTGCTCCAGCGCCGCACGAGTGCGGGGTCGGGCTCGACGCCGTCGGGACACTCGCTGGCGAGCACCCGCCGGAGATGACGTTGGTTCATGGCAAGTGCCGGGCCGCGCGCCATGAAGCGAGAGACGACGTCGGCGGCGTCATATGCCACCTGCTCGGGAACGTGACCCATCGCGTAGGCAAGGCCCCGGTAGGTCAGGTACCGCGCGGTGTCGCGCCAGTGCGGTTCCGTGGTGGTCCGCGAGGTCCGCGATGTCGGGGAGGTCTGGGGGGCGCGCTGGGTGACGGCAGTCACTCGTTTCTCACGCGATCAGGGCGACGAGGCGCCCGGCATCAAGACGCTGAACCGGACGTGGGCGGCGTCCGGCGGCCGTGCGCACGGCCGGTCTCGGAATGGCCGCGCGCGGCGCGGCGGCGTTCCCTCATGGTGCGCCCCGAGCGGCTGCTGAGAGCCTCTTGGCGCCGTGCCCGCCAGCGCCCAACCGGGGCCCCGGTCGTGGTGCGGGCGCGGGTGGGATGGCGGCGTGGCCGACCGGCGAACTCCCGGCCCTCGCGCCAGGCCCGCCAGCGTGAGTCGACTCGGCCCTCCCGCCACGCCTCGATGCGACGGCGAATGATCTCGTCTCGGCCAGAGGCAGCGTTCCAGACCTTCACGAAACGCGAGATCGCAGTGAAGGACACGAGCACGAAGAGGACCCACAGGACGGGCACGAAGATCGCCGAGCTCAAGAATGCGACGCCGAGCAGGAACATGCGCTCGGCTCGCTCCATCAGGCCGCCTTTCGCGGAGAGACCGAGGGACTCCGCCTTGGCTCTTTCGTAGGAGATCAGCGCGGTCACCGCCAAGATGGCCATGGGCAGCAGCGCGAGGTGGCCCCTCCCCTGGTCGAGCAGGTACCAGGCGCAGCCCATCATGAGCACCGCGTCGGCGATGCGGTCCGTGACCGAGTCGAAGAAGGCGCCCCGGACCGATGCGGTGCCGGCGGCCTTGGCAACGGGGCCGTCGAGCAGGTCGTGCATGCCCGTCACAATGAGCATCACGATGGCCCAGTGCAGGTGGCCGCTCGCCACCAGTACCGCTGTGGCTGTGGCCGAGACGAGGCCGGTGGCGGTGAGCACGTCGGCGGTGATGCCATGGCGGTGCAGTGCCTCGCCGACCGGACTGGTCGTCCGGTCGACGGCGGTTCGCCAGCGGCCGTCGAACATGAAGCTCCTCGTCGTGCTCGGCCCAGGAGGGGCCGTGCTGTTCACCTAAGTTTACCATTCGGCCCCACAAACCCGAGGGTGCGCGGCCCCTTCATTGGGCACCCCAAGCCGGGGCCTGAGCCCCTGGTCAGCAGCCCGATCGAGCGATGCCCGCTGTAGGCGCGCCCAATCCGGGGCCTACCCTGGTCCGTACCTCACCTGTGACACGACGGCAACACGGGTACGACGGGCAACACCGGCTCATCGAGTACCGGGGCCGCCGAGAAATGGGCCTGAGTCGAGAGCCCACGGCACGAACGGAACGCACGGAACGCACGCAGAGAGGAACGCCATGACATCCACGATTCGCTCGACTCGCACGAGCAGCAGAACTCGTACGACCACTTCGCGCGGGGCACGCCGCGTCGGCCGTCTCCCTCGTGTCGCGCTGGCCGCCACGGCCGGCGCCACAGCCGGCATGCTCGCTCTCGGCGCGGTCGCAGCGGCCCCGGCGGGCGCCAGCTCCCAGGGGACGACCGTCAAGGCCGTCGAGACTGAATTCCACATCGCGTTGTCGAAGAAGACCTTCGCTCCGGGCAAGTACACGTTCGAGGCAATCAACAAGGGACACACAACGCATGCCCTCGAGATCACGGGGTCAGGTCTGAAGCACGCGGTGACCAAGAACCTCTCTCCCGGCCAGAGCGCGAAGCTCACCGTGACCTTCAAGAAGGGCCCCTATGACATCTTCTGCCCGATCCCCGGCCACAAGGCGCTCGGCATGAACGTCAACGTCGTCGTCGGGAGCGGTGGTGCGACGTCGAGCAGCAACTCCTCCAAGGGGTCGGCCACCACCTCGTCCAGGAGTTCGAGCAGCAGCGGGGGCTACGGCTACTGAGCAGCTGCACGGCGGGTACACCTTCGTCGCGGGAGCTCGCCGGGAGTTTCGCGACGAGGGAGGCGCGTCGAGATCTGGAGACGGCGTCGAGTATCCTGACCAGCCGAGATGCCGCGGGGCGGAGGTGTCGCACCTCCCTTCTGCCGCGGCATTGCACGTGAGGTGATGGTGCGGGTGTCGGAGCCGAGGAGCACGAGGGAGCCACGGCGCCACGCCACCGTGCTGCCCGACGCGACCCTCGACGTCTCGATCGTCGTCCCCTACTACAACCCGGGCGACCGCCTGCGGAAGACGGTCGCCGACATGGTCCGGGTCCTCGACGCGTCGGGCATGACCTTCGAGATCATCACCGTTTCGGACGGCTCCACCGACGGCAGCCCCTTCACACTCGACGGCTTCCCCGCGCACGTCGTGCGAAGAGTCACCTTCGCGACCAACGTCGGTAAGGGCTCTGCGTTGCGCGCCGGCCTCGGGATGGGGCGAGGGCGCTATCTCGGCTTCATCGATGCCGACGGCGACATCTCGCCCGAGTTGCTCGCCCCCTACGTCTCGATCATGCGAACCGAGAAGCCCGACATCATCATCGGCAGCAAGCGCCATCCCGACTCCTCGGTGCACTACCCGCCGCTCCGCCGGTTCTACTCGTGGGGCTACCAGAAGCTCACGAACCTGCTCTTCCACCTGAACGTCAAGGACACCCAGGTTGGGATCAAGCTGGTCGACCGCAGTGTGATCACCGAGGTGCTGCCCGTGCTGCGCGAGAGCCGCTTCGCACTGGACCTCGAACTGTTGGTGCTGGCCCGCCGGCTCGGTTACACGCGGATCGTGGAGGCACCGGTGCGCATCGACGAGCGCTTCGGCAGCACCATCTCGCTCAAGGCCGTATGGCTGTTGCTCGTCGATACGCTCGGCCTCTTTTGGCGCTCCTCGGTTCGCCACGGGTACGACCCTGCGATCGAGGCCGCGCTCGACCGCAGGGCAGCCCAGTCTCCCTGAGCCTCCGCACCTTCGCGAACGGAACGCGAACGGACGCACAACGATCTGACAATTCCCGAGCCTCCGTTGAACCGCGGGATGCGTTGTGCAACAGTTGTTTCGTTGTCACTGCGTTGACGTGTTGTGTCAGCGTTGATCAATTGGCGAGCAGGCGGTAGCGGCCAGCGCTGGTTGCATGCCGCCCTGAAACCGGAGGGTGCTCATGGGACGAGGGCGGCAGCGGCACGGGTCACGAAGGCAGGCGGCACGGGCCAGGCACGGGTTTGGATTTGCGAAGGCTTTGGCGACCTTGGCCGCGGCGTTCACCATGGTGGTCGTAATGACGGCCGCCGCGGGGGCCTGGTCGAGCGGCGGCGGTCCCACCGCCGGTCAGCCCACGAAGACGCACGGTGTCGACCCGAACTTCTACACCAACCCGATCACCAAATGCCCGACGGGCACGACGACCTTCATCAACACTTACAAGATGGTCCCGGGCGACACGAGTGAGAGCTACTCGAGTGGAGGCACGACCTTCGAGACCACCGTCGACTCGAGTGGCAAGCACCTGAGCTTCACGACGAACTCGCCGAGCTTCAAAATCTACATCGCCGGAGACGTCGGCCACGACACCTACAACTACACGGGGCCGCCACACCATCCGAGCTACCCGTCGGACAGCGGCCTGCACGCGCCAGCCGAATCCGGCATACTCTCCGTGATCACCTACTACATCGTGTGCGGGCAGCCCACGTCGGTCGTGGTGACCCCGAGCCTGTCGACCACGCCGAGCGCGGGCGGCGTCGTCGGAACCGTGGTGTTGAACGACACCGCTATTCTGAGCGGTGGGTCCTCGCCGAGCGGCTCCGTCACGTTCAACCTCTATTCGCCTAGCCAGACCTGCGGGTCCGGCACCCCCGCCTACACCCAAAAGGTGACGGTGTCGGGTGACGGCTCGTACTCGACGACCAACTCGACCGCCGCCAACCTGGTCGGGACTTGGAGCTGGACCGCGATGTACAGCGGTGACAGCGCCAACGCGGGGGTCTCGACCACCTGCGGGTCCGAGACCGTCTCGGTCACGATGGCCTCGCCCACGCTCTCGACGACCCCCAGTCCCGGTGGCGTCGCGGGCTCGGTTGTGCTCAACGATACGGCGGCGCTGGGTTCGGGGTATGTGCCCACCGAGTCGATCACGTTCGACCTGTGGAACCCGTCGGAGACGAGCTGCACGGGTACACCTGCGTACACCCAGACGGTGACGGTCTCGGGCAACGGCTCCTATTCAACGACCAACACCTCGTCGTCCGTCACCGACACGCCAGGCACGTGGAACTGGACGGCCTCCTACAAAGGTGACGGGAACAACGAGGCCGTGTCGACCAGCTGCGGGGCTGAGTCGGTGACCGTGTCGGCGGTCGTGCCCACCGGATCGTGCGAGGGCACCGGATCGATCTCCGAAGTCGCCTCGGGTAAGAACGTCGTCGCCTACGTTCCCAAGGGGAACTGGGGCGGGGGCGCCACGGGGATCGATGTTGTCAACGTGGAGGGGACAAGCATCACCAACACGCAGGTGGCCACCGGGTCCGACGTGATCAACTCGTGCGCTTCGAACTCGACGACCGGACAGACGGTCTGCACCTCCAATAACAACGACGTGTGGGTGCTGAAAGGGACGGCGCTCGACCCGAGCGTGTCGACCAACCCCTTGACCGACGGCGGGTCGGGCGAGATCGGTTTCTCCGGCGGGGACGCGACAACAACCGGCGTAGCCATGGACGCCGTGAACAACCGAGCGCTACTTGGCATCAGCATCGGGGGCGTCGGCGGCTATCAGTTCCTCGACCTGGCGACCGACACGTTCGAGACTCCGTTCAAGTCCGAAGACCCCGGTGGTGAAATCTCGGAGGACCCGCTCTTGGACCCGGTCCACAACATCATCGGATCGGCCTCCGAGGACAACAACTTCGAGATCGTGAACGTCAAGAGCACGACCTCGCCGCAGTTCTACGAGCAGAGCCTCGCGTCCACAGTCGCCGGCGAACTCGACTCCACGTCCGAGGACTGCTCGACCGGGATCCTCCTCTCACCTGCTGAGGGCGACGTTCCGTCCGGCGTCGAGATCGCTGACATTCAGAACGCCGGCACCGGCAGTGGCACGGCGACGTTCACTGCCGGTACGCCCGGCTCGTGGACGGCTCCGGAGCAATTCCAGACACTGACCGGCTCGGAGCTCTCTGCAGGGGCTTCTGGTTCGGCGGTGGCCCAGGGCACCCACATCGGGGTCGTCGCCGGTGAATTCGGTGGCGATGGCCTCACGGCGCTCTCCCTGCCGACCACCTCTGGCGCCGGAAAGACGCCTTCCATCAGCAACTGGGTGAGCTGCGAGACCGGGAACGGCTTCTCCATGGGGGACGACCCCCACACGCTGGCGGCCTACCAGACGCCGAACGGGGGTGACGCCATTGCGCTGCTGGTCAACGAAGGCGCCACCGAGATGGTGCGGGTCGACCTGACCCAGATGCTCGATTCGAGCACCGTGCCGGTGACGGGCAACGTTTGCAACAGCGCAACGCTGCCTTCGAGCGTCGAGAGCTTCATCCCGTTGCCGTGACGAGTCACTGCCTGCTCTGAGAAAAGGGGCTGTGACGTAGGAAGGCACCGCCCGGCGGCCCGCGAGGGTCGCCGGGCGGTGCTGTCCGCCGCGAGGGGGCGAGTGAGCCGGGGCGCGAGATTGTCGTCCGGCGGTACGGCCGGTGCCGCCGATCTGGCCCCCGGCTGAAGCGGGCGGCCGGCTGGCCGCTTGGAAAGGATGTGGAGCCCGGTGGGGGTGAGCAGGGCCGGACGCGCGGTCGTACACTCAACAGCAACGAGCCGGTCAAGCGTGGGGTTCTGACCGGCCGAAGGACGAGGACGGAGGACCAGGTGCCACTCGACCCGACCGCAACTCGCAACGTCGCCCTTGTCGGGCACCACGGGGCGGGGAAGACCACCCTGGCCGAGGCCCTGCTCGCCGCGACCGGAGCCGTCGCCCGGCGGGGGTCGGTGGAAAAGGGCTCCACCGTGATGGATTTCGAGCCCGAGGAGGTGGCCCGCCAACTCTCCATTTCGACCAGCCTGGCCCCTTTCATCGTCAACGGGGTCAAGGTGAACCTGCTCGACACGCCCGGGTACGCCGACTTCGCCGGCGAGATGGTGACCGCCTTGGCCAACGTCGACCTGGCCGTGGTCGTCGTCAGCGCCACCGACGGCGTGCAGGCGCAGACCGAGGACGCCTGGCGGGCCGCCGCCGGGCTGGGCGTACCCAGGGTCATCGTCATCAACAAGCTCGACCGCGAGCGGGCCGACTTCGACCGTGTCCTGGCCGAGATCCGCCAGACCTTCGGGGCCGGCGTCGCGCCGGTCGAGTTGCCCATCGGACACGAGGCCGACTTCCACGGCGTGATCGACCTGCTCGACGACACCGCGACGCACTACGACGTGGCGGCCGCCGGGGCGCCCGTGGACGGCACCGTGCCGCCCTTGGGCCACGAGGGCCCCATCCCCGACGAGCTGGTCGACGAGGAGCACACCGTCCATGAGCAGCTCGTCGAGGGCATCGTGGTCGGCGACGACGACCTGATGGAGCGGTACCTGAACGGCGAGTCGCTCGATTATGCCGAGCTCGAGAAGAGCCTGGCCGTCGGCGTCGGGTCGGCGTCGGTCTTTCCCGTGCTGTGCTGCTCGGCCGCCAGCGGGGTGGGCGTGGACCGGCTGGCTCGCCTCATCGAGGAGCTGTGCCCGACGCCGGGGTCGCGGCCGCCCGTGATTGCCGCGGCGGGGACCGAGAGCATCGAGATACCGGCGGACCCCTCGGGGCCGACCGTTCTGACCGTGACGAAGACGTACAACGACGGCCACACCGGGAAGATGTCGCTGTGCAAGGTGATCTCGGGGACGATTCACCCTGACGCCGTACTGGTGAACTCGAGGAGCCGCGAGGAGGAGCGCCTGCACGGGCTGCAGAGCATCGCAGGGCACACGACCGCTCCGGCCACCGCGGTGGCGGCCGGTGACTTCGTCGCGGTCCCCCGCCTGAACGGGGCGCGGACGGGTGACACGTTGGCGCCCAAGGGACAGCCGGTCGTGGTGCCCCCGCCCACGTTGCCGCCCGCAGCGCTGCAAGTCGCAGTGAAGCCGGCCACCCGAGCCGACGACGACAAGTTGATGTCGGCCCTGCAGCGTCTCTGCGACGAGGACCCCTCGTTGTCGGTCTCCCGCGACGACGAGACGCGCCAGACGATCCTCGGGGTGAGCGGCGAGGTGCATCTCTCGGTGACGCTCGAGCGCCTGGACCGCAAGTGCAACGTGCACGTCGAGCGCGAGGAGCTTCGTATCCCTTACCGCGAGACCATCACCCGCGCCGCGGCGGCCGAAGGCAAGCACAAGAAGCAGTCCGGCGGGCACGGCCAGTTCGGGGTGGCCCACCTGCGCCTCGAGCCGCTGCCGCGCGGCGAGGGGTTCTCATTCCACGACGAGGTGGTGGGCGGTGCCATCCCCCGCCAGTACATCCCGGCCGTGGAGAAGGGCGTGATGGAGACCTTCGCCCTGGGCGGGGTCTACGGGTATCCAGTCGTTGACGTGTCGGTGACGGTGGACGACGGCAAGGCGCACTCGGTCGACTCGAACGAGGTGAGCTTCAAGATGGCGGCGGCGATGGCGGTCAGGGCGGCCATGGCCGAGGCGGGGCCGATCGTGCTCGAGCCCGTCTCCCGGCTGTCGGTGACGATTCCCAACGACTGCCAGGGCGAAGTGCTCGGTGACCTGTCCTCGCGGCGGGCCCGGATCGTGGGGACGGACACGGGCGACGTGGACGGCTACCAGACGGTCACGGCGACCGTGCCGACCGCGGAGATCACGCGCTACGCCGTCGACCTGCGGGCCCTCACCGGGGGGCGGGGCTCGTTCAAGGCGACGTACGACCACTACGACACCGTGCCTGAGCACATGATGGCGTCGATCCCCAGGATGGAGGGGTAGCGCGGGCCCGGTTCGGCCGGTCCCGGTCAGATGAGGTGCCGGAAGCGCACCGGGATCTTGGTCAGGACCAGCGTCGCCAGCAGGTCGTTGCCCGGCGTCGTGACGATGGCGACCGCGAGCGTCCCGGCCTGCCGGCCGAGGGGTTTGGAGACCGATGACGCCGTGAAGTGGCCGGTATACGCGACGAGACAGACCTCCTTGTCCTTGGGCATGTCGTGGGAAATGCTCCCGTAGAGCGTGGGCGCGATGCCACGCAGGCTGCCGATCGTGAATTTCCGCACGCCTTCGAGATGGGCGTGTTCCCCCACCGACTTCGCCGCAGTCGGTAGGGCCAGGTAGCACGATTCGTCCGTCGTGCCGAGGTCGATGCGGGCGGATGAGCAGGCCGTGAGCAGTGACGCCGTCAGCAGCAGGCTGGTGGCCAAGGCCACGACGGCGGAACGGCGGCGCGGGGTGCGGGCGGCGGCGGCGCTGCGCGCGCGGCGCGCGCGGCGCGCGCTGTAAATCCTGTTTCCCCTCATCGATTCCCCTCGTCCCCACTGGCCCCGATCGGTCCTGGCGTGCTTGCCGGTCCCGAGAGCACCGGCGTTGACGCCGGTACCGGCGCCGGCGCCGGTACCGGCGCCGGTTCGTAGGCAATCGGCCCGGCCTCGATCTCGGTAGTCATGGCCTGGCGTTGCCAGCGGCCCCGGCGCACCTGCAGGGCCATCTGCCCGATGAAGAGCCACCCGATCACCAAGATGAACCAGAAGCTGATGATCCGGTACAAGAGCACTGCATAGGCAGTGCTGGTCTCTTGCCCCCCGAACTCGACGAGCGCGATCGTGATGCTGCCCTCGACCACGCCGAGGCCGCCCGGCGTGATGGGCAAGGTTGCGGCCAGCTGTCCTGCGCCGTAGGCGAGGAGCAGTCCCTTCCAGGGGATCGGTGCGTGGATGGCCAGGAACATCATGGCAAAGCAGGCGCAGTCGAGCAGCCAATTGACGGTGCCCCAGCTCACGATGCGGCCGATCTGCGTCCAGCGGAGACGAACCGCGGTCATCCAGGTCATGATCGACGTGATCTGCTCCGCGGAGTCGCCCCGTGGCCTGCCGGTGACGGCGACCGAGGTGCGCAACGCAGCGGCGACCACCGCGTGCAGCGGGCGCTCGTAGACGAAGAGCGAGCCGAGCGCGAGAGCGAAGGCAAACACGCCGATGAGGACGGGCACCAGGTCGAGCGACGCCCCCTCGTTAGTCGCGAGACCCAACCCGATGACCGCGACGAGCGAGAGGCTCACCATGGACGCGACGAGCGTGCCGGCCAGCGCCCACACGGCCAGGGTGTTGTCCGCACCGAAACGGCGGAACCAGCGGAACCCGTAGACGGTCGCGACGGCGTTGCCGACGGGGAGGGAATTGGTGAGGGCCTGCGACGCGAAGGAGAGCTTGATCAGCGGACCCCAGGGCGGGGTCAGGTGGCCCGCCTGGAAGAGCTCGTACTGCATGGCGGCGAAGAAGACGTAGGAGAGGATCTCGGCGACGAAGGCAGGCGGCACCCACCACCAGTCGAGCGTCTTGAACACGTCGGCGAACCCCGAGAGCTCGGATCCCTTTGAGGAGAGGACCCACAGCGCAACGCCCACGAGTGCGAATCCGATGAGGATGCGCAGGACCGGCCAGGCCCGGCGCAAGGCCCGGCGGAGCGTGGAGCGCGAGCCGGTGGCGGCGCCGGGCGACGCTTCATGGGAGGTGGACGGAGACGAGGCGGACGATGCCGACGGCTCGGACGACGCGGACGCGTCCGTCGTTCCGGCGGTCGTCGCGGGAGCCGGGGACCCGAGCGCGACCTCCGCCGCTCCCCCGCCCCTCTCCGCTGGCGTCGGGCTAGCCGGCCCAGGCGTCGGTGAGCCTCTTCCAGGACAGCTGCAGCGTCTCAGGCAGCACACGGGTCTCCGCGACCGTGGTCATGAAGTTGGTGTCACCCGACCACCGGGGCAGAACGTGCAGATGCAGGTGTGCCGGCAGGCCGGCGCCGGCCGCCCGGCCCAGGTTGGCACCCATGTTCAGCCCGTCAGGCTCGTAGGCCGCTTCGATTGCGACCACCGCCCCTTGCGTCGCCCACCACAACTCGGCGGACTCCGCCTCGGTGAGCCCGGCCAAGGGCCCGACGTGGCGCAGGGGCAACACGAGAACGTGCCCGCCGGCGTAGGGGTAGGCGTTCATGACGACGAACGTCAGCGCTCCGCGCCACACGACCAGATTGTCCTCCGAGGGCGGACCGCTCGCAGCGAGGCGGCAGAAGACACACGAGGACTCGTCTTGTGCGACGCCGCCGGCGCGCTCGCGTGCGGTGGCGTCGACGATGTACTCGCGACGCCAGCCTGCCCACAGATGATCGAGGCTCACGTCGCCGCCCCCATTGTGCTCACGCCGAAGCCGCGACCGGCGCTCTGTCTTCGGGCAGGCCCTTGGCGTCGACCTCCGCGGTGACCTCGCCCACCAGGTCGACGACCGGTACTCCATGCTCTGGCTTGCCGTCCCAACCCCGGCGGTTCACCCCGACCGAGCCCGCCGCGACGTCCTGGTCGCCGACCACGAGGACATAGGGGATCTTGGCCAGCTTGGCCCGGCGGACGAGCGCACCCATCTTCTCCCCGCTGGTGTCCACGGTCGCCCGCAGGCCGGCGGCCTCACACGCGTCGACCACGCTCTGCGCGTAGTCGACGTGTGCGTCGGTCACCGGGATCACCCGCACCTGCTCGGGGCACAGCCAGGTCGGCAACGCACCGGCGTAGTGCTCGATGAGCACAGCCATGAAGCGCTCCACCGATCCGAACAGGGCGCGATGGATCATGATCGGCCGGTGGCGCGCGTTGTCCGCCCCGATGTATTCGAGCCCGAAACGGTGCGGGAGCTGGAAGTCGAGCTGGACCGTTGACATCTGCCAGGTGCGACCGATGGCGTCACGAGCCTGGACGGAGATCTTGGGCCCGTAGAACGCGCCGCCGCCTTCGTCCATCACCACCTCGAGGCCCATCTCAAGCGCGGTCGAACCCAGCGCCTCGGTCGCGATCTCCCATTCCTCGTCGGACCCCACTGCCTTGCCGGGCGGCTTGGTCGACAGCTCGAGGTAGAACTCGTTGAGGCCGTAATCACGGAGCAGGTCGAGGACGAAGGTCAGGGTACGGACCAGCTCTGCGTCCATCTGTTCACGTGTGCAGAAGATGTGAGCGTCGTCCTGGGTCATGCCGCGGACCCGGGTGAGACCCTGGAGCACGCCGGACTTCTCGTAGCGATAGACCGTCCCGAATTCGAAGAGTCGCATCGGCAGCTCCCGGTAGGAGCGCTGGTGACTCTGGTACACCAAGATGTGGAAGGGGCAGTTCATCGGCTTGAGGTAGTACTGCTGGCCGCCGTCGAGCTCCATGGGGGGGTACATGCCCTCGGCGAACCACTCGAGGTGTCCCGATTCCTCGAACAGCACGCTCTTGGTGATGTGGGGCGAGTTCACGAAGTCGTAGCCGGCCTCGACGTGACGCTGTCGCGCGTAGTCCTCCATCAGGCGTCGGATCGTGCCGCCTTTGGGGTGGAACACCGCGAGACCAGACCCGATCTCCTCGGGAAAGCTGAAGAGGTCCAGCTCGGCGCCCAGCTTGCGGTGGTCCCGCCGCTCCGCCTCTTCGAGCTGGTGCAGGTGCGCTGCGAGTGCCTTCTCCGATTCCCAGGCCGTCCCGTAGATCCGCTGCAACTGCTCGCGCTTCTCATCGCCACGCCAGTAGGCACCGGCCACCCGCATGAGCTTGAAATGGCCCAGACGCCCCGTGGAGCGCACGTGCGGACCGCGGCACAGGTCGATGAAGGCGTCCGAGTTGCGATAGGTGCTGACCACGGAACCATCGGCGTCCACCTCGTCGGCACCCGAGGCGACGGCGTTGATGATCTCCTCCTTGAACGGCTGGTCGGCGAAGATCTCCAGACCCTCTTCGATGGTGTGCTCGTGCCGGACGAAGGGCTGGTCCTCTTTGATGATCGCCCGCATCTCGGCGTCGATCCGCTCCAGGTCGTCGTCGCTGAAGTGTGCGCCGTCCGGGAGCTCGAAGTCGTAGTAAAAGCCGTTCTCGATCACCGGTCCGATGGCGTACTTCGCTCCGGGCCACAACCGGCGCACGGCTTGAGCCATGACGTGAGCGGTGGAGTGCCGGAGCACCTCCCGCCCCGCCTCAGAGGTGTCGGTGACGATGGCCACCTGGTCCCCGTCGCTCAACGGGGTCTCCAGGTCCACTTCGCGCCCGTCCACCACCGCAACGACCGCCGCCTTGGCCAGGCGGGAGCCGATTGAGGCGGCGAGCTCGGCGGCCGTCGTGCCCTCGGCGAGCTCCCGTGTCGAGCCGTCGGGAAGACCAACCGAGATGACGCCAGCCATCGTGCACCCTTTCCTGTTCAGCCGGGGATCGCTCCTTGTCCGGACACCGTTCGAAGTCACTCAGGGTACTGGACCACCCCGTGGTCGCGGCCCACCCGGCCCACCCGGCACACCCGGCACACCCGGCCCACCCGGCCCACCCGGCTCAGAGGTCGATGCCGAGTAGGCGCGCACCCGGCGCCACCGGGCGACCTGCTGTCGCTTCCGCATCGAGGGCGTGCAATGCGCCCGGCGTGTCCAGGTCCTCGTCGAGCGCAGCCCGCACGGCAACCAGGCCGGGCACGCCGTCACCGTCGGGCGCGCTACGCCAGAGCGCGAGGCGAGCCGCCGCGGCGGGCATGTCCTCAGCGGTGCGCCAGTCCCAGTCCTCCCGGTAGTGGTGCGCGAGCAGCGCCAGGCGGACCGCGGCCGGATCCCACTCCTTGCAGAGGTCGCCGACGAAGACGAGGTTGCCGAGCGACTTCGACATCTTGGTGCCGTCGAGGCCCACGAGGCCGACGTGGAACCACAGCCGGACGAACTGCTTGTGGGTGACGGACTCGGACTGGGCCGCCTCGCACTCGTGATGCGGGAACAAGAGGTCCCGTCCTCCCCCGTGGATGTCGATCGTCTCGCCCAGTTCGCGCAAGACGAGAGCCGAGCACTCGATGTGCCAACCGGGGCGCCCCGGCCCCCACCGCGACTCCCACGCCGGCTCGTCGGGGAGCGACGGTTGCCAAAGCACGAAGTCGAGCGGGTCTCGCTTGTTGGGATCTTCGGGATGCCCGCCGTGCTCGGCGGCAAGCTCGAGCATCCGGGTCCGGTCGTACCCGCTGATGCGGCCGAACTCGGGGAAGGTGGCCACGCTGAAATAGACCGACCCACCCGATTCGTAGGCGTGCCCACCCTCGAGCGCGTCCCCGATGAGCGAGAGGATCTCGGAGATGGCGGACGTGGCACGCGGCTCGGAATAGACCGGGAGCAGGTTCAAGAGGCTCATCTCGGCGTCGAAACGAGACATCTCCTCTGCGGCGAGGTCGAGGTAGTGCACCCCCAGTTCGCGCGCCTTGCGCAGGATGTCGTCGTCGACGTCGGTGACGTTGCGCACAACCTTCGTCTCGTGCCCGGCGTCCTGGAGATGCCGCTGGAGCATGTCGAAGTAGAGATACACCGATGCATGGCCGAGGTGCGCCGCGTCGTACGGCGTGATACCACACGAGTACATGGTGACCAGCGGGCCAGGCTCGAACGCGACCACCTCACGCCGCGCCGTGTCGTACAGCCGCACGGCTAGATCCCAGCCAGCCTCAGCGTCGAGTGCGCCTTGTGGCGGATGTTCAACGTGATGAAGACGGCGGTGAAGGCCTCGATGGCGGCTGCCTGGCTCAGGCTGCCGGCGTCGAGCGGCCGCAGCCCGTCCATCTGCTCCACGAGGGCGACGGTCGCGGCCGTCGCCTCCGGATGATCCGAACACACCAGCACGTCAGCCTCCAACCCCGATTCGAGGTTCTCCATTTCCGAAGCCGGGAGGTGGTGGAAGGCGGCGGCAACCAGGCTGTCCGGCACGCTCGCCTGGATGGCAGCCGCCACCGAGCCCCGCGGTGGGATAAGGGCCAGCATCTCGCGGCCCTCCTTGACCAGCGCGTTGGCCATGGAGACGACGACTTTGCCGGCCAACGGCTCCCGGAGGGCCCGGACGGTCGCCGCGGCGCCGTCCCAGGGTGTGGCGACGACCACGAGCTCAGCCATGGCCGCGCCGGCGTTGTCCGAACCGGTCAGTGCGAGCGTGCGGTCGGCCCAGCGTGCCCGTAATTCCTCGACCACGCCATGAGCCCGCTCCGCGTCGCGCGAACCGATCGTGACCTGGTACCCGGCGTCAGCCAGACGGAGTCCCAACCCCCGGCCGGCCGGTCCGGTACCCCCGAGGATTCCGACGTGCACGTCCCTACCTTCGCATAACCTCCGTGGCGCAGTGGGACTCCTCGACGGAAAGCGGCTCCTCATCACGGGCGTGCTCACGGAGGCCTCCTTGGCGTTCGCAGTGGCCCGGCTGGCCCAGGACGAGGGAGCCGAGATCGTGCTCTCGGGGGCTGGCCGGGCGCTGTCGCTGACCCGGCGCACGGCCCGCAAGCTGCCGCAGGAGCCCGAGGTGCTCGAGATCGACGTCACCTCGCCCGAACAACTCGCCGCGGCCGGCGAACTGCTGGCGGAGCGCTGGGATCGCCTCGACGGGCTCTTGCACGCCATCGGCTTCGCCCCGCCCGACTGTCTCGGCAGCGGCATGTTCGCCGCTGGTTGGGACGACGTCTCCGTCGCGCTCAACATCTCAGCGTACTCCTTGAAGGCACTCGTCGACGCGTTCTTGCCCCTGTTGGAGGCGGCCGGAAATGACGGTGGCGCGTCTGTCGTCGGGCTGGACTTCGACGCCACCGTCGCGTGGCCGGTCTACGACTGGATGGGTGTCGCCAAGGCGGCCCTCGAATCGCTGTCGCGGTATCTGGCGAAGGAGCTCGGGTCGCGCGGGATCCGGGTCAACCTCGTGGCGGCCGGACCCATCCGGACGATGGCAGCCAAGTCCATACCGGGCTTCAGCGCCTTCGAGGACACTTGGGCGGACCGAGCCCCGCTGGGGTGGGACGTACACGATTCGGTCTCGGTGGCGAAGGGGTGCGTTGCGCTCTTGAGCGACCTCTTCCCGATGACGACGGGCGAGATCGTCCATGTCGACGGTGGCGTGCACGCCGTCGGCGGCTCCGCCTAGCCCATCACCCGTCCGGGCTGTCGAGCCCAAGGCATACGCCAAGCGAGCGTTGGACGCGGAGGCCGGGGGCTCCAGCGGGTTCCATTGCTTTGCGTCCCTCCGCCAGTCCGACCGCCCTGCACTGTTTCCAAAGCGGTAGGGGGTGTGGCTGGCTCGTGCCGGCGACGACAGTTGCGGCGCCGAGGGACCGGGCGATGAGCATCTCCGAATCAGAGGTCGAAGCGGCCGGGCCCTCGGTGGCCGGGCCCTCGGTGGCCAGCACGGCAACCGGCGACGCAAGAGGTGCCCCCGAATCTTCTGACTTCGGTTTCGGGCCGGGCGGGGACCCGCTCGCGTCGTCGCGGCCCGCACCGCCCTACCGCACCATCACCGACCGCGAGCTGACATGGGTGCTGATCCGTTGCGACTTCGTCTGCGCCTGTGTCGCGCTGCCACTCTCCCTCCTGCTCCTGTCGCGTGTCTCAGCGGTGGAGGTCAACTCACCCAGCCAGCTCGTCACCAACATCAAGGTCGATTCGCTGTTCCCCGTGGCAGTGGTGCTCACCCTGGCCCTCGGGGGCGTCTACCGCGTCACCCACCGCCGCCTCCAACCGAGCGCCTTCCTCGAGATCCGGGAGCTCTCCTTCGGCGTCGGGTGCGGCTGCGTCCTCGCCCTCGCCATCGGGTCTTTCTTCCACGTTTTGTTCGGGATCACCGAGCCCTTCGCCACCCAACTCGTCGCGGCGGTCATCGTGGCGATCGGGGTCATCACCCTCGGCCGAATGCTCCTTCGTTTCTTCCTCCACACGTTGACCACGACGAGGGTCGTGGTCGTCGGGGCAGGCACCACGGCAGGCCGCATCATGCTCAGCGTCCGGCAGGACCCGGGTATGACCTTGGTCGGCCGGGTGGTCGACGCCGAGACGGCCGACCCGGGCGCCATCGAGCGGGTGGCAGACCTCGGCGAGGTCTGCCGGCACCTCGACGTCCACCGCATCCTCGTCACGGCCCAGGACGAGTTCTCGCCCGAGTCTCTCGACACGTACCGCGAGCTCCAGGACTTCGTCCACATCGCGATGGTGCCGCGGTACTACGAGTTGATCAGCTGGCGATCACGCCTGACCGACCTCGCCGGCATGCCCTTCCTCGAGATCGCCCAGCCGCATCTGAGCGCCTGGGACAGAGTCATGAAACGCGCCTTCGACGTGTGCATCAGCTCCGGCGTCCTCGTCGTCACGTTTCCGCTCCTGGTCGTGGTGGCCATCGGCGTGAAGCTAAGCTCGCCTGGGCCGGTGTTCTTCCGCCAGATCCGCCTCGGTCGCGACATGCAGCCGTTCACGGTGATCAAGTTCCGCTCCATGACGGTCGAGTGCGAGCCAGATCCGGCGTCCAAGGGCGACGCCGTAACGGAGCCGACCGAGCTGCCGCTGTACGAAGCACGCCGGAAGAAGGAGGAGAACAGCCGCATCACCCGCTTCGGCGCCTTCTTGCGGCGCACCGGTATTGACGAAATTCCTCAGTTCATCAACGTTTTCAAAGGTGACATGTCGGTGGTGGGCCCACGACCGTTCATCCCGAGCGAATCGCACGTCGAGGGTTGGGCGACACGCCGCTTCGAGGTCCGTCCAGGTATCACCGGGCTGTGGCAGGTGTCGGGGCGAAACGACCTCACACGCTCCGACTTGGTGCAGCTTGACTACCTCTACGTCGCGTCCTGGTCGCTGTGGTGGGACCTCAAGATCATGGTCGAGACGCCCAAGACGATGGCCCGGGGCATCGGCGCCTACTGACAACCAGACGCACCCCACCGCTCAGCGTCACGCAACGGACGTCCTCCGCTCACTGTCATGTAACCGATGGCCCCAGGTCAGCAGGTGCTTTGCGCGTGACGGGCGTTTCCCGCGAAATGGAACGAAAGGACGCGGCGCAGCCTCCGTTTCACAGTCACACAGAATCGGCGGACCGTGCCGAAGTGGCACCGGTGATTTGATCAGAGAGGCATGACGAGCATGCGATTGCTTCGGGTATTGACATCGAGAGTCGCGCTGGCCCTGACGGGAGCTTGTGCCCTCGCGCTTTTCGCCGGAGCCAGTTGCGCGTCGGCGACCACCCGGCTCCGTTCGGGGGGCCTGCACGACCGATTGGTCAGCCATGTCACCACGGGCCAGAACGCTGTCGCGTCCAACCCTGCGCTCACGGGCGCCAACATCACTGCTGCGATCGTCGGTGCGTTGGCGCTGCTCTCGCTCGCCTTCGTGGTCGTCACTCTGATCAGGCGCCGGATCACCATGTGATCGTCGCGCGGACCGACCTTGTCGGCGCCTACAGGGCTCGTCGGGCTGACGGGCGCCTCAACGCGGAGCTGAGCCGAACGGCCTTCCGCGCCTGATCACCAGGCTGTCCGGCCCTCCTCGGGCAGTGTCCCGCGACCGGGTCGCCGACATGCCGACGGTAGGTTGCAGGGCATGGCCATGCGGGGACATGCGATGGGTGGCGGCCGCGGTGGCGGTTGGGGCGGGATGCGCTCCATGCGCCAGGACCGCGCCGTCCTCGAACACCGGGTGAAGAAGGGCACTGCGAGGCGCATGCTCACCTTCGCCGTCCCGTACCGCAAGATCCTGGCCATCTTCATCCCGGTCGTCATCCTCGACGCGGCGGTCGGCGCAGTCACCCCTCTCATCTTTCGCGCCATCATCAACAACGGCATCCTCAAGCACGACGCCGACCTCGTCATCTGGCTGTCCGTTCTGGTGGCCGTCCTCGCCGTCGTCGATGCAGGCCTCGTGCTCACCGAGCGCCGCATCTCGGCGTACATCGGTGAGTACCTCATCTACGACATGCGCTCCAAGGTGTTCCGCCATATTCAGCGCATGCCACTCGCCTTCTTCAGCCGCACCCAGACGGGCGCGCTGGTCAGCCGGCTCAACAACGACGTCATCGGCGCCCAGCAGGCCTTCACCGACCTGCTGTCGAACGTGGTCGGAAACTTCGTCACCGTGGTCATCGTCCTCGGCGCCATGTTCTTCCTGAGCTGGAAGATCACCCTGGCCGCCCTCATCCTGGTACCGCTGTTCCTCATCCCGGCCCGATTCGTCGGCCAGCGCATCGGTTCCCTGACCAAGGAGGGTTACAACCTCAACACCGAGATGAACATGGTCATGCAGGAACGCTTCCAAGTCGGCGGGGCCATGCTGGTCAAGCTGATGGGTCGGCCCGACGCCGAGGCGTCGTCCTTCGAGGCCAAGGCTGGCCGCGTCCGCGACATCGGCATCTCCCAAGCCACCTACTCGCGCGTCTTCTTCGTCTCGCTCACCTTGACGGGAGCCTTGGCGACGGCCCTCGTCTACGGCTTCGGCGGCGTGGCCACCGTGGACGGCGCCATGACGCTCGGCACCCTCGTCGCCCTCGCCGCCTACCTGACCCGCCTGTACGGGCCGCTGACCCAGCTTTCGAACGTCAATCTCGATGTGATGACCGCACTGGTCTCCTTCGAGCGCCTCTTCGAGGTGCTCGACATCGTCCCGATGATCCAGGAGGAACCGGACGCGGTCGACCTTCCGCGGGGGCGGGCGTCCATCGATTTTGACAACGTGCGCTTCACGTACCCGAGTGCCGAGGACGTGTCGCTGGCCTCGCTGGAGTCGGTTGCGGTGCTCGAGTCGGGCCAGCGAAGCGAGGTACTGCACGGGGTGAGCTTCCACGTCGAGCCCGGCACCATGACCGCCCTGGTCGGTCCCTCTGGTGCTGGGAAGACGACCGTGTCCAACCTCGTGCCGCGGCTCTACGACGTGACCAGCGGCGCGGTGCGCCTGAGCGGCATCGACGTGCGGCACGCCACCATGGCCTCGCTTCGCGACGTCGTCGGCGTCGTGACCCAGGATCCGCACCTCTTTCACGACACGCTCCGGGCCAACCTGCTCTACGCCCGGCCCGACGCCAGTGAGAAAGACGTACTCGATGCGCTGCAGCAGGCCCAGATCGGCCATATCGTGGCCGATCTGCCCGACGGGCTCGACACCGTCATCGGCGAGCGGGGCTACCGGCTGTCGGGCGGCGAGAAGCAGCGCGTCGCCCTCGCCCGGCTCATGCTCAAGGCGCCCGACATCGTCGTGCTCGACGAGGCCACCGCACATCTCGACTCAGAGTCGGAAGCCGCTGTCCAGCGCGCCCTACGCGAAACGCTGGCCGGGCGCACGTCGCTCGTCATCGCGCACCGGCTCTCGACGGTCCGCGAGGCCGACGAGCTGTTGGTGATCGACGACGGACGCATCGTCGAACGCGGCACCCACGGCAGTCTCCTGGCCGAGAACGGGCTCTACGCCGAGCTGTACCGGACTCAGTTCGCGGACCAAGAGGAGGGAGCCGAGACAGTCGACCTGACCGACTGACTCGGTGACTGGGCGACTGACCCGGTGACCGGGCGACTGACCCGGTGGCGCGGTGGGCGCTCCGCCTCAGTCGGACGGCCGGACGACCTGGGACAACTGCTCCTCGACGGGCGTGAAGACCGGCATCACGAAGTCCCGACGCAACCAGTTGGCGCCGTCGACCACCAGCGTGTGGCCCGTGACGAACGCAGCGTAGGGCGAACAGAGCCATGTCACGGCCCAACCCAACTCGTGGAGGCGACCCAAGCGGCCGGCCGGCGAGCGGCGGGCGTCGACCGACTCGCCCTCGGGGCGCAACGCCTTGAGGTCGTCGCGCATGTCCTCGTGCGGGAACAGGCCAGGGGCGAGCGCGTTGACGCGGATACCGTCGGGCGCCCACTCGACGGCGAGCGACTTGGTCAGGTTGCCCACACCGGCCTTGGCGGCGGCGTTGTGGGCCATGCCCGGTCCGCCGGTGAAGGACTGCGTGGCGAGAATGTTGACGATAGCGCCACTACTGGAGCCACCACTGGCGCGGCGGTCATCGCCGGCGGTGATGCGCCGGTGCAACTCCTGGCTGCAGAAGAACGTCCCGTCGAGGACGATGTTGGTCACCGAGCGGAACGCGTTGGGGCGCATGGCGCCGGCGAGCACCGGGAAGTTGGCCGCTGCGTTGTTGACGAGGATGGTCGCCGGACCGAGAGCCGACTCGACGGTGTCGAAGGCCGCCGCAATCTGCTCGGGCTCACGGATGTCGGCCGGCGCGTGCGCGGCGCGCCCACCCACCGCCTCGACGGCGGCGACGCCTGCGAGGCGGTGCTCCTCGGCGCGCGAGATGACGCCGATGGCCGCGCCGGCGCGTGCGAGCTCGACCGCGATGGCGCGGCCGAGGCCCGTACCTGCCCCGGTCACGATCGCGACGGCACCGTCGAAGGTGCCCGGGGGCAGAAAAGTGGAGCCCGCCGGTGGCGGCTCGGGCAGTCCCATGGCGGTGGCCTCCTTGAATTCCCTATTTGCCTTCGAAGGTGGCCTGTTGCTTCTTGGCCTTTGCCGCATACCCGGCAGGCATGTCGTCGGAGACGAACTCGACCGCCGCGCTCAGCGCCTCGAACTTGAGCGCCTCGGGCAGGCCTCGGTACGCGAAACCGTCGATGGTGCGCTTGATCGACTGCACGGCGAGCGGCGCGTTGGACGCGATGTCGGTTGCGATCGCCGTCGCCGCACCGACGAGCTCATCGCGGGTCGTCACCTGCTGGACGATACCGAGCCGGTGGGCCTCGGCCGCATCGATGCGCCGGCCGGTCAATGCGAGCAGCTTGGCGTACCCGGCACCGACCTCGTGAGCCAGACGGATGTCGCCGCCGGCGTCGATCGACACGCCGACCTGAGCCTCGGGCAGCGCGAAGATTGCGTCGTCGGCCGCCACGCGGATGTCGCACATGAGGGCGAGCTCGAAGCCGAAACCGAGGCAGTATCCATGCACCGCGGCGACGATCGGCTGGGGCAGGTCGTGAAAGACCCTGAAGCGCTCGTGCACCCAGCGGATGCCCTCGTAGTAGTTGCGCACCTTCTCGGCCGGCGAGCGCCCAGTCACGCGGTCCTCGGGCATCCCGAGGTCGACGCCCGCGCAGAAAGCGCGGCCCTCGGCCTTCACGAGGAGGACTCGAATGCTGTCATCGAAGCGGGCGCGGTCGGCCAGGACGCCGAGCTGGCGCGTCGCCTCCCACGACCACATGTTCAGCTTCTCGGGGTAGTCGAGGGTCAACGTGCCGACGCCCGAACCGTCGGTCGGGGGCTCGAGGCGCAGCTGCCAGTCGTCCTCGGCGAGCACGGGCTCGGTGCGGATGGGCATGTCGTGTGCTCCCTCCCCTCAGTGCGGCGTGGGCCGAGCCGATCGGCTGGACCAGCCGGGCCTGCAGGACCCGCCGGTCAAAAGTAGAATCTGTTCTAGTTGCCGGGAAAGGTCCTGGCAACCGCGTCGCCCGGTCCAAGGGCGGCGCATGAGCGGCTCACCGTGGGCCGAGCAGTCCTAATTAGGAGGTCTCACCCGTGCACAACGAGCTCTGCGAAAGCCTCGGGATCGAGTTCCCCATCTTCGCCTTCACCCACTGCCGTGACGTCGCCGCCGCGGTGTCCAACACCGGCGGCATGGGCGTCCTCGGTGCGGTCGGCTTCAGCGCCGACGAGCTCGAGGTCGAGCTCACATGGCTGGACGAGCACGTCGGCGACAACCCCTACGGCGTCGACATCGTCATTCCCGGCAAGTACGAGGGCATGGACGAGATCGACCCGGTCAAGCTCGAGGCCGAACTGCGGGCGATGATCCCCGAGGAACACCGCACCTTCGCCAAGAAGATCCTGGCCGACCACGGCGTGCCCGAGCTCGACGGCGGCCCAAAGCGCGAGCTGCTCGGCTGGACCGCGGCCACCGCGGCGCCGCTGGTGGAGGTGATCCTGGCGCACCCGAAGGTCAAGTTGGTGGCGAACGCGCTCGGGACTCCCCCCGACGACGTCATCGCGCAGGTGCACGACCACGGGATGCTGATGGCCGCACTGGCGGGATCGGTCAAGCACGCGCTCAACCACAAGGCGGCCGGCGTCGACATCGTCATCTGCCAGGGCTCCGAGGGCGGCGGGCACACCGGCGACGTCGGGTCCATCGTGCTGTGGCCCGAGGTGATCGACGCGGTGGCGCCACTGCCGGTGTTGGCGGCGGGCGGCATCGGGTCGGGACGCCAGATGGCGGCCGCAATGGTCATGGGTGCGGCCGGCGTGTGGACGGGCTCACTCTGGTTGACAGTCGAGGAAGCCGACGTGCCGCCCAAGCAGATGGAGTCGTACCTCAAGGCCACGTCGCGCGACACCGTGCGGTCGCGCTCGTTCACCGGCAAGCCCTGCCGCTTGCTCAAGAACGACTGGACCGACGCCTGGGAGGCGCCGGGCAACCCCAAGCCGCTCGGCATGCCGCTCCAGATGATGGTGGCCATCGAGTGCGTGTCGCGCGGGCACGCCTACCCCGAAGAGGCGCGGGACGTGAACTTCAATCCGTGCGGCCAGATCATCGGCCGGGCAACACAGGTGCGACGCACGAAGGACGTGGTGCTCGGGATGGTCGAGGAGTACATCGAGGCGGTGGACAGGCTGCAACTGGTGAACGAAGGGGCGTGACCTGAAGCAGCCCGGGAACTGAGAACCCGTTCCTGCCAGGGAACCGCCTAAAGTTCCTCGGAGTCGATCCGACAACATCTGGATACGACGGCAGTCCGCCCTCGAGCCCCTCAGGTGTGAGCTCGCCACGGTCCCGCGGCCCCTCGGCGTCGAACTGGGCCACGGAGTCAGGAGTCCCGCCTGATGTCGAAGCCTGTGACAGCACCCCACGGCACTGGGCGGTGGTACCGATGAGCGACGAGCCCGCCGCTCATTCTCCGCCTCCGCCTCCAACAACTCCGCCGACTACGCCGCCTGGAGCGACCGGCGTGACGGTCTCTCCGGGCTGGTACCCGGTCGACACCGAGAAGAACATCCAGGGCTACTGGGACGGCGAGCGCTGGGCCAAGACGAGGCAGTGGCGCGGCACCGGATGGGTCGAGGACATGGGTGATCCGACAGGTCCTGATGCCGGTGCCGGTGCCGGTGCCGGTGCCGGTGCCGGTGCCGGTGCCGCATACTGGACGCCTCCGACGATGCCGCCGAACCGCCCGGGGGCCTATTCCGCTCCTCCCTACATGGCACCGCCGCCGCAGATGGGCAGGCCGATAGTCCAGTCGACCAACGGGTACGCGGTCGCTTCGCTCGTGCTCTCGATCCTCGGGATCCTAGGGATCGGCTCCTTGCTCGGCATCATCTTCGGCGTCAAGGCGCGACGCGAGATCCGCGACTCTGGTGGCTATCAGAGTGGAGACGGCATGGCCCTCGCCGGGATCATCATCGGAATCGTCACGCTGGTACTCTTCGTCATCTTCATCGCGATCTGGATCGCTCTCTTCGCCACGTTCCGTTCAACGATCACGAACGCTCAACAACAGCAGAACGCCCAGTCGCAATCGATCCAGAGCTGTCAAGCTGATGCCAAGGTCGTCGAGATCGCTCTCGACGCGTATCAAGCCCAGCTCCACTCGTACCCGACTCCCCCGGCCCCTTGGAGCGCGACCACCTACCTGAGCAACTATGGGCCCCTGACCGCTGACTCGAACGGAGGCCCGTTCCTCCACAATCCGCCGAGCGCTGCGAACTACACCATCGAGTACGACTCGCAAGGCCACGTCTGGGTCGCTCCCCCCGAGACCTTCGAGAGCTCGTACGACCCGTCGCAGGACGTCAGCCTCAACACCGCCGCCTGTGGGGTGGCTGTCACCCCCTGATCCCCTGATCCCAGCGCCCTCCGGCACCCGACATAATCCCCTTCGGCACTCGCGATAGAGGGCTTCTGCGGCCCGACGCAGCGACCTAAGGTGCGCTGCATATGGAACTTCACGAGGCCCTGTACACCACGCGCGCCATGCGCAGGGTCACCAAGGACCCGATCCCCCTCGACGTCCAGGCCCGCATCCTCGATGCGGCCGTGCACGCCCCCTCCGGCGGCAACCAGCAGAACTGGCGTTTCCTCCTCCTCGACGACGCGGCCAAGAAGGCGGCCCTCGCGCCCCTGTACCAACACGCCATGGGCGAGCTGTGGAAGACGATCTACAAGGACCAGATCGACGCAGCGCACGCCAACCCCGATGCGCCGGAGTCGATTCAGGTCCTCAAGGTGCAGCGCTCGGCCCAGTGGTTGGCCGACCACTTCGAGGACGTGCCGCTCTACTTGTTCCCCTTCTGCCAGCACGACCCGACAGGCGGTTCGATCTACCCCGCGGTCTGGAGCGCCATGCTGGCCGCCCGCGCCGAGGGCGTCGGCAGCTGCCTCACCGCGCTGTTGCAGTTCTTCCATCCGAACGAGACCTTCGAGATACTCGGCGTGCCCTCCGAGCAAGGCTGGATCCTCTCGGGCACCGTGAGCTTCGGCTATCCCACCGGCACCTGGGGCGTAGGGACACGCAGGCCCGCCCACGAGGTTTCGTACCGCAACGCGTGGGGCAACGACGTCGGCTTCTCGGTCCCCGAACCCCTGTGGCCGGGCTGACGGCACCCACCAACGTCGCGGCGGCCTTCGCCGGCACCGTCCTGCGCGTCGAAGTGACGCCGGGCGACGTCGTAGTGGCGGGCACGGTCCTCGTCGTCCTCGAGTCCATGAAGATGGAGCATCTGATGGAGGCGGCCACGCCGGGCCGAATCGACTCGGTGGCGGTGGCCCCCGGCGATGCCGTGCAGAACGGGGACCTCCTCTTGACCATGACTCCGGCCGCGCTCGACGCGCCGGCGTCTGACGACGCGCGCCGCACCGGCGACAGCGCCGAACGCGGCGAGGCACGGTCGCAGACCGAACGGCCGGAGCTGGCTGAGCTGCGGGCGCGCAAGGCCGCCACCCTCGATGCGGGCCGCGCCGCTGCCACCGAGCGCCGGCACGCCGCCGGCCGCCGCACGGCGCGTGAGAACGTCGAGGACCTGTGCGACCCGGGCAGCTTCGTGGAGTACGGCGCCCTCGTCGTGGCCGCTCAGCGGGCCCGCCGTGACAAGGAGGACTTGCGCGCCAACACGCCCGCCGACGGCCTCATCGCCGGCATCGGCCGGGTGAACGGGCACCTCTTCGACCATGAGCGGGCCCGTTGTGCCGTGCTGTCGTACGACTATTCGGTCCTGGCCGGGACCCAAGGCCAGATGAACCACAAGAAGAAGGACCGGCTCTTTGCGTTGGTGGACCGGCTCCGCCTCCCTGTCGTCCTCTTCGCAGAAGGCGGCGGCGGCCGTCCCGGCGACACCGACACCGCCACGGTGACCGGGCTCGATACCGAGGCCTTCGCCCTCTTCGGCGCACTGAGCGGGCGCGTGCCGCTCGTCGGCATCGTGTCGGGTCGCTGCTTCGCGGGCAACGCGGCGCTGCTCGGCTGCTGCCACGTCATCATCGCCACGCCTGACGCCACCATCGGGATGGGGGGCCCGGCCATGATCGAGGGCGGCGGGCTCGGCGTGTTCGCCCCGGAGGATGTGGGCCCCGTGGCGGTGCAGGTGCCGAACGGGGTCGTCGATGTCCTCTGTGACGACGAGAAGGAGGCCGTCGAGGTCGCCCGCCGCTACCTGTCGTACTTCCAGGGCGACGTGCGCGACTGGAGCTCGGCCGACCAGGCGCTGCTGCGCGACGTGGTGCCGAGCGACCGGCGCCGGGTCTACGACGTGCGGCGCGCGCTCGAGCTGCTGGCCGACGAGGGGTCGGTCCTGGAACTGCGACCCGGCTTCGCGCCCGGGATGGTCACCGCGCTGGCGCGCCTCGAGGGCCGCCCGGTCGGCGTGCTGGCCAACAACCCCCAGCACCTGGCGGGCGCCATCGATGCCGACAACGCCGACAAGGCCGCCCGCTTCATGCAGCTCTGCGAGGCGTTCGGGCTGCCGTTGCTGTCCCTCTGCGACACGCCCGGGTTCATGGTCGGGCCCGAGGCCGAGCAGACCGCGCTGGTGCGCCACGTCAGCCGTATGTTCGTCGTCGGCGCATCACTCACCGTGCCGTTCGCCTGTGTGGTGCTGCGCAAGGGCTACGGCCTCGGCGTCCAGGCGATGGCCGGGGGCAGCTTCCACCGACCCCTCTTCACGGTCGCCTGGCCGACCGGCGAGCTCGGTGGCATGGGCCTCGAGGGCGCGGTGCGCCTCGGGTTCCGTCGCGAGCTCGAGGCCATCGCAGACCCCGGCGACCGCGAAGCCGCCTTCGCCGCCATGGTGTTCCGCGCCTACGAGCACGGCAAGGCGCTGCACGTCGCGGAGTACTTCGAGATCGACGACGTGATCGACCCGGCGGAGACACGGGCCCGCATGGTGCACGCGCTGGAGTCGGCGGGCCCGCGGGCCCATTGGTCTGAGCCCGGAGCGTCGGGGTATGGGCGAGACGGGCAGCGGCGCCCGTTCGTCGACACCTGGTGACGTCGAGCGAGACGGCGAGCGAGACGACGAACAGGACGAAGGAGTAGACGCACATGACAGCAGCGGGAGCAGCGGGTGCACTGAGTGGGCCCGAGCTCGACAACGAGATCGAACGCCTGCTCCACGCCATGACGCTCGATGAGAAGGCCTCCCTCACCGCCGGCGCCAGCCTCTGGTACCTCCCACCGGTCGAGCGCCTCGGCATCCCGGCCCTCAAGGTCTCCGACGGCCCCTCGGGTGTCCGCGGCGACAGTCTCATCGGGCGGCGGTCGCTCTCGCTCCCCTGCGGCATGGCCGTCGGGTCGACCTGGAACCCCGTGCTCGCCGGCCGCTTGGGGGAGGCACTGGCCGCCGAGGCCCGCTCCAAGGGCGTGCACGTCCTGCTCGGTCCCACCGTGTGCATCGTGCGCACGCCGCTCGCCGGACGGACCTTCGAGTCCTTCTCCGAGGACCCCTTGCTCACCGCCCGCATCGCCGTCGCCTACGTGCGCGGCGTGCAATCGGGAGGAGTGGCCTGCTGTATCAAGCACTACGCCTGCAACGACCAGGAGCACGAGCGGATGACCATCAGCGCCGAGGTCGACGAGCGCGCGCTGCACGAGGTCCACCTCGTCGCCTTCGAGGAGGCCGTCAACGAGGCCGGTGTCTGGTCGGTCATGACCGCCTACAACAAGGTCAACGGCACCTATTGCTGCGAGCAGCCCGAGCTCATCGGGGGGATCCTGCGCGGTGAGTGGGGCTTCGACGGGCTCGTCATGTCCGACTGGTTCGGGACGCATTCCACCGCGCCAGCCGCCTTGGCCGGCCTCGACCTCGAGATGCCGGGACCCGCTGCCTGGTTCGGTCCGTCCCTGGCCGCCGCCGTCCGCGACGGTGCCGTCGACGAGGCCGTCGTGGACGAACAGGTCCGCCACGTGCTCCGCCTGATGGGCCGGGTCGGGCTCCTCGACGCCGGCGCCTCATCGGCGGGGACCGAGGAGCGTGAGGAGGACGACCCCGGGCGCCGCGCGCTGGCCCGCGCCGTCGCCGCGGAAGGCACGGTGCTGCTCGTCAACGACGGCCTGCTGCCTCTCGAGCCTGCGGGTGTCTCGAGAGTCGCGGTCATCGGCCCCAACGCGTCACAGCTGGCCATGGGCGGCGGCAGCTCGGAGGTCACGCCGCACCGGCGCCGCGGCATGGCCGACGCGCTGGCCGATCGCCTGCCCGGGGTCGAAATCGTGTACGAGGTGGGCTGCCGCATCGATCGGGGCCTGCGGCCCATCGACATGCGCCTGGTCGCTCCGTCGGCTGCCGGTACCCCCGGCGAGCGAGAGGAAGGTGCCTTTTCGGTCGAGTACTTCGACAATCTCGACCGGGCCGGTGAGCCCGTCGCGTCGGGCACAGCCCACTCGGCGCGGATCATGTGGATCGGCCCGCCCCACCCTGCGCTCACCACCGGCGCGTGCTCCGTCCGCATCAGCGGGCGCTTCACGCCGGACGTGGCGGGAGCGTGGCGACTCGGGCTCGAGAGCGCCGGCCGCTCGGTGCTGCGCCTCGACGGCGACATCGTGGTGGACAACACCGAACCCACGCGCGGCACGGGGTTCTACGGTGCGGGAAGCGAGCTGGTCGACGTGGTCGTCGACCTCGCAGCCGGCCACACCTACGAGCTTGCCGTCGATGTCTGGCCCCGCTCGTCCTCCTCCCCCATCATGGGCGCGCGTATCGGGGCGGCGCCGCCCGACACCGGCGACGAGTTCGAACGGGCGGTCGGCGCGGCGGCGGAGGCGGACGTGGCCGTGGTGGTCGTCGGGTCCAACGGCGAATGGGAGTCCGAGGGCCACGACCGGCCGGGCCTGTCGATGCCCGGACGCCAGCGCGAGCTGATCGACGCGGTGCTCGAGGTCAACCCACGCACGGTCGTCGTCGTCAACGCAGGCTCGCCGGTCGAGATGCCCTGGGCCGAGCGCGCGGCGGCTGTCCTGATGGCCTGGTATCCCGGCGAAGAGGGCGCCGACGCCCTGGCCGAGATCATCGTGGGCTCCGCCGAGCCGACCGGACGCCTCCCCGTCACCTTCCCGGTCCGCGTCGAGGACGGGCCGGCCGGGCTCGGAGTCGAGGGTGAGCGGTACCCGGGCATTGAGGGCACCGTTGTCTACGGAGAGGGCGTGCTCGTCGGCTATCGCTTCTACGAGACGTCACACCTGGCACCGCGCTTCCCCTTCGGCTTCGGGCTCTCCTACGGCGACATCGCCTTCGAAGAGGTGTCGGTCGCGCCGGAACTGGTGAGTGTGCGACTGGTGAACGAGGGTCCGCGGGCGGGCACCGAAGTCGTCCAGGTGTACGTCCGCGCGCTCGAGGCGCCTCTCCGCCGGCCCGACCGCGAGCTGGCCGGGTTCGCCAAGGTGTCGCTCGACCCGGGAGCCGAGGTGACCGTCGAGATCGAGCTGGCGGCCCACGCCTACCGCTACTGGGACGTTGAGACGCACGGGTGGCGCGCTGACTCGGGTCGCTACGAAGTACTGGTCGGCGCGTCGTCGCGCGACATCAGAGCGAGCGCCGAGATCGACTGGCGCGCCGATCCGGAGGTGTGAGCGGCGGCGTGAACGGCGGCGTGAACGGCGGCGGGAGCGGAGGCACGGCGGGCGAAAGGTCCGGGACCAGCACGTCGGAAGCGCCGCGTCCGTGGACGTTGACCTGGGACAGGCTGCTCGTCGAGCCGCGGCGGCCCCAGATCATCAGGGATCGGCCCAACGCCCACTGGTTCGCCGTCGCCGCGGTCTGCGTCGGCGCGTTCATGGGCCAGCTCGACGCGTCGATCGTGACCGTCGCGCTGCCCACTTTCCAGCACACCTTCAACGCATCGGTTGGCGCAGTCACCTGGGTCGGCCTCTCGTACCTGCTCGTCTTGGTGGCTACCGTCACCGCCGTCGGGCGCTTCGCCGACATGTGGGGCCGCAAGCTCCTCTATGTCTACGGCTTCGTCATCTTCACACTCTCCTCGGTCCTGTGCGGCCTCGCGCCCGACCTCGTTGCGCTCTGCGGCTTCCGCGCGCTCCAGGCCGTGGGAGCCGCCATGCTGCAGGCGAACAGCCTGGCCATCATCGTGCTGGTGGTGCCCGCTCGCGCGCTCGGGCGGGCCATCGGGTTACAGGGCGCGGCGCAGGCTCTCGGGCTCGCGATGGGCCCCACCGTCGGCGGCCTGCTACTCGCGGCCGGGGGGTGGCGCCTGATCTTCTTCGTCAACGTCCCCTTCGGCATCTTCGGCGCGGTGGCCGCCATCCTGCTGGTGCCGCGCAGCCAGAACCTGCTGGCGCGGGTCCGCTTCGACTGGACCGGTCTGGCCATCTTCTTCCCCGCCGTGGCCGCCCTCCTCTCGGCCATTACCTTCGGTGCAGAACAAGGCTGGGGCTCGGCGTTGATCGTGGGCCTCTTCGTGGTGGCCGCGCTGCTCGGGGTCGTGTTCGTCTGGCACGAGCGACGCGACCGCGACCCCATGCTCGATCTCGGGCTCTTCCGCAGTGCCCAGTTCTCCACCGGGATCGTGAGCGGCACGGGCTCGTACCTCGTCATGTTCGGTGTGTTGTTGCTGGTGCCGTTCTTCTTGGAGCGCGGGCTGGGCCTCGGGACGGCGCGCTCGGGGCTGGAACTCATGGCGATGCCCCTCGCCTTCGGCGTGGTCGCACCCTTGGCTGGGCGGCTGGCCGACCGTGTGGGGGCCCGGCCCCTGACTGTCAGCGGCATGACGCTCGTGGCCACGGCGCTGATCGTCCTGGGCGTAGTGAACCCGGGCACCGCCGGCTTCCTCCTCCTCCTGGCCGCCATCGGAGTGGGTATGGGTTTGTTCACGTCGCCCAACAACGCGTCGATCATGGGTGCCGCGCCGGGACAGCAGGCGGGCATGGCCTCGGGCGTGCTCAACATGACGCGCGGCACGGGCACGGCGCTCGGTCTTGCCGTCACCGGCACCATCTTCGTCGCGGCAGGCGGTGACCACGGTGGTGCAGCCAGCGCGCTCCACGCGTTCAGCATCACCGCCTACGTGCTGGCGGGCATCGCCGCCGCCGCTGGCATCGTGTCGGCGCTGCGGGCCAACGGTGCATTGGCCGACACGGCTCTCTCGTCGGTCGAGTAGCCCTCGTCCTCAGCATCGGGGGCACCCGGACCGGCCTTCCCATCCCACATCGCGAAAAAGGCGCCGCGTAGCATCGGCTCGACGCTGAGCACCGGGGGGTGTGCACGTGACCGACACCGCGGCGACGGCTGCGACGCCGCCAGAGCAGGCGCCCGCAAGCCAGCAAGGCCAGCAAGGCCAGCAGGAAGGGACAACCGGCCCCATGCCGTTGCACATCTTCGTGCTGGCTGTCGTCTATCTCGTCGCACTGATGGCCGTGTTCGTCGTCTACGCGTGCTGGTCCCCCTTCCGCACCCACGCCCCGTCATCGCTCGGGCCCCTGCCGGTCGGGGTCGTCTGGTTCGGCGCCATCGGCGCCGAGATCGGGAGCCTCTATGGGATCTTCGTCCACAACCAGAAGTGGGACACCAGCTACAACTACTGGCACTACTGCCGGCCGCTGTTCGGAGCGGTCACGGGAGCAATTGGTGCGCTTATCTACTACGTGCTCCTCAAGCTCGGCACGACGACGACCGTGTCTGTCGATCGAGCAACCTTTTACGTCGCGGGCTTCGTCTTCGGTTTTGCCGACAAGTCCTTCACGCAGATGGTCCAGAACGTCACGTCCATCCTCGTGAAGCCAGGCAAGACGAGTTCTTGAGTCGATTCATCTGGTCGAAGACCCGCCTGTAGGTGTCCTGGCGCCCGTCGTGCCCGGCCACGTCACTCGTGAGGACATCGCGGTCAATCCCGCCATGACCGAGCCCCCGGCCGGCTCGCGGCTGCGGGTGACCCTCACCACGTCTGATACGCCGCACCTCTTTCCCACGGAGACGCAGTTGCCAAACCTGCTCGGCGGCTTCTACCAGGTGTAACGCCGCGCCGGCGCCGAGTCTCTTCTGGCGGTGCCCGTCGCGCCCACCTCCGCCTTCGACGACCCGTGCGGGGGCATCCGCTCGCCTGCGGGTCCCTGAGCCGGGGAGGCGAACAGACCCCCTCCCGTACCATGGGCAGGTGCCCACCACGCCCGACAACCGGCCTGCGCGCGGGAGGGATAAGGACGGCGCGATCTCCATCGAGGAGATCGAGGACGCCGTCGTCGACGGCGACAGTCCCGTTGCGGTCCGCACGGGCACGGCCCGGTCGGCCCTGCGGCACCGGACCTTCCGCATCGTCTTCCTGGGCGCCTTCGCGTCGAACATCGGCACCTGGATGCAGAATGTGGTCCTCGGCGCCTACGCCTACGACCTCACCCACTCGAGCATCTTCGTCGGGGTCATCATCTTCGCCCAGCTGGGGCCGACCCTGGTCCTGCCCATGGTGGGCGGGCTGCTGGCCGACAAGATCGACCGCAAGCGCCTCTTGATCCTCCTCTCCCTGGAGCAACTCGTCTTTTCGCTCGGGGTGGCGCTCGTGGTGCTCTCGCCGCGCCCGTCCCACGTCCTGCTCGTCGTCATGGTGCTGCTGGTCGGCGCCGGGAGCGCCATGTTCGGGCCGGCCTACTCGGCCATCCTGCCGGGACTGGTCGGCAATGAGGACCTGCCCGGGGCAATCTCGCTCAACTCGGCCCAGATGAACGCGTCACGGGTCATCGGACCGGTCATCGGCGGGCTCCTGTATTCGGCTATCGGGCCCGCCTGGGTCTTCGTGGGCAACGCGGCCACGTACCTCTTCGTCGTCGCCGCTCTGCTGATGGTGACCTTGCCCGCAGTCCCCCAGATCGCCACGCACGCCAGCCGCTGGCGGCAGCTCACGGCCGGCATCACGGTGGCCCGCACCGACCCGGTGGTCGGGCGCTGCCTCGTGACGGTCTTCCTCTTCTCTCTCCTGGCCCTGGCCTTCATCGGGCAGATGCCTGTGGTGGCGGCGCACAACCTCGGGATCAACCTGTCCAAGTCGGCGGACTACGGGATCCTCTATGCGTGCTTCGGGGCGGGCGCCCTCGCCGGCGCCATCTCGATCGGCACCGTGTTCGCCCACACGTCCAAACCGTTGCTCGTACGGGTCTGCCTCGTCGGCTACTCGCTCTCGCTCTGTGCGTTCGCGTTACAACGCTCCATCGTCCCGGCCGACGTCAACGTGGCCGTGACGGGCGCCTTCTACTTCGCGTTCATCACCGCGCTCAACACGACCCTCCAGTCGCGCCTGCCCGAAAACGTGCGCGGACGCGTGATGGCACTGTGGATGATGGGCTTCGGCGGCACCGTGGGCATCGGCAACCTGATCTTCGGTCCCATCGTCGCAGCCGTGGGCATCACCAACGTCCTGCTCTTCGGCTCGGTGGTGGCACTCGGCCTCGCCTGGTACGCCGACGTCCGCGCCGGGCCCGAGGTTCAGGTCGTGCTGGGGGCCGAGCTGGCCCAGTAGGTCTCGCGCAGGACCTTCTTGTAGAGCTTCCCGTTCTCCCCGCGGGGCAGCGCGTCGGTGAAATCGACCGACTGCGGGCACTTGTAGTGCGAGAGATGGTCCCGGCAGAAGGCCATGATCTCGGCCTCGAGCTCGGGCCCGGGGACGACGCCGGGTGCGGGCTGGACCACGGCCTTCACCTCCTCGCCCATCTCCGGCTCGGGGATCCCGAAGACCGCCACGTCGGCCACCGCGGGGTGCAGCACCAGGACGTCCTCGATCTCCTGTGGGTAGATGTTGACGCCCCCCGACACGATCATGAAGAGCTTGCGGTCGGTCAGGTAGAGATAGCCCTCGTCGTCGAGGTGTCCGACGTCCCACAGCGTGGCCCAACCCTTGTCGTTGAAGGTCTCCCTCGTCTTCTCGGGGTCGTGGTTGTACTCGAAGGTGACCTTGCGGTTCCCGCTGCCGAAGTAGACGACGCCGTCTTCGCCTGCCGGCAACTCCTCGCCCTCGTCGTCACACACGTGCACCTCGCCCCAGATGGCCTTGCCGACGGAGCCGGGGTGGCTGAGGGCCTCCTCGGAGGTAATCCAGGTCATCCCCAGTCCCTCCGTCCCCGAGTAGTACTCGTGGATGATCGGTCCCCACCACTCGATCATGCGGCGCTTCACCTCGGGTGCGCACGGGGCAGCCGCGTGCACGACAGAACGCAACGAGGAGACGTCGTAGCGAGCGCGCACCTCGTCGGGCAGTTTCAACATCCGCACGAACATGGTCGGGACGAATTGCGCGTGCGTCACACGGTGCCGCTCTATGAGCGCCAGGCACTCCTCGGGATCGAAGCGCTCCATCAGCACCACGGTCCCGCCCATACGCTGCGCCGTCATCGACCACACCAGCGGCGCTGAGTGGTATAGCGGAGCGGGGCTGAGGTAGACGCTGCCCTCGCCGAAGCCCATGATGTGCTCGAGCATCGGCACGAGCGTGGCGCTGGTGCCGAAGGGATCGGCGGTGAGGGGGCGCCGGATCCCCTTGGGATGGCCGGTCGTGCCTGACGAGTAGAGCATGGCGAAGCCCTCGAGCTCCTCGTCCAGGGGCTCGCCGGGAAAGCCCGCGACGAACTCGTCGTAGGAGGTGTGGCCGGCCGCCACCGGTTCGCCCACCATGAGGCGCAGGCCGACGTCGGGCGTCAGCGCGCACAGCTCCTCGGCCAGCCGTGACAGGCGGGCGGAGGTGATCAGCGTGTGCGCCCCGCAGTCGTTGACGATGTACGCCGCCTCGTCCGCCGTCAGGTGCGAGTTGGCGAGCGTGTAGTAGACGCCACTGCGCTGGAGCCCGAACACGACCTCGTGGGTCCGGCGGTCGTTGGGCAGCAGCACCGCGACGTGGTCGCCCGGGCGCAAACCGTGCGAGTACAGGGCCTGAGCGAGGCGCGCCGAGCGCTCTTCGAGCTCGGCAAAGGTGACCACCTGCCCCGCCGCGGTGATGAGGGCGGGGCGGCGGCCGGCGTCACCGGTGGCGTAGGTTGCGGGGCGGAAGTGGGTCGGGCGGGTGTCGGCAGGGCTCACCACCCTCTTCTAGCCGATCCGGCCAGCGCGGCGACCATCCCGTATGCCCCAACCGTCCTGGGCGTTCTCACTGTGTGCCCCTGGGCCAGATCACCCGGCGAACGCCGCTCGGGCGGCTCGGCGAGCCTCAGGACGTCGCCCGCGCCGTCCTCTTCCTGGCCGATCCCGCCAACCGCTACATCACCGGCCAGGTACTCGTGGTCGACGGCGGACTGACCTGCTGATGCGTGCTCAGCCTCGGCGAGGCGACCAGGTCCAGCGCCGCAGGCCGACGAAGATGCCGGCCGCACCCCAGATCAGCATCACTCCGAGGTCTTGCCACGGCCAAAACGGCGTGCCGCGCTCGCCGGTGAACGACCCCACCAGCGCATCGATGAGGTGGCGAATGGGGAAGAAGTCGGCGAACGTCGCCAGACCCGACCCGGGCGCGATGGGGAACCACAGTCCTGACAACGCGACGAGGATGAAGAAGGTCAGGCTCACAATCGGCCCGGCCGAATCCTGGTTGGGCACCAGCGTGCTCACGCCCACACCCATGGCGCTGTAACAGACCATGGCGACGAGCAATGTGACGATGAAGGGCGCCCAGTGGGCCGGACCCCTCACGCCGTAGCCGAGCCAGCCCACCACCAGCAGCAGCACCACCCCCATGACCGCCACGATGATGGCGTTGATGATCAGCGCATCCATCAGCATCCAGGTCGGCAGCGGGCTGAGACGCAGGCGCTTGAGCAGGCCCGTCTCGCGACGGTTCACCAATATGATGGCGAGGATGGTGAAGCAGGCGGCCATGACCCCGTACCCACAGAAGCCCGCCACGTAGTAATCGATCAGCTTGATGCCGCCATAGGACCTCACGGTGCTCGCTCCCGCCGTCGCGCCCAGGAGGATGAGGAAGACGACGGAGAACGACGATCGTCATCGAGCGCGCCGATGGGGTTCAGCCAGAACGACAACTGTTCGAAGCCGACCTGGCGCACCACCAGGCCCACGTCGCTCCAACCGCGGAGGCTGCCCCGCTGGGGTGCGGAGACCGCCAAGCCGGGCTCGGAGAGCGCGCTCACTCGCCCGACCTCGTCAGACCGAGATAGATGTCCTCGAGCGAGACTCGCAGGACGGACAGACCCGGCAGCGCGTGGCCGTTCGCCAGCGCCCAGCCGGTGAGGTCGTGCAGCACCGACAGCTCGTCTTCGGTGTGGATCTCCACCATGTTGTCGCCGACTGTGACCGCATCGACGGGCAACTCCGACCGCGCCACACCGTCAGGCAGGCGGAAGCGGATGGTGACAGAACCGAGGTCGCGGCCGCCGATGGACAACGGCGTGCCGCTGGCCACGATCTGTTGGCCGAACAGCACTGCCACCTGGTCGGCCAGCGCCTCGACCTCGTCCATGTAGTGCGTGGTCAAGAGCACCGTGGTCCCGTCGGTGGCGAGACGGCGGATGAGGTCCCACGTCTCGCGCCGCCCGGAGGGGTCGAGCCCCGTTGTCGGCTCGTCGAGAAACAACAACTCGGGGTTCCCGATGATCCCGAGCCCGACATCGAGGCGCCGTTGTTGTCCCCCCGAAAGACGCTTGACGCGGTCGTCGGCCTTCTCGGCTAACCCGATCAGCTCAATCACCTCATCGACCGGCCGCGGGTTCGGGTAGTAGCCGGCGTTGCGCGTCAGCACCTGGCGCACGGAGTAGTAGGGCTCGATAGCCAGCTCCTGGAGGATGACGCCGATCCGGGTGCGCAGCCAGCGCTGCGTGGCGCGGTCCGCCGGATCGACCCCCAGCGTCTCGACGCGCCCGCCGCTGCGACGGCGGAACCCTTCGAGGATCTCCACCGTCGTGGTCTTGCCGGCGCCGTTCGGCCCGAGGAGCGCGAACACCTCGCCCTTTTGCACCTCGAAGCTCACGTCGCGCACCGCGACGGTGTCCCCGTAGGACTTGGCGAGGTGCTCGACGGTCACCGCTGGCACGGCGACCCCGTATTCCCAGGGCGGATCGCGCCCGCACGCCGAACTCGGATGAGTAGTCCCGTCGGCATGCCGCCGACGCTACCTGGGGCCGAGGCGGGTCTAGCCCAGAGCACCGCCAGGAGTCGCTGCCGGCTAGGCCGAGGCGGCGACCTCCACCGTCACATCGCCACGGTCGAGCACTTTGTCCAACAGGTCGCGCAGCTGGCGCAGTTCGGCGTCCGAGAGCACCGAGAAGGCGGCGGGCGGGATCGACAGCGTGGCGTCGATCTCGGCCGCCAGCTTCCGGCCCGTTTCGGTCAGCACGATGATCTTGACCCGCCGGTCATCGGGCGACGCCTCGCGCCGAGCCAGGCCCCTGTCGTCCAGGTCGTCGACGAGGGCCGTGATGTAAGAGGGGTCGCAGCCGATGCCCCGGGCCATCTCGCCCATCGAGACCCCGTCTTCGCGGCCGAGGCGCATGAGCATCTTGATGACGCCGGGCGAAAGCTTCATCCGCACGCCCAGCGCCGCCATCCGCTCCACGTATTCGCCCTCGAAGGTGATGCGGCGGAGCCTCTCGAAGGCCTCCTCGGCCATACCCATCGCGTGATTGTCCCACCGCCGAAACTCTTTGACAAGTCTCTATCTTTGAGTATTATGAAATAACCTCATGTCCTCCCCGGCCACGGCCTTCCGTCTGACCCCCGCGCTGCGCCGCACGTCCACCGTCGTCGTGCTGGGGTCGATCATGTCGATCCTCGACACGACGATCGTCGCCGTCGCCCTCGCCACCCTGGGCCGGGACTTCCACGTCTCGGTCACCACCATCCAGTGGGTCGCCACCGGCTACCTCCTCGCGCTCGCCATGGTCACTCCGGTCACTGGCTGGGCGGTCGATCGATTCGGGGCGAAGAAGATCTGGATGGGCTCCACCGCCCTCTTCGTGATCGGGTCCAGCCTCTGCGGCCTCGCCTGGTCGGCCGACTCCCTCATCTTCTTCCGCATCCTCCAGGGCATCGGCGGCGGGATGCTGCTCCCGGTGGGCCAGTCGATCCTGGCCCGCGCCGCCGGGCCGCAACGAATGGGACGCGTGATGAGCATCATCGGGGTGCCGATGGTGATGGGGCCGATCATGGGGCCCGTCATCGGTGGCCTGATCGTCTCCAACTACAGCTGGCGCTGGATCTTCTACATCAACGTCCCGATCGGCATCGTCACGCTCATCCTCTCGCACCGGTGGTTGCCCAAGTTCGACACGGAAGAGCGGTCGTCTTCGGCCTTCGACACCTTCGGGTTCTGTTTGCTGTCGCCCGGCCTCGCCGCGCTCGTCTACGCGCTCTCGGAGGTCGGAACGACCGGCAGCTTCACCAGCCCGGCGGTCCTCGTGAGCTTCGTCCTTGGGGTCGGGCTCATGGCGGGGTTCATCCTTCACGCCTTGCACCGCAAGAACCCGCTGCTCGACCTACACCCTTTCAAGAATCGCAACTTCGCCATTGCAAACGTCTGCATCTTCGTCATCGGCGCCACGCTGTACGGATCAATGTTCCTGCTGCCGATCTACTACCAGGTGGCACGCGGCCAGGAGGCATGGGTGGCCGGGCTCTTGATGGCACCCCAGGGCATCGGTGCCGCCTGCATCATGCGCTGGGCCGGCAGCGTCACCGACCGGGTGGGGCCCCGCCGGGTGGTGCCCTGCGGGATCCTCCTCATGGCCGCAGCGACCGTCCCCTTCGCCTTCGTCACCACCTCGACCAGCTGGGCCCTCCTCGCCGTCACGCTCTTCGTGCGCGGTCTCGGACTCGGGCTCTCGATGATGCCGGTGACGGCGGCGGCGTATTTCGACCTCAACCACGCCGAGATCCCCAAGGCCTCCACGGTGATGAACATCGTCCGGCTGATCGGCGGCTCTGTCGCCACCGCGCTGTTCGCAGTCGTCCTGGAGCGCCAGATCATCGCCAACCTCGGTCCCACCGCAGCCAAGGCGGGTGGCTCCGCCGGTGTCATCGGCGCCACCACCAAGCTCCCGCCCCAGATCGCTGACCCTGTTGCCGCCGCCTTCGCGCACACCTTCTGGTGGTCTGTCGCGGCGATCATGATCGCCTTCATCCCCACCCTCTTCCTCCCCAACCGCGCCGCCACAGCCTTGCCCGGCCCGGCCGCCGGCACCGAGCCGGTCGGAAACAACCCCGACGAGGAGCAGCGCGTGGCCGGCGCCATGCTCGACTGACTGTCGACGCGGACTCGACGAGGCTCGCAGCCCTGACCGGCCGGCTCGCCCGAGGCGGCTGCGTCGCGGCCGCCGAGGAAGCCCGAGAGCTCGTCGCATCCGCCGGCGGCGACACCGCGCTCCTCGAGTCGCTCGTGGCTCGCCGCCTCGACGGGGAGCCGCTGGCCTGGCTCACCGGGCGGGCCGCCTTCGGCCCCATCGGCGTGCAGGTCCAGCCCGGCGTCTACGTGCCGCGCTGGCAGAGCATCGCCTTGGCGCGGCGTGCGGCCGCGCGGCTCCCCGAGCACGGGTGCGCCTTGGATTTGTGCACCGGCACGGGCGCGATCGCCCTGGCGCTCCAGGCTGCTCGTCCTCAGGCGCGGGTCGTTGCAACCGACAACGACCCGCGGGCCGTGGCCTGCGCCCGCGCCAACGGCGTCGAGGTGGCGGCGGGTGACCTGTTCTCCCCGCTGGAACGCTCACTACACGGCCACGTCGACGTCGTCGTGGCCGTCGCGCCCTACGTCCCCTCCGCCGCGCTCGGCTTCCTGCCGAACGACACTCTCCGCCACGAAGACCCGGCGCACTACGACGGCGGGCCCGACGGCACCGAGGTCCTCCGCCGGGTCGTCGCCGGAGCCTCCCGCTTCCTCCGGCCCGGTGGTGCGCTCCTCCTCGAACTCGGAGGCGAGCAGGCCGACCTGCTCGAACCGGTGCTCGCAGGCCACGGTTTCGTCGATGTCGACACGTGGTGGGACGAGGACGGCGACATCCGGGGCGTCGAGGCCACGTTGGCGGCGCAGGCAGACGAGCGCTGACCGAGGCGCCCCCGGGCGCAGGCCGAGCCGCCGCTCAGCGTCGAGCGAACACCAGAGCGACCGTGCTGCGGTCGACGACGTGCCATCGGGTGTCGCGGCAGCAGGTACTCGCTCAACGGTGTGTCGGGTGCCCACACGACGTAGTCGACGTGATACGCGGCAAGGATGGGAACGGGATTCGTGGTCATGTCACTGACCGCGAAGAACTCGGTCAGCACACGCCCCTCGAACAGGTCGGTCCTCCCGTCGACGAACGTGGCGCGGTGCCGCGCGATGGAGTAGTCGCCCCAGGTGTACTGCGTGAAGATCCGGCCCGGGTGTGCGCTGAGGTAGTCGAAGGCCTGCACCGGTAGTTCGGGCGAGACGGAGCCCGCCGGCACCGATGGGGCCGCCAGGATCACGATGGCCAAGACCGCCAGGCCACCGCCGGCCCAGCGCCTCCACGTCGTGCTCCAGGCGGACCGAGCCGGGAGCGACGCGGCAAGGCCGACGGTCACCAGCATCAGGTACACGGCGAGGCGCTGGGTCTGCAGCGCCTCGATGAACAAGAAGGCGGCGAGCGACGATTCGAGCACGGGCAGGCGCCGGAGCCAGACGCAGGCGAGCAGGACACCCAGCGGGACGGCGAAGACCACAAGGGTGCGCCAGTGAGTGCAAATCCGGTGAGTTCCACTCACTGATGTACTTGCTGATCTGCCCGTTGTGGGCAACAGCGGCGTCGTAGGCCAGGAGCCCCGGACCGTACGGCGTGAGGCATGATGCGAGCACGCTGCCGATCAGGGCGAGGACGAGGGCACGGGTGTGTCGCGACTGCTGCACGCCGTGGAGCTGCACCACCCGGCGGGCCGGGATCACCGACCAGAGCAGTTCCAGGCCGATGACGAACAATCCCAAGAGGATCGACCCATGGGTGTTGACCCATGCCAGGCACAGCGGCGGGAGCGCGAAGAGCCAACGCGGGTTGGCCCGTGCCTTTGCCAGCACCAGCAATTCCGCGGGGAACCAGACCAACGAGAAGTCCAGCCCCCTGTCGGCCACGACCACGCTTGCGATGCCGAGCGAGAGCAGCAAGACGATGACCACCACCCGGCCACCGCGTGCGCCGAGGGTTCGCGCGTACGAGGCGCTCGCCAGGAGGCAAAGACCACCCAGCACGATCCCGTAGATGTCGAAGGCCGCGGCACCAAAGGCCCGGTAGAGGGAGGCCAATGCGACTTCGGAGCCCCACTCGTCGGCCACCCACCGGCGATGCGACTCGGTGTAGGAGAACGGGTCGAGCCCGATGATGCTGTGATGGGCCAGCATCCACTGGCCGGCGGCCAACGACCAGAACTCGTCGTTCGAGAGCGGATGGTCCAGGGCGACGGCGGCGATGAAGCCGATGCCGAGGGCGAGCCCGACCAGTTCGATGGAACGCTGCGAGAGACGGCGGCGGGGTACCGCCTCAGGCCGTTCATGCAAGGCAGCAGGGGCGGCGCCGGCCGTCGGCACATCGCGTGTCTCGACGGCCCTGACGCTCGCCTGCACTACTCCCCCCTCGTGCCGGACCTCACTGGCACCCCTGCTCCGCACCGTACAACGCCGGCACACACACCACCGTCGCAGGTCGGTTGCGATCCCGTCGCTTTGCTCAGCAGGACGGCTGTAGCACCAGTGCCTTGAACAGCGCGCCCCACTCATAGGTGATGCCGCGCATCCACGCCCAGAAGCCCGGCGGCGTCACGCCCACCTCGAGAACCTGACCGGAGTAGCAACGCCCGATTCGCAGGCGCGCCCGCGACGCCTGCGTCGTGGGCATGACCACGATCACCCGGTGCCAGTGGTCAAGGGCGGCGAGGTGCTGTATCTCGCGCGCCTCTCCCTGGGTCGTCGCCGGATTGGCGTGGAAGCACAGCAGGTGCACTTTCGGCGGCAGGTGGAAGGGCGGCAGATGGACGACGGAGGGCTCGCACGACTCGTACGGAGTCAAGGAGAACACGACATAGGGCGCCCAACCCTGCTTGGCGAGAGCAACGGCCTCGTCGAAAGGGCCGGCACCGTTGCCCCCGAGCATCACGATGGCATTCGAATGCTCGGGCGCGTTCAAGTCGGGGAAGACGAACAGACGGACGGTGAACCCGACGAACGCCAGGACCACGACCCCGACGACACCCGTGATGATGCGCGAGCGCTTCGTCCTCAGGCCCACCACGGCGACCATTGTGCCAGCGTGGCGGGGCCATACCGGCGCCGCCCGCACCGGCGGGTCGCTACACAGCAGTCCTCACGAGATCAACGGGTCGCGGGGCAAGCCCAAGATGCGCTCCGCGATCTGGTTGCGCGTGATCTCCGACGTGCCGCCGGCGATGGACATCGCCCGCGTGCCCAGCTGTGAGTACCCCGCCAGCGCCTCCTCCCCGTCGAGGAAGGCCGTGGCAACGCCGGCCAAGTCGGCCTGGAGTCGAGCGCGTTCGTGCCCGTGCTCGGCCAGGACGAGCTTGGTCACGTTTCCCTCCGGACCGGGTCCCGACCCGACGACCGCGCGCTGCGCACGGCGCAGGTTCAACACCTTCAAAGCGTGCTCGACCGTGAACACGGCACCCACGCGCGCAGCCGCGCCCGGCACCGTGTCGCCGCCGCTCTTCAACAGGGAGAGCAAGTCCATGGAGCGGAAGAGTCCCCCGGTACTGCCGCCGATGGAGACCCGCTCGTTCCCGAGAGTCGAGCGCGCCACGGTCCAGCCGTCGTTAGGCACGCCGACGACGTCGTCGTCCGGGACGAAGACATCGTTGAAAAAGACCTCGTTGAAGGCGGCGTTGCCGGTGATCTGGCGCAGTGGCCGTACCTCGACACCGGGGGCGTGCATGTCGATGACCATGGTGGTGATGCCGGCGTGCTTCGGGGCATCCGGGTCGGTGCGGACGGTCGCCAGCCCCAGGTGGCAGTACTGCGCGCCGCTCGTCCACACCTTCTGCCCGCTGACCGTCCAGCCCCCCTCAACGCGCGTCCCCCTCGTCTTGACCGCCGCAGCATCGGATCCCGCATCGGGCTCGCTGAACAGCTGACACCAGACGTACTCGCCCATGAGTGTCTTGAACACCCAGCGGTCGACCTGGTCGGGTGTGGCGTACTGGTTGACCGTCATGATGTTCCAGCCCGTGATGCCGAGCCCCGGCACCCTGACGCCCGCCGCGCGGAGCTCCTCGTCGATCACGATCTGCTCGACGGCACCCGCAGCACGGCCCCACGGTGGGGGCCAGTGCGGCACCATCAGCCCTGACTCCACCAACGCCTTGCGCTGCTCGCTACCCTGCAGCGTGCCGATGCGTGCCGCATCGGCACGCACGTCGGCCCGTACGGCGTCGGCTTCGGGCGGCAGCTCCAGCGACACCTCACGGGTGACGCCGCGGGCGGACTGCGCGGTGACGTCCGCCGCATCGTCGGGTGAACCCAGCACCGCGTTCAGGACCAGGGCACGCCGCAAGAACAGATGGGCATCGTGCTCCCAGGTGAACCCGATGCCGCCGTGCACCTGGATGTTCATCTGGGCGTTCTCCACCGCCGGACGGAAGGCGAGGTGCGCGGCCATGGCCGACGCGAGATCGAACTCGTCGTCTTGGCCATCGCCGGCGCGCGCGGCGTCCCAGACGGCCGCTGTGGCGAGTTCCGCCGCCACCAGCATGTTCGCGCAGTGGTGCTTCACCGCCTCGAAGGTGCCGATCGTCCTACCGAACTGCACCCGTTCCTTGGCGTAGGCGACCGCCGCGTCGGTGCACGCGGCCATGACCCCAACCGCCTCCGCGGCCCCAAGCGTGCGGGCCAGAGCCCTGGCCCGCCGTGCTGCACCAACCAGCACGTCAGGGGCACTGACCGGTGACGACGACACAGTGACCCTGGCCGAGCGGCGCGACGGGTCGAGGTCTTTGGCGCCGCTGAGCATGACACCCGGCGTGCCGGGCCGAAGCACGACGACGTCGTCTCCGGATCGCACCAGGAGCACGTCGGCTGAGGCACCACCGAGCACGGTGCCACCATCTCCGTCGAGCACGTCGTCACGCCGCGTCAGGGAGCCACCCAACCCGAGCGCCGCCACCGCACTGCCGTCGGCCAGACCTGGCAGGAGCGCATCACGCTGGGCTTCGGTCCCACACCGAGCAATCACGGCGGAGGCAAGCACAGTCGGGAGAAACGGGCCGGGCGCGACCTGACGTCCCACCTCTTCGAGCACGACGACCAACTCGGCCAGGCCGGCTCCGGCGCCACCGTGCCGCTCGTCCAGGGTGATGCCCAGCCAGCCCAACCCGGCCATTTCGTTCCAAAACGACGGGCGTGGCTCGTTGTCGCTCTCGAGCAGCGCCCGGTTGGCGGCCAGCGCGTCGTGCGCGCTGAGCACGCCGCGCACGGATGCAGCCAGTTCCTGGTGCTCGTCGATGATGGCGATCGGCATGCCTGCCCCCTGTGAGTCAGTTGCGTCGAGTGTGACGCCGAGGGGCTGTCGCTGCACCCGCAGCCCCCGCCGCCCGGCAATGCTCGAGACTACAGAGCGCCCGGCAACCCGGCGCTACGATGATCTGGTGAGGTAGAGCTCGACGTCCCCCGCGGCCACGATCCGCGCCGCACGCGCACCGTCCGTCCATGTCTCCTCGAAGCGGAGCCGCTCCGTGTCTACCCTCACCACACCCGCCGCGACGCTCGTCGCCCGCCACCTCCACTACGAGCGCGCCGGCCGCGTCGTGCTCGACGACCTCTCGCTGACCGTCTCGCCAGCCAGTTGCCTGGGGATGGTCGGCCCGAATGGAGTGGGCAAGTCGACTCTGCTCCAGATTCTCGCTGGCCTGATCGATCCCGATGCAGGCGACATCCGCATCGATCCGCCGCTGGCGACGGTCGGCTACTTGTCCCAGGAGCACGGCGCGACGACCGGCGAGACCGTGCGCGCCACGCTCGAGCGCCGAGCAGGGGTCACCGCAGCCGAAACCGGTCTGGCCGAAGCGGCGGCGGCGCTCTCGCAAGGGGCTCCCGGTGCCGACGACCGCTACGCCGCCGCACTGGCTCGCTTTGAGTCGGCGTCTGCCGGCGACTTCGAATCGCGGCTGAGCAATACCCTGGCCCAGGTTGGACTCTCCCCGGATCTCGTGGCGCAGCCTGTGGCCACACTCTCAGGAGGTCAAGAGGCGCGCGCCGCACTCGCCGCGGTCCTTCTCTCGCGCTTCGACATCACGCTGCTCGACGAGCCCACGAACGACCTCGATTTCGATGGGCTGTCCCGGCTCGAGGAGATGGTCACGCGCCGGCGGGGTGGCATGGTGATCGTCTCGCACGACCGGGCGTTCTTGGAGCGCACCGTGACAGACGTCCTCGAGCTGGAGGAGCACACGCACGGGGGGCGCCTCTACGGCGGCGGCTGGGCCGGCTTCGAATCCGAACGGGCAACGGCACGTGCGCATGCAACGGAGGCATACGCCGTCTACGAGTCCCAGCGCGCCGAATTGCGCCAGCGGGCCCAGCGCGAGAGGCAGTGGGCGACCACTGGTGTCGCGAGAGAGAAGCGCCAGCCACGGGACAACGACAAGACTCAACGCGACTTTCGAATTGAGCGGACCGAGAACCTCGCAGGTCGGGCTCGCCGTACCCAGCGAGCACTGGACTCGCTCGATCCCGTCGAGAAACCCTGGGAAGGCTGGGATCTGAGGTTCTCCATCAGCGAGGCGACCCGCTCGGGCGATGTCGTGGTCCGCCTCGAGGACGCGGTCGTGGCTCGCGGCGACTTCTCCCTCGGGCCGTTTACGTTGGACATCGCCTGGGCCGACCGCGTGGCTCTCGTCGGAGCCAACGGCACGGGTAAGACCACGCTCGTCGACGCGGTGCTCGGCCGGCTGCCCCTGCTCGCGGGCACGCGCCGTATTGGCCCGGCTGTCGTCGTGGGCGAGCTGGCCCAAGATCGGCGCATCCTGCGGGAAGCAGCCTCAGTTGCCGACTCCTTCGTACGCGCCACCGGGCTACCCCCCGACCGAGCCCGCAGCCAGCTCGCCAAGTTCGGCCTCGGGTCCGGCGTGGTGCAGCGGCCGGCGTCCTCGCTCTCGCCCGGCGAACGCACCCGGGCCGAGTTGGCGGCTTTCGCCGTGCTCGGGGTGAACCTCCTGGTGCTCGATGAGCCCACCAATCATCTCGACCTTCCGGCCATCGAGCAGCTCGAGTCCGCGCTCGACACGTACCGGGGCACTCTCCTGTTGGTCTCGCACGATCGCCGTCTGCTCGAGTCCGTCACCGTGACCCGCCACGTCCACCTCCCGGGCCGCAACGATCGCGCCAGGGACCTGCGCGACACGACGTAGGCACTGCATCGAAGGCCTATCGTTTGCCGCACCGAGAGCGGATCGGAATGCGGGAGGACTTCACATGCGTGGCAGTCGACACGGTGTGACTACGGGAGACGCGCTCGTGGGTCTATGAGCGATTCCCCCGACTTCTGGAGCCTCTTCGAGGCGGCGCCGGGCGCGCGCGAGCTGTGCGTCTGCCTGGCGCACCTTGATGAGGTTGTCCAAGCGGACCCGCGATGGCCAGCGAACGTGACCGCATCGCCCGGGACCTCCACGACCTCGTCATTCAACGGGTGTTCGGGGCAGGCATGTGCCTCAGCTCCATGCTGCCCGCGGTGAACACCGAGACCGGGACGCGCCTACGCGAGGTCGTGGCGGAGCTGGACAGCGTGATAAGCGACATCCCCACCACCATCTTCGACCTCCAGGCCGATCCCGTTTCGAGCGAGGGTGTCCGGGCGACCGTGCTGAAGCTGGCGTCCGACGCCGGAGAGCGCCTGGCTTTCCACCCACGAGTCTCGTTCGAAGGGCCGATCGACACGATGGTGGATCCTGACGCGGCGGAACAGCTGTCGGCCGTGCTGCGCGAGTCACTCTCCAATGTCATCCGCCACGCCAGCGCCTCCTCGGTCGCGATCGAGGTCGCCGCCGGCGCTCACCTGGTGCTCGTGGTGTCCGACGACGGCACCGGCCTCGAATCGGGCCATGCACCGGGGTTCGGACTGCACAACATGGCATCACGCGCTCTGTCACTCGGTGGCGCGTTCGACGTCAGGGCCGGTGCCGCCGGGGGCACCGTCGTCGAGTGGCGGATCCCCCTCGCGAAGACGTCCGCAACACCCTGAACGTGCAGCACCGCGATCGCAACCGCGCTGCGCCACCAACCTCACCCTCTGGGAGCCATGCTCGTACGAGCGGGATTCGTCCCGGACGAAGGGAGCAGCGGGACGCCCGACGCGATGGAGATCCGCTGCAGGGGGATACGGCCATGACGAACAGTCTGCACGACGCCGAGAACAAGGTGGCTCGCCTCGTGGCGCGCACCAACCGGTTACACAGCGATGCGGTGTGGTCCTACGAGCTGACCAGCGAGGTCGACAACATCGAGGTCGTGTCGGGGGTCGGCACCCATACGTTGCGCATCCACCCGTGTTGGCTGCGCTACGTCGTTGCCCAGGGCGACTTCACGTCGTGCGTGGCGGACGAGATCGAGGCGTGGTACCTCGTGCAGCGGCTCACCGCCGAGATCCCGAGCGTCGCCTGAGGGCCGCAAGCGATCCGCTCCGCTGAATCGGGACGACTCGGAAGATCACGAGAGACGTTCTCGCAGGGCGCTGCGGGCCGCCCAGACGCCGCACATCCCGTGTACCCCGCCGCCCGGTGGTGTAGACGCCGAGCAGAGATACACCCCCTCGAGCGGCGTCCGGTAGGGGTTCCAGCGAGGAACGGGCCGGAAAACCGTCTGGCGCAGCGTCGCCGCTCCGCCGTTGATGTCGCCGCCGAGCAGGTTGGGGTCGTACGACTCCGCTTCGGCCGCCGTGCGGACCGCGCGGGCCAGCACCAGGTCGCGGAAGCCGGGCGCGTAGCGCTCGATCTGTGCCTCGATCCGCTCGCTCATGTCCACGCTCGATCCGTTGGGCACGTGGCAGTAGGCCCACAGCGTGTGCCGCCCCTCGGGGGCCCGGGTCGGGTCGACGACCGAGGGCTGGGCCACCAGCACAAAGGGCCGCTCGGGATGGCGTCCGTCGCGCACGTCGGCCTCCGCCCGAGCCACCTCTTCGAAGGTGCCGCCCACGTGCACCGTGACCGTGCGACGGCACAGCTCGGCCGCCCAGGGCACCGGTCCCGCGAGCGCCCAGTCGACCTTGCAGGCGCCCGGACCTGGCGCAAAGCGCGTCCACGGGCGGGCGGCTCGGCGCGACAGCTCCGGTCCGGCCAGTGCGACGAACTGCCGCGGTGAGGTGTCGAGGAGGACGGCACGTGCCGGTGGGAGCTCGGCGAGCGACGCAATCGGGCACCCCGTGTGCACCACGCCACCGAGCCGCCGGAGCTCGCCGGCCAATCCGGTGGTGATGGCCGCACTCCCACCCACGACGACGGGCCACCCCGCGCCATGGCCCAGCGCAGCCAGCAGCAGGCCGAAAGCCGCAGTCAGGGGCGCCGAGAGCGGCTGCATGGAGTGGGCCGCCGCACCTGCCACCAGTGCTCGTGCCGCATCCGTCGTGAAGCGCTTTGCCGCATGGTGCGCGCTCGGCGCTCCTACGAGGGCAAAGCGGCCGAGGGCCAGCGGGTCGTGCGGGATGGTGCGCATGGGACCCAACACGTAGGCCACGATCCGGTCCAGCCACTCCACCAGGGGATCCATCAGGCGGCGGTACTCCGCCGCGTCTCCGCCGAGGTGTGCCGCCGTCTCCTCGACGTCCCGGTAGAGCACGGCGGCCCGGCTCCCACCGAGCGGGTGGGCGTAGGCCACCTCGGGCTGGCGCAGCACGATGCCGAGAGTGGCCAGGTCCAGCTCCCGGAAGAACGGTGAGGCCACCAGCGAGGGGTGGACGGCCGAGCAGACATCGTGGCGGAAGCCCGGCAGGGTCAAGGCCTCGGTCCGCGTGCCACCGCCGACCGTGGCCGCGCCCTCGAAGACCTCGACCGCATGCCCAGCCCGCGCCAGGGTCAGCGCCGCGGCGAGCCCGTTGGGTCCCGCGCCCACGACGACCGCATCCGTGCGCTGCACGAAACCGACGTTACCGATCGCCGCTGGACGCGGCCGCCGTGGAGTCAATAGGTTGCGCCACATGGCAGAGGTGCACGGAACATGCGAAGCACGATTCGAGGCGGTGCGCCAGACGCTGGCCCACCAGCTCGAGACCGGTGACGACCTCGGCGCGTCCGTCGCGGTCTTCCTCCACGGTGAGCCCGTCGTCGACATCTGGGGCGGCTGGGCCGACGCCGAGAAGACACGGCCATGGGAGCGCGACACCATCACCAACGTCTGGTCGACGACCAAGACCATGACGTTCCTCGTGGCGCTCATGCTCCACGACCGGGGGCAACTCGACTTCCACGCCCCCGTCGCCAAGTACTGGCCCGAGTTCGCCGCCAACGGCAAGGAGGCGATCGAGGTGCGCCACGTGATGGGGCACACTGCCGGCTTGAGCGGCTGGGACGAACCCATCAGCGCCGAGGACCTGGCCGACTGGGAGAAGTGCACCACCGCGCTGGCGGCGCAGGCCCCGTGGTGGGAACCGGGCACCGCATCGGGCTACCACGCCCTCACGCAGGGGTACCTCATCGGCGAGATCGTCCGGCGCATCACCGGCGACTCGATCGGCGCCTTCTTCGCTCAGGAGGTCGCCAAGCCACTCGACGCCGACTTCTACATCGGTCTGCCCGCCAGCGAGGACCATCGCGTCTCGGACGTGATCCCTCCCCCGCCCATCAGGCCCGAGGAGTTCGAGGGGCAGGTTCCCGAGCTCATGCTCAAGACGTTCCTCAATCCGCCGATCGACGCGTCCATGGCCCACCACGAATGGTGGCGCCGCGCCGAGATCCCCGCCGCCAACGGCCAGGGCAACGCGCGCTCGGTGGCGGCTGTGCAGTCCATCGTCGCCGGCAAGGGAGCGGCGCGGGGCGTTCGCCTTCTGAGCGCCGCCGGCACCGACCCCATCTTCGAGGTCCAGGCTGAAGGCATCGACAAGGTGCTCGGCGTCCCCGAGCGCATGGGCATGGGCTATGGCCTGAGCAACCCGCCCGAGATGCCACTCGGACCGCGGGCCTGCTACTGGGGCGGCTATGGCGGCTCCGTCATCATCTTGGACCTGGATGCGGAACTCGCGGTCTGCTACGTCATGAACCGCATGGAGGCCGGCCTCGTCGGTGACCTGCGCGGCACCAACATCGTGGCCGCCACCGTTGCCGGGCTCGCGTCTTAGGGCAGCACCGCCTCGGCTTCGATCTCCACCCTCCAGGCGGGGTCCAGCAATCCCGCCACCACGACCATGGTCGCCGCCGGCCGGACGTGCCCGAGCAGTTCGCCGTGCACCGCGCCGACCGCCTCGGCGTCCGACGCAGCCGTGATGAACATGCGTGTCCGCACCACGTCGTCGATGCGCCCGCCCGCTTCCTCCAACGCCGCCGTGATGATCTCGAAGCAGCGGCGCGCCTGAGGGCCGGCGCCTTCGGGGCAACCGCCACCGGGCAGCACTGGTCCCGTGCCCGACACGATCACCCGGTCCCCCGCCCGGACGGCCCGGCTGAACCCGATGGTCGCCTCGAAGGGCGAGCCCGATGCGATCCGCTCGTGGCTGGCCATGGCGAATCCTGCCACCCCGAAAGCAATCGGCCCGCCGCCCGCCGGTACGATGGGTCCCATCAACGGTCGAGGACGTCTTCTCACGGGAGTACGCGCCGCGGCGTTGGCCCTGGTGGTGGGGTCAGTGATCGCTCTGGCTGCAATCTGGGGCTTTGGCGCGTCCTCGCCCAAGGGCACGGCACACGCTGCGCCCCCGCCCGCCGCGCACCCACCCAGGACGACCACCACCACAACCGCGGCCGCCCCGGCCGCGCTGACCCCGCCGCCCGGCACGACGCTCACGGCGACGATCAGCGGGTCCATCCCCGGGTACCCCGCACCCGGCGCGCCATCGAACAGGATCGTGCCGGGCTCCTATTACGGCTACCGCTCCATCCTTCCGGTGATCGGGTCACGGCCAGGTTGGCTCGAGGTGCGGCTCGCGCAGCGACCGAACGGCTCGACGACATGGGTGCAGCAGCGCTCGGTCACCGTCGGTGACACGCCGTACACCATTCAGGTCGACCTCACCACCATGAGCCTCTCGGTGTACGAGGACGGGATCGAGGTCCTCGACTTCCCAGCCGGCATCGGGGCGCCTGACGATCCCACGCCGCCGGGCCAATTCTTCATCTTCGCCACCGTCCCGCCGCCCGATCCGAGCTATGGCGCCTTCGTGCTGGCGACCTCGGACCACTCCGACACGATCGTCGACTGGGAGAACTCGGGTGACGCCCTCATCGGCATCCACGGCCCGATCACCGCCTACGACGACTCGCTGATCGGCAACACCGGTGCAGCCATCTCGCACGGCTGCATCAGGCTGCACGACGCCGACCTCTCGCAGCTGGCGATGATCCCGCCCGGCACGCCCCTCAACATCGTCAGCTGAGCCCTCACCTCGAGGTCGGAGGCCCGCCTACCGCATTCGTGAATCCTGCGTGTCCGCGCCGCCTCTCAGACGCCCCAGCTGTCGAGCACGTCGCGCCGCGGGCAAAGGCGGCCAGCGCCTCGGGCACGCCTGCGGTCACCAGGCCTTGCCAACCGTGCGCCACGCCCGGCCACGACTCCACCGTGACGTCGACCCCCGCCTCCATGGCCGCCTGGGCGAGCGCAACGACGCCGGCGTAGAGCGTGTCGTACTCAGCCACCGGCAGGTAGAGCCGCGGGAGGCCGCGCAGGTCGGCGTAACGGGGCGAGACGCGGGGATCGTCGAGCTCGACCGTGCCCGCGGTGTAGTCGCGGCCGCGGTTGCGCACCCAGGGAGCCGTGAGGAACGGGTCGCGCCCGCGGCCGGTTGGCTCCTCGGCCACGGAGAGGTCGAACCAGCCCGAGACCGACACGAAGCAAGCCGGGAGCGCCACCCCCTCGTCCCGCGCGCTCGACGAGCATGGCCAGGCCGAGCAGCCCACCGCACGAATCGCCGCTGACCACGAGGCGAGCGGGGTCCACCACGCCGCTCGACACGAGGCCGCGGTATGCAGCCAGGCAGTCGTCGTGCGCGGCGGGAAAGGGATGCTCGGGAGCCAGCCGGTAGTCGGCCATGAGGATCCGTGCTTCGAGTTGTTCGGCGAGGAGCGCGCCGTAGAAGTGGTAGTCGTCCAGCGGGCACGACACGAGCGCGCCACCGTGGCAATGGAAGACGGTGCGCGCCCGCCGTTCCACGCGGGCATCGTCGTACCAGGCGCAGCGAACCCCTCCCCACTGGGCCTCCGTCACGGTGATATGGGGTGGGACCGGGTGCCCGTGAAACGGCGCCATCGTGGCGCGCACCGCCCGGTAGTCCGCCGCCGGGTCGGCGAAGTCAGGCGCAATGAGGTCGAGCACCTCGATCAGTTCGCGGCTGGGCAACGGGGTCAGGCCAGTTCGAAGTCGGCCAGGTCGGGCTCACGCGTACGCGACCAGTACGTGTGCAGGTCGAAGGGCCAGTTCTGGGTCACGCGGCCACGTGCGTTGCGGTACCACGTCGGCACGTCCGCCACGCCCCAGACCATGGTGGCATTGCCCTCTTCCATCTCGTGCCCGTAGCGCTCGTAGACGTCGCGACGACACGACATGGAGCGGTGTCCGGACTGAAGGAGCAGGCCGATCGCCTCCACGGCGTAGCGGACCTGGCACTCCACCATGATCAGGATGCTGCCGTTGATGACCAGGTTCGTGTTGGGCCCATAGAGCATGAAGAAGTTTGGGAAAGCCCGGCACCGTGATCGCCGAGATAGGCCTGGGCGTCGCCGTCCCAGACCTCGTTGAGCTCCGCCCCGTCACGGCCAAAGACTCGCATGGGCGCCACGAAATCCGACGCCGAAAATCCGGTGCCGTAGATGAGCACGTCGGCCGGATGGTCCTCGCCATCCGCCGTCCAGATGCCGTGCGCGCCGATGCGCTCGATCGGGACGGTCACCAGATCGACGTGGGGTCGGCCCAGCGCAGCCGCCCACCGGCCGTCGTCGCGCAAGGCACGCTTCGCGAAGGGTGGGAAGTGCGGCACCATCTTCTCGAAGAGCTCGTCATCGTCGACCTGGGCCCGCAGGACGTCGATCAGCATGGAGCGCACGAAGTCGTTCCCCGCGCTGACGGCCTCGGTGTGCTCGTCCCACTCGGGGTCCACCCGGGCCGCAGGGAGGAGCCCTTCGTGCATCATCCAGAACTGCGACAACCGGTCCCAGCGGCCGTAGTCGGGCAGGAGCAGCAGCAGGTCGTGGAATTCCGGCGGGAAGGGGTTGCCGTAGTTCTCGGTCGGCAGAAGCCACGGCGGCGTCCTCTGGTACACGTCGAGATGCGCCACCTCCTCGGCGAGAGTCGGCACGAACTGGGCCGCGCTCGCTCCGGTCCCGATCACCGCAACCCGGCGGCCCGCCATCTGCACCGAGTGGTCCCAAGCGGCCGAGTGAAACCAGGGGCCTTCGAAGTCGTCGCGGCCTGCCAGAGCGGGAAGGGAGGGCCGGTTGAGCTGTCCCGTCGCGCACACCACCGCGTCGAACTCCGCCGTCGACTCGTTGCCGTCACCCCAGCGGAGCACCAGCTTCCACGACTGGGAGGCTTCGTCGAAACGCGCCTCGGTCACCTCGCATCCGAACCGGATGCACTCACCCAGCCCGAGCTCCTTGGTCATGCCTTGGAGGTAGGCCAGCAGATCGGGCTGGGCCGAGAACCGCGATACCCAGTCGTTGGACTGCGCGAAGGAGAAGCTGTAGAGCTGATTGGGCACGTCCACACGGCAGCCGGGGTACACGTTCTCGAGCCAGGTGCCACCGACCTCGTCGTTCTTCTCGAAGACGGTCACGTCCACGCCGGCTTGGCGGAGCCTGTACGCCGCGGCCAGGCCCGAGGCTCCCGCACCGATGACGGCACAACAGAACGAACGACCGGACTCCCGCAGGTGCCACGACGGCCGCCTCGGGTCGGTGCCGGGCAGCCCCAGCTCCTCGACCAGGAACGGTTCCCACTGGTCGGTGGCGCCCTCACCGACCAGGAACGCGAAGACGGCCACTCGCTCGTCGATCGTCAGCTCATGGTCGGCTGCGCCCGAGGCGGCGTGGCTGCACCACGCGTCCGCGGCGATGCGACGGGCTTCGTCCTCCTGCTCGGGCGTGAGGCCCCGGCTTGGGACCAGCATCTGGGACTGGTCCGGCGCCAGCTCGGGACGCAGGAGCGAAAGGTCGCCGGTCCGATGCGCCACTGCGCACAGGAGGGGATGGACGTCGGCCGCAGCGAAGGCGGCTTCCACCCATGCCCGCGCCGGAACGGCCGGTCTGCGGGCCACGGCACCCATGTGCCGTTCGTCCCCCTGGTGATCCCCACCCATCACCGTGAAGCCTAGGAAGAAGCTGCCGTCTCGGCGCGACCCACCCCCGGGACCAGGGTGCGGCTCAACCCTGCATGTGTTTCGCGAGCTCGGTCATCTGGCTGTTGACCTCGACGGTTCGCGGCAGCTTGTCCATCGCTGCCGCCAGCGTCTCGGCGGTCCAACGATCGTCCGTCTCGACGGTCTCTGCGATCGACCACCCGCCGTAGATGCCCACTGAGCCGCCATACACGCTGAACACCTGCCCGTTGAAGGGGCAGGTCTCCGACGCCAGCACCGCGACGAGCGGCGACACGTTCTCCGGGTCGAACACCTGATTCTGCATGGGCTCCCCCATCCCTGGCGTCTGCAACGTCAAGCGGGTGCGCGCCACCGGAGCGATGCAATTGGCCCGGACGCCGTAGCGATGCAACTCCATCGCGTTCACCACCGTCATCGCCGCGATACCCGCCTTGGCGGCCGCATAGTTGGTCTGACCGACGTTGCCATGCAGACCCGCACCCGAACTCGTGTTCACGATGGCCCGGTCGACGATCGTCCCCGCCTTGGCCTGCTCGCGCCAGTAGTCCGCGGCGTGCCTCGTCATGTTGAACGTGCCCTTCAGGTGGACGGCGATGACCGCATCGAACTCCTCTTCGCTCATCGACACCAACATGCGGTCGCGCAGGATCCCCGCGTTGTTCACGACCACATGCAGATCGCCGAAGCTCGAGACGGCCTGATCGACCATGGCTTTTGCACCTGCGAACGAGCTGACGCTGTCGGTGTTGGCGACCGCCTGGCCCCCGGCGGCGGTGATCTCGTCGACCACGGCTTGGGCTGCCGAGACGTCCTTCCCCGAGCCGTCGATCGCGCCGCCAAGGTCGTTCACAACCACCTTGGCGCCGAGAGACGCAAACAAAAGCGCGTGCTCACGGCCGATGCCACGCCCGCTCCCGGTGATGATCGCCACTCTGCCTTGCAACATGTCCAGCCGTCCTCTCGCATTGTCCACGGCGCCCGCCCACCCCAGGCGCACTGGGACGCGGTCGGTCAGGAGCGAGACGATTGCAACGGCGCTCGGACCTGTCAAACCGAGGGATCCCGCGACCCCCTAACCGTCATGTCCCGTCATGTCGTCCACGCGGCGCTGGAGATAGCGCTTCTCGGCGTCCGTCCCCGCCAGCTCGTACGCCCGCCGGTACGCCGCCGCCGCTTCGTCTCGGCGTCCCAGGCGGCGCAGCATGTCGCCGCGGGCGGCCGGAAGCAGGTGGTAGTCGCGCAGGTCGCCCGCCAGCTCGATGGCGTCGACCAACGCCAAACCGGCGTCGGGACCGACGCTCAGGGACACCGCGACGGCTCGGTTCAATTCGATCACCGGAGACGGCATCATCTCGAAGAGACGGTCATAGAGCCCGGCGACCTCGGCCCAGTCCGTCGACCCGCTCGGATGCACGTGGCACGACGCGATCGCTGCCTGCAACTGGAACGGTCCAGGGCGCTCGAGTCGCGCCGCCGCGTCAAGCACGCCGAAGCCTTCGGCGATTGCCTCGGCGTCCCACAAGGAGCGGTCCTGAGATTCTAGGACCACGAGATCGCCGTTCTCGTTGATGCGTGCCGCGCTACGGGCGTCATGAAACAGCATGAGCGCGAGGAGGCCGAGGGCCTCGGCCTCGTCAGGCATCAGCGCGGACAGGACGCGACCCAGCCGAATGGCCTCGGTGCTCAAGCTGCGCCGGAGAAGGTCGGCACCCGAACTGGCCGAATACCCTTCGTTGAAGAGCAGGTAGATGACGGCAAGTACGGCCCCCGTCCGCTCGACCAGCTGGTGCGGCGGCGGCACCACGAAAGGGATGCCGGCGTTGCGAATCTTCCTCTTTGCTCGCACCAGCCGCTGGGCCATCGTGGTTTCGGGGACCAAGAACGCGTGGGCGATCTCGGGGGTCGTCATCCCCGCCAGCGTGCGCAACGTCAACGCCACCCGTGCCTCGAACGGGAGGGCGGGATGGCAACAGGTGAAGATCAAGCGCAACCGGTCGTCTGGCACCTCGTCGGGAGCCACCTTGTCCTCCACGAGCACCTCGTCCTCGCCCTTCTCGATCGCAGCCGCATCGATCGTCTTGGCCATGCCGAGCTGGGTGCGCCGCACCCGGTCGATGGCGCGATTACGCGCCACAGTCGTGAGCCAGGCCCCGGGACGGCGCGGGACGCCGTCACGGGGCCATCGTTCCAAGGCCACCGCGAAGGCGTCCTGCGCGCACTCCTCAGCCAGGTCCCAGTCGCCGGTCAGCCGGACCAGGGTCGCCACGACCCGGCCCCACTCCGCGTGGAACGCATCGGCGACCGCCGCCTCGACCCTTACATATCCCAGATCGGCCTCACCTCTATGGATCCGTCCCGCGCACCCGGGATCTTGGCTGCGACCTCGATCGCCTCGTCGAGATCCTTGCAGTCGACGACGTAGTAGCCCGCGAGCTGCTCCTTGGTCTCGGCAAAGGGGCCATCGGTCGCGAGGGTCTCGCCGTTGCGGACGCGGACCGTCGTTGCATCGCTGGTGAAGTGCAGACGCTCCCCACCGAGCAGCACGCCCCGTTCGGCCATCTCCTTGCCAAAGGCGGCGTACTGGGGCGTCACGTCCTCTCCAGGTCCCTGGGCCTCATCGAGGGCGATCATCAACAAGTAGCGCATCATGTTCTCCTTCGTGTCGTGGTGTTGTCCCTACGACGATCGGCCACCCCCGGATCGACACCCCGTGCCGAGATTTCTTCGAACTGTCGTCAATGGCTGGCCCCCGTGGCGACGTACGCTCCGATTCGTGGCGAACCCGCAGGACGACGGCCTGCTCGAGCTGGACATTGGGGCCGTTGCGGGCGGAGGTGGCTGCGTCGCCCGCGCACCCGACGGCAGAGTCGTCTTTGTCAGGCACGCCCTCCCGGGAGAACGTGTGCGGGCCCAGGTGACCGCCACCACCTCCTCGTACCTCCGGGCCGATGCGGTGGAGATCCTGATCCCGTCCGCCGACAGGGTCCCACCACCGTGTCCACACGCTGGGCCCGGACACTGTGGCGGTTGCGACTTCCAGCACGCGAGCCTGCCCGCTCAGCGACGGCTCAAGGCGTTCCGGGTTGCCGAGCAGCTCAAACATCTGGCAGGCGTGGAGCGCGCGATCGAGGTCGAGCAGGTGCACGGCGATAGCGACGGGCTCGCCTGGCGTACCCGCGTGCGGGTCGCGGTGGACCGCGACGGCAGGACCGGGTTCCGCCGGCACCGCTCCCACCAGCTCGAGCACGTGAACGGGTGCCCGCTCGCGAGCTCGGCCGTGGCCGCCACGGGAGCGTTCACGGCCGGGTGGCCGGGGGCAGCGGAGCTCGAGATCATGACGGGGGACACGGGTGAGGCAGTCGTTGCGCTGACCCCACGCGGCCGCCACCTGGCGCACCCGCCCGAGATCGATGCCGGCCTCGTCATGCGAGGCATCGTGCGCCGGCCACCTGGCGCCGTGCACACGCAGGTGCACGGGCGCACCTTTCGCGTCTCCGCGGGTGTCTTCTGGCAGGTACACGCCGGCGCGCCCCACGTCCTGCTCTCAGCGGTCCTCGGCCTCGTCGGTGACTGCCGCGGGGCGGCCGTGGTCGACCTCTACGCAGGCGCCGGGCTCTTCGCCGTCCCCCTGGCCGACCGGGTGGGCGCCCGGGGCTCGGTCATCGCAGTGGAGCGGGACCCCCGAGCCTGCGCCGATCTCCGTCACAACGGCACCGACGTCGACTCGTTTCGTGTGCTCGAGGCCGAGGTGACCCCCGAACTGGTTGCGAACGCGATCGGCCACCCGCAGGTCGTGGTGCTCGATCCTGCGCGGGAGGGTGCCGGAACCCGCGTCATGGGGGCGCTCGCCACCCATGCGGCGTCGATCGAACGCCTCGTCTACGTCGCCTGCGATCCGGCCTCCTTCGGCCGGGATGCACGAATCCTTCTCGACGCCGGCTGGGACCTGACCGCGTTGCGCGCGTTCGACATCTTTCCGATGACCGAGCATGTTGAATTGGTCGCCGCGTTCGAGCCGCCGACCCTGAGTTGAAGCAGCCTGGCGCACCGGCCGGCCCAACCCGCCCCCATGGCGGCCTGGGCTAGCAAGCCCGATGGCTACCTGCTCGGCTCGTAGCGCATCGCCACTGCCCCCGAGCCGAACTCCAGCCGGCTCACGACCCTCAAGTCGACGTGCTTCGACAGCCCAGCGAACAACGTCGGCCCGTGGCCCGCAAGCCTGGGATGCACCACGAACTCGTACTCATCGATCAAGCCCAGCTCCGTCAACGCCAGTGGGAGCTTCACACCTCCCACGAACAGTCCGTTGCCCGATTCCCGCTTGAGTTGCTGAACGGCCCTGCCCAGATCCCCGCGCACGAGTTCAGCGTTCCAATCGACCTGCTCCAGAGTGCTCGACACGACGTACTTCTTTGCCGCATTGATCGTCTGGGCGAAGGGTTCCATCCAATCAGGTCTCGTTCCAGTGGGCTGTCGCGGCCGCCACGCTGATTCCATCATTTCGTACGTCACCCGCCCGAAGAGAAGAGCGTCGGCCTGGTTGAGATTCTCGGCCGCGTGACGATGCAAGTCTTCGTCCGCCGGGATTGCACGATGATCGCAGCAACCATCCAACGTGACGTTGATGGAGTACCGAAGGGGTCCCATTTCGCGAGAGTACCGACGATCGGGTACATCGGTGTAGCACCCCTACCGGATCACCACATCCGCGCTACACCGCTAGGAGTGACCACCGACCTCGTGTTCGATGTGCCCGGCCGACTCGAACTGCAGCGTCGAGTGCTCGACGTCGAAGTGGCCCGCCAAGCACTCTTGGAGGTGGTCGAGCACACGCCCGACCTCACCGGTGTTGAGGCATTCGTCGGTCACCACCACGTGCGCCGTGAGAATGGGAAGGGACGAAGTGAGCGTCCAGGCATGCAGGTCGTGAATCGACTCGACCTCGGGCAGCTCCAGCAAGTGCTGGCGGACTTCGATGAGATCGATGTCCTCGGGCGTTGCCTCGAGGAGGATGCGCAACGAAGGCCGCAACAACTCGACGGCCGCCTTCAGCATCAGCACCACCACCACGAGTGACGCGATGGCGTCGGCTCGCTCAAAGCCCCATAGGACGATGATGATGCCGGCGATCAGGGTTCCGGCCAACCCGTAGAGGTCCGTCAGGATGTGCCGGTATGCCCCTTCGATGTTGAGTGAACGCCGGTTCGCCCGGGCCATGATCGAGGTCGCCACGACGTTCACCGCGACCCCGACCGCGGCAACGACGATCAAGACGGCACCGTCGACCGACGAAGGGTGCAAGAGACGCACGACCGCGTCCCAGGTCACCAGTGCCGAGACGATGAGCAGGGTGATGGCGTTGGCTGCCGCAGCCAGGATCTCGGCGCGCTTCATGCCGTAGGTGTGTGAGCGGGTCTCGGGTCGGGCTGCGAGGTGGATCGCCACGAGCGAGCCGGCGATGGCGCCGACATCGACCAGCATGTGTCCGGCGTCGGCCAGCAAAACCAGCGAGTTGGACGCCACCGCCGCGCCGACCTCGAACGCCATGAAGGCGGCGAGCAGGACGAGCGCCGCGACGAGTGCGCGGCGGCCGGTGCCGGCCGATGTCTCGCCCGCTCCGCCTACGTGGGCGTGGCTCTCACCCATGGGCGGTGACGTGGTCGGCGTGCGTGACGACTTCCTCCACCAAGCGGCGGACGTGCGCGTCATCCACCACGTAGAAGATGCGGGTCCCCTCGCGTCGGCTCCGCACGAGCCGAGCCAGCCGGAGCTTGGCGAGATGCTGCGACACCGCCGCCGGCTGTGCCCCCACCATCTCGGCCAGCTCGTTCACCGAGTGCTCGCCCTCGAGGAGGGCCCAGATCACTCGTAGCCGGGTCTCGTCGCCCAGCAGCTTGAGCATCCCCACAGCCGAGCGGAACTCCTCCCGGGCCGGACTCTTAAGTATCTGCGTAGGCACGCAGATAGTGTACAGGCAATCACGCCCCGGTTCGCCTGGTGACGAAGATGGCGCTCAGACAGGAGCCGACTGGGCTCTGGTGAGCTCAGGGCGAGGATGGAAAGTCCGAAGCCGGCGGGGCTTGGACCGTGCACGGTTGCTGCACCGAACCTTGCGGCAGCGCCGTCTGCATGATCTTGTTCACGATCGGGCCGGCGACCAATGCGCCGTCCGAAGAGACGTTCTGGAACGGGACGACGACCGCCACCGCGATCTGAGGGTTGTTGGCGGGAGCGAACCCGATCATCCAGTCGTCGACCTCGCCGTTGGGCAGCCCCAACTGTGCTGTCCCCGTCTTCACGGCGGCACACAAGTAGGCCGGGAATCCCACGCCAGCCGCCGTGCCCCTGGGATTCGTGATGACGCTCTCCATCAACGAGGTCACCGCCTGTGACGCCGCCGGCGACGCCGAGCGCGGCATGGGCGTCGGTGTATAAGTCTTGACCACCGCTCCGTTCGAACTTGTGATCGACGACATGAGATGCGGCGTCATAATCACCCCACCGTTGGCAATGCCAGCCGCGACCATTGCGTTTTGCAACGCCGTGTCCTTCACCGTCTCCTGTCCGATGGCGGAGTCGGCCTGGAGTCGCTGCGAGTTCGCCGGAAGCGAGTCCAACGTCGAGGCAATGACTCCCGCCGTCGGTTGCTGGCCGACAGCAGGCAGGTCGATGGGCGGCACCGAGTTGATGCCGAACAACTCGGCCTGCTGACGGAGCGTCGACACACCTTCCTGTACGCCGAGTTCGCCGTACCCGGGGTCACACGAGACTGCCAGCATGTCATTGGCCATGGTGCCACCACACGGATCGGAGTTCGCCGGGGTGGTCCCGTCGTTGCACAACGGATGCCCCGGCGAGTCGGAGAAGGTCTGACAAGGCTGTTGCGGGTAGTTGAACCCGATCAGGGACGGTTTGAGGTTGTACGCCGTGGTCGACGTCACGACCTTCATGGTCGACCCGGGAAAGAAGCTCTCGGAGTCCGCAATTGGTCGCAACGGGAAGAAGTCCTCATGATCGGGCTGCGTGTAGGTGAAGTAGGCAAGATTCTCAGCTGACAGAGACGTGCTCACGAGGGGGTTGGGATCGTAAGTGGGGTTCGACACCATGGCCAGCACGGCACCGGTCTTGGGATTGAGCACCACGACCGCTCCGTCATTGTTCCCTTGGGTCGCCAACAGATCGTTCCACGCCGCCTGCTGCAGCGTGGGCTGGATCGTCAGCGTGACGTTGTCGGTCGTGCGAGGCAGTGACTCCCGGAATAACAGCTGGCTGAGGGTCTGGGCCGGCTGCTCGTGGGCACTCAGATAAGAGTCGTACTCGTTCTCGATGTCCGTGACCGCGCCTGTCAAGACCGAGTCGTAGCCGGTGATGCCCGCGTAGAGAGGGCCTTGGGGATATTGCCGTACATAGTCGTAGGGATAGTCCGCCCGGTTGGTCCCCGCCGGCGTCGGGACGGACTTGGCCAGCACGGTGCCGTCGGACGCGTAGATCGTCCCTCGCGGGTTGATGTACAGCTGTGACGAGATGCGCGGGTTGAACGGCGAGCTCGCCAGCGCCTTTGCCTTTACCAACTGAATATTGACGAGTTGCACTGCGACGAGACCCAAGCACAGGACCAAGATGACGCCGAGCCATCGGATGCGCCGGCCCATCAGCGCGCCAGCTTCGTCAACGAGCCGATCACCGTGAGCATGGTACGCGGCAATGCCCCCGCGCGGGCTTCATACCTGCTCAGCTCTCCCCCACCCCCGATGCACGCCGTCTCTCTTCCAACACCACTTGCTGCGTGGATGTCAGGCCGGGACTACCCCACGCACGATACTTGGGCCCATCTTGAGGTGGCGGAGAGCGTTGACGGGTCAAGATCGGTCCCTGGGCTGCCGACTTAGTACGTGTGGACGCCCCTGCCCTCGCCAGCCGCGTTGAGCTGCCAACGGGACAGATGTCCGTTGCGCATTGATCCGATGACCGCCGCAACCGCGCCCAGAGCCAAGGGAGATTCGTGAGACGACGCCCGAGGTCCATCATTCCGGCATCGATCATGGGTGGGGTCGCCGCCCTGGCTCTGACCATCTCCTTCCCGGCGGCCCCCGTCGCACACGGCGCCGAGATCGCCCACGCGGCCGGCTTCGTAGCCAACCAGACGTGGAGCCAGACACTCCCCGACGGCAACAACCCGATCGCGTTGTCCTCACCAAACGTCGCCAATCTCGACGGGAAACCCGCCGTGGTCGTCGGAGACACCGCCGGCCTGGTCTGGGCGCTCCACGTGGCGAACGGCACACTGGTCGCCAACTGGCCCTACCACGCAGGCGCCCCGATCAACTCCTCACCGTCCGTGGCACCCATCGACGCCAACGGGACCGACACCGTCTACGTCGGCTCGGGCGATGCTGCGAACCCATCAGTGGGGGGCTACCAGGCCATCGCTCCCAATGGCGGCGACCAGTGGTTCCAGGCGGCGAACAACCCGGGAACGGACCCGACTCCGCACTCGGCCGTGCAGGCCTCGCCGACCGTTGCGGCCTACGCGGACGGCTATGGCGTCGAGGCCGGCTCCCTCGGTCAGAACACCTACGCGCTCGGGGCGGCCAACGGTGCGGTCCTGGCCGGGTTCCCCTGGTTCCAGGCCGACTCCGTCTACTCCACGGCGGCGGTCGCCGACCTCTACGCCGACGGGGACATGCAGATCATCAGCGGCGGCGACTCGAGCGCCGGCGTCGCCTACGGGCAGACCTATTACAACGGCGGGCACATCCGCATCCTCTCGACCGCCGGGAACCTCTTCACCGGGAACCCGGCGGGTGGCCTCGTCTGCCAGTACAACACGAACCAGAACATCGACCGCTCCTCACCCGCGGTCGGCCAGTTCCTCGCGGGCGGCGCCGTCGGGATCGCCGTCGGCGACGGGAGCTACTACTCGGGCGCCTCGGACTCTGACAGGATCTTCGCCCTCAACACGAGCTGCGGGCTGGCGTGGAGCCAGGTCCTCGATGGCATCACGGCCGACTCGCCCGCACTTGCCGACGTGCAGGGCAACGGGCAACTCGACGTCGTCGAGGGCACCCAGGCCGGCTCGGGCGGCACCATCTATGTGCTGAACGGCACCAACGGCAACGTCGTCTGGTCGGCGGAGACCAGCGGCGCGGTGATCGGCTCGCCGGTCACGGCCGACCTCACCGGCGGCGGATACCAGGACGTCATCGTCCCGACGACCAATGGGATCGACATCTTCGACGGCCGCTCGGGGGCCGAGGAGGCGACCCTCGACACGAACGACGGCTATCAGAACTCGCCCCTCGTGACCGACGACCCCGACGGGCACATCGGCATCACGGGTGCGGGCTATGCGGACATCAACGGCGCCCTGACCGGCGTCATCACCCACTGGGAGATCGACGACACCCCGGGCAGCGGTTCGAGGGTCTACGAGTCCGGCGCCTGGCCGCAGTTCCACCACGACCCGCAGCTGACCGGTGACGCCGGCACCCCCGGTCCCACGATCGAGGTGCCGTGCAACGCGCCGGCGGGAGGCCCGGACGGCTACATCCTCTCGGCCTCTGACGGTGGCGTGTTCGACTACGGCAACATCCCGTTCTGCGGATCGACCGGGAGTATTCACCTCAACCGCCCCGTCGTCGGGGCGGCGCTGACTCACGACGGCGGCGGTTACTGGGAGGTCGCCTCGGACGGCGGGATGTTCTCCTTCGGTGACGCCGGCTTCTTCGGCTCCATGGGTGGGAAGCCGCTGAACGAACCCATCGTCGCCATGGCTGCGACCCCCGACGGAGGTGGGTACTGGGAGGTGGCGTCCGACGGCGGCATCTTCAATTTCGGTGACGCGGGCTTCTACGGCAGCGCCGGAAGCATCCATCTCAACAGCCCGATCGTCGGGATGGCCGCGACGCCCGACGGCAAGGGCTACTGGCTTGTCGCCTCCGACGGCGGGATCTTCAGCTACGGCGACGCGAAGTTCCGAGGGTCGATGGGCGGCAGACCACTGAACCAACCCATCGTCGGGATGGCCTCCGACCCCCAGACCGGCGGGTATTGGGAGGTCGCGTCCGATGGCGGGATCTTCTCATTCGACGCGCCGTTCGACGGCTCAACGGGAAGCATGCACCTCAACGCGCCAATCGTCGGGATGGAATCCAACCGCAGCGGCTCGGGCTACCGCTTCGTCGCCTCCGACGGTGGGATCTTCAGCTACAACGCTCCCTTCTTCGGATCTATGGGCGGCCAGCCACTCAACAAACCCGTCGTGGCCATGGCCGGGACCTGAGCGCGCACGACTGAGCGCGCTCCCTTCTCGGGCGGGATGCGTCACGAGCGGACAAACGTGCCCAGTGACGGGGAGGCAAACAGACCGCCGATCTCCTCACCGCTAACGTGAACCACTCTTCGGAGTCGGAGATCGGAGGCGCGCGTGAGCAAGACAGGTGCAGGCGATGCCCAGCTGGTCGGGCACCGCCGCGAAGGCCATGTCCTCGTCATCTCAATGCGGCGAGCCGCCAAGCGCAACGCGATCGACCGTGCAATGGCGGACGCACTCGACGCCGCGCTCAGCGAGCTCGACGACGACGATCAGCTGTGGGTGGGAATCCTCACCGGCACGCCCGACGTGTTTTCGGCAGGGAGCGATCTCACGGCCGGTGGGGACTACCTCACCGAGCGAGGAGGCGAGTACGGCCTGATCCGGCGTGTGCGCCGCAAGCCGCTGATCGCCGCCGTGGAGGGCCCGGCGCTCGGTGGAGGGCTCGAGCTCGTGTTGGCCTGCGACCTCGTCGTGGCGTCGCAGAAGGCCCGGTTCGGCCTCCCCGAGGTGTGCATCGGGGTGGTGCCGACCTGCGCCGGACTGTTCCGGGCACCGCGCGCGCTGCCGCTGAACGTGGCGCGTCAGCTGATCCTCACGGGAAGACCCATCGATGCACAGCGCGGTTACGAAGCGGGATTCGTCAACGTCCTGACCAAAGCCGGCGGCGCGCTCGAGGGCGCCGTCCACCTGGCCCAAGACATCTGCTCCAACGCGCCGGTCTCGGTCCAGGCGTGCCTCGCCGCCGTGAACGAGCTCACCGCGGGAGCCGACGAATTCGGCTGGAGCCTTACCGACCGCGCGCTCGGAGAGGCGACGCGGTCGGCCGATGCGCGCGAGGGCGTGGCCGCATTCCTCGAAAAGCGCCCGCCCGTCTGGACCGGGCGCTGAGGTGCCTCATTCCGCTTCAGGACTTGAAACCGTCGAAGGAGTTCATCGGCGGCGCTTACCTAGGTCGGTCTGACCAGGGACTTCGACGTCGCGTACCGAACCGAGGTGCCGCAATCTGGCGCCGGCCATAGGTCGACCGTGGAGACCGGAAGTGAGTGATCCGGTCGCATCACTCGGGGCGTATCACATCGAAGGACGCGCGGCCGGCGCGTTGAGTCCCTATGGTTGCCTCCGTGCCATCAGCACTGATGCAGGCAGCCGTCTACGTGGGCGATGGGAGAATCGCGGTCGAGCGGGTTCCCCGTCCTGAGCCGGGACCCGGCGAGGTGCTCGTGGAGATTGCCGAGTGCGGTATTTGCGGGTCCGATCTCCACATGGTTCTGGAGCGGTACGCAAAACCTGGTGCCATCCTCGGCCACGAATGGTCGGGCACCGTGGCCGCCGCTCCTGACAACTCCGGCTGGACTCCGGGCGACCGGGTGGTAGGGAACCCGACTCCAGGGTGCGGGGTCTGCCGACCCTGTAGACGGGGTCGCCCTTCGGTGTGCCTGAACCGTGCCACGGCCGACTTCGTCGGATATCGCGGTGCCTTCTGCCAGTACAAGACGGTCACGGCCGACGGCCTGATCCGGATTCCCGATTCTCTCCCGAGCAGGGTGGCCGCGCTGGCCGAGCCGACAGCCATCACCCTGCACGCGTTGCGGCTGGCCGATGTCGGCCCTGATGATCGGGTACTGGTCACCGGGGCCGGCCCGGTGGGCCTCTTGATCGTGGCCGCGCTGCGCGCTCGAGGGATCTCCGACATCACCGTGAGCGAGCCTTCCGCTGTTCGGCGCCGGCAGGCCCTCGACGTCGGTGCTACCCGGGTCGTGACGCCCGACACGCTGGAACAGCCGCCCTTGGCCCTTCCTGTTGCCGAGCCCTACGCGGTGGTGTTCGAATGCTCCGGCCGTGCGGACGCGGCCGAGGCAGGCTTCGGACAGCTCGACTATGCGGGAACCCTCGTGATCGTGGGGACGGGGTTCGAACAGCCCCGAATCAACCAGAACCGCATGATCATCTTCGAGCTCGAGATCATCGGGGCCTACAACTACAACGACGAAGGATTCCAGCCCGCCGTGGACCTCCTCGACAGTGGCACGCTGCCGATCGGCGCCTTGATCGAACCCGACAACGTTCCACTCAGCGACGTGATGGTTTCGATGGAACGGCTCGCTCGAGGCGAGATACCAAGCAAGGTGATGGTTGAACCAGGCCTGCTTCCATGAGCCCAGTCCCATTCGCTCCGCGGATCAATCATGTGGCGATCAGCGTTGATGCCGAAATCATGGACGAGGAGGGTCGAGCCGCGCTCTTGGACTTCTACTCCGAAGTCTTCGGCTGGATCGAGGGAGACAACAGCACGGAGAAAGGGAATCCCCTCATTCTCTACACCGGGTCATTGGGCCAGTTCCTCTACCTGCTGCCCGCGAAGGACGAATTCATGGTCACGCCCAACATGGACCACTTCGGGTTAGAGGTGTCATCCAAAGAGGAGCTATTGGAGATACTGGACAGAGTCAAGGCGTACCAGGGCAAGGACGACCGCGTTCGGGTCACCGATGTCGGCGCCATGGTCACGCGCTACCAGGACAAGCAGTACACGCTCACCAACGCCTATGTCTGGTTCCTGATCCCGCTGTGGATCGAGCTCCAGCACGTCGAGCTGCGCGCCGGCACCTAGCCCATTCGGTCCCGGGGCCCCGGTGCGCAACCGGGAAGAACAGACGGGCACCACCTGCGAGGCCGATCAAGACAATGCGGCCGCTCGTCGAGAAATGACGGAGGCCTGCGGGGCAGGTCGGACGGACCAGATCAAGCCTGCATCCAACCGGCGATGTCGTGCCACCGAACTGCCTCCCGTGCATTGGTCGTTCATCGCGAATTTTGCGGGGATGGATATCGACGCCACCCAGCCCCGCTATTTGGCGACATGACCTACGGAGTGCCATCACCTTCACGCGCGTCGACGTCGCCCGGCGCGTCGTGTGTCGATCTGTACACGCGGAGATCGCCACCCGCTTTGCCTTCTCCCCCAGACGACTCTGTCGGCGTCTCTCTGAGCCTCACCACGGCACGAAAAAGGTGAGCGCTGTGGGACTCGACACGCTCGATCGCAATGGGACCGGGTTGCTTCCTGTCTGAGCTGAACCGCAATCGAGCGACCTTTCTACGGTCTATGACCAAGGCATTGCCGCCTCGCTTCGATTCGTAGACGGGCCTGTTGTTCAACATTTGTCCCCGTTCTCAATTTGCAGGTGACGGCGCAGTCGGGCTGGACGAGAGCGGTCCGGCCGATCGGGAGAGGTGGCCTCGGGACTCCACGCAGAGAGTGCGGGACAGGGGGGAGACGCTCACCTGAGAAAACCTTTCCTTGAGTCGGTCGTAGATTGAAAGGCGGATCGTGATCTCTCTCGGTCGTGCGGTCAAACAACACATCAAGTCCATAGTTTCACCGAGCCGAGGGAACCTGGTTGCCCTCGATATCACTGAGCGGGGCAGGAAACTCAGTGCGCTGTGTCCCGACGATGAGGTCTTCACCCTCTCGCGTGAACTGATCCTTGATCGTATCTACGAACGGGGTGGATTCACGTTCGGATCCGATCTGCAGACGGTCGTTGATGCCGGCGCGCACGCCGGCATCTTTAGCCTCATGGCGTCACAATGGGCCGAACGGGTCATTTCAATTGAAGCATCGCGAGTGAACTTTGACCTCCTGAAGCTGAACGTTGATCGAAACCACATCGCGAACATCGATCCGCGAAACCGGGCGCTGTGGAGCAAGACCGGCGAAATGCTGGATCTCGACGCAACCGTTGACTCCGGATGTGGGCGAGTCAATGATCAGTCTTTTTCCGATGAGAGAGGCAACCGGGTCGAAAGCATCAGTCTGGATGATCTCATCAAGGAGATCGGTCCCATTGATCTCTTGAAAATCGACATCGAGGGCGCGGAGTACGAAACCTTCCGAGCATGTACCAAGCTGTCCTCCATTTCGACCATCGTCGGCGAGATGCACCTTTTTGAAGACGACGAGAGCGAGCGGCATCTGTTGAATGCTCTGATCGCAGATCTCGAAGAGTCTGGCTTTCACGTCTCACTGATCGCTGAGAGCGAGCTTTACACCAGGGACAGTCTGGCTCGCCTTCGTCGGAACAGCGGATCCCTCAAAGGTAATTATCTGACAAAGGCTCTGGCTGCTGCTTATTACCTCGCCCCGATCGCCAAACCGATCCGCCAGAAGGGTGCGACATACCAACTTCCGCTCTTGATCGCTCAGAAAAGCGTGTAGCCAGTCACAGGCCAATTTTGGTCGACGCGTCTGGCGGCCAAAGTCCAACACGGGATTCATCGGAGCTGAGCCCAGAGGGCTAAGGCCAAGAAGTGTCCCCAGGGGCCGGCACCCCTAGGCTCTGCTGCTATGCCGGCTCACGACGTCACGATGAACCTGTCTCACCCGATCACCGTAAGGAATGTGGACGTGGAGTTTGAGGTCCGCGCTGACGGCGAGCTGTTGGGCAAGGTCCAGATCAGTAAAGGCGGTATCGACTGGACACCGTTCAAGTCTCCCCATCCGCGCACAGCGACCTGGGAGCAGTTCGCTGCCTGGATGGAAGGAACCGCCTAGCTCCTACTGGTTTACCAGTCCTGCAGTTCGGAACTGTCCTGTTCCCACCCAGCTACACTTGCCTCGTCGTTCCGACTCGTCCACATGTAGATCTCTGGCCGATGCGATTCACTCCGCAAACGTCTCCTAGTCGGCACTAGGGGCGGTGAACGGGAGGACCTCAGTGGCACACTTGGTGGGTGGCCCGACGCAAGCCCGATCCGAGACTCCTCGCTGGCCTCGTTGTGGTGCATATCGTCGTGGCGGCATTCACTTGGAGAGATATCCGGCACCGAGATCCAAGTCAGATTCGTGGCCCGAAGTGGGTGTGGCGCTTAGCCAGCGCAACACAAATGGGCAACTCCCTCGCCTACTGGTTTTTCGCACGTAAGTCGGCGGGCCTTCAGGACGCTCTCTAGCCCACCGTCCCGGCAACTTGTTTTGCCGTACTCGGACAGTCTTTCCGTCATCTCGAATGAGGTCCAGGCTCCCGGAAGAGTGTGCTTCAAATGGGGTCCCAGCAAGCTTGGGCTGCAACACCGCCGACGTGGCCCGAGTAAAGGTCATGGACCGCCGATTCAAGATTCGACTCACAGTCGTGCAGTCCTTCACTTCGAATACGGGCAATTCGGTGAGCTGCAGCTCCTCGGGTCCGGATCAGTGCTATGTCTACGCGTACGTCAATACAGAAGGCGGCCCGAGGGCCGTTGGCCAGGCGGATATCGAGTTCGCGGCGACTTCGTCCTAAAGGCCGAAGGGCGCGGACCGACCCCGCCGAAGAGGCCAGTCGCTGCAGACGGACTATCAACCGGGCAGAAGGCTACGCGGGTGACTGTCACAAACGCGCGAGCCGAGTCCTTGAACCGCAACATGTTTCATTTAGCCCGGAGTGCCGCTCAGTGGCATCCGATCCCGGCGTACGGAAGCACCTATCGCTCAGCTCTGCGGATATGCCAATCACCCGCCTCGTGAGCGAACGCCGGATCGATTATGCAGTGCCTTCCGACTCCGACACGTTCTCACCGTCATCCCCTTGGCGGTCAGCCTCTATTTCCTTGCCGAGATGGCGAAGCTGGCCCGAGCTAATCCCCTTCACCAGTTGTTTCAGCACCTGCGCTCGATCCGATTCCGGGAGTGCCTCGATAGCTTCGAGCACCTTTTCGCTGATCTCATCATCCGAAGCGTCGGGACCTAGTTCCTGACTTACCTTTGAGATCATCTCGGTGAACGACCTCGTCTTCGAGCGACTCGACCCGATGCGCCAATGAACACAGAGATGCTTTGTGCGCGCCCATGACCGGGTCACCCGAGCGCGACGGCCGCAGCCTCGCTCCTTGGCTGACCAACGCGGCCACGCTCAGGCCGTCGAGGGCGGCAACGGAGCTCGTCGGGGGCGGTGATCACCAGATGGCGCATCTGGGTGAGCGCTTTGATTCGGGCGTGCCGGGCCGAGCGCTTGGCGACGACGAGGACCCGGATGGCTTCGACGGCACCGTCTTTGGACTTCGAGATGCTGGTGGCACTTCCGCCCAGTGCGGCTCGAGCCGCCTCGATGGCGTCGAGCGGATCGGACTTACCACTTCGACGTCGTTCGGCCTGGTTGGCACGGTTGACCTCGATGACGGTGACATGGGCCCTGCGCAGGAATCTGGCGAGACCAGCACCGTAGGAACCGGTGCCTTCCATACCGACCTTGGTGACAGCACCAAAGCTCTCCAACCAGGCGAGCAACGAGCTGTAGCCGGCCGGGTTTGCGGCAAAGGACTCCGAGCCGAGCAGGCCACCAAGCGGGTCCAACGCCGCGGCAACGTGAAAATCGAGGTGAGTGTCGACCCCACCGGTCACGCCCCGCGCAGCTTCTACGATGGTCATGGTCATCCCTTCTGTTAACGGTGTTAGGGATGGCACGGCCGTTCCGGATCGGAGCGACGGGCGGTCTGGGTTGTTCTAGCAACCCAGACCAATCACCCTTTCTCGGAGACGGGACGTGCCGCTGTCTGTGTGCAAGACAGGCCGAACCTGCTCGCACTAATGAAGCTATTCAGGACCCGCAGTGCAGCGGTGGATCCTTCAGAGCATTGTCACTGAACGGGGGCACTCCGGCTGCCTTCGGACGATCCCTTGCGGGACGCAGCCGGATATGCCACAGCCATCCGACACTGGAATGGTCGCGGTTAGGCCGACACAATCGCCATAGAGAGCCGCGGCATATGATCAGTGGGGGTGCTGGGCAAAGGCAGGGAGGGTGCCGATGGCTGCTCCGAAGCTCCAGGTGACGGGCATCAATCACGTGGTGCTTCACGTCACCGATGTGGAGCGATCGAAGAACTTCTATATGGACATACTTGGCTTTGAGGACCGCAACATCTCCGGCGGGCCGCCCAACATGAAGGCCAGCTTCCTGCAGTGTGGCATGCAGGGCCTTGACCTGTTCGAGGTCCCCGGTGATGCCCACGGCGGACTGGAAATGAACCACATGGCGCTGAACGTGACCGCCGTCGACCTCGACCAGCTCGTTAGCCGCCTCTCCGAGGCTGGTGTCGATGCGTCCGAGCGCACCCCGCGCAACTCGGTGTTCATATCCGACCCGGACGGCCACCGCCTCGAGATGTTGCCTCACACCGCGAGCGAGCGGGCCCACGAGCGCCAAGGGACCGGTGCCACCGCGTAGCTGCCTCAAACGGGCTCGTGTGATCTCCTACAACCGGCGAACTGAGGCAACCTTATGACCGCTCTATGTCGCCAGCTCTATGGGGCTTCCGTCGCCCCTGCTTCCCTCAAGCTTGAAAAACGGAGATCTCATCTCCATCCGTTGGCTGGCTCTCGAACCCGCCTGAACGTCGACGAGCTGCTCAAGACTGTCAGCAAGGGAACGTAATAGCCTCGGCACATTGTCCTGGTCTGGTCCGCTCATCAGGAACGAAGCGGGATGGTCGTCAGTGGATGACGACGTTGACGTTCGGCCGCGAGGTTCTGAAGCTCCCGGTGCAGCGCCAGGCGCTTATCCATGTCACGGGTACGGTCGAGGTCCGCACGTAGGACGTCGTATCGCTCCACTAGCGCTCTGTCGTTCATGCCGGTGGGGTCCATTCGCTCAACGCTAAGCCGAGCATGGTTCGTAATCGCGGATAGGCAGCGGCCAGCGATTCCCTACAGGCCGGACAAACGCCTGGCCGCCACCTGGCGATCTGAGACGGTTGCACATGTTCTGGACACGCCTGTGGGGCTTTCATGACGCGTTAATTGACCAGTAGAGTCGAATTGTGATCGCCCGGGATCAGGCGCCAGTGGCCTTCATGGCATGGGACGAATTGATCGACGCAGTCGCCACGACCACGCCGACCAGCCTGGCGGAGCAGGCCCGTGCCATCGCTCGGGCCAGCCTCGACCCGGCTGTTCCTGCCGTGCCGAGGTCTGACGCGATGGCCTTCGCTGAACAGATGGTCGTCGATGTGGCATCCATGACCACTGATGTTCGAGCAGCCGGGCTGGGCGAACTCGGTGCCGGTGCCCCAGCCTTCGTCCTTGCCGTATGGACGGAAGACATGATGATTCGCGCCGATGCCGCCTGGCGTGAGATGTTCGGCGAAGAATGGCATCCGATCCCGACTTCTAGCGAGATCGATCTCTGGGTGGCCCATGAAAGATTTCTCATCGAGGTGGCCAAACTGCCAGCCCTCGATCCGGTTACCTCCGAACTCGTCAGACTCCGCGGAGCGAGAGCCCACAACTGCCGGCTCTGCCAGTCCCGCAGGAGCGTGAGTGCCATCGATCTGGCAGGTGGGAGTGATCTGTTTGACGCCAGAGATCCGAGCGGTATCTCCGACGCCCAGGCCCTGGCCCTCCGGGTCGTGGATGCCTTCGTGTGGCAGCCGATCCGGTGGCCACCCGGGCTGGGCGAGCAGGTCGTGGACGCCCTGGGTCCTGCCGCCGCAACCGAGCTGATCCTCGATATCGTCCGCAACGCCGCGAATAAGATCGCCGTCGCCTTCGACGCGGACGACCCGCAGGTGGGGACGGGCGTCGAGTATTACGACATCGACGTGTCGACCGGGGAACTGCGCTACGACGTCAGCCCGGTCACGCCCAGCGCCTGAGCAACTGGCTCGCGGGAGTGGGATCCACCCGGGCGCGGAGTAGGCGACTATTTGGAGAACCGCACGCATGCCCGCGAGCCGGCGTTCGATGAGACTCGAACTCATGGGACGTTCAATACCGAGTCGGTGACAGCTGGGCTCGGTCGATTTCCCAATTCAGGATGGCTAGAGCTTCTGCGTTGCCGATTCCGAGTTCACGCATTCGTCTCATGAAGTCTTGCGCTGCCCGTACCGCCAGAGCTCTCTTCGCGGTCGGTGCTCCTGCTACGAAGGTCCCGTGCCGACCTCGCGTTTCGATCAGCCCAGCTAACTCAAGCTCTCGATAGGCCTTTGCAACAGTGTTGACCGCCAAGCCGAGATCAGCGGCTAACTGCCGAACCGTCGGCAACCTGATGGACTGCTCGAGGCTCCCGCTAACGATGGCTGCGGCAAGTTGTGAACGCACCTGCTCGAACGGCGGAACCGGGGAGTCGGGATCGAGCGTCAGCAAATCCACGGTCAGTTTGTATCAAACGTTGTACTACCTAACAAGCCGAAGAGTCGGCCACATGTGATGGCATGAAGGAGCGGGGCCTCCGCTCCTCGTGACGGCTCCGGTCTCGCGGTCGAGATTGGGGTTGTCACACCAAACACTCACGACAAAGGAGGCCCCGATGGGAAAGGAGCACGTCGGCCTAGACCTGCGCCACCGCCGGTCGGTCATCTACCGATTGGACCAGGCGGGAGAGAAGATCGACTCGGTCCGGGTCGACAACGAGCCGAGTCGCTTCGCCAAGACAGTGAGCGTGGCCCCGGTGGGCAGCGACGTCATCGTCGAAGCGACCTACGGCTGCTACTAGGCCGCCGATCTCTTAGACGAGATGGGTTATGAGGTCCATCTGGCCAATCTGCACGGCAACGACCGGGGCACGGGGTCAAGCCGATTTGTCCTGGTCAATGATCGATGTTGTGTAGATGTTGTTGAAACCTTGCTTTCGAAGGCAGTTGGGAATCATTACCAACAAGTATCAAGATTCCCTTGCAAAGCTCTATTGATTCGTTGGGACGTTTGAAGTGGCGAATCGAGACTGTTTAAGGCGTTTGGCGACGTGAACCTATGGCTTCGGGATCTCAGACGCACCGGAATCAACACACTGCGCGCCAGGGCGCGGAGAGGCTGTCGCACCATCGCAGTGCTGGCGACACTTGTTGTCGTGGCCGGCGCGGTAGGTATGCTCGATGCCGAGCCGAGCGGCGCCTCGGTCATCGCTGTGGGCGGGGCGGTGGTCTTCGTACCGCCTCCACCGCTGATATCCCCAACCTCGATCCCGAGCGATGGATCCATCGTCGCTTTCACCGAGCGGACCGCGTATACCCTGCCGACGTCATTGCCGGTGGACATCACCCCCTCCACCTTTCCGACGACTTACAACGGGCTCGGCCCTCTCACGCCAAACACTCTGGCGGCGGGTACTCCAGTTGACAGCTACTTCATGGTCGCTCCAGTGGCGCGTTATCTCTACGACGGTACGGTCACCTTCAGCACCCCCATCCTTGGCGTGATTATTGAGACAACCACCCTGCGACAGACCAACTCCATCGTTGGTGCTCCAGGAACGACGTACGAAGACTTCCCCAGCCAAGGCCTGAAAGGGGACGATTATGTCGAACTAGTTGGACCATCAACGATCCACCTGGACCTCCGTTCCTCGGAATTCGTCGACGAGGTGCGCATCATCACCGCGGCCTCGCCTAGTACGAGTCCGGGCGGATACGGGCAAGGTGGCTCCACTGGCTACACCGAGGTCGCCTCCGATGGAGGCATCTTCAATTTCGAAACCCAGTTCTACGGGTCGATGGGTGGTCGGCCGCTCGATCAACCAATGGTCGGCGGGGCCCAGGTCACCGGACAACCAGGCTATTGGACCGTCGCCAAGGACGGCGGGATCTTCTCTTTCGGCAGCGCAGGGTTCTACGGATCGATGGGCGGACGGACGCTCAAATCTCCGATAGTGGGCATGGCTTCGACGCCCGATGGACTCGGTTACTGGCTGGTGGCTTCTGACGGTGGGATCTTTTCTTTCGGTGACGCTGGTTTCTTCGGCTCCCTTGGAGGCAGACACCTCAATGCGCCGATAGTTGGTATGGCCTCGTCGCCGGATGGGCATGGCTACTGGTTGGTCGGGTCAGATGGCGGGATCTTTTCGTTTGGAGACGCGGGCTTCTTCGGGTCAGCCGGTTCCCTGACGCTGAACAAACCGGTCGTCGGTATGGCGCCTACACCTAATGGCAGTGGCTATTGGCTGCTTGCATCAGATGGTGGAATCTTCTCGTACGGCAGCGCGCCCTTTGAGGGCTCAATGGGTGGCCGACCCCTCAACGAGCCGATGGTGGGGATGAAGGCCACGGCCGACGGATTCGGCTACTGGTCGTTTGCGTCCGATGGTGGTGTGTTTTCCTTCGGTGACGCGACCTTCCTTGGTTCCGTGGGCGGCCGTCCGCTCAGTGGACCTGTCGTCGGCGAGTTCTGAGCCTGGGTCGTCGGGATGGTTGCTCTTGGTCAGAGCCGCCTTCAAGCGAGCGACGTCAAGTGGCGCTTCGGAGTCCCGGAACGACCCTAAACGTCGGGCAGTGTCCAAGAACGCACCGAAGATGGCCGCGCCGCTATAGGCCGCCTGGGTGTGATTTCGGGCCCACGCTGCCCTCCAGGCGTTGGTCGCTATCCGACCTTCACTTTGCCAAAGTAGGCATTCGCAATTGCGTTTCCGGTGATGTTCACCGGCGATTTCAAATTGAAGATATAGATGCCATACGCGGGTTGGTTCTCCTGATCTTCAATCGATCCCTTGTAGTCCTGGCCGGCGTTTACGATCCAGTTATCCGTCGCAATGATTTGCGTATCTGGGAGCGTTGTGGTCGAACCGCACCAGTCGAGCGTGCAGCCACTGAGCATCAGTCCGGCACTGTACGTGTTGGAGATGTAATTTCCAGTGACGGTATTCATATCTGGACCACCGACGCCGTTGAGGGCAATGCCCCGACCCAGCTGCAGACCATTCGGATTCTTCGGCCATCCATCGATGTTGTTATCGGTGATTGTGATGTTGGTCGCGAGACAGTGGCAGGAAGGCACGGAGCTCTTCTGAGGCAAGTCAACTGCGATCGCATCATCACCTACATCCGAAATGGTGTTGTGAGTGACGGTTTCGTTTTCAACCTGCTGACTGCCCGTTTCAAAGCTGGTGATTCCATCCCTACCACTGTGGTTGACGGACGAATTCTCCACCAATACATCTTGGTCAGACAAAAGTGATATGCCGACGCCCGTGTCGTAAGAGACCTGAATACCGTTGATCGTTATGTGCGTGGCTGAATTGAGCTCCACTCCTGGAGAATTGTCGTGGCCAAGACCAGAGGGAAGACCGCTCCCGTCGCCGGTCGCGGTGAAATCGGCCAATGTGATATTTGATTCGCCAGTGGAAGAAGTGGACAGAAACGGTCCACCGGAACTGAACTTCAAGACTGATCCGAATCCTCCGCCGGTGATGTAGGTGTTTGATGGAATGTGCAGCGTCGACGTAACCACGCACGTTGTATCTGAAGGAAGTTGGACACCTTCATTCGCCACAGCGGCAGCATTGATGGCCCTTTGCAACATCCTCGTGTCAGTCTTTCTGTCGCATGCAGGAGACACAAAGGACGTGGGTGAAGACGATGATGCTGGCGAAAATGGGGCTGCGACCGCCTGACCACTAGGAACAGCTGCCAAATATCCCACTAATAGCAGCGTTATTGCGAGAACAGCCTTCATCGAGGTCAGTCCTTTCTTTGTCGAATCGGTGCTCACGGGTCCGGTGGCGGAGGTGGCAGGCGGATTTGTGGAGTGAGTGGCGGCATCGAGCACGTACATGTGCTGCGCCGCTTCATTGCCATCAAGAGCTAGGAGGCATCAAAAGGTGTCGGGGGGTCTTGCGTGATTAGATACCCAGGAGACCCGAGGCCGAACAAGCCTTTCGGCGTCGGGACGAATTCAGTCGTCTAAGTCGGCAAAGGAGCCGATATTCGTTTCACGGAACCGGTCTCGGGTTTTTCGACCCAAGCGTAGCCTTAGCCTAGCGAGGTCGGGGCTTCGGGTGAGCACGCGTCGGGTCCTGCCAATCTCCAGATCCTCGCGGGTCGCGATCACAAGCGTCCGCACCAGAGCACCTGTCGCTGTCACTTCGCATCAGGCCCGTCAACCTGGTTTCGCCGTTCGTGGATTGAGACGCCGAGAACGGCAAGCCGCTCGCAGCTCGCGCTCGGATGGATGGATGGATGGATGGATGGATGGATGGATGGATGGAGCATGCTCGCCGACCCCCGGTGAACGCCAGATCGTCAATGAAATCGGGCAGCTTTTCACCCTGCGCTCACCCCATTGGAGCGTGCATGAGGTGGTCGGCCAGTAGATAAACCAGAAACAAGCCGCCAGCGACCGCGAGGATGCCGATCAACCACCGTACCTGTGTTGGCAGTTTGGCAAATGCCGCTCCCACATACGAGTGCGAGACGCGTAGAGGAAACCGTTGCCTTTCAAGCGGCTTCGGTACAGCCGGCCCAAAAGCGATGGGCGGAACCGACCCATCTTCGACCCGATAGAGGTCCTGCGCACCAGAGTCGTCGCCAGCGAGGGCGATTTGTTCCGGAAGACAGCTGGGGGCTTCGTCAGGCGGCTCGTCGTAGCCTTTTACATCCCCGTCACGGACCAGCTTCGTCGCCTTGCCCTCGGACAGCCATCTGGCTTCATGACGACCGAAGGGATCAGTGAACCAGCCTTCCCAAGCACGGATTGTCCGTGAGACTGCCGACCAGTTCCAGACGGCTCAGGCCCGGTGGGTCGTGCAACCGCATGTGTCTGCTTAATAACACTGCGCGAAGCAGAGGAGAACGGTACCAGCGCCCTCATTTGGCACTCTGATTTACCGGCAAAAGCGATTGCACGCCCTGTCATCGAAGTGCCGAACTGCCCCACCGTCCTGATGCGATGAAGGGGCGGGGCCTCCGCCCCTCGTGAGCTCCGAGCATGCTCGATCTTGCAAAAGAAAGCCTCGAAAGAGGAGGAGGCCCCTATGGGACAGTACGTCGGAATCGATCTGCATCGACGCAGCACGACCATCGTTCGGATGGCAGAAGACGGCGAGGTGCTCGGCACCGAACGCATCGTCAGCCAACCCTTCGAACTCGCCCAGGCCATGGCCGCCGCCGGGCCCGAGCCCGAGGTGGTGCTCGAATCCACCTATGGCTGGTACTGGGCGGGCGATGTTCTTAAAGACCTCGGCGCCCACGTGCATCTCGCCCATGCGCTCGGCAACAACTGGGGGAACCGACGCGTCAAGAACGACGTGCGCGACGCCCAGGACCTGGCCGCCATGTTGGCCCTCGGGCGCCTCGCCGAGGGCTGGATCGCGCCGTCAGAGGTCCGAGAGCTGAGCGAGCTGGTGCGCTATCGCTATTCGCTCGTTCGACACCGCACCAGTGCTAAGGCACAGATCCACGGGGTCATGGCCAAGAACGGGATCCTGCCCGTCGTCGCCGAGCTGTAGGGACCGAGCGGTCAGGCCCAACTCGACCGTCTCGAGCTTCCCGAGGCCTATGCCATGCGCCTCGATTCCCTGCGCAACCTGCTCGATGTCTACGAGGCGGCCATCGCCGAGCTCGACGCGCACATCCACGCCCAGCTCAAGGCCGACCCCGGCTATCGGGCCGTCATGACGCTGCCGGGGGTGGGCAAGGTCATCGCGGCGATCTTCGTGGCCGAGATAGGCGACATAACCCGCTTCGACTCGGCCAAGAAGCTCTGCAGCTGGGCCGGCCTCACCCCGAAACATCGCGAGTCCGACGAGGTCGTCCACCGCGGAGAGATCACCAAACAGGGCTCACCGCTGGTGCGTTGGGCGGCTATCGAGGCTGTCGGCAACTACCGGGCCAAGGGCAACGAGAAGCTGCGCGCGGACTACAGGCGCATCGCCGAGCACGCCGGCAAGTACAAGGCCCGCGTCGCGGTCGCTCGAAAACTCTTGACGCTTGTCTTCTACGCGTTGCGCGACGGGGAGGTCCGATGCCTCGAAACCGCGGCCTGAGTCTCGGCCACGGACCGACGCGAGCTCGACTAACGCCGTGGCCCACCGACTCGGGTGTGGCCGTCGTTTCTGATTGAGCCCGTCGGGACGTGGCCGAACCCCATCATGTGCGGAGATCGACGAATGAATGGCTGGCTGCCCACGGGAGCGTGACAGAACCCAAGCAGTGATGGGAACTCGCAGCACCACATAGGCGTCCTCGAAGAGGATGCGCCGCTCGCCGCCGGCGTCAACGCCAAGCCTTCGGCGGACATCGCCCGACGTTGACCCCGACGTCTCGCTGGCGCGCGCTCTCGTGCAGGACGCCGATGGGTGAATCAGGAACGATCGACAGAAAAAGGCTCTTGATCCGGCCCCGCCCCTTCATGTACGGCGTAAGGGTGCATCCAGATCAACAAGGACGGCGCTGCTTGCTGCCGTCAAGGGGTGTCAGTGTCGACAATCAGCACGTCGCAATGGCAGCTATGAGCAACTGTGTTGGGTACGCTTCCTTTCACGAAGCGCTTCGCACCGCTCATACCCCTGTTGCCGACTACGACGAGATCCGCGGAGACGTTCTCGGCGGTGCCAAGAAGTGCCTTCGCTGCATCCCCGCCTGGGTTGTGGACCTTGAGAGAAACCCCCTCGGCTTCGGCGTCGGCGACCAGTTGTGACCGGATCGCCTCAGCTTCTTCACGCATGGTGTTCACCTGATCCTGCCCCGCTCGCGAGTCGGCGAATCCGATAGGGACGGCTGGGTGCACCACATTGACGGCGTGCAGTTCAGCCCCCCACAACTTGGCCAAAGCCATGGCTTCCTTTACGGCGATCCCCGCTCGATCCGAACCGTCTGTACCTACAACGATGACCTTGTACATGGGCGACACCCCAGTCTTCGTAGGCAATCTGCCATTGCGAACACTAGGTGCATTTGAACAGATTTGCCTCGTGTCAGCGTGACGGTGCGGGGTGAAGCGGCGCCAGCAGGACGGAGAGACGCCGTGTCGGGGGTTCTCGGGCCATTAGATAAGGGAGGAATGTTCCCCGGGGGAAGCATCGTCGTTCATCGGAGCGAATTGAGAACTCAGCTGTCGCCCGCAGCCCCGTATTCCGTTGTGCCGCGGGGTGGCACCCGCTCCCGGCGAGCTGGGGCAGGGCGGACGATCTAGCAACGTGCGATCGCTGTCCCGAAGCGGCCAGGTGTCCACTCTTAACTCGAGGCCCTTCAGTGCTCTCTTCAGGTCCTTGATTAGGCCAGCCGACTGCCCTTCCCATGCACTCCGGGCCTCGGGTGATCCGGCAATGGACCTACAGGGCGTTCATGGCTTCGAAGAAGTCCTGAGCGAGGGTGACTGACGCCGGCGTCGTTCAGCTAGTCGTTGCTACTAGCGGCATGTAGTTCGAACGCAAGCACGAGATCACTGACGCCACGGAAGATGGCGAAGAAGCCGACCCAGAGGATCAACAGCGAGGCTTGGGCAGTTATGTACTGCTGGGAAGCCCAAAAGCCAAGCGCGATCTCCAGTATCCCCACGATCAGACCGAGCCACCAAGTGGGATTCACTGGCTGAGCCATCGCGGAGTACACGATGTCGAAGCCACCGTTCAGTATGAGCAACAAACCGAAGACCGAGGCGAGCGACCAGAACGCACCGTACGGGGTAACGAAGGACCAAATAGCCCCACCGATGAAAAGGACACCGAGGATCACTCGCAACACGGCCCAGCCACCACCTTGGATTCCGGCTAAGGCAAATTGGTACACGGCAGAAAGTAGGAACACCGCACCAAGGAGCAGACCAATCGTTGCCACCGACCTGATGTCAAATCGCAGAACGACGACGGCGACAATGAGCCATGCGAAGCCTACTACCATCGGAATCCACCAGCGCCGAGAGACTTGCGACGAGATCTGGTGAAGTTCGGTGTTCAGCATCGGGCCCTCCTTGACAGCATCCAGCGTAGCGTTATGCCCACGCCCGATGCAGTATCGCCATGGTTGCGCAAAGACCGAGGAAGTCACTCCTACCAGCACCCCCTAGAACTTTTTGCCCGACTGGCTTGACAGCAACGGCCCCCGAGCCGATGCTCCTATGGATGATGTCAACCCCTTTCGAGGATTTCGAGAGTGAGGACAGCGGACAGACCAATGATGGGCCACTCGTCGTAGAGGGCAAGCTCTTATCAGGTCACGCGTTTTCGAGATCGTTGGCTCGAGCTGAGGGTCGGCGAGTCGCTGGAGAGTCAGCTTCGAAGAGCGACAGTTCGGGGGAAAGCCAGACCCACCAGCTCGAGGATCTAGCCGCGCGGCAGATAGCGAGAGACCTCGCGGGCGACGTAGCGCTTGAGCATGCGGATGGCCTCGCTCTTGGAACGACCGTCTTTGACCCGGCGCTCCATGTAGTGCTGCGTTCTTGGGTCAGAGGCGAGCCTGGTGATCACGATGTGCCACAGCGCCCGGTTGGCCTGGCGGTCCCCACCGCGGTTGAGCCGGTGGCGCGTCACCTTGCCCGAGGATGCCTCGAGCGGAGAGACCCCGCACAAATGGGCCCAGGCCGCTTCGGAGTGCAATCGATCAGGGTTGTCTCCGGCGGCGACGAGCAGCGCGGCCGCGGTGTCGATGCCCGACGCCATAGACGGCGAGCAGCTCGGGGGCGGTCGCCTCGAGGAGCGGAGTGATCATGGCGTCGAGGTCGGAGATCTCCTCTTCGAGATCGCCGACACGGTGGGCCAAGGAACAGAGCGCCGCCTTGGTCGCCGCGGTGACAACATCGGGCGAGCGTGTCGGTCGCAGCCCGTGCGCGGCGGCGACGAACTGCGCGATGGGAAGGCCCTTGAGTTTGCTCTGGAGCTGGTCAGGGGCGCTGAAGGTGAGCTGGCGCATCTGGCCGAGCGCCTTGATGCGCGCCCCGCGGGCCGAGCGCTTGGCGACGACGAGAACCCGGATGGCCTCGACGCTGCCATCTCTGCTCTTGGCCTTGGCGTGGGCGCGGCCCGACTGTGCGGCCCGTGCGGCTTCGAGCGCGTCGAGAGGATCGGACTTGCCGCTCTGTCGACCGGCCTGGCGGTTCTGGCGGTCCACTTCGACGACGTGGATCCCGGCTTTGGCGAGGAAACGGGCGATGCCGGCCCCATAGGATCCCGTCCCCTCCACCCCAACCTTGCTGACCTCCCCGAAGGCTCCCAGCCAGGCCAACAGTTGCGCGAAGCCGTTGGGATCGGCCCGAAACGATTGCGTGCCGAGCAGGCCACCGACCTCGTCCAACACGGCGGCCACGTGGACCTCGCCGTGGGTGTCGATGCCACCGGTGACGGCGCGCGTGGCTCCTACGATGGTCATGCCATCCCTTCCTTTCCTTAAGTCGGTTGAGGGGTGGCGCGGCCGTCCCGAGAAGGAGTGACGGTGGGGTCGATCTGGTCTGAACAGACCGGCCCATCACCCCTCTGGAACGGGGCACGCCGCGCCTCGTCTGAGTTTGCCCGGAGCTCCGTTCGACGGGGCGTGGACGCCATGACTCGTCCACTTGATCTGAAGTCAGACCGGCAGCTCCGGTGCTCCCGAAAATACTGACGACCAACCTTTCAGCGGTGGATCCTCATGGGAGCGCAACAACATCATTGGCGTACTGGGCTGCCCAAGTCCGAGGCCCTGCTTCGCGCCATAAACGAAATGCACGCTCGGCGAACAGGGCCAGCAGCCAGCTCCGAGGCCATCCGCTCAGGAGTCCGACTGGAAAGGGCCCCGGCTTGGGAGCGCCTGGCGGCTTTTCGGCTCTCAACTGACTCAGACATGACGTGCGCGTGAGTGAGCTCCGCTCACTGCGCGATGGCTGACCAAAGCTTGTCGGCCAGTCGACGAGTCGAGCCAAAGGCGAGCAACCACAATTTATCCTTGCCGAACGCTCGTAGGACGACCTGGCTGCCGTCGCCATCGGCCGTGACCGCAACGTCAACGACGATGTGCGTATATCCGGTACCCACGGGGACCGCCCAACGCAGCACCTGCGGAGTGGGCAGTTGCTTGGCCCTTGGGGCACATGCGGTGACGCGCTCGCCCACCTGCTGGGGGGTCAGGGCGACCTGGCCAGTCCGCTCCTCCACGACGGTAGGCGTTCGCTCCGCGTTGCGTCTGCCACCCCGTTCACCTGCTCTGCCCGGCCTCTCGGGGTCGGCGCCGCCCAGGATGCCTCCCAGGCCTCCGCCCAACTTGGTCAAGTAGGCGGCTCGTTCAATTAGATACTCCTCCACTGCGGGGGAACGCGGGGGTCTTGCGGTTTCGGCACGCCCTTATATTGCAATGGTCGCCGGACCGGCGGCCGGCTCAGTTACTACAGTATGGAAACGGCAAGCGCCTCGGTGGTAGATCCGCCCTTGGGCTCAGGAGCGGGACGCTCCCCATGTGGCGCCGATCTGTCCCCCCAAGCCGGCGACGCTCCTATCACTTGTCAACCCCTCTTTCGGGGCTCGGGAGTGAAAACAGCGGACAGAACATTGATGAGTCACTCGACGTGAGGACAGGCTCTTATTGGGTCACGCGTTTTCGAGATGGTGGTCCGAGCTGAGGGTCGGCGAATCGCTGGAAAGTCAGACCCGGAGGCCGACAGAACTGGGGAGAGCCAGACCCACAGCCCGGGGATCTAGCCGCGAGGCAAGTAGCGATAGACCTCGCGGGCGACATAGCGCTTCAAGATGCGGATGACCTCGTAGGTGGTCTTGCCTTCTTTGACGCGGCGCTCGAAGTAGAGCTGGGTGTCGGGATCGTGGGCGATGCGCACCATGACGATGCGCCAGAGCGCGCTGTTGGCCTGGCGATCCCCACCGTCGTGCACTTTGACCCGGCCGCTGTTCTTGCCTGAGCCCTTGGGGATGGGCGAGACACCGCAGAGGTGGGCCCAGGCTGCCTCAGAACGCAGACGCTCGGGGTTGTCGCCGGCGGCCATGACGAGTGCTGCCGCAGTGTCGGGTCCGACACCGAAGAGCTCGAGGAGTTCGGGGACGGTCGCGACGAGGAGGCCTTCGATTCTCTCGTTGAGCTCGGCGAGCTCGGCGTCGAGTGTTTCGATGCGGCGGGCCAACGAGGATAACGACGCCTTGGTTGCGGCAGTCACCGGATCAGGTGATCGCGTCGGCCGGAGCCCCTTTCCCTCGGCCACCAATGCCGGCACCGAGAGGCCCTTCAAGCGACAACGCAGCTGCTCGGGCGCGCTGTAGCCGAGGTGGCGCATCTGGACGAGGGCTTTGCCCCGAGCCTGGCGGGCCGAACGCTTGGCGACGACGAGGACCCGGATGGCCTCGACCGCACCGTCGCGCGACTTGGGCTTGCCCTTCGCCCGGCCGCTGAGCGCAGCCCGGGCCGCTTCGATGGCATCGAGCGGGTCGGACTTGCCAACCCGGCGGCGCGTCTGGCGATCGGGCCGGTCGACCTCGATGACCTCGACACCCACCCGGCGCAGGTAACGGGTCAGGCCCGAGCCATACGAACCGGTGCCTTCCACGCCGATCTTGGTGACCTCGCCGAAGGTCTTGAGCCAGCCCAACAATGCCTTGTAGCCGGCCGAGTCGGTGGCAAAGCTCTCTGCGCCGAGCAGTCCACCGAGTGGATCGAGTGCTGCGGCCACGTGGACGTCGCGGTGCGTGTCGACACCACCGGTGATCCCGCGCGCAGCTTCTACGATGGTCATGGTCATCCCTTCTCTCAAAGTGTTGAGGGATGGCACGGCCGTTCCGGATCGGAGCGACGGGCGGTCTGGGTTGTTCGCGCAACCCGGACCATTCACCCCAACTTCGAGACGGGACGTGCCGCTTTCGATGTGCGGCTGGTTGGTCTCGGTCGACGACGTCTTGCAACGTCACGGGACTCCAAGTCAGACCGGACCGGCCAGCACTCCCGAAGCTATTGAGGACCAGCAGTCAAGCGGTGGACCCTCAGAGAAGTATCAATGTACTGGGGCAGCTCGGATGTCAACGAAATGGCGCCCCGGGACGTGGAAAAGTTGTGGAGGTGCGACGGATCGCGGAGACGCTGCTGGGCCTTGCCGTTTTGATCCTGTGCGCCATGGTGGGCGGAGGAGTTGAAGCGGCCGCTAACTCAGGACAAGAGTCACTCCTCGCTGCACGAGAGCTTCCGCCGTATCTTCAAGAGACGCTGCACGCAAGGCAGTTGACTCAATCAACTGAATCGTCCGTCATCACCAACCCTAAACCCGTGGGCACGCTCGTACCCACTTCTGATGTCGTAGTGACCGCAGCCGACAATCGTCAGCTGCGATTCGGGCTGGCCACGTACTCGTCTGCCGGGGATGCCGCGTACCCAGCCATCAGCACCGATACGGGAATCACCTGGAGGATCGATGGGCCCCTGTTCCACGTTGACGCTTTGCAGGGTGCGAGCGTGATTACCAGCGTAGGCTCGCTCGGTACCGACGGGGCGTACTACTGGGGTCGAGGCGGCAACGTCGTGTGGGTCACAACCGATCGTGGCCGTCATTGGTGGCTGACCGGATTCTCATATGGAGTCAACCGCGTCACCGCCAGCCATGGCACTCTCCGTACGGTCGCACTGGGTAGACAGCTCAAGGGCGGCGAGATTGAGAGCTTCCTCTACACCTCAAATGATTCGGGCCATACGTGGGAGCTTCGTGGCCGACTTGCGAACCTCAGGTCCTAGCCGGGGGTGGCGTGCACCATCGACCCATCCCGGCGTATTGGGGGCAGGTCGGGACGGGACCAAAGTCCCTACAGGATCGGGACGGTTGGGCCTTCTGCTGCGAGGTGAGCGGGAGCATTGTGCAAGTGAGGAGGTCCTGTGAGATGTCGATGACTTTGAATGATCCAAAGGACCCGTGGGCTCAACATAGGAGTGCAATCGAGGTCTACGCAGATGTGTGGTGCCCGTTCGCACATGTGGGCCTCCACTACGTCGTTGAGCGTCGGTCTGCGCTGGGACGTGGAGATGTTCTCTTGGATATCCGGGCTTGGCCCCTCGAGTTGGTCAACGGAGCGCCGCTTGATCCTGATATCACTGCTTCACATGTCCGAGAACTACGATCCCAGGTAGCCCCTCATCTTTTCGGGGGTTTTAACCCGAACCACTTTCCTACGACTTCGTTACCCGCCCTCGCGTGTGTACACGCCGCATATCGTCAGGATCTGAAAACGGGCGAAGCAATGGGCCTGGCTCTTCGTGATGCACTCTTTGAGGACGGCCTCGACATTTCCCGACCCGAGGTGCTCTCTGAGCTTGCCGAATCATTCAACGTTGGTCCATATGGCGCTGCCGACGAGGAAGCGGTACGCAGAGACTGGGAAGACGGGGTTAAACGGGGCGTCAGAGGGTCTCCACATTTCTACTGCGGAGACTTTGACGCCTTCTGTCCGTCCCTCGACATCTCAAGAGGTACGGATGGAGCCTTGACCGTCAGGAAGGATACGGCGGTTCTCAACACTCTTCTGGCCAACTGCTTTGCCGACTAGTCACGTCAGACGGAACCGGTCTGCCCTGTCTCCCTCCCGGCACGAGGACGGGGACACCCTCCGTATCGCCATTCGGGAGCATCCTCTTGTCGAACATTGCCCAGCTGTCGAGTAGCTGTCGATGACGGGTCGTCGTCAGTTCGGTTCGCTTCGGAAGATGCGCTCGGGCCGATGGCAAGCCAGCTATTGGCACCTCGGCCGCCGTCACGTGGCTCCAGTTACCTTCGCGTACAAGGCTGACGCCAACGCCTATCTGTCGACTGTTGAAGCCGAGATGCGACGAGGACTTTGGATCGACCCGACGGGACTTTCGTCCTCTTCTCGGACTGGGCGAACCAGTGGTCGGCCACAACCGTTGACCTCCGACCCTCGAGCCGAGCAAGAGACCTCGGATATCTCAAGCGTTATCTACTCCCTCGCTTCGGTGGCGTTCCACTGGGCGAGATCGACCATATGGAGGTGAGAACGTGGGTCGCGGACCTGGCTGCAAGCGGCCTGGCTGCGTCGACCGTCACGAAGGCAGCGCAGCTGCTGAACAAACTGATGCGCTCGGCCGTACAAGCTCGGATGCTCCAGTCGTCGCCCCGTGACGGCGTCAAGCTGCCCCGCATCGAGCGCATCGAGATGCGCTTCCTGCCCTGAGCACGTCGAGGGGCTCACCGGCCTGCAACAGGTTGGAGGGCGGCAGTTGTGACGCTCATCAGCACCGTCATCAGTCAGCTCGGCATCATTCAGATGTCGGATTCCTTTGCACGGCTGGGTGCCCCCGTCCGTCGCACCCTGGGGGCACCTACCGGCGCCCATTGGGGGCGCACGTTATGGGCCACCTGTCCGAGCGAACATCGCCGATTTTGGCGCGGTTGCCTCTCCGGCTTGGCTCGCTGATCTGGCGCCGCCGGTCGTCCCGTGCTTGACCGCCCTCCTAAGCTGATGTCGCGTGGAAGACCAATCCCTCCTACGTGGAGGCGAGGCATCGGGGAAACCAGGCGGCGTGCAGTCGTTGCTGGCATCGGCGGTGAGTCGCAGTGGCCTTGCCGGTGTGGGGGTGGCAGTTGTGACCCTTGGAGCAGCTCCCGCGACGGTCTGCCGGGGTCTGGCTGACGTCCGCTCTGGACAACCAGTTGAGCCGGACACGGTCTTTCGACTCGCATCGGTCACAAAGACCATGACGGCGATTGGGCTCATGCGGCTTTACGACGACGGCCGATTCCAACTCGATGATCCAGTCAACGACTACCTGAAGACGTTTCGCATCCAACCCCCCTCAGGGGGTGTCGATGTGACGTTCCGGCACTTACTCACGCACACCGCTGGTATCGGCCAGCTCCCGGCGCTGGTCGACGTCGTTCGACCAACCGCTTGGGGGCGGGTGAGGCCCGGCTCGCGTGGGGCGAGTCTCGCCAAGCTCTACCGCGGGGTACTCAGGCCTGAGGTGAAAGCGGGAACGAAGTGGGCGTACGCCAATCACGGCTTCGCCGTTCTTGGACAGCTCGTCGAAGACATCTCGGGTGTTCCGCTACCCCAATACATGCGCGAGAACGTCTTTGATCCACTCGGAATGACGAGCACTGATTACCTCCGGACCCCGGAAACCTCCGCCCACATGGCTACGGGCTATGCGATGCGGATGGGACGGCTGCAAGCGACTCGTGACTTTGACCTTGGAAGTCTGCTCGGGGCTGGAGCGGTCCGCTCAACCTTGTCCGACATGGTTCGCTACGTCGAAGGGCTACTCAGGACGTTTACCGGGGAGGATGAGCAGCTGTTGCGCCAGCAGACATTGGCGGAGATGTGGTCCAACCAGTTCAGCCCTGACCCTCGCATTCCCGGAATGGGGCTCGCGTTCTTCCTGCACGCCTTCGACGACCACCGGGTGGTTGGCCACGACGGGAACGAGCCGGGCTTCGCGTCAGCTCTTATGATCGCTCCTGAGGATCGCACCGCCGTCGTCGTGTTGACGAACACCACGACGACGTTCGGAGCACCCATACTGGCCGAAGCCATCCTGTGCTATCAGCTCGCTTTGCCCGACGCGAACTCTTGGCTGCCTCGCCCAGACAGTCCCGACGAGCCGTCGCTCTGGGACGATTTGATCGGCTACTACGGCCCCGAGCCGGGATTACTTACCAACGTCCGATCATGGCTGCTGCTCGGGGGGGAGGCACAGGTGCTGGTCCAGCACGGCCACCTCATCGTCCGTGCCCTGTCGCCACTTGCTGAATTGCGCACAGGCGTTCAGCTCCATCCGGTCGATCGCCAGGATCCAACGCTCTTTGCTGTGCACGTTGGCGGCATGGTGGTACCGGTGGCTTTCAATCGAGCCACGAGTGACCGAGCCGGCGCAATGTGCATCGGCCATCCGCTGCTCTCAAGGCTTCATAGACGGCCGTGGTGGAGGAGCTCGAACGTACGGCTTCGGGTGGGTGCCGCTACTGTCGTAGCGGGCGCCTGGCTCCGCTCCGAGAAGCACCCATGCGCCTTTGAGCTTCCAACTCGCCACGCGCAGTAGCACGAGTGCCGCCCTGGGCAGTCACGAAACAGAAGGCCACCCCCGAACACCAACCAGCGGACCTGACCTGGCGCGCCAGATGGACGGATCTGAAGAGCGGCGAGTGTCCCATAATGCGCGTCCGTCAACGGTGCTGAGGTGTCTCTGAACGCCGGGAGTGGGTGCCACCCGAGACCGTGGATGCTTGCTCCCGTTGACGTGTTGCAATGCGGCACATTTCGATACCTCGAGGAGCGCGCCGTATCCGCCGAAGCAGCATCCGACGTTCAAGGACCCGCTTTGCTGTTGGCGGCAATAAATTGGCGACATCGGATCGGGTCCAATCGAAATACAAGGCGCTCTCCGCCTCAGTCCGCGGCTCTCTCTGTCATGCCGAACTCAGCAGCCTCTTCCGTCTGCTCGTTAATCGACTCGTCGTTCGGGACATCGTCGTCGGCACGCAAAAGATCCTCCCCGTGGAGCCTCCAAGTAACCCAGGGTGATTCAGTACAGGCTTGGGTAGCGAAACTAACCGGCACCGGTCCGCGCCCTTGGTGGAACACTGCCGAGCAACCAAACCGAAAGATCAGACCGATCGCGGCAAGCACTGCCGTCAAAGCGGAGCAGATTCTTCGCAAGATCATGGCTGCGGCGGTGCTGGCTGGAAAGATCCGATTGAACCCTTGCGATTCCGTGAAAGTGCCTCGAATCGAACGCGAGGAGATGAGGTTCCTCACGGCTCGAGAAGTCGACACACTTGCCGAGTCGATCCTCCCGCGGTATCGGGCACTCGTGTTATTGGCGGCATACGGAGGGCTGAGGGTCGGCGAGCTAGCCGGACTTCGCAGAGGCCGGGTGGACGTCTTGAAGGGTCGGGTGGAGATCGCTGAGATCGCCGTCGAAGTCGCAGGCGCCTTGCACTATGGGAAACCGAAAACTCGGGCTGGGAGGCGGTCTGTGACCCTCCCCCGCTCGATCGCCGACGCCCTGGACGATCACTTGGCCCAGTTCACCCCGCCCAAACCAGATGCGTTTGTCTTCACCGCTCCCGAGGGTGGCCCTCTAAGGATCCCGATCTGGCGCCAGCGGTATTGGAGGCCCGCAGTCTCGGCGGCTGGGCTAACACCGCTGCGGCCCCACGACCTGAGGCACACCGCGGTCGCTCTCTGGATTGCAACAGGGGCCAGCCCTCTTGAGGTGTCGCGTCGAGCCGGGCATTACCTCCGCGAGCTTCACTCTTGACCGCTACGGCCACCTCTTCCCCGAAGCCGATGAGGCGGTGGCCGAACGCTTCGACGCGCTCGTCACATGAAGTCAGCCGGTCCCCTGCTTCCGCTACCGAAGCCTCTGGAGTGCGGCATTCGCCTCGGTCACGTCGAAGAACGTCGAAATCGAATGACCCACCTATCCATTCCAGGTTCTGCAGATGCTCCGGGTGGCTCGGATCCTTCAACGCGTCTAAGAACTCCTCGTAGCCATCTGGCCCACCGATGTCATCGGGTGGGCAAGCGTTCTCGCCGGCCATGCAGACCGCAAACCTGAGGGAATGGCTCGTCCAGCTCCTTTCCTGGACTTCGACACGATGCTCCCATCCATCGCCGAAGTCGTAGTCGAACCAGAATCTGGATTCTTCACCAATTGCCTGAACGACCGAGAGGCTCTTCTCGTCGATCTCCTCTTCGGGCCAGTCCTCCACGTGCATCCCGAACAGCGCATCGCCTATTCGAAATTGGTGCAGATGCGAGTTGCTCCATCCCATGACCACGAGAAGTATGTCGGCCAGCTTGGCGAGGCGGATCGTCCCTGACACGACGGTCTGACGCCAAATCACCGGATGTACGTCGCTCAGTTCGATGCGGATCCAGAAAGCTGGGTGCCCAGCACCATGCACGCCACTGCTCATTCCCGAAGGTTAGAACTCCGAACTCCGGAGCCACATCTGTGGACTATCCCCTCTCCACCTCAGCACGATGACGGAGAGGCAGGTCAAGGGTCGCCGCAGGCGAGCGAGGACACGGAGCGCAGCGAAGTCCCGGAGCGTGCCCTTGACGGGCCGGACAATTTCGAACCCACAATGGATCCGGCCGGCCCCTCGGGGCCTGGCTTGGGTGCTTAGGGGGCGCCCTCTTCTGTACGGTGTTAGGGGACGGCCGGTGAGCCCTCAAGTTGTTCGGTCAGGAGCTCGAGCGAGCTGTGCAGCTGTTCGAAGCGACGTGGCCCGAGGATCTCTTCGATCTGCTGCTGAGCCGTCCCCGCCGCGGCGTAAATGGTCTCTTGGAGCCGCCGTCCCTTGGCGGTAAGTTGGATCACACGAGCCCGACCGTCAAACGAATCGGGGACGCGCAATAGGTAACCGTGTCCTTCCAGGTGCCCGAGCAGGTCGTTGACCGACTGTTTCGTGATCCCCACCCGATCCGCGAGCTGACTGGGACGTACCCCCTCGAGGCCGGGATAGCGCCAGAGCGCGACATGCGCTGCGCTCAGATCGTCGAATCCTGCCGCAACGACTCCCCCGTACAGCTGAACTCGGACCCACTGCCACACGACACCGAGCATGGCCCCGACGTACGGGGGCCGCTGGCCGTCCGGGCCGGAGGAATTGCTTGACATAGTCGTAAGGTTACCATACGATCTGAGATCGTAAGGATACCGGACTACCTGAACGGGACAGGTTCTGACCAGGAGGTGGCCGAAGTGACGACAGCAGTTGTTGACTCCCCCGAGAACGAGCAGGCGCAGGCATGGTGGTTCCTCGACACCTTGGTCGTCGAGCACCGCTGCGCACCCGGAATGGACACCGTGGTGCTCGAGATGACCCTGCCGGCCGGTTCGTCGCCCCCGCTGCACATTCACGACGACCTGGACGACACCTGGTACATCCTCGACGGCCAAATGGTGGTGCGCTGTGGCGACGAGGAACTGGTCGTCGGCGCCGGGCATTGGGTTTCCATGCCCCGCGGCGTGCCGCACACGTTCCGGGTGGTCGGCCAAGATGAGGCTCGGATTCTCCTGGTGCATGACAACGCCAGCTTTCGCGACCTCATTCGAGACCTCAGTAGTCCTGCCGCGGCGCGGGTCGTTCCGACCCAGCCGCTGTTTCCGCCCATGGAGGAACTCGCGCGTATCGCTGCCTCACACGACCTCAAACCGGTTGGCCCGCCGATGAGCGTCGAAGAAAGCGACAACGTGCGTGCCGCCGTGGGCTAAGCCGTCGTCGCTCATCGAGGGAGAGGTATCACCGTGCAGGTGCAAGCACTCGGCCACGTCGTCCTCAAGGTGCGGAATCTCCAGCGCTCCGAGGACTTCTACTCGGGCACCTTGGGCATGCGGGTCATCTCGAGGCTCTCTGACCCGCCGATGACGTTCTTCACCCTTGAAACCACAGAGAACCACCACGACTTCGCCCTGATGGAGCTCGGTCCCGTCGCGCCAGCGCCGGCGGGCGACGCCACGGGGCTTGCTCACGTGGCCTTCAAGGTCGGGCGCTCACTAGAGGAGTTCGGCCTGGCACGAAGTTTGCTCGATGAGTCGAGGACCCCGGTCCTCTACGAGGCGCAGCGGGGCTTCTCCACGAGCGTGCACGTGCTCGATCCGGACGGGAACGAGATTGAGCTCTACGTCGACATCTCAGTTGACTGACCCGTCGGGTCTCCGGGACGCTCGGGGACAGGTCACTGACCCGATGCTCCTATGGATGATGTCAAGACCTTTCGAGGGATTTGCGGAGTGAGGACAGCGGACAGACCAATGATGGGCCACTCGTCGAGAGGGCAAGCTCTTATCAGGTCACGCGTCTTCGAGAGTCGGTGAACCCAGGCCGTGGACCGGCATATCGGGTACAGGTCAGTCTCACGGACGACAGGCGAACTGTGAGCCAGGTCCACGGGCCCGGGGATCTAGGCGCGAGGCAGATAGCGCGATAGACCTCGCGGGCGACGTAGCGTTTGAGCATGCGGATGGCTTCGCGCTTGGAGCGACCGTCTTTGACCCGACGTTCCATGTAGGCCTGGGTCCTCGGATCAGAGGCGAGCCTGGTGATCACGATGTGCCACAGTGCCCGGTTGGCCTGGCGGTCCCCGCCGCGGTTGAGGCGATGACGAGTGACCTTGCCCGAGGAGGCCTCGAGCGGTGAGACGCCGCACAGATGCGCCCAGGCCGCTTCGGAGTGCAGGCGCTCGGGGTTGTCGCCGGCGGCGACGAGCAACGCGGCCGCGGTGTCGATGCCGACGCCATAGATGCCGAGCAGCTCGGGCGCGGCCTCTCGAAGCAGCGGGGTGATCATGGCGTCGAGGTCGGAGATCTCCTCTTCGAGATCGGTTACGCGATGCGCCAGTGAGGACAGGGAAGCCTTGGTCGCCGCGGTGACCACATCGGGCGAGCGCGTCGGACGCAGCCCCTGGGCGGCGGCCACCAACTCGGTGATCGGCAAGCCCTTGAGTTTGCTCTGGAGCTGGTCAGGGGCACTGAAGGTCAGCTGGCGCATCTGGGTGAGCGCCTTGATGCGGGCCCCTCGAGCCGAGCGCTTCGCCACGACGAGGACCCGGATGGCCTCGATCGAGCCGTCCCTGCTCTTGGCCGCGCCATGAGCCCGGCCCGAGAGAACGGCCCGGGCGGCTTCGAGCGCGTCGAGCGGGTCGGACTTGCCGCTGTGGTGTCGGGCCTGGCGGTTCTGGCGGTCGACTCGACGACGTGGACGCCGGCTTTGGCGAGGAACCGGGCGATGCCTGCCTCATAGGAACCGGTCCCCTCCACACCGACCTTGCCGACGTCGCCGAAGGCTTCCAGCCAGGCCAAAAGATCTGAATAACCCTCGGGGTCGGCCCGGAACGATTGCGTGCCGAGCAGACCACCGACCTCGTCTAAGACGGCGGCCACATGGACCTCTCCGTGGGTGTCGATGCCACCGGTGACGGCGCGCGTGGCTTCTACGATGGTCATGCCATCCCTTCCTTTCCTTTACGTGGTTGAGGGGTGGCACGGCCGTCCCGAGAAGGAGTGACGGTGCGGGTCGATCTGGTCCAACAGAGCGGCCCATCACCCCTCTGGAACGGGGCACGCCGCGCCTCGTCTGAGTTTCCCGGAGCTCCGGTCGACGGGCTGCGGACACCAACGGATGTCCGTCGTGATCTCAAGTCAGACCGGTGGCTCCGGTGCTCCCGAAACTACTGACGACCAACCTTGCAGCGGTGGATCCTCACGGGAGCTTCACAACATCATTGGCGTTTGGGGATAGGTCCGGGCCTATTGATGCAGAGCTGATATCCGACCCAACTCTCCATCCAGAACGCGGATGCTCCGGAGCAGGCACGCCGTTTAATCCACCTCGCTCAGTTCGATCAGGTGCCCGTCGGGGTCTCGAAGAAAGCACCGAACCTCTCCACCCCAGTCATAGGGCGGAGTTAGAAACTCAGCGCCTCGCTCCTTCAGGGCTTCGTAGGCGGCGTTGCAGTCGTCCACCCTGAGCGTCATGGCGTGGCTCACTCGGTCTGGTTCCGCCGGTGGGGCGAAGGTGACCAGCGGCTTGTCGGGTGTCGGCCCACCCCCGGTGACGAGTAGAAGCCAAGACCCACCGAAACGGAGCACGACGCTCGATTCGTACTCGCGATAGACCTCAGCGCCAAGAACCTCGGTCCAGAAGGCTTTCGATCGCTGAGTGTCAGTCACGACAAGGATTTGAGTGACCTCCCCACCCGCGAGAGGGTTGCTTTCCCGGACACGGTCGTCCACCACGACTACAGGTTTGCACGTGCGGGTCGCCGTTCGTCGACACCGTTCAGGGGCCGTGCCGAACTGTTCGACTTGGCATGCCCAGTCCCCGGTCCGGCGCATGGGGGCACCCTTAAGACGCCCGTCGGACGGCGCCGTACTGGGGCAGTCAGTGGTCTTCACATGCCAGGATGAGGTCCAAGATTCAAACCGAGGAGTCCCCTCCTGCCATGAGCAAACTGATCTACTCAGCGATCACATCTCTTGATGGCTACATCGAGGACGAGGACGGCAACTTTGATTGGGCCGCACCAGACGAAGAGGTGCTTGCCTTCATCAACGACCTCGAGCGACCGATTGGACTCCATCTCTACGGCCGCCGGATGTTCGAAACAATGGCCGGATGGGAGACCGACGAGTTCCTCGGTGACCGACGGCCCCTCATGTTGGATTTTGCAGGGATCTGGCGCGCAGCAGACAAGGTCGTGTTCTCTAGAACTTTGCAGACGGTATCCACCGCAAGGACCAGGATCGAGGCGACTTTCGACCCCGAGATGATCCGACAGATGAAGGGCTCAGCAAGAAGTGACCTGACCGTTGGTGGTGCCGAACTCGCGGCACTCGCGTTTCGGGCCGGGTTGATCGATGAGTGTCATCTCTTTGTCAATCCGATTGTGGTGGGAGGTGGGAAGCAGGCTCTGCCGAGCAAGATCCGCATACGGCTTGCTCTGCTCGATGAGGGACGATTTGGCAACGGGGTCGTCCACCTCCACCACCGCGTGACGAACTGAAGACTGCCCCGGTCCCAGTGTATCTGGGGCACCCTGATCCTCGTAGTCTCTACTCGTGCGGCCATTTCGCTTTGGCTTCCAGGTAGCTGAGTGCTCCGCGGAGGAGCTGCGGTCACAGGCCCGGGCTGCGGAGGAAGCTGGCTTTGACGTAATGCACTCGTGGGATCACGTCGTTGATGGATGGTCACCCCTCACACCCTTGATGGCTATCGCCGACTGTACGACGACTCTCCGTATCTGCCCGCTCGTCTTGAACAATGACTTTCACCACCCGGTCCATCTAGCCCAGGAGCTGGCCAGCTTGGACCATCTGAGCGGGGGTCGTCTGGAAGTTGGAATCGGAGCGGGGCACTCCTTCACCGAGTACGAGGCCATTGGCCAACCCTTCGACCCACCCTCGGTTCGCAAGGCCCGGCTCGCCGAGTCAGTAGAGATCCTGCGTCGGCTCCTCGATGGCGAGGCCGTGACCTACCACGGAGAGCATTACAGCCTCGACAGTGTGCGCACCCTTCGCTCACGCCAAGGACACGTTCCCCTGCTCGTCGGCGTCAACGGCAAGCGGGCTCTCGCTCATGCAGCCCGCCATGCCGACATCGTGGGGCTCACGATGCTTGGTCGCACCCTCGACGATGGTCAGCGTCATGTGGTCCGCTGGGAACAAGAGCGGCTCGACGCGACCGTCAACTACATCAAAGAGCAGGCCGGGGAGCGCTGGGGGCACGTGGAACTCAACGTGCTGGTCCAAGCTGTCGTGGTCACGGACGACAGGCGGGGGGCAGCCGAACAAGTGGCTTCGCGATTACCCGGTCTGAGCGTTCACGATGCTCTGAGCGCACCGTTTCTCGCTATCGGTACTCACGATGAGATCGCCGACCACCTTGAAGCTTGCCGGAATCGCTGGGGTATCTCTTACTTCAGTGTTCGAGATCTTGATGGTTTCGCCCCAGTGATCCACCGGATCCGACATACCTAGGGGGTGTCTCCGAAGTGATGGCATGAAGGAGCGGGGCCTCCGCTCCCCGTGACGGCTCCGGTCTCGCGGTCGAGACTGGGGTTGTCACACCAAACCCTCACGACAAGGGAGGCCCCGATGAAAAAAGAGTATGTCGGCATAGACCTGCACCGCCGCCGGTCGGTCATTTACCGAATGGACCAGGCCGGAGAGAAGATCGACTCGGTCCGGGTCGACAACGAGCCGAGTGAGTTCGCCAAGGCTGTGAGCGTGGCCCCGGTGGGCAGCGACGTCATCGTCGAGGCGACCTACGGCTGGTACTGGGCCGCGGATCTGCTCAAAGAGATGGGTTACGAGGTCCATCTGGCCAATCCGCACGGCAACGACTGGGGCCATCGGCGCGTGAAGAACGACGAACGCGATGCCAGAGACCTAGCCGACCTTTTGCGTCTCGGTCGCCTGGCCGAGGCCTGGATCGCCCCGCCCAAGACCCGAGAGCTGCGCGAGATGATCCGTTTTCGGATCAAGCTCTCCCACGTACGCACGGGTCTCAAGGCCCAAGTCCACGCGGTGATGGCCAAGAACGGGATCCTGCCGGCGCGAGGCGACATGTGGGGCCCGGGCGGCAATGCGCAGCTCGACGCCCTCGAGCTCCCCGACGCCTACTTCAATCGCATCGCCGTGCTGCGCGACCTCGTCGACGCCATCGACCGCGAGATCGGCTTCTTGGACCGCGACGTCCACCGCATCCTCTCAGACGACGCCGGCTACAACGCCGTCCAGGCCATCTACGGCGTCGGGCGCATCTTCGCCGCCGTCTTTGTCGCTGAGATCGGTGACGTCACCCGCTTCGATTCCCCCAAGGCGCTGTGCTCGTGGGCCGGGCTCACCCCCAAGCACAAGGAGTCCGACCTCCACGTCCACCGGGGCCGGATCACCAAGCAGGGCTCGCGCCTGGTGCGCTGGGCCGCCATCGAGGCCGTGGCCCGCTACCACGGAGGAGAACCATTCCGTGACTGCTTCGAGGCGATCGCGCAGCGTCGAGGAAAGAACAGGGCCAACGTGGCGATCGCCCGCAAAGTTCTCACGCTCGTCTACTACGGCTTGCGCGACGGCGAGATCCGCTGCCTCGCTGACCAAGACGCGGCGTGACGCTCGGCACCCGACCGGGTGCGTGCTCGTTGTTCGGCAAGGCTCCCACCCTTCGGAGTGGCGAAGCCGGCTAAGTGATTGAGCCTGCCCGGTCGTGGCCGAAGACCATCATGCCGATCAATCTCGGCGAAGACATGCCTGAGCCACCGAGCGTGCTCGAAGAACCTTCTCGCTCCCAAGCGTGAACCCGGATGGTCGAACCCGACGCCAGTCGCCATTGACAACCTGAACCAGTCTGCGTGGCGAGACGCCGCGGCCTCAAGGTCGTTCGTCCTCGCGTCGCTGCGGGCGCTCCACCTTGACCCCGAGCGCCCTCGCCCACGCGCGCCCGCGTACAGGTCGTGCTGGCGCCGCTCCAAACGACCTTCCGAACAAAGAAGCGCCTCGTGGGTATTGACACGACCCCGCTCCTTCAGACATGCCGAACTGCCCCACCGTTCCGGCGGTCTGAGACACCGTTGCCATCACTGAACCGATGTCCCATGGACGTAAGTGTTGAAGTCCCTTACGGCTCTGACGGCAGCCCTCGCGAGCTCGTCGTCCGGTTTCGGGCGGCCATGCACGCCCGAAGAGCTGAGCAGCTTCGCGATATTGATCTTGCCGACAGACGCCAAATCTGATCCCGCTCTGACCTTCTCGGCAAGTTGCTCGAAGTAGGCCGCCATTTTCTCCACTTCCGCATCTGTCCAGCCGTATTGGCGAAGGCGGGAATCCAGATGAACCCTCTGAAACTCTTCCGCAGTCGCCGTCAGAGATTCCCTAGCCATGTTTGCGTGCTGTGCGCTCGACAAGGAATAAGGACCGGATTCGATATGACGCTCGTCGAGCGGCTGGGGGCAGATGGCATCGTGGAACGGCTCTAAGGCAGCTTCGACTGTTCGTGTCATCTCCTCGCCCGAAGGGTTGCCCGAAACGACCCAGCGCTCCCGGTCTTCCTCGTGAACGTCTTCAACGCCAGGGACTGCCCTCAGCGCGGCGGCGATTGCCTCTCGCACATTGCCTTCTGCTTCACCGCGCAGGAGCTCCATTGCTCCGACCTCGATAACCCAGGAATTGCTTTCTTTCGGGCGAAACAGGAAAACGTTGTCGCCAGTCCATCCGTCCGCGGAATCGTCCAGGTCACGGTCTGGCACCCTGCGCACCGCCACAGCTCGCTCCTCTCTCGTGCCGGTGTGCTCTTCTCGGGGAGCGTGGCACCAGGAAGACCCGACCATAGGTCGCGACCGTTTCCCCGCGAGACCAATAGCGCCTCCGAGCCGGTGTCCTGGGGCAGTGCCAGATCTGCCCGGACCTCGACCGCCACCGGTACGGCGAGTGATCTTTACGACTTCGTCAGTAGAGAACAGGAAACACCGTGAAATTCCCGTCGAGGCCTTTCAGGCTGGTGGTCCGTGGCTCGCCAAAGGAAAACGTTCCTAAGCTCGAAGCGAGCGCGTGAACGACGTCTGACGCGAGGATCTCGTCGCCGAGCGCGAGGGCACTGATCCGGGCCGCGATGACTACCGTCCGCCCGTAGAAGTCATTGTCGTGGCGTAGAGCCTCACCCACATGCAGTCCCGCTCGAACGCGGATCGGTACACCGCAGAAGCCCTCGCTGAGACGACGGCGTACCACGAGGCAGGATCGCAACGCGAAGGCCGCAGACGGAAAGGCCAGCATGAACCCGTCACCTTGAGATTTGACGACATAACCTCGATGCTCCTCTGTCGTGTCTCTCACGATGCGATCGTGCCAGGCAAGCATCTGAAGGAACTCACTCTGTCCAAGGCGCTCGAGCAGCACGGTCGACGACTCAATATCCGAGAACACAACGGTCACCGTGCCGTCGGGTGCCGACGTCGGGGTCATATCAGGCCGATCCTCGCGAACGGCTTGAGCGATCTGATCGATTCTCGTCGTCAGCGTGATGCCCAGGCTCTCCTCGTTCGTAACCGGCGTCGCGGCATGCCATTGAATGAATCGCCAGTGTCCCTTTTCCAGAGTCAAGGTCGCCGTGACGTTCTTGGACTGCTCGAAGCCGTCCGTGAACTTCAATGTGCATTGATCTGCGACCCATCCCACGGCGCCGCTACTAAAGGCCTGAATATCGCCCGGCTCGATTCGGAACGACATCTCGGAGAGCTGGGCGGCGAACACCTCGACTCCGGCTGAGCCGGTCAACCACTCCTCGGGGTCTGAGCCGACGATCAACAATTGCGAGCTGGATGAAAGCATCTCTTTGAATGCCGTCACGTCGCCGGCAGCCACGACCTCGTAGAAGCGCAGAAGGACGGACCGGAGCTCTTCGTTCGGTACTATTTCGCCCACGACACCATCCCTTGCCCGGCGAGTGGCTACATGATGCCAGTACGTGAGGGGTGATGAATTGCGGTCGATCAGGTGTACCCGGCGACCATTGAGTCACGCCGACTGGGCATCCCAACAGGGTCTCCACATGGTTACGAAGTGCCGCACCTACCGGCGAACGGGGGCACCCCGCTTACGGTTGGTTGGAACTTCAAGCGTGGGCAGCAAGGAGATCAAACGCCGTAAGCCGTGTCGACCCGAGGAACTGCGTTCGCGCGGACTTTTCAAATCTCCCCACCACCTTCGCCGGTTGCCGAGGTAACGAATGCCCTGGAAAGGGCGCGGCGAATCTGTGGGTGGATGGAAATCGCGTTGATGCCTTGAATGATCCATGCGCCGCCGGGTGCAGGCTGAAGGGTCGTCCGGTCGCCTTGCCACTTCACATGTACATTCTCTGTGACTAAGGGGCCGCGCGGGTAGGTGACCATCCACCGGTCGTTGTGATGGCCCAGATTTGATTCTGGGTGCGTCCCAACCAACGACCAAGTGGAGGTCACCCCCATAATGCGCGCACTCGAGCCCGAAGTGGTTGATGCGGTCTGGGCCGTCATCGAGCCCCTGATCCCCTCGACTCCTGAGAAGCACCCTTTGGGTTGTCACCGGCCCCGGGTCTCGGACCGGTTGTGTTTCTGGGGGATCCTCATCCGCCTGGTCACCGGCTGTTCGTGGGTGAGTGTCGAGGCGATCCTCGAGTACCAGGTGTCCGACACGACGCTGCGAGCGCGCCGCGATGAGTGGATCGTCGCCGGCGTGTTCGACGCCCTGCGCTGCCACGCCGTGCATGCCTACGACCGCATCATCGGTCTCGATCTCTCCGAAGTGGCGCTCGACGGGTCCTTGCACAAGGCGCCCTGTGGCGGCGAAGGCACGGGCAAGAACCCCACCGACCGGGCAAAACTCGGCTGGAAATGGTCGATCGCGACCGATGCTCACGGCATCCCGATCGGCTGGGCCCTCGACGGCGCCAACCGCAACGACGTCAAGATGCTCGATCCCACCCTCGACGACCTGGCACGTGCGGGGCTGCTCGAGGAGGTCGAGACCCTGCACCTCGACCGGGGCTACGACTATCCCAAAGTCCGCGACCAGCTCGCCGGTCGCGGACTCGACGATCTCAACATTCAACTCCGCTCGAGACACATCACCACCTCCGTCAAACAACCGATGCGGCTCGGGCTGCGCTGGGTGGTCGAAGGCACCAACTCGTGGCTGAGTAACTACGGCCAGCTCCGTCGCAACACCGATCGGCGAACCCGACACCGCCATGCCCAGCTCTGCCTGGTCGTCGCCCTGCTCATCACCGCCAAGCTCATCGACTGGCGCAACCGGTGGAGCCCGGACTCACGGCCTATCCGCTAATCCCCTAAGGGAAGGCGGCGGATCTTGATCACTGAGTCCGACTTTGTCGTCACCTTGTAGTGGTGGCCCAGTGCCGCAATCACTCTTCGTTGGACTTCTTTCAAGGGAAGCTCACCGCGTATCTCGATCGCCATGCCAACTCACCTCCAGACGTCGACCTCGGCCCGTCGGGCTACTCCCACCGGAAGTATCGGACAGCAAGGAATCCGAAGATCAGGGCGTAGGCGACCAGCACTAGGAGAGATCGCGCTGGAGGGAACCCGCCCTGCATGGCGGCCTGGAGGGCCTCCACCGCTGCTCCCAGGGGCGTCCAGTCGCTGATGTCCCGGAGCACCGGCGCCATGACCTCGCGGGGAACCCACAGACCGGCGAAGAACAGTGACGGGTAGAGGATCAACTGTCCGACCCCGCCGGCCATACCAGCCGTTCGGGCGAACGACGAGACCCATAACCCGATCGCGAACATGGCGGCGATGGTCAGCACCAAGGCGAGGACGAAACCGCCAAGCTGCTTCGGGGCACCAAGGCCATAGGCGGTGGTGCCGACGGCCACGACGATGGTCAATGCCACAACCGCCAAGGCGAGGTTGATGAACACCTGAGCAGCGAGCATCCACGACGGCGGCACCGGCGTCGTCGAGAGTCGCCGCAAGATGCCCTGCTCGCGATAGCTCGCCAGGTGAGTGGGCAGGCTGATCAGGGCGAGGACGGCAACCGAGAAGGCGATGATCATGGGGAAGTAGACATCAAAGTAGGTGAGGCCACCGAACTTGTGTTCGGACTTGTTCATTCCCGGGATGTTGCCGAAGACCACCAAGACGAGGACCGGGATGGCCACCCCCAAGATCAGCCCCATCGGCACGCGCCACGCCATCTTGGTCTCGCTCTCCATCAGCTTCGCGAAAGCCGACCTTGGCCTCTTGGCCGGAAGGAGTGAGGCGACGGTGCTCACCGGTGAACCCTCCCCGGAGCCGCCTCGTGGATGTGACGACCAGTCAGGGCCACGAACGCATCCTCGAGGTTGGCCGTGTCGAAGTGCAGGTCATTGGCAGTCACCCCGACGTCGGACAGGGTGAGGATGACCACGTTGGCCAGCTCCCCCGATCCGGTCACATCGACGTGTGCACCCTCATGCTCGACGTGCGATACCTCTGGCAGCCCGGTGAGGAGAGCATCGTCGAAGGGGCCAGAGGGCACGAAGCGCACCCGCTTCTCCACACCGGCCCGTCCGGCCAAACCCTCGGGGGTGTCGATGGCGACAAGTTTGCCTTGGTCGAAGAGTGCCACCCGGTCGCACAGGCGCTCGGCCTCGTCCATGAGGCGAACCAGGAGGATGGTCACACCACGGTCGCGCACCGCCTCGATGAGCTCCCAGGTGTCTCGCCGGGCTTGGGGATCGAGCCCGGTGGTCATCTCGTCGAGCACGGCCACCTTGGGTCGTCCGATAAGGGCAAGGGCGATCGAGACTCGCTGCTTGAGCCCGCCCGAGAGTGCCCGGTAGTAGCTGGTCAGCTTGTCGTCGAGTCGGAGGGCCTCGACGATTTCGTCCAGGTCGGCGGGATCCCGGTAGAACGCGTGGAACAGGTCGAGGATCTCTCCAACCTTGAGCTGACCTGGCAACGCGCTGGCCTGAAGCTGAACGCCGACGATCGCATGCAGCGCATCGAGATCCTTCCGAGGATCCAGGCCCATGACGCGGATGGTGCCGGAGTCAGGAGTGCGCAGTCCGATCACACACTCGACGGTGGTGGTCTTCCCTGCACCGTTGGGGCCTAGGATGCCGAAGATCTCACCCTCGGCGACGGCGAAGGAAACATCGTCGATGGCGACGATGTCGCCATAGGTCTTGCGGAGGCCGTCGACCACGACTGCCGCCGGGCTGTCGCCACCAGTCGGCACGGTCGCTCTCTCGGTACCCAGAGTCGAACTCATCGGCACCCCCCACTTCTCGTGGATTTCACCTCCACCCTGGTCCCCCCGAGGACGCCCAACAAGGGTCGTCCGACCCTATTGAGTCGTCCGGTTCGGAGGAACGCTGGTGGTACGGGGCGCGAGCCGATCGGAGTACCCATGGCTCTGAGCGTGGCACCCAAGGAGGCTGAGGCGGCCGAGGGTCCGACCCATTGGGATTCCGGACTGCGGACGGGTCGCCAACAACGTGCTAGGCGGATGGCCTACCTCGGTTGCTGCGGGGCTCTCGGCTACGGGGTCATGAAGGTCATCTGGGCGCTGGGCGGCACGATCGGGGTGGATCCGAAGTCGTTCCGGCTTGCCCCAGCAGGTCTCAGTACGGCGGGACGATACTTCGACTACTGGGGTACACAGATCCTGGCTGGCCTCGCCGTAGTGATCCTGCTCGGCCTCGTGTACGCATGGGGCAACGTGAGGATCTTGCGCCCGCTGCTGCGAACCCTGGCCTGGGCCGGGTCGTTGCTGGCCCTTGTAGGCGTGGTCGGGCTCATCCTGACTATCCGGGACATCGTCGACCACCTCGGCCCTGATCGACTGGGTGGGGTCGACCCCGGTACCTTCTTGTTCACCTACTTATGCTTCTTGGTGCTGGGCGTGTCGTTCGGGGTGACAGCCTGGCTCACTCGACGGTGACTGAGAGTCAGCGGATTTCCTCCGGCGGCCCCTGAACTGATCGCCCGACACTGCCGGATGACCGACCGCCCGTTGCCATGAATCCCCTGCCCCCATGGTGCCTGCTTGAGACTTAGCACGGTGGCACCCAGTCCCCGGCGGCGAACTGGGGCAGTCTGGGAGATTGAGCCCGGGCCATCGCTCGGATCATCTGGTGATGGTGCCGACTTCTTTGCTAGTACCCACGATGGTCTTGGGATTGTCGTGCGGTGAGGGTGTTTGTGGGCACCCACTGGCCAGTGATCACGACACATTGCTACGGTCATGGTTCCGTTTCCTCGCGGATCTCTGGGCTGGGCATCGATTCTTCGCTGATCCGGATACCCAGCTCGGTGGCGACGGGTTGGAGAAGCCCAAATACCTTCTCCCGAGGCAGCTCTTGAATCTCGTAGTGACCCGCCGCGCCTTCGTTCATATGAACGGTCAGTGCGACGCTGTCCTGACCGGTCCCCTTCCCGATCCCAATCGAAGAGATCTTGTCCAGGTCAACCCGACCGTACTTGACTCCAAGGACGGTGGTTCCGAGGACCTTTGGGTCCGAGACGTAAAGACCCTTCGGCCCGAAATGGAGACTCCCCTTCCCACTGCTCTGCCTCTCCTGACCTGGTATCCCCCCGCGGTAGCTTGCGAACCTGACCCGCACCGACTGCCTAGCCATGGCCACTCCTCCTCACCGGCTCCTTTGCCGAGTCGACGAGAGCGTGGCGAGCGGTTGATCCACCGATGGATGGAGAGAGCAGTGATGCCCTGAACGCGGCCGTGCCACCTACTGGCGACGATTCACCACTGACAGGCTTCGCCTCGTTGCTCACCGCCTGCCCTCTTTTCCTGAGAACTAACTTCAGCCTCGCTCTCATTGGAGGGCTTCAATAGGGCCAAAGGTCCACGGCTACGTGAGGGAAGCCCAGTCGAGACTGCCGCGGGGCAAATCGGGGGTGCCGGACACGGAGCCGTCGTCTCATGGGCCCCAGTCCCCCGGTGGCCGGTGTTGCCGCGTCCTGGGCGACACCCACACCGGCACACGTCCTCCCAACGCAACTCTCCGCTACGTCACCTACTGAACGCGCAAACGTCGGACGGCGTAATACGTCGAACGAGCATGGTGGTCTCGTTTCCGGCGGGAAGTCTTGCCCACATCTTCGGGACCTTCTCCTCTATTTCCGCGTGTTCGGGTGGAGGACGCTCAACATTGAGTTCGTTCGCCTCGAGGGAAAGGAGGCGAACCATGGCCAGTTATGACTCTGGCGCGAACAGCCTGATCTGCCCGCTCTGTGGGAGCGAGGGGACGCTGCATCCGATTCGCATGGGGAGAAAGCTCCGCGGGCCCGTGTCGCTGCTGACGCTGGCCACCAAGAGCCATCAGTGCAAGTCCTGCGGCGCCGCGTTCAGCACCAGTCAGCTCCTCAACGAGAAGAAGCAGAACCCACAGGTGAGTGGGGACCAATGACCACTCTTGTCTCCAAGCCGCGACATGCCACGGCGCCCGCTGAAGGGCCGGCCGCCCGGATCATCGACGGGGTCAAGGTCTACGGCAAGGGCCAAGTCGCAGTACGGGCCCTCGACGGCATCAGCGTGGAGTTCTGGCCGGGCCGGTTCAACGCGATCATGGGTCCCTCGGGTTGTGGCAAGTCCACGCTTCTGCACTGCCTGGCCGGACTGGATGTGCTCGACGAAGGTCGGGTGATGCTGGGCGATACCGATCTCGCGACGCTGGACGACGACGCGATGACCCTTCTCCGCCGCGAGCACATTGGCTTCGTCTTTCAGGCGTTCAACCTCGTGCCGACCCTCACCGCCGCCGAGAACGTGCTGTTGCCCTTGACGCTGGGCGGGCGTAAGCCGGACCGAGCGTGGGTCGATGCACTGGTCGCATCGCTCGGGATCGCGGAGCGGATGGGCCACCGGCCTTCGGAGCTGTCCAGTGGCCAACAGCAACGTGTCGCGGTAGCCCGTGCGCTCGTCACGCGGCCTGCCATCGTGTTCGCCGACGAGCCCACGGGGAACCTCGACTCGAAGGCGGCCGTCGAGCTGCTCACACGGATCCGCGACGCGGTCGATCAATATGGGCAGACCGTCGTGATGGTGACCCACGATCCTCGATCGGCCGCCTTCGCCGATCGGGTGCTCTTCTTGGCCGATGGGCGTCCGGTGCGCGAGCTGATCGACCCCTCGCCCGATCGGATACTCGAGGCCATCCGCGACCTCGGCGCCGAAGAGGTCCCCGAGGCTCGGGCCGCAGAGGGCTGAGCCGTGTGGCGTCTCACCCTGAAGGGGGCGGTAGCCCACCGAGCCCGCTACGCGATGACCGCGCTGGCGGTGCTCATCGGCGTGGCCTTCATGTCGGGCACCCTCATCCTCACCGACACCATCCAATCCCTCTTCAACGGGCTCTACAACCAGATCTATCAGTCGACCGGAGCCGTCGTCCGTGCCAAGCAGGCTTTCCAGCCGACCGCCAACTTCACCCACCAAGGCCAACGCATCGACGCCTCCCTCGAGGCCACGGTGGCTCGCGCCCGGGGTGTCCAGGCGGTCGCCGGGGACATCGGCGGCTACGCCCAGCTCGTCGGCCCCAACGGGAAGCTGATCGGGAGCAAGGGCACCGGGCCGCCCACGCTCGGCATGGCCTGGATCGACAACCCTGCGCTCAACCAGCTGCGGCTGCTTCCCGGTAGCCAACCGCCCCGCACGAGCTCACAAGTGGTCATCGACGAGCACTCGGCCGACGTGGGCCACTTCGCGGTGGGTGACAAGGTCAAGGTTCTCACCCAAGTTCCACCGGCCACGTACACCGTCGTCGGCATCGCCACCTGGGGCACGGCCTCGAGTCCGCTCGGAGCAACCATCACGGCGTTCGCTCCGCCCACAGCCGCCCGCGTGCTCGGCCAGCCGGGCAAGGTCGACCAGATCGACGTCCAGGGGCAGCCCGGGGTCTCCCAGTCGACGCTCGTCCACAACATCCAAGCAGTAATCCACGACCCAACCCTCGAGGTCGTCAGCGGTCAGACGGTCGCCCAGGAGGGCCAGAATGCAGTGAGCCAGTCGCTCAGCGGCTTCGACAACTTCCTCTTGGCCTTTGCTGCGGTGGCACTGTTGGTCGGGGCTTTCATCATCTTCAATACCTTCTCCATAGTCGTCACCCAACGCACCCACGAGCTCGCACTGCTACGCGCCGTGGGGGCAAGCAGGCGCCAGGTCACAAGGTCGGTGCTTGGCGAATCGTTGGTCGTCGGGATCGTGGCCGCAGCCGCCGGCCTCGGGGCTGGAATCGGCTTGGCGTTCGCCCTGCGAGCTGGGCTCAGCGCGCTGGGAATTCCCATTCCGGCCACCGGAATGGTCGTCGGTCTGCGAACCGTGATCGTCGCCCTCGTGGTGGGAACCGCCATCACCGTGGCGTCCGCGGTGATTCCGGGGCGGAGGGCGGCGCGCGTCCCGCCGATGGTCGCGATGCAGACGGAAGCACCGGTTGCCGAGCGTCCGAGCGCCGGTCGTCTGCGGCGCGGCGTTCGCTGGACGATCCTCGGCCTCGCTCTCATCGTCGCCGGGACGTTCTTCCATGAAAAGGCCCCGATCATTCTGGTTGGGGCCGGTGCCGTGTTCGTCCTCCTCGGTTTGCACCGCCTCGGGCCGCTGGTCTCGGAGCCGGTGATCCGGGCCTTGGGCTTTCCGTTCGCCCGTCGAGCCACAGGCCAGTTGGCTCGCGAGAACGCCATGCGCAACCCGTCTCGGACCACGACCACGGCCGCGGCACTCATGATCGGGGTGGCCCTCATGTCCGTCGTCGCCATCTACGCCTCGTCCATCAGGGCGTCGGCCAATGCGGCCATTACCTCGACCATGAAGGCGGACTTCGTGGTTTCCAGCGGCGGGACGCCAGTCAGCGCCAATGGCCTCAGCCCACAGGTCGAGCGCTCGCTGGCTGCGCTCCCCCAGGTATCGAGCTTGACGGGCGTCCATGCCGGCTATGCGCAGATCTACGGTGCGACCACCATCGTCTACGCATCAGATCTGAACAAGGCAGATGCCCTCTTCAACCTCAATGTCAAGCAGGGGAGCTTCTCCTCGGTCACCGCCACCGGAGTCGCAATCTCACAACCGGTGGCGACGCAGCATCACCTGCATCTCGGCAGCCCCGTCGATGTGACGTTTCCGACGACGGGGCGGAAGACTTTCACGGTCCAGGTCATCTTCGGGGCGAACCACTACGTCGGTGACTACAACCTCCCACTCGCGGCAGCCACGAACTTCTCGCAGAATCTCGACTACCAGATCTACCTGAAGCTGGCGCCCGGGGTGTCACCCTCAGCTGGTCGGACTGCCATCGATCGTGTCCTCGCCCCCTATCCGAACGCGTCTTTGTTGGACCAAGCTCAGTTGAAAGCACAAGAGGCCCAGTCGGTGAACGTCATCTTGAATCTCGCCTATGCCCTTCTTGCCCTCGCCGTCGTCATTGCACTCATCGGAATCGCCAACACCCTGGCCTTGTCCATCTACGAGCGGACCCGAGAACTCGGGCTGCTTCGAGCGGTCGGCATGACACGCCGACAGCTGCGCATGACGGTACGGGTCGAGGCAGCGATTGTCTCGGTACTCGGTGTATTCGAGGGGCTCGTCCTCGGCCTGGTGCTCGGCGTGGCGGCGGTCCGTGCCCTGAGCTCCCAAGGAGTAACTCAGGTCGCTGTGCCGATCGCCGAGTTGATCGTCCTGGCTTTGGTGGCGGCCCTTGCCGGGGCAGCGGCCGCAGCCTGGCCCGCGCGCCGCGCGGCAAGACTGGACGTCCTCCAGGCCGTCACGACGGAGTGACAACGGCCCACTCATGGGCTGCATCCAATGTGAGGAACAGGCAGCTGTCCGCGCGCTTCTGGACGTCCCGCACACCCGCCTCCGTCTCCGGCGGTGCGGCGACGTGCGCCAACGGGGCGGCGTGGGCTGGGTGACCATCGTGGGGCTTTGAACGATGCAGAGCACGAATGTGGGTCGAGCGTGGCTGCTCTTCACGGCATTGGTTTTGCTAACTCTTCTGCCTCAGTGGATATTTGCGGCCGCCTCGAATGCGTCGCAAAGCCACCATGTACCACCTGGTTCGCAATACGTGGCGATCGGTAGCTCGTACGCAGCGGGCTTCGGGATCCAGCCACAAGAACCGGGAGCCGGGGCTTGCGGGCGATCGCTGCTCGACTATCCTCACTTGGTTGCGGCCAAACTCCATCTACAGCTCGATGACGTGAGCTGCGGAGGAGCGGTTATTGCCAATGCGCTCAGTACGTCGCAGGGTTCAACGCCCCCTCAAATCGACGCGATCACCGCACAGACTCGTTTGGTAACGATGACCATTGGCGGGAATGATGTCAACTACACCGGCACGGCTTTCCAATGTGGAGCGCCCAACTCAACGTCCGCGACGACTACCAACTCGGCCCAGGTTGACCCTGCCTTCCACGCACTCCCACATTCGCTGACCGAACTCATTCAGGCCGTGCGGGCCAAGGCTCCTAAAACCACGATCGTCCTCGTCACCTATCCTCGGCTGGTGCCCCCCGCCGTGTGCCCGGCTTTGCACTTCAACGCCGCTTCGACGCATCTGGTCGGATCCATAGGCGCCCGACTGGAGCAGGCCTTCGCAAGTGTTTCCAGGGCCGACAACGTGCGGCTCGCGGACCCCTACGTCCTCGGAGCGACACATGGGCCGTGTGCCAGGGGCACGAACAAATGGGTTGCTGGCTTGGTCGCATCGAATGGCGTTCCATACCACCCGACCGTCGCCGGGCAGCAAGAGATGGCCCGTCTGGTTGAGCAAGCGCTGATGGTCTCGTGATACGTCGGGAGCACTTTCAGAGCCGAATTCATAGCTGCCTCAGTCCCGGCGTTATCTGGGGCAACTCCATATCCCCATGGTGCCTGATTCGGTATGGGCAGGGGTCTGCAGTCCAAGACACCCTCCGGAACAGTGAACTTGAAGCCGGCATTCCGCCGGCCGAGGCGGCGGCGGAGCCGCCGCCGATGGCCCTGCGGCTTGAAGCAGTACAGAAGAACGAGGACATCTGGGGTCTGAACTGGCGCGATGCCAGAATTTCTTTGATTTCGGCGTTGTTCCCTGTCTTGTTCTATTCGTTGTTGTGCTGTGTTGTTCTTGCTTCCTGACTCGACATCGTCGCTGCCTTCGTTGTTGTGCGGGATGCGCAGTGTCATGATCGGCAAAACGCGAAGGACTCTGCGATCGCGGGCATGGCGCCATCGCGTTCGGTCTCAAAACGGACATTTCAGACGTCGATTTAGCGAAGGTCTATGAGGCTCTGACCTCCATGTTGTCCCATTTCGCGTTTCCCAGCGGCTCTATATAGGTAGAGGAGACGTTCTCCTCGATCTGGAGGAGCATGCACATGGGACCCAAGAATCGACGGCCGGACATGCCGGTACCGCTGACGCCGACAATCGAAGCACCGTTGTTAGACATCGAAGCTGTCGCCCGGACGCTCGGTGTCACCCGACGTCAGGTCCAGCGCCTGGTGGCCGAGCGGCGGATCCCATTTCTCAAGGTGGGTCGCTTTGTACGCTTCGACCCGTCCTCGCTCAACGTCTGGCTCGACCTGCAGCGAGTGGAACCCGAGCGAGGCCTGCCTCGCCAGTACGCACACAGGCATTAGCCTTGTGAGCACTCCAGGTGGCCCGGAACCCGCTCATCGGACTCCGTCGGCGTTCGCCTCCCAGCTTGAGACATCAAGGCCATTCGGGAGCG